>JAFSTC010000052.1 GCA_017450705.1 Lentisphaeria bacterium | reverse complement strand
TGTTCCTTTCTAATTGAGTGTGATTTCTGTTGCGAGACGTCTCCAGCCGCCGTCGCCCTATCTACAGTAACACACTTTTTAAGGTTCAGCCACTTTTTTTACTCCCGGTTGCTGCTTTTCTTTTACCATAGCAACTCATACCTTCTTTTTTCCCCTTGGATTTTTCGGGAATCGATTTATCTGTGATGGAAGAGGAGAAGAGGGAGACGGCACAACGCCGCTCCGGAAAAAGAGAGGAGAAAAATCATGCCGACACAGGAAAAACCCGCAAAACACACCTTCGCCGCCGGACGCTGGATGCCGCGCGACCGGAAAACGCTCGCCCAGTGGATGAGAAAGATCATGGACAAGGCGGAGAAAAGCGATTCGCCGCTCCTGCCCGTGGTGGAAGACCTGAAGCACTTCATCGAAAACGATGCCCGGGCCTACATGTTCTTCACCCAGATGTTCGACGAGGTCCCGGCGGGCAAAAAAGAGACCCTCACGGGCCTGCCTCAGGTGCGGGACTACATGCACATGCTGAAACTTTTCAACGTCATCCTGACCCATGCGCCGGATTTCGACGAAACGGGATTCGTGGGCTTTCCCTTCAACGCCATCCTGGACTGGTCCATGGCCACCGAAGGCGGCTGGGCGGGCTTCATCGACGACCGGATCAACTGCCGCCTCAAGGCGATCCTCGACCAGTGGGGATGCTTTCTCAAGTCCGCCGACAGCGCCTATGTCCTCAACACCGATCCCCGCAGCGGCTGGTTCGGCGAGGACGCGAAAAAGGCCCTGCCCGATTTCGAGAAGGAATTCGTCTGCGATCCCGCCCAGCCCCATTACGGCTTCCGGTCGTGGGACGACTTCTTCGTCCGCCGTTTCCGCCCCGGCGTCCGCCCCGTGGCGTCCCCCGATGACGACAAAGTCGTCGTCAACGCCTGCGAGTCCGCTCCCTTCGCCCTGGCGAAAAATGTCCAGCTGCGGGACAAGTTCTGGATCAAGGCCCAGCCCTACGCGCTGCAGTTCATGCTGGGCAACGATCCCCGCGCCGTCCATTTTGCGGGGGGGACCGTCTATCAGGCCTTCCTCAGCGCCCTGAGCTATCACCGCTGGCACGCGCCGGTCTCGGGCAGGATCGTCAAGACGGCGGTCATCCCCGGCACGTATTACTCGGAAACGCGGAGCGTGGGCTTCGATCCCCTCGCCCCCAACGATTCCCAGGGATACATTTCGGAACTGGCCACCCGGGCGGTGATCTACATCCACGCGGACGATCCGGACATCGGACTCATGTGCTTCGTCGCCATCGGCATGGCGGAGGTCTCCACCTGCGAGATCACCGTCTACGAGGGCCAGCATGTGAAGAAGGGCGACGAGACGGGCATGTTCCACTTCGGCGGCTCAACCCACTGTCTGCTCTTCGGTCCCCATGTGGACATCGAATTCGACCTCCACGGCCAGACGCCCGGACTTGATGCGCACAACATCAAGGTCAACGAGAAACTCGCGGTCGTCAAAGGACGCAGAAAACAGTAAAAGGGAATACTCTTTTCACGTCTGGCCGCGGCAAAACCGCGGTCAGGCGTTTTTTTCTCCCCGCGCCTTCGCGGCGGAGAGCCCCATCTTCCCCGCCAGCATGGAGTCGATCATGGACTGCAGGAAATAAAACACCATGCAGGGGATCACCGCCGGTCCGTCACCGACCTTGAGAATGGCCAGGACCGCCAGCGCGATGGTCAGGGTCTTGGAGCCCGCGGTGAAGATCGCCGCCTTGCGGTCGGCCGCGCTCATCTTCATCAGCCGGCCGCAGAACCAGAGGATCAGCAGCAGTCCCAGACGCATGGCAAGCCCCGCTCCGGCCGCCAGCAGGAGCACCCGCACGGGATAGGCCCGGAACTGCGCGTTGGCGCTGGAGAAAAACGAGAGGATGAGCAGAATGACGCACGTCGAAGGAATGTATCCGCAGATCTTGGGCAGTTTGCGTTTGAGCAGTTTTTTCGCGCCGAATCCCGCCGCGAAGGGCAGGACGACCAGCAGAAGGAGCTGCAGGAACATCCCCACGGGATCGGTGTCGATCTCCGCCCGTCCAGAAAGAGTCCAGGCCAGCACGATCGGCATGGTGACGACGCCCAGCAGATTGTAAAAGACCGTCATCATCACGCCCAGCATGATGTTGCCTTCGGCCGTCTCCGTCATGACGATGCCGCTGGAGAGCGTGGGCGGCACGCTTGCCATGACGATCAAGCCCGTCATGGCCAGCGCGTCGAGCCTGAAAACGGCGGCGAGCGCCGCGCCGAACCACGGCGCCGCCAGCAGGGAAAGCGCCCCGCATCCGATGAAGGAGAGCAGGAAACGCCGGTCGAAGCGCGTTCCGCCGAGATCCGTCTGGTAGCCGCAGACGAGAAAGATCAGCACGATGAAGAGACTGCTTCCGCAAGCCTGTTTGATCTGGGTCCCCAGCTGGGGAAAGATCATGGAGACGACGACGCTCGCGAGCAGTCCGACGGGAAGATACAATTTTTTGAACATAGGATCCTTTTTACTTTCTTCTTCTGAGGACTGAAAACAGTTCCCCCGGCTCGGGAGAACGGATCAGCCATGCCGACACGATGTACAGCACCCCCGCCGAGAAAAACAAAAGCGACGTCGCGGAAATATCCTTCCAGCGGCAGGCCGCCAATTCGTCCTCCCAAGGGGAATAGATCTTCCACAGCAGAAAAACGACGGCGGTCGAAAGCGCCACCCCCCGCAGGGCCGCAGACACGAGCGCCCTGCCGTCAGGCAGCAGATCGTCCCGCTTCAGCAGGCAAAGCAGGATGCCGTTGTTCAGGATCGAGGAGATCGTCGTCGCCAGGGCGATCCCTCCCTGCCGCAGGGGGCCCATCAAAAGCAGATTGAGGACGATGTTGGTCCCGATAGCGATGAGCGAGGCGCACAGCGGCTGTCTCATCTTCTTTCTCGAATAAAATGCCGGCAGCAGGATCTTCAGGGAGCAGAAAAAGGGGATCCCCGCCCCGTAGAACATGGCCACGCTCCGCGCCGCGTCGAGATCCCCCGCCGTGTAGTTTCCCCCGAGGCACAGGATCCGCAGAAGGGGCGCGTGAAAGACGATGATCCCCGCCGCCATGGGGATGCACACGAAATAGACGTGGCGCAGGCTGAAAAGCATCTGCTCGCGGAGCTTCCCGTAATCGTTCTCGGCCGCCGCCCGGGACATGGACGCCATGAGCACCGCGCCCAGCGAAACGGCGAAAATGCCGATGGGCAGATCCACCAGCCGGTCGACGAAGGTCAGCGCCGGGACCGCCTGATCGTTGAGTTTCACGGCCAGCATCCGGTCGATGAGAAAACTGATCTGAAGCACCGAGGCGGCGATCATTCCCGGCAGGGAGAGACGGAAAAGGCGGCCGATCACATCCGATTTTTTCACGGTCTCGCGGTCCACCCGGGGGAAACGTCCGCTGAAAAACAGCAGGAGCAGCGTCAGGATCAGCTGGCACAGCCCCGAGATCAGAACAAGGCCGCTGAGCACCGGCAGAAAGTCCGGCAGTTCCGAAACGGTGATACGCAGTCCCAGCCCGACGGCCAGGCCGCAGATCAGAAAGATGTTGAGCAGCAGGGCGCCCAGCGCCGGAAGGACGAAGATCCGCGCATAGTTCAAAACCGCCGTCGCCGACCCCACGAGACACATGAAAAAGGCGTAGGGCATGAGAAGCGGCAGCAGGCGCAGGGCGATATCCATACGGGGCGTGCAGAGGTACGCCGCTCCGGAAACGCTGCCGTACCACCGCAGACCGATGGCGAGAAGCGCCACGGCGATGACGATCAGGGCGAGCACACAGCTCAAGGCGATGAAGATAACGGCCAGCTCCTTGCGCATCTCCTCCCTGCCGCGCGTCTGTTCAATGCCTGCGATGAGCGGCGTCAGCGCCGTGCCGAGGGCCCCCTCCCCCAGGATGCGGCGGAAAAGATTCGGAATGGAAAAGGCGAGGAACCATGCGCTGGCCACGGCGCCGCCGCCGAGGACGCTGGCCTCCAGACGCACCCGGACCAGTCCCAGCAGGCGGCTGAGCAGAGTCACGGCTCCCACGGCCAGCGACGGACGCAGCAGAGCTCTTTTTTCATCCGTTTTCGCCGCGGCCATCTATTCGCCCTCCCTGGCCGAAAAACGATCGATCACGGCCGCAAAGCGCTCAGGGAACTCCCGTTCGAAGGAGCCTCTCCCCGGATCGACACACACGAAGACCGGCCGGTCATCTCCCCGGCGCCAGACGGGGCGCAGCTTTTCAAGGACATCCTCCGTCAGACGGGACTCCTCGTCGGGGCGATAAGGCAGACGCCACAGGCTGCGCTCGAAATTCAAAACGCCCAGCGCGTTTTCCAGGATCTCGAAGGCCCCGGGCTCCTCGTAATGGAACTCCAGCAGATACCGGAACCCCGGATAAAACAGACGGTGCTTGAAGGCGAGAAATGCGGAAACGCTCTCGGCCTCCGCCGGCAGGCGCAGGGGAAAGGCCATGATGGTACCGAATTCCTCCAGTATCCCCGCGATGGAGTGCAGCATTTTCACGAGGCCGGCCTCGTAGGAGGCGTCCGTCAGGGCCCGGACGATATCGAATCCGGCGGAAACGACCCGGCAGCCCATTTTTGCGGCCGCGGCGCACCGGGTGCGGAATCCGCTGTCGAACTCCACCTTGAGGCGCAGAGGCGCCGCGGGAACGATCCCGGCCAGATCGGCGGGCATGATGTCCCGGACGATCAGCGCCCGGCCCTGTTTCGGAAATATCCGCCGCAGGGCCGCCCGGTGGGAGGCGCTGTCCAGCATCTCCCCGGGGATCTCGCCGAAAGCCATGGCAGCCGGCAGCTCATCAGGCAGCAGGGACAGCGCTTCTTCGCCGGGGATGCCCAGTCCGAATACGGGTCTCATAGGAATCCCGCCTCCCGGAGTTTTTCATAGGTGATGCTCCCGGAAGAACTTTCGTTCTTTTCTCCGGAGGATGCCCGGGAGAGCTCGAAAAAGCGGCGGACATACTTGCCGATGATATCGCCCTCCAGATTCACCCGCGTCCCGGAGATCCGGCTTCCCAGAACCGTATCGGCCAGTGTCCGGGGGATCAGGCAGACGGAAAAGGTCCGTTCGGTCAGCGCCGCGACCGTGAGCGAAACGCCGTCCACGGCGATGCTGCCCTTTTCGACCAGTTCCGGCGCGAACCCGTCGGGGATGACGATCCCGAGCTCCACATCGCCGTCGTCCCTGACGAACTGCCCGTCGACGACGGCGACGGCGTCCACATGTCCCTGGACCAGATGACCGCCGAGACGGTCTCCCGCGGCCAGTGCCCGCTCCATGTTGACGCGGCTTCCGGGGGAAAGTTCGGCAAGCGTGCTGCGCCGGAGCGTTTCGGCGAGGGTGAAGAAAGACAGTTCTCCCGCGGCGGTGACACGTTCCAGCGTGAGACAGCAGCCGTTGACCGCGATGCTCTCGCCGATGACGGGAGACTCGATCCTGCGCGCGGGCCGGATGAGGATCCGGCTGTTCGAGACGGAAACGACGGTCCCGATCTGCTGTATCAATCCCGTAAACACGATTTTCCTCCGCATTTATCCCTTGAGATCGCCCGATACGGCGATATCGTCCCCGTACCGGTGCACCTGAATGTTCTTGAGAAGCCTGGCTTCGGCCATGCGTTCCGGGGTCCGGCCCGCCACGGCGGCAAGGCTCGACTCCCCGCCGAGGATCTTCGGCGCGATGTGGAATTCCACACGGTCCACGGCGCCGGCATCCAGCGCGGAACCGGCCAGTCCCGCGCCGCCTTCGATGAGCAAATTCGTGATCTCCCGCTTTCCCAGCCGGCGCAGGAAGGAGTCCCACCCCTCTTTCCCGGGGTCGGCCAGCTCAGCGTTCCCGTCGGGGAAATACGTCCGCAGCTCTTCCCCCGTCATGGAGGAACTGGCGACGATCCGGAGAGGCTGCCGGGGCCAGCCGGCGGGTTCCCTCACGGTCAATCGCGGATGATCCGCGCGAACGGTGTTGGCCCCCACCATGACCGCGTCGGCCAGACGGCGAAGTTCCTGGACCCGCCGCCGGGAAAGCTCTCCGCTCACCCAGCGGGAGTCGCCTGTATGCGCCGCGATCCGGCCGTCCAGCGTCGTCGCAAGTTTCAGGACGACCCAGGGTTTCCCCGTGGATATCCAGCAGAAGAAGGAGCGGTTGATCTCCCGGCAGGAAGTCTCTTCCACACCGGAAACGACCTCGATTCCGTTTTTTTCGAGCGTTTCGACGGCCCGTCCGTTATGACGGGGATTGGGATCGAGACATCCGATCACCACCTTTTTCACGCCGGAATGGAGGATCCGCTCGGTGCACGGCGGCGTCCGGCCGGTGGTGGAACAGGGCTCCAGCGTCACATAAAGCGTTGCGCCCGTCGTGTCTTCGCGGTGCGACTCCGCATCGAGGAAGGCGTTGACCTCGGCGTGGGGCTCCCCCGCGCGGTGATGCCAGCCCTCGCCGATGACCCGGCCATCCCGGACCAGAACGGCTCCGACCAGGGGATTCGGGCTGGTCATGCCGGAAGCCCTCCCGGCCAGTTCGAGGGCGCGAAGCATGAATGCGCTGTCAGAGCCTCCCGTCATCTCAGTGTTCCCGCCCGGAGGAAAACAGGGCCTCCGCGTAAAGCTCGGGATCGAAGGGCTGAAGCTCCTCCGGCTGTTCCCCGAGGCCGGTGAAGAAGGTCGGCAGTTCGAACTCCTGATGGAGCGCCACGGCCATCCCTCCGCGGCCCGTCCCGTCCAGTTTTGTGATGACCAGTCCGGTCACGCCCGCCGTCTTGGAAAATTCCCGCGCCTGGCTGACCACGTTGGCCCCCAGCGTGGAATCCACCGTCATCCAGACCTCGTGGGGCGCCTCGGGATAGACCTTGGCGATGGACCGGCGGATCTTCGCCAGCTCCTCCATGAGATCCCGGTGGTTCTGCTGCCGCCCCGCCGTGTCGATCAAAAGATAATCCGCCGATCGCGCCAGCGCGGCCTGGGTGGCGTCGAAAGCGACGCTGGCCGGATCCGCGCCGTGGCGGGAGGAAACGACCTGCGATTTGGACCTTTCTCCCCAGAGGAGAAGCTGTTCCACCGCGGCGGCCCGGAAGGTGTCGCAGGCGGCGAGGATGACCTTTTTCCCCTCCTTCTGCAGGCGCGACGCGAGCTTGCCGATGGTGGTCGTCTTGCCGCTGCCGTTGACGCCGACGAAAAGAATGACCGTAGGCTTCCCCTCGGGAGCCGTGTTGACGGGCCGGACATGTTTTTTCAATATGGAGACGACCTCCTTTTTCGCCGCGTCGACCAGGTCGGCATCCGTGGCGATCTCGCCCCGGTCGTACCTGTCCCGCAGACAGGAGGTGATATCCACGGCCGCCCGTAGCCCGAAATCGGCCGAGACCAGCAGGGCTTCGAGTTCCTCAAAACTTGCGTCGCCGTGAGCCTTGATCCCGGTGAAAACACCGGAGATCGCACGGGAGATCCGGGTCGCGCTTTTTTCGAGACCGCGTTTGAAAACAGAAAATATCGACGCCATCTTTCCTTCTCCGGCTCCGTCAAAGAGAGGCCCGCTCCGGGGAAACGAGCTTGTTCTTCACAGCATTGAGCACCCCGTTGATGAAATTCCCGTCGTCGGTACCGGAGAAATCGCGGGCGATCTCCACGGCTTCGTCGATGCTGACCACGGGGGGGATCTCGTCAAACTCGATCATTTCAGCGACGGCGACCCGCATGATGCTGCGGTCGACGGCGGAGATGCGTTTCCAATCCCAGTTGACACACATGGGGATGAGTATGGCGTCGATCTCCTCGCGGCGGAGCGCCGCCGCGACGTAGAGCCGGACGGCGTACTCCCGGGCCCGGTGCATCGTTTTGGCATCGACGTCTGCGTATTCGCTCGCCGCCGTCTCGAAGAAACTGTCGAAAAGCTCGGCCCGGGGCGTCTCGCCGCGCATGTCGCAGCTGAAAAGAAAGGCCATGGCCAGCTCACGCCCCAGCCGCTTGCCGTGGCGCTTCCGGAGGGGATCCGCCTCCCGTTTGATATCTTCCGCCATAAGAACTTATTTGATCGCTTTGTTGAGATTGGCCATTTCGATGGCGGCCAGAGCCGCGTCGACACCCTTGTTGCCGGCCTTGGTCCCGCTGCGCTCGATGGCCTGATCGAGATTGTCTGCGGTGATCATGCCGTAGGTGACCGGTGTGCCGGACTCCAGACCGAGCTGCGCGAGACACTTGGCGACTTCGCTGTTGATGTAGCCCGCATGGGGCGTTGCGCCCTGGATGACGACGCCCAGCGCCAGAACGGCGTCGAATTTCCCCGTGGCCAGCATCTTCTTCACGGCAAAGGGGATCTCGTAGGAGCCCGGCACGTAGGCCACGGTCACATCGGACGCCTTGCCGCCGTGGCGGACGATGGCGTCCACGGCCCCCGAAAGCAGACGGCTCACGAAAAAGTCGTTGAACCGGGCGCAGACGATGCCGAACTTCAGCCCCTTGGCTTCCAGCATTCCCTCGTAGACACAGCCGACATTTTTATCGATCATGATTCCTTCCTCCTTTGTTTTTTAACGCAATTCGACTTTAAGTTCAGCGGCGAGAGCCCCGCGCAGTCTTTCGACGGAAGCGTTGACCTCGTCGTCCTTGAGCGTTCTTGCGGCGTTGCGGAACGTGAGCGTGAACGCCAGACTCTTCTGATGTTTTTCCCTGAGCGCGTCGTCCTCGAAGATGTCGAAAAGTCTGACCGATTCAAGATCCGGCAGCTTCTTGCGGCGGACGAACTCGATGATCTCCCCGCAGGTCAATCCGGAAGAGGCCACGAACGCGATGTCCCGGGCCGTTGCGGGATACTGGGCCGCCGGCTTGTATTTCGCCGCGGCCCGCCGCGCCGCCTGGAGAAGCGCCCCGGCCTCGATCTGAGAAGCGAACACCGGATACACCGTCCGCCACGAAGACGTGAGCTCTTTCTTCAATTCGCCGAAGGCCCCCGCGGTTTTGCCCTCGATCACGATGGAACACGCGTGGCCGGGGCGGAAACGGCCGTCGCCCTCCAGCGCGGCAAAACGGTAATTGGAAATGTTGAGAAGTTCGAAGAGCGACTCCAGCGTTCCCTTGAGATCGTAGAAGTCAAAACTCTCCTTGAGTTCGGCGGAATAACGCTCGGGGTGACGCAGTCCCGTGAGGATCAGCGCAAGTTCGTTGCGCTCCTCGGGGAATTTGCTCCGGTCGGCACAGAAGACCCTGTCCAGCTCGAAAAGCGCCAGCGTCTTGCTGCCCCGGGCGATGTTGCGCTCCACCGCGCCCAGCAGACCGCCCAGCAGACTGGGACGCATGACCGCCATCTCGGGACTCAGCGGATTGTCGAGTTTGACGAGGTCGCTCTCCGAAAAACGGGTGTCCGTGAGGAAGTTGGCCGCGCTGCCGATGCTGTAGTGGACACACTCGCAGAATCCCAGCCCGGCCACGGCGGCCCGCAGTTTCTGCAGAGGCATCCAGGCGTCCTCGGACTCGGGATGACAGCATTTGCCGCAGACGGGGATCTCCGGGATGTTGTCCAGTCCGTCGATGCGGGCCACCTCCTCCACCAGATCGGCCTCCCGCGAGAGGTCGCGGCGGAACAGCGGCGCCGTGACGGTGCATCCCGACGGAGTGACATCGTCAACCTTGAGGTGCAGCGTCCGGAAGATCTCGACGATCCGTTCATCGCTGACGCGGGAGCCGATGAGCCGGCGGATGTTGTCGAACCGGCAGGGGATCACTGCTTCCTCGGGGCGGCCCGAAGTCACGTCCAGCGCCTTACCCTCGAGACGGCCCCCGGCGACGGCGAGGATCAGCTGCGCCGCACGGATGGAGGCGGTTTCGGCCATGTCGTAATCCACCCCGCGCTCGAACCGGTAGCTGGAGTCGCTGCTGATCCCGAGCCTGCGGCTGGTCGAACGGATGTTGGAAGGCTGGAACACGGCGCTCTCCAGCAGAATGGAAGTCGTATTTTCGCCGACGCCGGAGTATTCTCCTCCCATGACGCCGGCCAGCGCCACGGGCTTGCGGGCGTCGGCGATGACGAGATTGTCTTCACAGAGGTCCAGCGTTTTGCCGTCCAGCGTGGTGATCTTCTCGCCGGCGGCGGCCCGGCGGGCAACGACCCGCTGCCCTTCGAGTTTCTCCAGATCGAAGGCATGCAGGGGCTGTCCCAGCTCCATGAGCACGAAATTGGTCACATCGACGATGTTGTTGATGGACCGCAGCCCCACGCTTTCCAGACGCTCGACCATCCAGGCGGGGGAAGGACCGACCTTGACGCCGCGGATCACCCGCCCGATGTAACGGTGGCAGAGATCGGGGGCTTCGACGGTCACGAGATCGGGACGCGGCTCTTCGGAACTCTCCTTCACGCTGATTTCGGGCAGTTTCGCCTCGGTTCCCAGCAAACATGAAACGTCGCGGGCGATGCCCCACACCGAGAGCCAGTCGGGACGGTTGGGCGTCACCTCCAGCTCCATTCTGGTATCCCCGGGGAAGAGCGTCTCAAGAGGCGTCCCCGGCGCGACGGAGGGGTCGAGGATCATCAAACCGGAGTTGTCGTCGGAGATACCCAGCTCCTCGGCGCTGCACATCATGCCGCAGGACTCGACGCCGCGCAGCTTGGACTTCTTTATTTTGAACTCCCCTTCCGGCGTCGAAAAGACCGTTCCGACGGGCGCCAGCGGCACGATCTGCCCCGCGTCGCAGTTGGGCGCGCCGCAGACGATCTGAAGATTTTCCCTGCCGTCGAACACCTGACAGACCGAGAGATGATCCGAGTTGGGATGCGCCTCGCGGGAAAGTATCTTCGCCGCGATGACGCCCGCGGGGACGACGGAGACCGTCTCGACCTTCTCGACCTCGATCCCGGCCATGGTCAGCTTATGACACAGCGCCGCGTCGTCACAGGTCAGCGCCACGTAATCGGAAAGCCATTTTCTGGAAATATTCATTTTGCTTCACTCTCCTCCCGAAAAATTAAAACTGCCTGAGGAAGCGGACGTCGTTTTCATAGAGCAGCCGCAGGTCCGGGATGCGGTGCCGCAGCATGGCGAGACGCTCGATGCCGAGACCGAAGGCAAATCCCGACCAGACCGCCGGATCGTATCCCACCGCCTTGAACACCGCGGGATCCACCATGCCGGCCCCGGCGATCTCGATCCAGCCGGAGTTCTTGCACACGTTGCACCCCTTGCCGCCGCAGACGACACAGGAAAAATCGTACTCCACGCTGGGCTCGGTGAAGGGGAAGAAGTGGGGACGCAGCCGAATGCGGACGTCCGGTCCGAACATCTCATGGGCGAAGCGCTGCAGAACGCTCTTGAGATCGGCCATGGAGACGTTTTTATCGACGTACAACCCCTCGATCTGATGAAAGTTCATACCGTGAGTGGCATCGGGGGTATCCCGGCGGAAGACCCGGCCGGGAGCCACGATCCGAACGGGAGGCGTGTGGGTCTCCATCACCCGGATCTGGACGGGCGAAGTCTGGGAACGCAGGATCCGGCCGTCGGGGAAATAGAAGGTGTCCTGGGGGTCCCGAGAGGGATGATCCATGGGCGTATTGAGCGCATCGAAGTTGTGGTAGATATCCTCGATCTCCGGTCCGTCGACGGCAATGAAGCCCATCCGGCGGAAAATCTCCGCACACTCTTCAGCCGTGCGGCTGATGGGGTGGATCCTCCCCGCGGCGCCGCGCCGTCCGGGCAGGGTCAGGTCGATGGCGTCCTTCTCCTCGCCCCCCGAGGCCAGGCGCTGCTGCGCCGCCTCGATCGCCGCCTGGATCCGGGTCCTTCCGGCGTTGAACGCGCCGCCTGCGGCCCGGCGCAGTTCGGGAGGGATCTCCCCCATCCGGCGGGACAGGGCGGGAAAAAGCCCGTTCCGCCCGAGATAGTCGATGCGCACGGCTTCGATCTCGGCCGCGGCCGCCGCCGCGGCGGCCCGGCCTTCGGCCTCGGACACGGCCCGATTTATTTCTGCGATGATATCACTCATGTCAAACACCCCGTTTCAAATGAAGATCCTCTATCGACGATCCCGTTCTCCGTTGAAAAACGACCTCAAAAGTGACAGCCGGACCGGCGGCGGGCACTGTTGAAAACGCTTTTCCGCAGCAATTCCTGCACCCCGTAAAACGCAACAGCTTGAAACCGGTCAAAAAGTCAACCCGTTTCAAGCTGCTTGCAAAACGCCCGGTCTTTCCGGGAGAGGCCCGTTTTTTCCCCGCACACGGCGGCGGCCCGCTCCCGGAAGACGGGAAGACGCATCAGGCCTTGGTGACTTTTTCCACCAGAGCCTTGAAAGCGTCAGGCTCCCGGACGGCCAGATCGGCGAGGACCTTGCGGTTCAGGACGATATTGGCTTTTTTGAGACCATCCATGAAGCGGCTGTAATTCACATCCAGCGCGCGGCAGGCGGCGTTGATACGCACGATCCAAAGAGCGCGGTACTGCTGTTTCTTCTGCTTGCGTCCGACATAGGCGTTGCGCTGGGCGCGCTCCACCGCATCGTAGGCGTTGCGGAGGTTGCGGCTGCTGTTGCCGTAGAACCCCTTGGCCTGCTCGAGAAGACGCTTGCGGCGTTTACGGGAGGGAACTGCATAAGTGACTCGTGACATTTTTCAGCTCCTTTCCCATCAAAGACCGTAGGGCAGCGCGGCCTTGATGCGGCTGTTCTCGGCGGGAGAAACGGCGGCATCCTGGCGCAGACGGCGGCGGCGTTTGGAATCCTTGGACGACTTCAGGTGACGGGCTCCCGCCTTGTGATGGCGGAATTTGCCGGTTCCGGTCTCTTTGAGACGCTTCGCCGCGCACTTTCTTGTTTTCAGCTTCGGCATTGTTGTTTTCCTTTCATCTTGAGATGATTTATTGACGACCGAGCCGGTCAATGCACCACCGGCTGCGGTCCGGCGCCGAAACTATTTCGGCGCAAACGTGACAGATATATTTCGTCCGAGAAGATTGGGCGCGCCGTCGGCGTCCGCGTAGGGCGCCAGCTCCGCCATCACCTTTCTGATGAGCTCGAAAGCCATATCCTGATGAGCCATCTCCCGTCCGCGGAGGGCCAGCGTGACCTTCAACCGGAATTTCTTTTCCAGAAAATCGAGGGCCTTCTTGATCTTGGTCTGATAATCGTGGTCGTCGATGTTGATGTGGAACTTGACTTCCTTGATCTTCTGAGCCGCGGTGTTCCGGCGCTGCGCCTTCAGATTTTTCTTCTGCTCGTAGCGCAGTTTTCCGAAATTCATGATCCGCACCACAGGGGGAACGGAACGGTCGGAGACCATGACAAGATCGAGCCCCGCCTCCGAAGCGAGTGTCTGAGCCTGCGCGTAGGGGACAACACCCAGCTGTTCCCCCTCGGCGCCGATCAGGCGCACCTCGGTGAGCGTCACAGTCCTGTCATTGGCTTTCAAGAGCTTAGCGATAACGGCACCCTCCTTTCAAAAACCCGATTCCGCGCCTGCCGCCCGGGGCGGAAACAGACGCCGACACCGTCCGAACACGCCGCGACACCGCGTCCCGGAAAGTCGGACAATCTATAAGATATCACAGAAGCCCTTTGTTGTCAACCTCTGTTTGCATTTTTCCGCAAAGTTCTTCCAATTTCATGGCGCCGAGTTCGCCGTCGCGGCGGGTCCTGACGGAAACGGTCCCCTCCGCGGCCTCCTTCTCGCCGAGCACCAGCAGATAGGGCACGCGCTCCTGACGCGCGGCGCGGATCTTGGCGCCGAGACTGGCGGCCTGGGCATCGACACCGACACGGAACCCCTTCTTGCGCAGGAAGTCCTGAACTTTTTTCGCCGCGTCGATGAAGGCGTCGGAGACGGGCAGGACCCGCGCCTGTTCCGGCGAAAGCCACAGCGGGAAAGCCCCGGCATAATGCTCGACGAGGATACCGAAGAACCGCTCCAGACTGCCCAGAAGCGCCCGGTGGACCATGTAGGGCCGGTGTTTTTTGCCGTCCTCCCCGATGTAGGTCATGTCGAACCGCTCCGGCAGATTGAAGTCGAACTGGATCGTGGTCGTCTGCCACTCGCGGCCGATGGCATCCCGGAGTTTGAGGTCGATCTTGGGACCGTAGAACGCCCCGCCGCCCTCGTCCACGTCGCAGGCGAGACCGCACTTTTCGACGGCCTTGCGCAAGGAGGCGATGGCGGTCTCCCAGCGCTCCGGCTCGCCCACCGCCTTGGCGGGACGGGTGGAGAGATAGGCCTTGATGTCCTTGAACCCGAACGCCCGGTTGATGTGGAGACTGAAGCGCAGGACCTCGGCGATCTCGTCCTCGATGGACTCCGGCGTGCAGATGATGTGGGAATCGTCCTGGGTGAAGCCGCGGACGCGCATGAGACCGTGGAGCGAACCGGACTTCTCGTACCGGTAGACCGTTCCCAGCTCGGCCCAGCGCAGCGGCAGTTCGCGGTAACTGCGCAGACGGGACTGGTAGATCTCGATGTGGAACGGGCAGTTCATGGGCTTGACGTAGTAATCCTTTTCGTCGATCTGCATGGGGGAATACATGCCGTCGCGGTAGAAGTTCAGGTGTCCGCTGGTCTCCCACAGGTTGCTCTGCCCGATGTGAGGCGTGTAGAGGAGTTCGTAGCCGTTTTTGTAGTGCTCCTCTTTCCAGTAGGTCTCCATCAGGTGGCGGATCAGTGCGCCTTTGGGATGCCACAGCACGAGACCGGGACCGACGGCGTCGGAAAAGCCGAAGAGATCCAGCTCGGTCCCGAGCTTGCGGTGGTCGCGCTTGGCGGCCTCCTCCAGAAGGGTGATGTAGGCCTTGAGTTCCTCCTCGGAGGCGAAGGCCGTCCCGTAGATGCGCTGGAGCATGGGATTCTTCTCGTCGCCGCGGAAGTAACTCCCCGCGACGCTGAGCAGTTTCACAGCCCCGATGCAGCCGGTGTTTTCCACGTGGGGGCCGCGGCAGAGGTCGAGGTAGTCGCCGTGCTTGTAGAAGGTGATGGCCTCTCCCTCGGGGATGTCGGCAAGACGCTCAAGTTTGTAGGTCTGGCCGGCGAGAAGTTTTTTCGCCTCCTCGCGGGTGGTCTCGATCCGCTCGAAGGGGAGTTTGCGGCCGATGATCTTCTTCATGACCTTTTCGATCTGCTTCAGGTCTTCGGCGACGAGACGGTGCTCCATGTCGAAATCGTAATAAAAGCCGTTTTCCGTCGCGGGACCGATATCGAATTTCGCATCCGGATAGAGCTGTTTCACGGCCGACGCCATGACGTGCGCGGCACTGTGCCGCAGGGTTTCGAGACTTTGATCTGCCATTTTGTTCTGACTTTCTGATTGCTGTGACGTTAAAATTTTCTCAAACGAAAAGGGAGACGGGCGCGGTGCCCCCCGCGTCGGTGACGCGGGCTGGACCTCCTGAAAAAAGAAATTGTGACGCAAAACGCGACATGACCAAAATATTCCTCGATGTTATTCCGTCTAATATACACCGCAGGCCGGATTTTCGCAAGAGCGGGAAAGCGTTTCACCGGAAAAACGGAAGAAAAATTCAGTTTTTTTTGCGCAAAACGGCAAAAAACTATTGCAGAACAAGGGCTTTTGTGCTATATTTATAAGATATGTGAAAAACAGAACAATCTTTCGTCGAGGCATTCCAAGTTCATGAGCGGTTTGAGAAACATTGCGATCATCGCGCACGTCGACCACGGCAAAACGACGCTGGTCGATCAGATCATAAAACAGGCGAAGCTCTTTCGGGAGAACGAGGTCGTGGCCACGTGCATCCTCGACAGCAACGACCTGGAGCGGGAGCGCGGGATCACCATCCTCTCGAAAAATATCAGCATCACTTACAACGGCACGAAGATCAACATCATCGACACCCCGGGACACAGTGATTTCGGCGGTCAGGTGGAGCGTGTTCTCAAACTCGCCGACGGCGTCCTGCTGCTGGTGGACGCGGCCGAAGGCCCCATGCCCCAGACGCGCTTCGTCCTCGACAAGGCCCTGCGCCTGGGCCTGCGGCCCATCGTGGTCGTCAACAAGATCGACAAGCCCGATGCCCGCCCGGCGGAGATCTGCAACAAGGTCTTCGATCTCTTCTGCGAACTCAACGCCAGCGACGAACAGCTGGATTTCCCCGTCCTCTACGCCAGCGGCCGCGACGGCTGGGCGGTGACGGACCTCTCTCAGGAGCGGGTCTCCATCACGCCGCTGCTGGACGCCATCCTCAAATACGTCCCAGCGCCGGAGGATCTTCAGGGGCCGGTCCTGGCCCAGGTGGCGACGCTGGACTACTCCAACTTCGTGGGCCGCATCGGCATCGGCCGGGTCTACCGGGGGACGCTGGATCTCAACCGTCCCCTGCTCATCATCAAACGCGACGGGACCAGCAGTCCCGCGGTCATCAAACAGCTCTTCACCTTCGAGGGGCTGGAACGCAAGGAGACGGAACAGGTGCGGTGCGGCGACCTGTGCGCCATCGTCGGCATCTCGGACATCGACATCTCCGACACCATCTGCGATGCGGAGCATCCCGAGGCGATGCCCCCCATCGCCATCGACGAGCCGACGATCTCCATGACTTTCAGGATCAACGACTCTCCCCTGTTCGGCAAGGAGGGGAAATACGTCAGCAGCCGCCAGCTGCGCGAGCGTCTCTTCAAGGAGACCGAGAAGGACGTGGCGCTGCGCGTCGAGGAGATCTCGGGAGACTCCTTCAAGGTCTCCGGCCGCGGCGTGCTCCACCTGGCCATCCTCATCGAGAACATGCGGCGGGAGGGCTACGAACTGGCCGTGGGGAAGCCCCAGGTCATCATCAAGGTCATCGACGGCGTCAAAAACGAACCGGTCGAACGGCTCTCCGTGGATGTTCCCTCCGAATCCGCCGGCAAGATCATCGAAATGGTCGGCCTGCGCCACGGGGAGCTCATCCAGATGGAAGCCCGGGGCACGCGGCAGCTGCTGGAGTTCTTCATCCCGACCCGGGGCCTCATCGGTCTGCGGAGCAAGGCGCTGACCGCAAGTCAGGGCGAGGCCGTGATCTCCCATCTCTTCGACCATTACGAACCCTACAAAGGTCCCCTGCCCTCCCGGCAGAACGGCGTCATGGTGAGCATGGCCGGCGGCAAAGCCGTGCCCTTCGCCATCGACGCGCTGCAGCTGCGGGGCGAGTTTTTCATCGACCCGGGCACGGAGGCCTATGAAGGCATGATCGTCGGCGAGCACTGCAAGGACAACGATCTGGTCGTCAATGTCCAGAAGGAGAAACAGCTCACAAATCTGCGCGCGGCGGCCAACGACAAGAACATCAAAATAGTCCCGGCCCGCAAGATGTCTCTGGAACAGGCTCTGGAATACATCGACGACGACGAACTCGTCGAAGTCACCCCCAAGAACATCCGTCTCAGAAAGATCTTTCTCACGGAACTCGAGAGACGGCGCAACCGCTTCAATCAGGAAGAGGAATAGTTCCTCTTCCGCCGTCCTGAAATCCGAAACAAGGAGGAAAAAATGGACAATCAACTGGTAATGATGGGCAAACGCATCAGGGAAATCCGTACCATTCTGGATATTTCCATTACGGAGATGGCCCGAATTACCGGTATCAGCGAGGCGGAATACATCGATCACGAAGAGGGAAAGATCGACAGCTCCTTCACGTTCATCCTGCGCTGCGCCGACCGTTTCGGCGTCGATATCAGCGATCTGGTCACCGGCGAAATGCCGCGCCTGTCGTTCTACACGCTGACCCGCAAGGGCGGCGGCACATCGATCAAGCGCCGCGCGGGATTCGAGTACCGCCATTTGGCCGCCATGCTGAAGAACCGGCAGACGGATCCCTTCCTCGTCAAGGCTCCGCCGCAGCCCGAGGACACGCCGATCCATCTGGCGACCCACGCGGGGCAGGAGTTCGACTACATCCTCAAGGGGCGGCTCAAGGTCCAGCTCGACAACAAGATCGAGTACATGGAACCGGGAGACAGCATCCTTTACGACTCCAGTCATCCCCACGGCATGATCGCCGTGGGAGAAGAGACCTGCGAATTTCTCGCCGTCGTCTTCGAAAGCGACGGAGGAGCCGCCTACGACGACCGTCCGGTCCGGGCGCCCGACATGAAAGTCGCTCCCGCGCGGGAACTGCTCTATCACAGGTTCATGCAGGAAACGCTGGATGAAAACGGCCACTTGGCGGACGTGAAATTCACGGTCCCCGACAACTTCAACTTCGCCTACGACGTGGTGGACGAGCTGGCCCGCAAGTCGCCGGAGAAGACCGCCATGGTGTGGGTCGACGAGAAGCAGAACTGCAGGCGCTTCACCTTCAAGGACATCTCCGAGAACTCCGCCCGGGCGGCGAACTACCTCACCAGTCTCGGGATCAAAAAGGGCGACATCGTCATGCTGGTCATGAAGCGCCACTACCAGTTCTGGTTCGTCATCAACGCGCTGCACCGCATCGGCGCCATCGCGCTCCCCGCCTCGAATCAGCTGCTGGCCAAGGACTTCGAGTACCGGTTCAACTACTCGCAGGTCAAGTGCGTCATCTGCACCGCGGACGGCTCCGTGACGGCGGCCGCCGACGAAGCGGCGGCAAAGTCGCCCTCGGTCAAGTGCAGGATCATCATCAACGGGCAAAGGGAGGGCTGGCACGATTTCAACGCCGATCTGCCGCGCTACAGCGAAAAGTTCGAGCGTCCCGCCGACCTCAAAGCCACGGATCCGGGGATCATGTTCTTCAGCTCCGGCACGACGGGATATCCCAAAGCGGTGCTGCACTCCATGACCTATCCCCTGGGACACATCATCACCGCGCGCTGGTGGCACAACGTCCAGCCTGACGGACTGCACTTCACCATCTCCGACACCGGCTGGGGCAAGGCGCTGTGGGGCAAGATCTACGGCCAGTGGCTGTGCGAAAGCGCGGTCCTCGTCTACGATTTCGACCGCTTCATCGCGGAAGACATCCTCGCCCTCTTCAAAAAATACCAGGTGACGACCTTCTGCGCGCCGCCGACGATGTACCGTTTCTTCATCAAGGAGGATCTGGCCAAGTTCGATCTTTCCAGTCTCAAGTACGCGACCATCGCGGGCGAAGCCCTCAATCCGGAGGTGTTCCATCAGTTCTACAAGGCCACGGGCATCAAAGTCATGGAGGGCTTCGGCCAGACGGAGACGACCCTGACCATCGCCAATTTGATCGGCATGGAACCCAAACCCGGCTCCATGGGCAAGCCCTCGCCGATGTACGACGTGGAGCTGGTGGACAACGACGGCAACCCGGTCAAGTCCGGAGAAGTGGGCGAGATCGTCATCCGGGCGGAAAAGAACTCGGTCTGCGGTCTCTTCCTCGAATACTACAGGGACGAGGAGCACACCGCCGAGAGCTGGCATGACGGCCTCTACCACACCGGCGACACGGCGTGGCGCGACGAGGACGGCTATTTCTGGTACGTGGGACGCAAGGACGACCTCATCAAGTCCTCCGGCTACCGCATCGGTCCCTTCGAGATCGAATCGGTCATCATGGAGCTGCCCTACGTGCTCGAGTGCGCCGTGGTCGGCGCCCCCGATCCCGTCCGGGGCCAGGTGGTCAAGGCCTTCATCGTCCTCACGAAGGACAAAAAGCCCTCCGACGAGCTGGTCAAAGACATCCAGAACTACGTCAAGACCCACACCGCGCCCTACAAGTATCCGCGGCAGGTGGAGTTTATCGAAGCCATGCCCAAGACCACCAGCGGCAAGATCCGCCGCACGGTGCTGCGGGAGATGAAGTAGCGAAGGATGTTCCGGCTCGCCGGAACGTCCGGGCAGGCCCCGCCCCGGAAGGGACGGGGCCTTTCGAATCCGAACGGGAAAGAAAAGAAAGAAGCATCACCGATGAAAAGGGTCCTTTCGATCCAGGATATCTCCTGTGTCGGCAAGTGTTCGCTCACCGTCGCGCTGCCGGTCATTTCGGCCGCGGGCATCGAAACGGCCATCCTGCCGACGACCGTCCTCTCGACGCACACCGCGTTCGAGGGATTCACGTTCCGCGATCTGACCGACGATGCGCAAGAGATCGTCGATCACTGGAAACGGCAGAAAATCACCTTCGACGGCATTTCGTCGGGGTATCTGGGCACGGTCCGGCAGATAGAACTGGCCGAAGGGATCTTCACGGATTTCCATCGTGAAGGCGTCCTGCGGTTCGTGGATCCGGCCATGGGGGACAACGGCCGGCTTTACGCGGGCTTCGACCGCGCCTTCGCCCTGCGCATGGGGAAACTCTGCAAAAAGGCGGACATCATCGATCCCAACATGACCGAGGCGGCCTTCATGCTGAATCTGGACTATCCAGGGGAAGCCTATAGCGAGAAATTCGTCCGCGAACTTCTCAAGCGTCTCTGCGGTCTGGGGTGCCGGACCGCCGTCCTCACCGGCGTCTCCTTCGAGAAGGGCCGCTGCGGCGTCGCCTCCTACGATGCGGAAACGCAGGAGTACACCACCTTTTTCCGGGAACATCTGCCCGTTTCCTTCCACGGCACGGGCGACGTGTTTTCCAGCGCCCTCTTCGCCGCGCTCATGTCGGGCCAGCCCCTGCCGCAGGCCATGGAGACGGCCGTGGACTACACGGTGGAGTCCATCCGGCTCACCATCGTCCATCCCGACCACAACTGGTACGGGGTGGATTTCGAGTCGGCGATCCCGCTGCTGCTGAAAAAACTGGGAAAGATCTGATCGGACAGGAGGTTTCCGAAAATGAACTACACAGGAACAAGAAGTCCCTACAGCGTGAGCGCTTCCCTTGCGATCACGCAGGGCATTGCGGATGACGGCGGGCTCTTCGTCCCCGAATCCTTCCCGCAGCTCTCCGAAAACGATTTCGAGGGCCTCATCGGCGCGGACTACCGCGGCCGGGCCGGAACGATCCTCGAAAAGTACCTCACGGATTTTCCGCAGGATGAACTGCGCGCCTGTGTGGACGGCGCCTATCTGGGCACCTTCGACAACGACGACCCCGCGCCCCTGCGGGAGATCGACGGCGGGACTTTTCTGCTGGACCTGTGGCACGGCCCCACATGCGCCTTCAAAGACCTGGCGCTCCAGCTGCTGCCCCATCTGCTGACGAGAGCCGCCCGGCGCACCATGCCCGGCAAGGAGATCGTCATCCTCGTGGCGACCTCGGGGGACACGGGCAAGGCCGCGCTGGAGGGCTTCGCCGACGTGCCCGGCGTCAGGATCATCGTCTTCTACCCCGAAAACGGCGTGAGCGCCATCCAGAAACTCCAGATGACGACCCAGAGGGGGAACAACGTCTGCGTCTGCGCCATCAAAGGCAATTTCGACGACGCTCAGACGGGCGTGAAAGCCGTCTTCTCCGATCCCGAAATGGCCAAGAAGGCGGCCGCCCGGGGACTGGTCTTCTCGTCGGCCAACTCCATCAACTTCGGACGGCTGGTCCCGCAGATCGTCTACTACGTCTCCGCCTGGTGCGATCTGGTGAAGACGGGACGGCTCAAGCGGGGAGAAAAATTCAACGTCGCCGTCCCCACGGGCAACTTCGGCAACATCCTCGCCGCGGTGTATGCGAAGAAGATGGGTCTGCCCGTGGGCAGATTCATCTGCGCCTCCAACCGCAACCGCATCCTGACGGACTTCATCCGTACGGGCGTCTACGACCGCAACCGGGAGTTTTATCTCACCACCAGTCCCTCCATGGATATCCTCATCTCCTCCAATCTCGAGCGGATGCTCTATCATCTCCACGACGGCGACGGCGCGGCGGTGGCCCGCCTGATGGCGGATCTCAGATCCAGGGGCCGCTACGAGATCACGGGGGAACATCTGAAGCGGCTCCAAGCTGATTTCTGGGGCGGTTTCTGCGACGACGTCCGGGCGGCGGAGGCGATCAAGCGTCTTTTCAGTGAGCGGAAAATGCTCTGCGACACCCACACCGCCGTGGCGGTGGACGTGCTTTCCCAGTACCGCAAAGCGACCGGCGACACAGCGCCGTGCGTCATCGCCTCGACGGCGTCGGCGTACAAATTCGCTCCAGCGGTGCTGCCCGCCGTGGACGACGGCCCCGTTCCCGAGGACGGGTTCGAGATCATCCGGAAACTTTCGCAAGTCACAGGAACGCCGATCCCGAAACCGCTGGCGGACCTGAACACCCGGCCCGTCCTGCACCGGGACTGCGTCGAAAAAACCGCCATGGCGGACTTCATCGCGGGAAAACTCTTCGCGTAGGCGCCGCGCAGCTCTCCCGTGGAGAACCCCGCGCGCGCTTTTCTCCCCCGGCCCGGTTATTTTGCGTTTTGTCCGACATATGCCGCTTGAAAATCCCCGTCGCAAGGGATATAGTAGACGGCGGATCTTCACGGTCTTCAAAATACGGAGAGATAAAATGAACAGAAAGCTTCTCGTTTTTGCCGGACTTCTTGCGGCGGCGCGTCTTGCGGCGGCGTTCCAGACGGATCCGGTGTTCAGTTCCAACATGGTCCTTCAGCGGGAAAAGCCCATCGCTTTTTTCGGCACGGGGGACAGGGGCACGACCGTTCAGGCGGAATTCGCGGGAAAACGCGCCGCCGCGACGGTCACCTCGGAAGGGACGTGGCGCGTCGAGTTCCCCGCCATGAAAGCGGACAAAGAACCCCTCGAGGCGAAGTTCGATGACGGCAAAAAGCAGATCGTTCTCAAAAACCTCCTGATCGGCGACGTCTGGTTCTGTTCGGGGCAGTCGAACATGTCCCTCACCGTCGGGCGGAAATTCATCCTCGGCAGCACGGCGAAGGACAGCGAACGGGAGACCGCCGCGGCCAACTACCCCCTGATCCGCAGCGCGAAACAAGTCCAGTGCGTCTCCCACGGCGCGCTTCTGCCGGCGCGGATGGCCGAGAAGACGTGGACGGTGTGCTCCCCCGCGACGGCAAGTTCCTACAGCGCGGTGGCCTATTATTTCGCACGGGAACTGCACAAATCTCTGGATATCCCCGTCGGCATCATCTGCGCCGCCTGGGGCGGGACCCGGATCGAAGGCTGGATCTCCCGCGAAGGGTATGAAGCCGCCGATCTCACGAAGGAACTGGGGCAGATCAACAAATACACCATGACCCCCGCGCAGGAAAAGGAGGCCGTCGCCCGCAGCGAAAAGCGCTACGGGGAGGAAATGCCCGTCTTCATGCGGAAAATGGAGTCCCTGCGGGCCGCCGAAAAGGCTTCCTGCGCCGTCTATGCCAAAGCGGATTTCGACGACGGCGCGTGGAAGCCGGCCTCGCTCCGCTCGATCAAAGGCGCGGAGATTCGCTGGTTCCGCAGCCGTTTCACCCTGCCGGAGAATGCCCGGGGCAAAAAACTGCGGATCTACTCGAGCAACGTCCCCATCGCCCGGGGATTCACGGTCTGGCTCAACGGCAAAGAGATCCGCAATGTCGGCGCGGGCGCGCTGGATCCGGAACTCAAACTCAGCATCGTGCTCCCTCCGGAGGCTTTCGAACAGACGGGAGAAAACGTGCTGGCCATCCGGGCTTTCTACTGCTATCCCAAGGACCTCCAGCGGGTGAACGACTTGCGCCGCTACATCTGCCTTTACGACGGCAGGAAGAAGTCTCTCACGCTCCCGTGGAAGGACTGCACCGAGTCCACCCTGACCTCGGGGAAGGACGGGGCGATCCTGCCGGAGAACCACGTTCTCCCCTTCATGAACAACCAGTTCCCCTGCAATCTCTACAACGCCATGGTGGACAGCTGGACGAAACTCCCGATCAAGGGGATCATCTGGTATCAGGGATGCGCCAACGCGGGGGATCTCCATTATCTGCCCCAGCACAGGGCGCTGATCGCCGACTGGCGGGCCAAGTGGAGAGATCCCGAACTGCCCTTCCTCGTCGTCCAGCTCTCCGCCTGGGGCGACGTCAACTGGGAAAAAAATCCGCCCCGGGAGGTCCGCGCCGCGCTGACCCGCGACATCCAGATGCGGCTGCTGGACATCGACCGGGTGGGCGTCATCTGCACCATCGACATAGGCGATCCCGTGACGATCCACCCGCCCGACAAGCAGACGGTGGGATACCGGCTTTCCCTCGAAGCCCGGCGCATGGTTTACGGCGAAAAAATCGCCTCGCAGGGCCCCATCTTCGACCGGGCGCAGGTCGAGGGGTCGAAGATCCGCGTCTTCTTCACGAACGTGACGGCACCGCTCAAGACGAAAGACGGCAAGAAGCCCGGCGCCTTCGCCATCGCGGGAGCGGACAAGAAGTTCG
This sequence comes from Lentisphaeria bacterium, assembly GCA_017450705.1. GTDB lineage: Bacteria > Verrucomicrobiota > Lentisphaeria > Victivallales > Victivallaceae > UBA1784. The sequence continues at coordinate 37,998 of JAFSTC010000052.1, read as the reverse complement.
TCTGGGCGGATGCCAAGATCGACGGCAAGACCGTCGTGGTGAGCTCCAAAAAGATCAAGGAGCCGAAATTCGTCCGCTACGCATATATCCAGTACCGGGGCGACTGCAATCTGCAGAGCGCCGACAACCTCCCCGCCTACCCCTTCCGGTCCGACGCGGTGAAGTACAGTCTGGTCAAATAGCGTCTTTCTTCCGGCCGGTCCGCGCCGTCAGCAGGCGGCGCAGTTCCGGCAGAATGGTATCGGCGACGATCCTGTTCCCCTCCGCGTTGGGGTGGTTTTTGTCGCTCCAGAGATCCTTGCGCCCCTTGGGCGTGATATCGCACTGGAGATCGGGGACGTAGGCACAACGGTATTTTTTCACCAGTTCCCGCTCGATCTGCGCCAGCCCGGCGGCGTAATGAGCGAGAGGGATCCCGGGACGCGTGAAATCGATTTCCTCCCCCTCGGGGACCTTGTCGTTGCCGAAACAGCTGACGATCAGAAGATCGGCCCCGGCCGCGCGGCACCGGGAAACGATGCTTTCATAGTCCCGCTTCAGCTCGGCGAGGGATCTTTTTCTGCGCCAGTAATCGTTGGGGCCAAGCTCGAGGACGACGATGTCGGGCTTCAGGCTCAGCACGGCGGTTTCCAGCCGGCCCAATCCTCCGCCGAGGGTATCGCCCCCCTTCCCCCGGTTGACGAACCGGCATTCGGGCAGCGCCTTGGCGAGCCAGTCGGAGTAGCGGCCGTTCCGCCCCCCGCAGGCCGTCAGGCTGTCGCCGAAGCAGACGATCACGATGTCGCCCCCGAAGACGCCCGCCGCCCCGAAAAGCAGGGCAAAAAAAGCTGTCCATTTCATGTAAAGAGCCTCCGTCAGAACTTGAAGATGGAACCGATCTTTCTTCCCAGCATGATCCCGGCGGCGGCCAGCGTCGCCGCGAGGAAGAACATCGCCCACACGCCGAAGGCGCAGGCGATCCCGGGACCGGACCCCAGGATCTGGGACAATTCGTACAACGCCCGGGTGATGGGATAAAACCGGGCTTTCTGGGCGAGGATGAGAGAGTCCGAGACCTCCAGCATGGAGAAGCTGAAGGCGAACAATCCCCCTACGAGGATGTTGGCCGCGATCAGCGGCAGCGTGACTTTGGCCAGCACGCGGAGAGGCCCCGCGCCGAAGTTCCGGGCGGCGTTCTCCAGTTCCTCGGGCGTCTGCTCCAGTCCGGAGGTGACCGCCCGCACCACATAGGGGATGCGCCGCACCGCGTAGGCCGTTGCCAGCAGCCAGAGGGGATTCTCAACCGGGTTGAAAAATGCGTGGGCCCAGGCGTATTTGACCGACATGCTCAAAAATCCGAAGGCGATGACCACCCCGGGAACGGCCAGCGGCAGCATGGCCAGCAGATCGGCGGCGACAGCCCCCTTGAGACGCCAGCGGCAGGAGGCCAGCGCGATGAGGATCCCCGCGGCGGAGGCGATCACCATGGCCAGCACGGAGTAGCGCAGACTGTTCATGATCGACGGGAGCACCAGCGCGGTGGAGAGGGCGCTGTCGAAATAATCCAGCGTGAAGCCCCGGGGCAGGAGCGTGTTGTAAAAGCGTCTGGAAAAGGCGCACAGCACCAGCATGACGTGGGGCGTCGCCGCGGCGCAGGTCACGGCGAGGAACGCTCCGATGGCGGCAAAGCGCTTCCACGAGCGGAGCTTCTTCGCGGAACTGCCCATGCTGCCCTTTGCGGATGTCGCGGCGTGCCCGCCGAAAACCATGCGGCTGACAAGGTACATGAGGCAGGAAACGGCGAGCATGATGAGGACCAGCGTGTAGGGCAGAGGATTGCTCTCGAGTTCGGTCAGGCCGTTGAGGATCTGGACCGGGGTCACCCGGGTGTAGCCCAGCATGAGCGGCGTCCCCAGTTCGGTGAAGCTCCAGACGAGGACGATGCTGCCGCCGGCGAGGATCCCCGGGCGCATCAGCGGCAGACGGATGAGGAAAAAGCGCCGCAGACGCCCCGCCCCCAGATTGGCGGCGGATTCGTCGAGGGCCGGGTCGATGTTGCCGAGGGCGGTCACCAGATTCAAGTAGAAGATGGGGTAGAGATGGAGCATCTCGATCGCGCACACCGACCAGAACTTGCCCTGGCCGCCGAGGAAGTCGATCCGGGCAAAGCCCAGGGCGTCCAGCAGGGTGTTGAGCACGCCGTAGTGGCCGAGGAGCTGCTGGAAACCCAGCGCGCCGACGAAGGGCGGCAGGATCATGGGGACCAGCATCAGGACGTTGCACAGCTCCTTGCCGGGAAAATCGAACCGGTCGTAGATGAGCGCGAGGACGAGGGAGATGACGAAGACCCCCGAGGTGGTGACGACAGCCACGGCAAAGCTGTTGAGAAGCCCCTCCACATAGATCCGGTTGCGGAAGATCTCGGCGATCAGCCCCGGCTTGGAACCGGTCTCGATCACGGTCCACACCGGCAGCAGCAGGAAGACGGCAAGGAACGCCGTGACGGCGAAGAAGAAAAGATACTGAAAAGTGCGGCGCATGATCACCTGCCTTTCCGGGCGAGTTCCGCCGCCTTGATGTAGTTTTTACGGGCGAAATCGCTCCACGACCGCAGGAGGGCGGCCACGTCCTGCGCGGAGTTGCCGGGCCCCGTGCGCAGGCGGGCGTTCATCGCGGAGGCCTCGGCGTAGGAGAAGGGCAGCGCGTTGAAGGCGGCCATGGCCTCCGGGACCTTGTCGGGACCGCCCGCGGCGATGACGGCACGCCAGGCGGCCTGAAGCTCCTCCGAGGGTTCGAGCATGATGCACTTGATGAGGCGGCTCAGGAGACCGTAGTATTTGCCGGTCCACGCCGAGCGGTAGACGAAATCCGAGCCGGAACGGTAGGGGTCGTAGTCCTTCTCGAAGCGCAGCGCGTCGTATTCGCTCCGGTAGAGCTCCTTGCGGACGGCGGGGCGGTTGAGGGGGTTGACGACGGGGCCCCCGGAAACGCCGACCTTGAAGCAGTGGAGCTTCTGCCCCTCCAGAGATAGCAGAAAGTCGATGAAGCGCTCCGCCGTGCGACGGTTGGGCGCGCCGCGCAGCAGCTGGATGGGATCGGCGGAGACGGCGGTCCCGCCCCGGGGGGTGATGTAGCGCACCCGGGGACCGCCCCCCGGACGGAATGAGGGCCGTTCGCCTTCCACTTTGCGCGTCCAGGCCGCCTGACTGAGGGCGTAGGTGTCGATGGCCATGCCCGCGGCGGCGTCGCCGCACGTCACGTCAAGCACCACCTGACTTGCGGACTCGGTGACGCTGCGGGCGTTGCCGAAGATGCGCTTGACGAGGTTGAGTCCGTTTTCCCAGCCCCGGGCGGGATCCCCGGCCTCGGCCATGCACTGCTGGACGATGATCTCGAAACACTTGTTCGCCGAGCCGGACTTGGAGGGATCCGCCACGGAGAGCAGATCGAAGAACCGGGGATCGGCCAGATCCCGCCACGCGGCGGGGAAGTTTTTGTTCTTCATCTCGGAAATCCGGTCCGCGTTGCAGCAGATGCCGAAGGTGGAGAGCACGACGCCGTACCAGCGTCCGTCCGCGTCGTAGAGCCTGTCGCCGCCGAAGAACTCGGGGATGGAGGAGGCCCGGAAGTATTCCGGGTGACGCTTTCTCACCCCGGCGTCCACGGCGAAGCCTTTGGAGGCGTGACGGATCATTTCGAAGGTCCCGCCGCCCGCCATGAGGTCGATGCCGATGCCCACATCGGAGTCGAGAAACACCTTTCGCGCCCGTTTTGCGGCGGGAGAGGCTTTGGGATCCCGGTCGACGGAGGGATCGGCAAAGGCCGCGGCGATCTCCCCGGTCCACGGCCCGTTGGCGGGATCCATCTCCCAGAAGAAGCGGAATTCCGACTCGAAGCGGTCGGCGATGTAGCGCACCACGTCCCGCGTCCCGCCGGGGGAGCGGAAATCGAGGACGACGTCCCTGCCGAAGTGTTCCCGGTAATATTTCCGGAAGGCCCGGTCGTACTCGTCCTTCACGCCCTTGTTGTGTGAGGAGATGATGACAAGGCGGTCGACGGCGCCTCCGGATGTCTGTCCGCCGACAGCCCCGGGACGGAGCAGAAAGGGGATCACCAGCAGACTTCCGGGCAGAAGCAGGCAGATGAGAAAGCGTCTGACCATCATTCGCCGTCCGCGTCGGTCAGGGCCAGAAGGAAGTCCGGCTCGAAAGCCAGATGGTAAGTTGCGCCGATGCGCCGGGACTCCGGCGCGCTCTCGCGGACGAAGAGACGCTGCTCACCGACACGGAAGGTCCAGTCGCAGGTGTCGCCTGAGAAGACACGCTCCTCCAGGACCGCCTCGAAGGAACCGGGACGGCCCGGCTCGACGATCCGGATGCGCTCGGGACGGATCCCCGCGACGCAGCCGGGACCGGCCTTGCCGTTGAGCTTGAAGGTGCCGAAAGGCGTCATCAGACTGCCGTCGCGCACCGAACCGTCGATGATGTTGACATCGCCGAGGAACTGGGCGCAGAAACGGGAGCGGGGAAAGTTGTAAAGCTCTTCGGGATCGCCCATTTCGCGGATCAGCCCGCCGTGCATGACGCCGATCCGGTCGGCCATGCTCAGGGCCTCCTGCCGGTCGTGGGTGACGTAAAGCGCGGTGAGGTTCCGCAGGGAGCAGATGCGCCGGATCTCGGAGCGCATGGCGTCGCGGAGACGGGCGTCGAGGTTGGAGAGCGGTTCGTCAAGAAGCAGGAGCGCGGGCTGAACGGCCAGCGCCCGGGCCAGAGCGACGCGCTGCTGCTGGCCTCCTGAGAGAGCCGGGACCCTGCGCCGGGCAAAGTCCGCGAGCCGGACGAGCTCCAGCGCCTCCATGACCTTTTCCTTCAGTTCCCGGCCCCGGACGCCGGAGGTCTTAAGACCGAAGGCCACGTTTTCGAAGACGTCCATGTGGGGCCACAGGGCGTAGTTCTGGAACACCATGGCGGCATGGCGCTTCTCCGGCGGCAGGGAGCCGATGTCGGTCCCGTCGAAGGAGATGCTGCCGCCGTCGGGCTTCACCAGCCCCGCGAGGATCCGCAGAAGCGTGGACTTGCCGCATCCGGAGGGCCCCAGCAGAAAGAACAGCTCTCCCGGGCGAATGTCGAGATCGACACCCTTCAGCACCGGGACCCCGGACGTGTACGACTTGACGATCCCCCTGATCCTGACTTCGGCCATAGAAAAAATTCCTTATATGCTCTCGTACCCGTCGATGCCGTCCAGATATTTCAGCTTGGCGGGGGAACGGAGATTGCTGATGATCTTGACCTCCAGCTGGCGGACCCGCTCGCGGGTGAGGTTGAACCGCCGGCTGATCTCGATGAGCGGCAGACAGGGCTGATCGAAGAGGCCGAATCTCAGAATGATGATCTGCTGCTCACGCTCGGGGAGAGTCCGCAGCATTTCGTAAAGTTTGTCGTAGAGCACCTTCCGGGCGACCAGCTTCGACGGACTGGTACTGGTGTCGTCGGCGATGAGGTCCTCCAGCATGCCGCTGTCTTCGTCTTCGCGCAGGGAGGACTGGAGCGAGATCGTCTGACAGGCCATCTTGCGGATGGAACTGACCCGTGCGGGGGGCATGTCCAGCTGAGACGCCAGCTCCTCCACCTCGGGCTCCCGGCCGTTGAGCTGGATGAACCGCTGCTCCGCCCAGTTGATCGCGTTGATGGCGTTGATCATGTGGATGGGGATGCGGATGACCCGGGCCTGCTCGGCGATGGCCCGGCGGATGTTGTGTTTGATCCACCAGCTGGCGTAGGTGCTGAACTTGTTTCCCAGATTGAAGTCGAAGCGTTTCAGCGCCCGGAGAAGTCCCAGATTGCCCTCCTGTATGAGATCGTTGAAGGGCACCCCCCGGCTGCGGAACTTCTGGGCGATGCTCACAACGAGGCGTAAGTTTGCCTCGATCATGCTGTTGCGCAGACGGCCCAGTTCTTCGCGCAGGGCGGAGATCCGTCCCGATTCGGTGAGGAACTCCTCCTGATGCATGAGGAAACGCTCCTCCAGGAGCCGGAGCCCGCCCTCGCCCGCCAGAGAGTTGTCCTTGAGCAGGGAGACGTAGTCGGTGACGACGTCGGCGTGTTCATCCAGCAGATGGGCGTTGAGGCGGTACCGGGACATGACCCGAGCCAGTTTCTCCCGGGCCTCGCCGCAGTCCCCGCCGGAAGAAAAACACCCGGAGAGCTCGGAGTAGGCCGTGTAGATGTCGTGACGCCAGAGCGCCAGTTTTGCGAGGAGTCCGTCGCCGTCGGGAGCGGACTGCCCCGGCCCGCCGCCGTCCAGCGAGGAGGGAAGGAAACAATCCCGGGGCTCCAGCCGCCGGACGGAGCAGTCGTCGAGGATCCGGATATACTCCCTTGCGGAGAAGCCGAAACGGCGCATACGGTCCCGGAGCTCCTCGGTCTTTTCCTCGATGGCGATCCCGAGCCTGTGCTGTTCCTCGGGCTGAAGCAGCGGCAGACGGCCGATCTGCTGCAGATAACTGGTCAGAGAGGCGGAAAAATCCCCGCTCGAAAAGACATTCGAAGCGCTTTCTCTCTCTCCGGAAGCCATGTCGCTCTTCCTTTCCTGCCCCGCAGGGGCGTCGGGACGGCGGAGGGGCGTCCCCCGCCGCCCGCCGGCCGATCAATCAGTAGCGTTTCTGTTTGCTGCGGGCAAGGACCCGGAGCCGCAGGGCGTTGAGCCGGATGAAACCGGCGGCGTCCTTGTGGTCGTAGGAGTCGCTGTCCTCGAAGCTGGCGATGGCGCTGTCGTACAGACTGTAGGGACTGCGCCGCCCGGTGACGTGACAGGCGCCCTTGAAGAGCTTGACGCGGACGTCGCCGGTGACGAATTTCTGGCTCTCGGTGATGAGGGCCTGGATCATTTCACGCTCGGGAGCGAACCAGAAGCCGTTGTAGATCATGTCGGCGTATCTGGGGATGAGGCTGTCTCTCAGATGCATGACTTCGCGGTCGAGGGTGATCTCCTCGAGGCCGCGATGGGCGGCGGTGAGGATGGTCCCGGCGGGGGTCTCGTAGACGGCGCGGGACTTCATGCCGACGAAGCGGTTCTCGACGATGTCGACCCGGCCCACGGCGTGCTTCTTGCCCATGGCGTTGAGCTGACGCATGATGTTGGCGGGCGAATATTTTTTGCCGTTGATCTTTTTGGGGATGCCCTTCTCGAAGGAGATGATGACGTCCTCGGGCTTGGCGGCGGCCTTGCTGAGGGGTTCGGTCATGACGGCGATGTCCTCGGGGAACTCCTGCCAGGGATCCTCGAGAATGCCGCCCTCGAAGCTGATGTGGAGCAGATTCCGGTCCATGCTGTAGGGCTTCTTGGCCGAAACGCTGACCGGGATGTTGTTCTTCTTGGCGTACTTGATCATATCCTGCCGGCCCTTGAACTTCCACTTGGGATCTCTCCACGCGGCGATGATCTTGATCTCGGGAGCGATGGCGTTGGCGTTGAGCTCGAAGCGGACCTGATCGTTGCCCTTGCCGGTGGCGCCGTGGCAGATGGCGTCGGCGTGCTCGGCCTTGGCGACTTCGACGAGGCGCTTGGCGATGAGGGGCCGGGCGATGGAGGTGCCCAGCAGATAGTTGTTTTCGTAGATGGCGTCGCCCTGGAGCATGGGGAAGATGAAGTCGCGGGCGAATTCCTCGGTCAGATCATCGATGATGCACTTGCTGGCGCCGGTGGCGATGGCCTTGGCCTCGAGACCGTTGAGCTCCTCCTCCTGGCCGACGTTGGCGCAGTAGCAGACGACTTCGGCTTTGTAGGTCTCCTTGACCCATTTGACGATGACCGAGGTGTCGAGACCTCCCGAATACGCGACGACAACTTTCATTTTCCGTCTTTCTCCGATCGATTTTTTGGTGAAAAGATCACGGTTTGACATGTTTCTCCGGCCGCGCCGTTGCAAGCGCGGAAAACCGGGCTATATTAAATATAGCGCAGGATCGAACGTTTAACAAGTTTTTGCCATGCCAAACAGCGAATTTTTCGACCAACTTGTCTCCGCGGCGGCGAAAGCCGGACCGGCGGCCCGCTGCATGCCGGACTCCCCCGCGTGGCGCGCGTTTCTTCAGGACGTCCCCCGCGGGGAGGCGAAAGGACCTGAAAAAGCGGCGCCGTCTCCCCTCCCCCGGCCCGCCTCCGTTCCCCCGCCCGTTCCCGTGGCCGTTTCGGGAGAGGATCTGGAGTCGCTGAAGCGTCAGGCCCTTGCCTGCCGCGGCTGTCCCCTCTGCGAACAGCGGACGAACGTGGTCTTCGGCGAAGGGGATCCCCATGCGCGGCTCATGTTCATCGGCGAGGGTCCCGGGTTCGACGAAGACCGTCTGGGGCGGCCCTTCGTCGGCAAAGCGGGGCAGCTGCTGGACAAGATGATCGCCGCCATGCAGTTCACCCGGGAGAGCGTCTACATCTGCAACATCGTCAAGTGCCGTCCCCCCGGCAACCGCGTTCCCATGCCGGAGGAGGCCGAGGCCTGCCTGCCGTACCTCAAGGCGCAGATCGCCTGCGTTGCTCCGCAGGTGATCGTGCTGCTGGGGGCCACGGCCGCCCATTATCTTCTGGGCCGTCAGGAGGGGATCACCCGTCTCCGGGGCCGCTGGCTGGACTATGACGGGATCCCCGTGATGCCCACCTATCACCCGGCTTTTCTGCTGCGCAAACCCGAGGCCAAGCGGGACGCGTGGAACGATCTCCAGCAGGTGATGGCCAAATTCAACAAGTTCCACCGCCCCGGGACCGCCGCCGCACCGCAGCAGGGCTGAAAAGTGCCGTTGCATTTCCGTTTATCCGTGCTATAGTATCGCCGGAAAGGGAAACGACGGCGGATGCCGTCGAAAACAACGGATCATGACTTCGGCTCTGGAAAAATTGCGGATCCTGTCGCAGGATTCGCAGTACGATCTGGCCTGCGCCTGCGGCACCAGTGATGCGGAACGGCGGCGGCGCGGCGCGGACGGCCGCTGGCTGTATCCCGTGCCGCTGGCATCGGGCGGCACGGGGATCATGTTCAAGACGCTGCTCTCGAACTGCTGTACCAACGACTGCCGGTACTGCCCGCTGCGCGGAAACGCCGATGCCCGCCGCTGCACCCTGACGCCGGACGAGCTCGTTGAGCTCTTCCTCGAACAGAACCGGAAACAGTGGATGCTGGGACTCTTTTTGAGCTCCGGCGTCATCGGGACGCCCGACCGGACCATGGACCGGCTGCTGGCGGCGGCGGAACTCCTGCGCAGGAAGCACCGCTACCGCGGCTGGATCCACCTGAAGATCATTCCCGGCGCGTCCCGTGCTGCCATCGACGAAGCGCTCAAGCTGGCCTCCGCCGTGTCGCTGAACATCGAGGTGCCCACGGCGAAGCATTTCCAAAAACTCTCCGCTTCCAAGGATTTCTACCGCGACATCGTGGAACCCGTGCGGTACATCGCCCGCGCCACCGCGCCGGGTTCGCCCCACGCCCGGGTCAGAAAGACGACGCAGTTCATCGTCGGCGCTTCCGACGAAAGCGACCGGGAGATCGTGAAATGCATGGAGGGTCTTTACAGGCGGCTGGATTTCGAACGGGTCTACTTCTCGGCCTACCAGCCCGGTCTGGGCGATCCGGGCATCCCCGGCGAGCGGGAGACGGATATCTTCCACGCGCCCGACCGGCTGACCCGGGAGCACCGGCTGTACCAGACGGATTTTCTGATCCGCAAGTACCGTTTCGACCCGTCGGAGATGGTGTTCGACGAAAAGGGAAATCTGTCGCTCGCGTGCGACCCCAAGGCGATGTGGGCGGAGCACCATCCGGAGTTCTTTCCCGTTCGGGTCAACACGGCCGACCGCGAAGCGCTGCTGCGCGTCCCGGGTCTCGGTCCGGCCGCCGTGGAAAAAATACTGCATTTCCGCCGCATCCGCCGCCTCGGTTTTCTCGGCGCGGCGGGCATCCGGGGCAAACTCGCCGAAAAAGCCGCCCGCTACTGCGACTTCAGCTGACACCGGGGAAAGAATCGACGAAACGCTCCATATCGATTTCTCCCAGTTCGGCGGGCAGAGCCAGCAGGGTCAATTCCCAACCGGAGCCGGGCGGCAGATCCGTGAAGACGAGCCGGTATCCGGAAAAGTTTTCCATGATGAAATGGACTTGTCCGAACAACTCCTCGGGACAATGATAGGCCGCCAGAGCCAGAACGGGGCGGGATTTTCGGATCACCTCGACGGCGCCCCGCAGAAGCTTCAGCCCCATACCCTCCACATCGGCTTTGATCAGACCGATGCGGTCCGAACACCCCTGTTCGCGGGCGATCCCGTCGATGGTGATGATCCGGCACTCGGCCCGGCCGGATCGTCCCAGATCCATGCCCGAATCATCGTAAAAAACCGTCTCCTCCCGGTCGCTCACGCCGAAAGGGAACTGCCGCCGGCGCGCCGGATCGATGCGGTTCCTTTTCATGTTTTCCTCAAAACGCCGGCGGCTCCCGGCATTCGGTTCGAAAGCCCAGACCTCGGCAAACGGATACTCTTTCAGAAGCGGGACCGTGCAGTGGCCGCAGCAGGAACCGGCGTCGAGCGCGATCCTGCCGTCAAAATACCGGCGCTGCTCCGGACTCAAAAAAGCGACGCCGTGCTGGAAAACAAGGGCCTCGGGAACGCTCGTTTCGATGCCGTATTTTTTCCGCGCGGAATCAAGGGCTCCCGTCCGAGGCGGCGGCATCAGAAAAAATTTATCCAGCTTCGAATAGTCGATGAACACGCAGTCCCTGTAGGGATCGAGCGCGTCCATGAACGCGTTTTCCCTCATGACCTTCTCGAGAAAACGCATGACGGCGGCAAAGGATCTCCCGTCGACCTGCGGACGAAGGGTCTCCAGCTCCGCTTCGAGGTCTCCCCGGAAACAATGGGCGAAGGGGAAAAAGGCCTTCTCGGAAAAGAACCGCCAGTCATGCCGGCAGATATTGAGGATCAACTTGATCTTCATGCCCGCTTTTTTCGGCAGAAGGTCCAGCAGTGTGTACAAAACCCGGATGCTTTTTGTCATATGTCCACTCCCCGCTCCCCTTCGTTCGGCGCCGCCGGGAGAACCGATTCGGGAACGGCGGCCGGATCTTTCTCCCGGAGAGATCTCAAAAAAGCCATGCCCTCCGGCTGATGCCAGGCGTGGAGACCACAGGGTATCCGCCGGCCGGAAATTTCGAAAAATTGCCGCAGAAAATTCCCGTCGAGCGCAAAGTCGGCCGCTTCCCTCACAGAAGGAAAATTCAAATGGGGCTCGAGTTCGGGAGACGACAGGGCGCGGAATACCATGTCCTCGCAGCAGCCCTGACGGCGCAGAATGTCGAGACAGAGACGGCGGCCGTTGCCGATGCCCGCCATCCGGAGGATCGGGACGAGCGCGCGCAGGAAATCGCCGTTGCGGAAATGCCGGACGATATGATGGCCCAGGGCTTTCCGGGTGTACATGGGCCCCCGTTCCGCCCGCAGGACTTTCAGGAAGGCGGAGATACGCCGCAAGGAGAAGCCCCCGTTGCCGACAATGTCGCGGATCCTGCCGTCCATGTAGAACTCCCAGCGCGCGGAGATCGGCGCGCCCCAGAAGTCGCAGGAGGTCGCGCACCAGCGTGCCAGTTCGTCCTTCAGCACCCAGGCGTCCAGCTGACAGATCAGCAGCCACTCGTAAGCCGAAAAGCGCTCGTAGAACTCTTCCGAAAGCAGCAGACGGCTGTAATCTTCGATGGATCCGAAAAAACGGTCCGGAAAAAATTCGACCTGAAATCCGGGAAAGATCTTCCTGTACCGGGTCAGGTCAAGTCCCCGGGGAGCGAACAGGACGACCGGGTGTCTCTTTCCCAAAACGGAGGTATTCCTCCGGAAAGAAGCCTCTTCATTTTGAGACATTTCCGCCCGGTAAACGGGGATCGTCACGACCACGGACGGAGAGACGTCCAGCCCGGTCCCGCCGGCAGAATCGCCGCCATCGGCAAGGAACAGGTCTTTTGTCCTGTGAGGCTCACAGGACAACGACGCATAATACCTATTATGTTAAATGACGAGCAAGCACAACCGTCTCACGAACAGAGCATTAGGATTTCAGAATATCGCACTTGACTGAAATGGAAAAAACAGAGGACTGGTAAAATGGCTTTACATAATAGGTATTATGCGTCGTTATCCTCTTATCTTGAGTAATATATCACAATTTTCAAGATTTTCAAGACATCATTTGAAAGCATCACAAAAAACAAAAGAATACCGCTTCACTCTTCCCGCGTCTTTCCGTACTTTCGGCGGAAAGCGGTAGGGCTCATGCCCGTGATCCTGTGAAAGAAGCGGGAGAAGGCGTAGACGCTGCGGAAACCGGTTTTTTCGGCGATCTTCGAGATGCTCAGCGTCGTGTGGAGCAGACAATCCACCGCAGCGTGATAGCGGGTCACCTGCCGGATGTGCCGGGGAGAATAGCCCATGGCGTCGCGGACGCAGTCGGTCAGATGGCCCGACGTGATGCCCAGCTTGAAGGCGATCTCCTTCAGGGAAAGGCCGATGTTTTCCGGGTCGAGGAGCGCGTCCACGACCTCCGAAAGCCGCTGATTGCCGGAGGGCGCGGCGGAGAATTCCCGCTTGGCGCACGTCATCAGGGCGTTGAGCAGAAGTCCCAGACGCAGACCCACGTCGTTGCAGTTCCTGAGCGTTTCGTTTCGGCAGACCCTTTCGTAGGCTCCTACCAGTTCCTGGATGAAAGGCCGTACCTCCTCCCCCAGCCGGAGCGTCGCGTCGAAGAGCGGCAGGAGAAGCCCGGGATCGACCGGCTCGAAGCGGATGAGAAAATACTTCACGGGCGTCTCCCCCTTCGGCCGCCTGTGGGGGTGCTGGGGCAGCACGCCGATCGCCTCGTTCTCCCCGATGAGATAGGGAACGGCGTCGATCTCGATCTTCCCCGCTCCCTCGAGGCAGAGATAGAGACAGTGGTATTTGTGGACGGCCGCCCCGCCCCGGCCCGACATGCCCGATTCGTCCCGCACCCAGCAGCGGATATTGGTGACGGGAGCAAGAGGCGACGCGACGTCCGGCCTCTCAGTCTTGCCGAGTTTCGCCCACAGGGCCTTGTCGAACCTGATCTTCATTTTCCGCGTTTTCGTCAAAAAAAACCGCTGTTTTGTCCTTTACTTTAATATAGGCGCGGGGTATATTGTTTGCAAGCCACCTCCAAATATCCACAGGGAAAGGAAAAAATATGAGATCGGGTCTTCTTGCGGCGTTCTTCGCCGCGGCCTGCTGCACGGCGGGCGAGTTGAGCGTTCAGGCGACGACGGACAAAAAGGACGCCGTCTACAAGTGCGGCGAGCCGGTGCGCGTCTCGGCCGTCGTCCTCGAGGACGGCAAACCCGTCTCCGGAAAAACCGTCACCTACACGATCCTCGCGGACGGCGGATTTTCCAAAAAAGGAAAATTCGTGAGCGACGCGGGAAAGCCCTGGACCTTCGACTACAAGTTCACCTATCCCGCCGCATTGCGGGCGGAGTTCACCGTCCTCGGGGACGACGGCAAGCGGATCCCCCTGAAAAAGGGCTACGATCAGATCCGTTTCGCGGGCGGCCGCATCGGCGCCGTGGCGGAGCCGGAAAAGATCCTGCCCGCGGGCAAAACGCCGGAGGATTTTTCCGCCTTCTGGAAGGCCCAGCTGGCGCGCCTGGCTCAAGTCGAAATGAAGGAGCTGGAGCGCAAGACCCCAGCGAAGCTCCCCGGCGCATACAAGCGCGTCGATATGTGGGATGTCAAGGTTTCCTGTGTGGATGACGTCCCCGTCTCCGGCTACCTCGCCATGCCGAAGAAGGCCGCACCCCAATCCCTGCCTGCCGTTCTGCTGGTCCAGGGCGCCGGAGTCCACAGCGCCTCCATGTGGGACGTCTTCAAGTGGGCGAAAGAGGGAGCGATCTGCCTTGAGATCAACGCCCACGGGATCCTCAACGGCCAGCCCGCCAAATATTACGCCGATCTCCGGAACGGCCGCTTGAAGGACTACTACGGCAAGATCTACCCCTCGAAAGAGGAGCACGTCTTCCTCGACATGGCCCTGCGCGTGGTGCGGGCTCTCGAGTATCTGCGCTCCCTGCCCCAGTGGAACGGCCGCGACCTCATCGTCAGCGGCGCAAGTCAGGGCGGCTGGCAGGCCCTCGTCGGCGCCGCGCTGGACGACAAGGTGACGCTGTGCATCGCGGGCGTCCCCGGCTTCAACGACATCGACGGGGAGTTCTCCCCCGCGCGCCGGATGCCCCGGGGGAATTTCGCCCTCGCGATCCGGAAAGCAGGGACCACCCCGGAAAAACTCGCGGAACTGCTCAAGGTGCAGTCCTATTTCGACACGGTGAATTTCGCCCCCATGATCAAGTGCCCCGTGTACGTCACCATGGGTTTCGTCGACCTCTCCTGCCCCACCACCTCGGTCTGCGCCCTCTTCAACCGGATCCCCGCGACGACCGCAAAACACATCGCCGCCTATCCCGGAGGCGTCCACGCCAAATGCCCCGCGACCGACGGCGACGCCGCCCTTATGAAGATCATAAAAGCAGCGAAAAAATAAAAGCCTCCTTCCGATTTCCGTGTTTTTGTTAAAAAACCCCGTTGTTTAATCATTTACTTTGCCGGAACAGCGGGCTATATTATCGCCGGACACCAAAAACAAACGGCGGCGCAAAACCGCCGGAAAAAAGATTTCAACATGTTCATCGGCAACGAAAAAACGGAGGGAACCATGACGCAGCTGACGGCTTCTGCAAGGAAACACTTCACTTTGATCGAGCTCCTCGTCGTGATCGCGATCATCGCCATTTTGGCCGCCATGCTCATGCCCGCGCTGCAGCAGGCCCGGGCGTCGGCCCGCAAGTCCAGCTGCGTCAGCCAGCTGAAACAGCTGGGATTTTATTCCCACGTCTACAGCGACACCTTCGACGGCTACATCATGCCGTGGAAACAGGTCGTCGTTTCCGGCACGAAGACCCGGGAGTGGTTCATGGGAGACACCTGGCTTGCCAATTACATCCACAAGACCACGCAGGCGAGCACCGACCTCGGCAAACTCAAAGTCCTCCGCTGTCCGGAAGTCCCGGAGGAGGCGACGGTGCTGTGCAGTCCGACCACGAAGGTCAAGGACCACTCCTATGTCATGAACTCGAACATAGGGGACGTGAGCAACAATCTGCCCAAACTCCACCAGGTCAGAAATCCGAGCAAAGTCCCCTTCATCGTGGATTCGACCGGCGTCGCGGCGAGTTACGCCCCGACCAAGGCCCAGCACGTTTCGGCCTCGTCGCCCCTCACCACGGATTCCAAGACCAGCCGCAGGATCGACTACCGCCACAACGGCAAAACCAACATCGTCACCCTCTCCGGGAACGTAACCGACAGTCCCGACATCCCGCTGGCCACGGCTGACAAACTGGACGTTCTGTAAAACCGAGGAGGGAGACGTCATGAAAAAAGGCCTTTTTCCGCTTTTTCTCCTCGCGGCCCTGACGCTCCGGGCGGAACTGGAGGTCGTGCCGGGGTACGTCAGCGCCTCGCTTCACCTCGCAGGAATCGAGGTGAAGGACGAGTCGGAATTTCAGTCGAAACTTTTCTGCGGCAAAAAGGGCGGGCCCCTGCGTCCCGTGCTGCCGCTCATCTGCAACGCGGCCGAGAAGGCCGCCCGGGGCGTCGTCGTCGGTCTCGAGGAAAACACCGAGTACGAACTCCGTCTCGAATACGCTTATAACGGCAAGAAGGGAGAAGTCCGCAAAACCTTCCGCACGGAGAACTCGTGCGTTCCCGTGGCCGAGACCGTGACGCTGACCAGGGAAAACTGGCGCAGGATCGCCGACGACCTCAAATCGGGGACGCCAAAGGGCTACATCCGCTACACCGCCGCACCGGGCACGGTACTGGACGCGACGGGCCGGGAGTTCGGGATCCACGTCAAGGGCAAATACATGCTCTTCGACAACCTCGTCATCCGAAACGCCGAAAAGGACGGCATCCGGCTGGAGGGCGCCGATCACATCGTCATCCGCAACTGCGACATCGCGCAATACGGCAGAAAGGGCACGTGGAACAAGAAAAAACTGGGCCGGTTCTACGAGGGCAAACTGCTCCTCAACTCCGACTCGGGCATCTGGATCCTTTCCAGCTCCCGGATCCTGGTCGAAAAGTGCTACATCCACGACACCCGGGGCCACGCCAACAGCTGGTTCTACTCCCACCCCGCGGGCCCCAAGGCCCTCGCCGCCAAGGCCGCCTCCGCCGTGACCCTGCGGTACAACGACTTCATCGGCAGCGACCGGCACCGTTACAACGACGTCATCGAGTGCTTCGAGAACTCCTCCCCCACGGGGGGCTTCTACCGGGACGCCGAGATCTACGGCAACTATCTGGCCATCGCCAACGACGACGGCATCGAGCTGGAGGGCGGCGGGATCAATTCCCGGTTCTTCCGCAACCGCATCGAGGGGACGCTCTGCGGCATCTCCACGGGGTGCTGCGTCAGCGGTCCCATCTTCGTCTTCGAAAATCTGGTCTGCGATCCGGGGGACGAATTCAACCATAACAGCACGGCCTTCAAGAACGGCCACAGCAAGTTCGGCACGGGAACGCTCCGTCACTTCAACAACACCGGCGTCGGGTTCCAGCACGGCATCAACGCCTTTTCGGTCAACGCCAACCGGGACTATCTCAAGCTGGCCGGACTGAACAACGTGCTGGACGTCGTCGACTCCTACTGCTCGCCCAACGGCATGTTCGTCAAGGCCCAAAGCACCCTCGATTACACCCTCTGCACCGGAGCGCTCGCACCGGGGTACCGGAAAGTCGCCCTGAGCCGGGGGCAGGACACCCACGGCATCATCGCCGATCCGAAATTCGCCGATCCCGCCACGGGGAACTACCGGCTGAGACCGGACTCCCCCGGCACGGGCACGGGCAAACCGATCCCGGGCTTCACGCCCGAGGACAAGGTCAACCGCGGCGCGTTCCCCCGGCCCGACAGTCCCGATCTGCCGGAGCGGCCCTTCTCCCTGCACAGTTCCAAAGCCTTCATCCGTCTGGACTGCGAAAAGGTCCCGGCGGCGACCCTCACCCTCACGGCCGCTGAAAAGACCGACTTCGTCGTGCGGAAAAACGACGATTTCACCTTCTTCACCGTCACCCCCGAAGCGGGGACCGTCGAACCGGGCAAGCCGCTCGTGCTGACCGTCGAGGTCGACCGCAAAAATCTCACTCAGGCCCGGCTCAACCGGGGGGCTTTCCTCATTCGCCGGAGCGACGGTCTCTCCCGCCCCGTGGGCGTGGAGGTCGATTCCCGGTCTCTGACGCATCTGACGGCGGAACTGCGCAAGAAGGCCGTTTACGGGACGCCCGTCCCGGGCGAAAAGGACACCTGGGAGTTCGACGTGCCGGAGAAGGATGTCTGGTACCTCTTCGCCTATGCCGAAAAGTTCCCGAAAAAGGTCACGTTCCGCGTTCCGGGCAACAGGGATTTCGCCGCGGGGCCCGTGGGATTTTCGACGATCGAGGGTCCCCACTGGCGGCAGATCGCCCAGGCGAAGCGGTTCATGCTGCTCCCCAAAGGCAAGGTCAAAATACGGATCGGGGGGATCAGGGCCCGAAAGTTCGCCATCGCCCCCTTCGCCGAGGTCTTCGCCCTCGATCCCCGGTTCGAAGCCCCCAAATGACCCGTCACTCCGCGGGGGTCTTGCCGTACTTGCGGCGGTAGGCCGAGGGGCTCATGCCCGTGACGCTCCGGAAGAACCGGGAAAAGGCGTAGATGCTTTTGAAACCGGCCAGTTCGGCGATCTGCGAGATGCTCAGCGTCGAGTGCAGCAGATGGTTGACCGCCGTGCGGTGGCGGGTCATCCGGCGCAGTCCCCGGGGCGCGTACCCGATCTTGTCGTGGACGAGGTCGCTCAGGTGCCCCGGCGTGACCCCCAGTTTCCCCGCAATGTCCCGCATGGAGAGGTTGAGGTTTTCCGGCGAGATGATCATCTGCAGCGCGTCGTGGACCCGCTGGTTGGAAAACTTTTTTTCCGAGAGGGCGTCCCGTTCGCAGTCCCTCATCCGGTTGAGCAGAAGGGCCAGACGCAGTCCCGCCTCGTTGCAGTTCGGGAGCGTGGCGTTCTTCAGAACGGACTCGTAGGCCGTCACCAACGACTGGATGTAGGGCTTGAGCTCGGAGTCGAATTTGACGGTGACACCGAAAAGCCCCTGGATGAATTCGGGATCCGAACAGAGGAACCGGATCAGCAGATACTGCACGGGACCGTGATTCACCCGGCGGTGGGGGTGATAGGGCAGGACCCCGATGGCGTTCCCCTCCTCGACGAAGTAGGGGATCCCGTCGGTCTCGATGTACCCGCTCCCTTTCAGGCACAGGTAGATGCAGAAAAAAATCATGGGCCGCCAGATTGACCCGCCCGCAGGTCACGGGCTCCTTTTTTTTCGTGTTCCGCAAAAAGAGCTGGATCTTGTCGACGGGGGCAAAGGGCGACGCGACGTCGGTCACGGCCGGGCTCCCCGTCCGGGTCCACAATTTGCCGTCGAAACGGATCTCCATGAAAAAAACCGATATTTTGTTAAAATTTCCCGATATTCGGCTATTGCCTTTAATATACTTTCGGTGTATAATATTTACAAGTACGGATCACCACGACCGGGGTCGGCGGGACGCAGAAAAACCAAGGAGGCAGAGGAAATGGAAAATGGTAAAATAAATACGCTGAGAGGTCATTATCCCTTCAGCGGAGCTGAAGGGAAGCACATGTGCTTCACGCTGATCGAGCTGCTGGTCGTTATCGCCATCATCGCCATTCTGGCCGCCATGCTGATGCCCGCGCTGCAGCAGGCCCGGGAGACGGCCAAGGCCGCCAACTGCACGGCGAACCTGAAACAGATCGGTCAGGTGGTGGGCAATTACGTCAATGAATTCGACGGCTTCCTCATGCCCTACAAACAGCTGGGCTACAACGCGGACGGAACGACAACGCCCCTTCGCGACTGGAATCACCAATCCGACTATCTCTGCCGCTCGGTGAACGCAAATCAGGCAAAGTGGCGAGCCGGAAAAAGCATCAACGGGTGTCCCTCGCGGACGGAGACGACCTACCCCGCAATCTCCGACTCGGACAAAAAAAGCGGTTACGCCGCGCAGTATTACAGTTACGCCATCGTCCAAAGCGTCATGGGCACGGGAACGGCGAAATCCGCTCAGTCGTACCGCAAGATCGCGACGATGCGCCACCCCTCTTATTACTACGCCTTTTCCGACAGCGAAGCCGTTCAGGTCAACCATCAGAACTATTTCTATTCCCGCACCTTCTGCGGCGACGACTCGAACAACATCGACTTCAGGCACAGGGGCTCGAACGTGGCCAATTTCCTGCACCCGGACGGCCACACCAGCAACGCCGGCACGCCCGGGCAGTACTGCTTCGGCACCGGCAACGCGGCGACCGCCAAGACGGTGAAAGACGTTTACAACCGCTTCTACCCCAAAGGCAACGGCGAACCCGCCTACCAGAACCAGTAGTTCCGCGAGGCCGAACAGATGAAGAAGCAACTTTTTTCCGTCCTGATCCTCTCCGCCGCCTTCCTGCTGAACGCCGGAGAGAGCTACACCTTTTTCGCCATCTCCGACACCCACTTCGGCATGCCGGAGAACTATGAAAAACCCACCCCCGGCGCCAAAGGCTGGTTCTGCCGCGACCCCAAGCGCACCGTGACCGCCCTGCCCGTCTATCGGGCGGTCTTCGACGACATCACGGCCAAGGCCGGGGAAGACAGTTTTCTCATCCAATGCGGCGACCTCATCGACGGCAGAACGACGGGCTTCGAGGTGCACAAAAAGGAGCTGGTCTCGGCGCTGGAACTCCTCAAAAAGCACATCAAAATAAAAATCTATCACGTCAACGGCAACCACGAGGACTTCGGCGAAGGCGGCAAAAAAGCCTTCGAGGAGGTGCTGATGCCCGCAATTTCCGAGTCCGCCGGGGAGAAACTCGCCTACGGCAACTACACATTCTCCCGCGGGAAAGACCTCTTCATCGTCCTCGACTGGCGGGGCCGGGCCAAGTGGATGGCGTTTCTCAAAAAGACCCTCGGCGGTCTCAAGGAGAAGCCCCGGCATCTCTTCGTCGCCATCCACACCCCTTTCATCTCCAACTGGAATCCCGTTCCCTCCGCCGAAGCGGTGGAGATGCTGCTGCCCTATGACGCGATCGTCATCAGCGGCCACATCCACGGCAACATGATCGCGACGTACGAAAAGGACGGCCACGCCGTCACCCAGCTCACGGTCTCGACCCGGCTCCCCGAAAAATCCGAGGGGAAACTCGTCTGCGCGAAAAACAAGATGACCCTCGAAAAATTCAGGACCCTCTCCCTCGCCCGCGAGGAGAAGGATCTGCAGAAAGCCGTTCAGAGGGCGCAGAAAGCGGCCTCCGATGCACAGAAAACAAAGTTCGAAAGACAACAAAGGACTCAGGAGGCCAAGAAGGCGGCTCTCGAAAAGATCCTCGCCAACGTCACCGCCTACGCGGGCATCTCCGGCTGCGGCTACGCGAAGTTCGAAGTCTCCGACGGGGGCGTCACCGTCTTCTATCAGGGGACGGACCTCGCCAAAAAGCCCGCCAAGTTCGACCTGCCGCTCAAGCCGGAAAACAAATAAAGGATATTCCCCGAAATGCGTAAGAGATTTTTCATTTTTTCGGCGCTCTTTGCCCTGCTGTGCGCGGCGGGCACGGGGGAGAGCTACAGCTTTTTCATGATCTCCGACCCCCACCTCGGAGCGGCCTCCACCTACTGCACGGACCCCGCCGTTCCCAAAAAGTTCCGCACGAAAAAGGACATCCACCGGGCCGACAAGTGCATGCCCGCTTTCAAGGCGATGTTCGAGGACATGGCGAAGAAAACCGGTGAAAACACCCGTTTTCTCTTCGAGGCCGGGGATCTCATCGAAGGCGGGACCAAGGGCGAAGAGGTCCACAAACAGGTGCTGACCGATGCGGTCGGCCTGCTCAAAAAGTATTTCAGGATCCCGATCTACATGGTCAAGGGCAACCACGAAGCCTACGGCATGGGCGGAGAGGCCGCCCACCGGGCCGTCCTGCTGCCGGAACTGGCCAAGACCGCAGGCCTGGAGAAACTGGACTTCACCAATTACACCGTTGCGGCGGGCGGAGATCTTTACATCTTCCTCGACTGCTACAGCGGCGCGAAGGCCAAGCCGTGGGAGTTTCTCGGCAAGACATTGAAAAGCCTCGACCGGAAGCCCCGGTACGTCTTCGTCGGCATGCACGGCCCCGTCATCCCCTCCCACTGGAACCAGAAGGAGATCCGGACCGTCCTCGATCAGCTACTGGAGTACGACGCCGTCCTGCTCTGCGGCCACTGCCACCAGAACAGCGTCACCGTCTATGAGAAGAACGGGAAAAAACTCGTCCAGGTGACCGTCTCGACCTACCTCGAACCCAAGAAAAAGATGCTCCTCCATCCGGCGGAGAACACCAAAGACCAGCTCCTTGCAAGATTCAGGGACAGTCTCAAGGGACGCTGGAAAAAGGCTGACTTCCTCCCCGAGTTCGAGCGCGAATGGGCCCCGTACATCACGGATTACCGGAACTTCGGCGGCGCGGGATACGCCAGATTCGACGTCTCCGACGCCGGGATCTCCGTCACCTATCAGAGCGCCGTCCTCAATCAGAAACCCCAGACCTTCCTGCTCCGCGGGAAAGAGGAAAAATAACGGAGGCGCATGCCGTGCGGAAAACCTTTTCACTCATCGTCCTGCTGGCCTGCGCTCTCCTCCCGGCAGGGGAGAGCTACGCGTTTTACGTCATCTCCGACACCCACTTCGCCCCCGCTGAGACCTACAACACCGCCCCCGGAACGAAATTCCGCTTCCGCGGGAAAGTCGACCGGACGGTCCAGGTCCTGCCCGCTTACGAAAACATGTTCCGGTACATGGCGCAGAACGCCGGCACCGACACGAAATTCCTCATCCACTGCGGGGACATTGTGGACGGGTTCGCCAAGGGCGAAGCCGAGCACGGGCAGCAGCTGCAATTCGCCGTCGATCTGCTGAAAAAACACTTCAGCTTCCCCATTTACTACACTGTCGGCAACCACGACGGCTACGGGTTGGGCGGCATGGCCGCGCTCAGAGCCGTCCTTCTGCCGGAAATGGCCCGGACCCTCGGACGGGAAAAACTGCCCTTCGGAAACTACACGGTCACCGTGGGTGACGACCTCTTCATCTTCACAGACTACTACCGGCAGGCCAAGGGGCCCCAGTTCATCAAGGACACCCTGAAGGCGCTCGAAAAGAAGCCGCGGCACCTTTTCATCATCGTCCACTGCCCGGTGATCCATCTGGTCAAAACCGACCTCGTCGATCTGTTGGCGAAATACGACGCCGTCGTCATCAGCGGCCACGTCCACCGCAATTACTCTCTCGTCTACAAAAAGGACGGCGGGAGCGTGACGCAGGTGACCGTCGCGAGCGGTCTGCCCCAAAACCCCGTCTGGATGCGGGCCGTCGTCACCTCCACGGATCTGGGCACGTACAAGAAATACATTTCGGAACAGGCGCAGAAACTGGGAGGCAAAAAGGCCCCCCTCATCATGGCCGACTGGGAAAGGGAACTGGAACCGTATTTGGGAAATCACATCGCCCGCCGGGGCACGGGGTACGCCAAAATCCACGTCTCCGACGCCGGGGTCCGGCTGGAGTATCAGGGCGCCAACACGCAGACGCCGCCCCTTTTCACCGATCTCGTCAAAAAACAAGGGACATCATCCCCATCAACAAAATAAAGAAAGGATAAACTCCCCATGAAAAGATTTTGTTTCATCTTCGCAGCGCTCGTCTTCGCGCTGGCGCTTCAGGCGCGGACCGTCTACATCATCCGGCACGGACAGGTCGGGATCCCCATCAAGGAGCTCAAGGAGACCCGTCTGACCGATCTGGGCGTCAAACAGGCGCAGGCCGCGGCGGACTATCTCGTCAACAAGCTCAAATTCAACGGCAAGGTCTACGCCTCGCCGCTGTACCGCACCATCGAAACGGCCAGGCCCACGGCGCTGCTGCTCAAGACGAAGGTCATCCTCGAGCCCGGCATCCAGGAAATGGCCCCTGGGCCCAAACCCGCGCCTCCGGGCATGACGCTCGAGGAGATCAACAAGCGCTTCCCCGACCAGACCGTTCCCGGCCCCCGGTTCGCCGACGGCTGGCGGCTCTGCAAGGAAACCAACGCCATGCGGCTCGTCCGCGTCACCAAGGCCCTCGACGCCATCCTCGAAGAGGAAAAGGGCGACATCCTGCTGACCGGCCACGGCGCCAGCGTCAACGATCTGGTGAAGGCCCTCAACAACAAGCGCCCCTCCCGCAAGGTCAAGGCCGTCAAGGGCATCGCCTGGAACTGCGCCCTCTTCGTCTTCGAACTGGACGACAAAAACGAAGTGACCGGCGGCCGCTACACCACGGAATTCATGGACGATCACGACGTCACCAGCAATTTCCGCTGCCCCAAGATCGAGCGTCCCGATGATCCCCAGTACATGACTAAAGAGCAGGACAAGGCCGACCGGGCCAAACGCAACGCCAAAAACAAGGCCAAGACCAAGGCTGAAAAGGAAGGTGAAAAATGAGAGTTCTGCTTGCCGTCTTCTGTGCTTTGTCGGTTTTTGCGCTCTGTGCGAAGGAGCGCATGATCTACGTCGCGCGCCATTGTCAGGCGACGGGCCCCGGAGAAAACGTCATCATGCCCGTTGCCGGCGACGCCGGGATCACTCAGCTGGGCGTGAAGCAGTCCCGGCTTCTGGGCAAGCGCCTGAAGGAGTTGAAATTCTCCGGAAAGATCTATGCGTCTCCCTATTTCCGCACGGTGGCCACGGCTTGTCATGCCGCATCGCAGTGCGGCAGCAAAGTCTATCCCGACGCCCGGGTGCAGGAGCGCGTCAACCGCAATGGCGGCAACATGAAAAAGGGCGGCGCGACCCTCGAGCTGCTGAAAAAGCTCTTCCCGGATCAGATCGCCGAGGACGCCAAACTCCCGTATCCCTGGCTCTACACCAAGGAGGAGCCGAAAAAAACGACCGCCCACAGGGAACGCATGGCCAAGGCGCTGGATGAACTCCTTGCCGAGAATCCCGACGGCGACATCATGATCGTCTCCCACGCGGGCGCCGTCGGCGCTCTGGCCGCCGTGATGAAGGAGCGGAGCAAGACCAAAGTCACCGGCGGCACGTGGAACTGCGCCCTCTTCAAGTACGCCGTAGACGACGCGGGCAAATTCCGTTTCGTCGGCTACGAGATCGACTTTCTGCCCGAAGAGGCGGTCACCGCCAACATGCACAAGATCGATCCGTCGAAGAAGCCCTCGCGCCAGAAGGTCAAGTCCGGCGTGGACTACAAGTACGATCTGTGAGGCGGACGCCTATCCGGAACGCCCCGCGGTCAGATCGGGAATGAATTCACTCCCGACGACCTGCGGGGCGATTTTTTCCCGCACCGCCTGCGGCGGGACGCCCAGCTCGATGAACTCCACCAGCTTCGAGCAGGCGTATTCCCCGATGCGCTCGGGGAACTGCTCCACGGTGGCCACGGGACGGTCCGAGAGCAGCGTGTTGCCGAAGGATGTGACGGCGGGCAGGGGCGCCCCCCGGGAGACGGCGGCGCGGATCAGCGACTCCGCCGCGTCATCGGCGTCACAGCAGATCAGCGAGGGTTCGGGATAGCGCCTTTTCATCTCCTCCCTTGCAGTCCACGCGGCGGAGACGTCGTGCCGGGTCCCGTAAAAGATCCTCTTTTCAGGTCCTCCGATGCCCGCCTGACGCATGGCGTCGCAGAATCCTCTCAACCGGTTCTGCCGGTCGACGTATTCCCTCCCGCTGGAGTAGATCAGGATCTCCCTGTGCCCCCGCCTCAGAGCCTCGCGCATCAATTCGTAAGCGCCGCGGTAATTGTCGGTGTTGACCATGTTGATGTCGGGGTACGCCTCGGCGTCGTCGAAGTCAACGGAAACGAAAGGCAGCCCCAGCTGCCGGATCATCAGGGAGACGGTGCCCGCCGAAACGATCCCCCTGATGCGGGGCCCGAAAAGACAGGCCGTCTGCAGAAGCTCCTCCCCCGATTCGCGGAAAAGGACCGCGGCGGCATAGCCGCGGCTGCCCGCGGCGTCTTGGCCCCCTTTCAGCAGACGGGTATGATAAAAACTGAACCGGGAAATGAAGAGAAGAAAACCTTTGGGGAAACTCTGCGTCCGCAGGACCCTCGTTCCCGCGCCGCGGACCCCGCGCGCCACATAGCCCTCAGCCGCCAGCAGACTGACGGCCCGGTTGACGGTCTTTTTGTCGACGCCGTAAAGATCGGCCAGCAGGCTCTCCGAGGGAAAACGGCTCCCCGGCGGGAACTCCCCCTGCTGCAGGCGCAAGAGCAGTTTTCCGTAGATCTCCTCGGCGATCGTCATCATTCTTTTTTTCTCCCTGTCGGATATTTTCCCCATAATATACTCCGAAACCGGGAAAATGTCAAAGTAAGGGGGTCAAGAAAATTCAAAAAAACAGGATCCCAAGGCTTGATTTTGATTTTTTCAGCTGTATTGTAGGCAGTAAGCAGAAGAAAAAAGTGAGAGGGTCACTTTTTGTCTTCCGGTTCGGGCAAGACCACTCCAAAAAAAAGGAACAGCCGTTCGTGAAAGAAGATACGAAAGAATACGCCGCGCCCGCCGAAGTGACGCGGCAGGACATCGCCGCCGGATTGAGGTCGATCGGCATCACCGCCAAAGACAAAGTCATGGTCCACTCGAGCCTCAAGTCCTTCGGACGGGTCGAAGGAGGGGCGCGGACGGTCATTTCCGCCCTGCAGGAGGTCATCACGCCGGCGGGGATCCTCGCCATGCCGGCCTTCAGCGACTGCTCCGACGGCGGCGCACAGGGCCCCTTCGATCCGGAAACGTCCCCCGTCGAAACGTGGGTCGGCCTCATCCCGGAGACCTTCCGCCATCAGCCGGGCGTGATACGCTCCCTTCACCCGACCCATTCGGTCTGCGCGTGGGGGAACGATGCGGCGCGCTTCCTCAGCCAAAAGGATCCCTGGGACATCTTCTCCCCCGACAGTCCGTGGGGGAAACTTCACGAGGAGGGCGGCAAGATCCTCTTCTTCGGGGAATCCGTCGGAGGCAACACCTTTCTCCACGCCTGCGAGGCATGGTTCAACACCTACCTCGACTCCACCATGGCGTGGATCAAAACCCCTGACGGCCCCCGGCAGGTCCGGGTCACCAACTACCCCGGCGGCTGCCGGGGCGGCTGGTACAAACTCAAACGCCAGGCCCCCTACTACCTGAAACTGGACGCCATGGGCGTCTATCATTACGGAAAGATCGGCGACGCCGTCGTCACCGTCTGCCGCGCGGACGAACTGGCGGCGGGCATGAACAAACTGTTTGCCGAAGACCCCGCGATCCTTCTCCACAAGGAGGGCTGCCCGGGCTGCGCGAGATTGAGGAGCAAGATCCTGTGATGGAAAAGAACTACGATTTCCTCTCCCGCCACTGGCAGGTGCACAAGCCCGGCCGGCGCCGCGCCGGACGACGCGCTGCCGACGACGAGGTCATGCCCGACGGCTCCTGGCAGCTCGCCTGCGCCCCGGACGCCCCGGAGATCCTGCTCCGGGCGCTGGAGGATTTTCAGGATTATCTCCGCGTCAGCATGGAACTCTCTCTCCCCGTGACGCGGGAAAGGAATGAACGAACGCTCTTTCTGAGCGTGAACGAAAATATCGGCAGGGGCTTCGTCATCCGGACGCGGCGGGATGCAATCGATGTGGAACTGGCGTTTCCGGAAGAGGCCTTTCGGGCAGTCTGCCACATCGAGGACATCATGAACCTCGAAGGCGCCCCCGTTCTGCGCCGGGGCGAGCTGGTGCGGCGGCCCCTCTACGACTCGCGGACCGTCCACTCCGGCAGCGGCATCGACAACTACCCGGACAGCGAGCTCTGCGCCGCCGTCCACGCCGGCTACACGACGATCATCCTTTTTCTGAAGGACTTCGACATGACGGCGGCGGGAAAATGCGACGTCAACGACGTGATCCGCCGCGCGGGCCAGTACGGGCTGAAAGTGCTTCTGTACAATTACATCCCGACCTTCATCCACCCGGACGACCCCAAGGCGGAGGAGACCTTCGACGCCGTTTACGGGGAGATCTTCCGCCGCTATCCGGACGCCATGGGGATCACGCTCTGCGGCGAATCGCTGGAGTTCCCGAGCAAGGATCCGGCAGTGACCGGGAAGCGCTACAACGAGAGCGTCACGGACGGGATTCCCGACACCCGTCCCAGTCCGGGCTGGTATCCCTGCGAAGACTATCCCCGCTACCTCGCGGGGATCGAACGGGCCATCCACCGGGTGAAGCCCGACGCACTGATCTCCTTCAGTACATACAACTGGGGCTGGGCTCCGCTGGAACTGCGGAGAAAGTTCCTCGAAAAACTGCCGAAGGGGATCACGCTCTGCGTCTGTTTCGAGATCTTTTCCCAACATACGCTGGAAGGCCTGCGGACGCCCGTCATGGACTACACGATCTCGGTGACGGAGCCGGGGTACTACTTCAAAAGCGAATGCGAGACGGCGGCTCACCTGGGGATCCCCCTCCGGGGCAACGTCAACACGGCAGGGATCAGCTGGAGTTTCGGGACCGTTCCCTGGGTCCCCGTTCCCGGCCGCTGGCTGGCGCGGGACCGTTATCTGCGCAAGGCGAAGGCCGACTGGAACGTCTCGAAGCACTACACCACCCACCACTACGGCTGGTGGGCCAGTCCCGCCGCAGACCTCGGCCGCTGGAGCGCCTGGGAGGATTTCGAGCCGGATTATGACGAACTGCTGAAAAAGATCGCCGTCCGCGATTACGGGGAGGAGGCCGCGCCGGGCGTCCTTGCCGCATGGAAACTCTGGGACGAAGCCATGGCCCACTACACGGCCAGCAACGAGGACCAGTACGGACCGTGGCGGGTGGGGCCGGCCTATCCCTTCATTTTCCAGCCCAACATCACCCGCACCATGCAGAACAAGGAGATCCGGTTCCCCACCGCGCCCGGAGCGCATTTCGGCTGGCGGATCATCAAAACCTTTTACCAGCCCTACGAGAACGAACATCAGGCTCCGGGGTTCCTCCGCTACCCGGCGGAGATCCGTTCGCTGGAAAAAATGCTCGCCCTCTGGGAAAAGGGGGAACAGGCGGCCTCCGCCGCTTCCGGCACGGAAGAGGGACAACGGCTCATCGCCCTCGGGCACTTCATCCGCAACAGCATCCGTACGACCATCAACATCAAACGCTGGTGGCTCCTCAACATTCGCATGCAGTGCTCGTCCGACGCCGCGGAGGCGCGGGCTCTTCTCGACAGGATCGAAGCCTTGGCCCGGGAGGAGATCGCCAACGCCCGCGACACGATCGCCTGTACGGAAACGGATTCCAGGCTCGGCTGGGAACCCAGCATGGAGTACGTCTGCGACCCCTGGCATCTCAACTGGAAGATCCGCCAAGTGGAGAGCGCGCTCAGAGAGATACAAAGCTACCGCAAGGTGCTTGACGAAAAATAAATACGGAGGAACCGGGCCGGGACTCCCCCTGCCCTTCCCCCAAAAAAGCGAGGTCGATATGTATTATCACAAAATGCACCCGGTGCAGATCCGGGAGGCGATCAAAAAAAACGCTCCCATCGTACTGGCCGTCGGCACCATCGAGTACCACTCCGAACATCTGCCCCTGGGCGTGGACGGGCTGGTGGTGGAGGGGTGTCTGGACCGGCTCGAAAAACGGCGGCCGGAGCTCGTCGTCATGCCGCCGCTCTATTACGGCGTCTCCAGTTTTGCCGTGGCCGGTCCCGAGAACGGTCAGGGCACCATCGACATGGATTCCCTCCTGCTGTGCCGTTTTGCGGAAAACATCTTCCGGGATCTGCTGGATACGGGATGGCGCAACATCCACGCCTTCATCAAGCATCAGGGAGAAAACTTCCAGCAGGGCATGCCGACGGATCTCGCCCTGCGTCTCGGCGCGAAGCGGGCCATTTTCGCCCATCTGGAGAAAAACCGGGGCCGGGGCTGGTGGGGAGACAGCTCCATGAGCAACTATTACGACGACAACAACGTCTTCAACTGGATCCAGGTCCACACACCCGCCTTCGAGGTCCGCAAGCAGTACGGCGGCGATCATGCGGGCCGCATGGAGACCTCCGCAACCATGGCGCTCTTCCCGGAAACGGTCCATATGGAGCTTCACGACCCCAACGCCTGGTACGCCCAGGGCGCGCTCAAGGCCTCTCCTGAACTGGGAGAAAGTTACATTTCCGATATGGTGGACAGCGTCGAACGTCTCCTTTTCGGAGAGAACATCGAAAAAAAGGAGAACAAATAGAAATGTCCGTTTCCCTGCATCTCGGCACCGCCGTCGTCAACACCACGCCGCAGACCCTTCCCGTAGTGACCAACGGGATGGGACCGGGCAACGTGGCCAAGTCCGTGGAGTCCGATCTGGAGATCCGCGGATTCACCTTTGCGTCCGGGGATCAGGCGTTCACGCTTCTGACCTGCGACATCCTCTACGTCGACGCCGAAGCGGCGGCCGACATCGAATCACGCATCCGTCCGGAAGCAGAGAAATACTGGAAAAAGTGGGATTTCTTCATCACCGCCAGCCACACCCACTGGGCTCCGGTGCTTTTCACGAATTCCGTCAGGGTCCCCGAAAATCCCGAATACAGGGCGTTCTTCATCGAACGGGCGACCGTCTGCGCCGCAGAGACCTTCGGCAATATGGAACCCGTCACGCTGGAACTGGGCAAGACCTTCTGCCGCATGAACATCAACCGCCGGGCCATCGTCAACGGAACAAGTTTCATGCAGCCGGTGCACCCGGAATTCACCTTCGCCGCCGTCGACCGTCCCGTGGACCACGAGGTCGTCGTTTCCGCCGCCCGCAGAGCGGACGGAAGCTTCAAGGGGATCCTCGTCAACTGGAACTGTCACCCGATCTGTTTCCCCATCCACTACGATGCCGTCAGTTCCTGTTTCGTGGGCAGGACCATGACGGAACTGCGCAAAAAATACGGCTGCGTCTGCGGCTACACCAATGCCGCGCTGGGCAATGCCGCCCCCCTGCTGGGACTTCAGGGCGCCGAGTCGAAAGATTTGGTGGCGGACGATCTGACCGCCAAAGTTTCCGCCCTGCTGGACAGCGGAGCCATGAGAAAAAACATCGGCGACGAATTTTCCACGCAGCGCTGGGAGGTCACGGTCAAGTGCTATCCTCCGGGCATGACTTACTGCTTCAAGCAGTTCTGGGGCAAGGAGACCGCGCCCGTGCCGCTGGGTATGTTCCGCATCGGCAACTGGCTGGCCGGTCTCGTTCCCTGCGAATGCTTTGCAGAACTTGCCATGGATTTCAAAAAGCGCGCGGGCGTCGGATTCGCGCAGATCTGCTCGCTGACCAACGGCAGTTCCGGCTACATGGTCGCGAAGGGGGAATTCCGGTACGGCGGCTACGAGCCCTCCGTGGCGCTGTGCGCTCCCGGCGAGCCGGAGAAGATCATCGATTCGCTGCTGGAGCACATCCGGCGATAAAAAAACGGAATTTTTTTCAGGGGAGGTATCGATATGCTGCGGAAAATCACCGGATCGCTCTTTCTCGGACTGGCCGCCGCTGCCGCGGCCGAACTCACGGTGACGGCCGACCGGCCCAACGCCCGTTACAAACCGGGTGAAAGGGCGGTGTTCAAGGTCGTCTGCAAATCGGAAGAACCCGTCACGCTCGCGGGGATTTTCTCGCAGGACGGCGGCAAGGTGATCCGGCGCTTCGAATTCGACCCGAAGCAGCAGTCGGAGTTTTCGGAAACCCTCAAAGAGCCGGGTTTTCTGCGCCTGACGGTGACGGAAAAGGGAAAAAATCTTTCAGCCGGGAAAAAACGCCCCGCCGTCTTCGGCGTGGCTTTCGATCCCGAGCAGATCCGGCCCGGTGCCCCCGAACCCGCGGATTTCTGGGACTTCTGGCAGGGCGAGATCGCGGCGGCGGAGAAGATCCCCCTCGATCCCCGCATCGAGAAACTGCCGGCCTACTGCACGGAAAAATGGACCTGCTACAGCGTGAGCTTCGCCGCCCCCGGCGGCCGGGTCTACGGCACGCTGACCCTGCCGAAAGTCTCTCACAAGGTCCCGGCGCTCGTGATCGTGCCGGGCGCGGGTCCGGGAAGCGCGGTCCCCGTGCGCGGTCTTTTCAACAACAGGATCGCGGTCCTGAACATGACCGTCCACGACTTCGGCGACGAAATCTTTGCCGGCGGCAATAAAAAGATCGCGGAATATTACAAAAAACTGCAGGCGAAAGGGGTGTACAGCAAGAGCAACGCCCATGACCGCAAGGCCTATTTCTTCCACCGCGTCATCCTCGGGATCAACCGCGCGGTCGATTATCTGGCCGGTCGCCCGGAGATCGATCCGGCGAGGATCGGCATCCAGGGATCCAGTCAGGGGGGGATGCTGGCGCTGGTCGTCGGTACGATCAACCCCCACGTCAGCGTCGTAGCCGCCAATGTGCCGGCCATGTGCGATCACCATGCGGGACGGCAGAACAGAGCGCCCGGCTGGCCCCGGCTGGTCTCGTCTCAAGTCAAGGGCAGCGACGCGTGCGCCCACTACTACGATACGGTCAATTTCTGCCGCCATCTGAACAAGCCCGTCCGGGTCGCCGTAGGATTCGCCGACGGAACATGCTCTCCGGGCACGGTCTACGCGGCATGGAACTCCATTCCCGCCGCCGACAAGAAGATCGCGGACGAGATCGGCATGGGGCACAGCGTCGGTCCCGGCTTCAAAGCCGCGCAGAAGTGGCAGTTCGAAATGCTTTCCAAAAATGACAAGGAGAAAAAATAGGACCATGGAAAATTCGCCAGAAAATGCGGATCCGGATCAGTTTTCTTTCCGTAGAAAAAATCATAGGAGGAGGTCGTCATGAAATGCTTTCCTGAAACTGTGAGATGTTCGGATGCGTCCGTCCCTCTTCCATGCGGGCGGCGTCTCCCCGGCGGAGCAAGTCGTTTCACGTTGATCGAGCTTCTGGTCGTGATCGCCATCATCGCCATTCTCGCGGCCATGCTGCTGCCCGCGCTGCAGCAGGCGCGGATGAGGGCGGGCATCAGCAACTGCACAGCCAATCTGAAACAGCTGGGCACGGCCAATCAGCTTTACACGGGCGACAATCAGGACTATTTTCCCAGCTCCAGCGATCCCATTGAAACGGCCTCCTACTGGCAGCGGGGATTCAATCAGTGGGACACGACCTACAAGAACTCCTGGTGGCATTGCCAGCTGCGGCCCTACGCGCCGACCAAGACCGTGTACTACTGCCCCGTCGTTCCCCAGCTGAACAAAGACGGTACGGCGCAGCAGAAGCTGAACGGTTCGAACTACGCCTTCAACGGCATGCTGGTCCAGTGGCGCGGCGAAGGCGGCATCGGCGCCAAGATCACGAGCGCGCAACGTCCGTCGGGCACGCCGATCCTCTCGGAGCGGAATGTCGTCAACTCGCCCCGCGTGTATCTCCAGCCCACGTGCGACCGCACCTACAATGCCGCCTACACCGTCATCAACACCGCCCACGGTTCGATGAACGGCAAGCAGCAGGGCGATTGGGGGAACGTCGCCATGATCGACGCCTCCGTGAAACGCCAGACCCGCTTCGCGACGGCAACCGAGGAAGTCAAGAAATTTTACGATCTGGACAAGCGTCCGGGCGCTCCCCGCTGACCTGTGAGGAGAAAGGAGACTGCATGAAGTTCGGAAACAATTCCTCCGGCAGGCATTCTTTCACACTGACGGAACTGGTTCTCGTGACGTCGACGGCGGCGCTTCTGGCCGCCGTCGCTCCGCCCCTGCACACGAACGGACGCGATCAGGCCGGCGTGCGCCGCTGCTCGGCCAACCTGAGCCGTCTGGGACAGGCCATCGCGCAGTACGGTCAGGATTTTCAGGGTTATTACCCCACCTCCTTTTCGGAGAGGAACCGCAAAGAGGGCAACGCCTCCGGCATGATCTGGTCGAGGGGCTTCGGCCGCTGGGATACGAAATACAAAAATTTGTGGTGGCACAGCCAGCTGAACAGCTACGTCTCCGACAAAAACTTCTACTTCTGCCCCGTCGTCCCCGTCGAAGACGCCAAAGGCGTCCGGCAGACGGACGTCCCTGTGGACGGCAGCAATTACGCCTTCAATGGACGGCTCTCCCAGCTTCCCGGCGAAACGGGACGCAAAGCGGCGGAGACGGAGTGGCCCGACGTCACCCCCCTGATCTCCGAGCGGAAAAACATCGTCCAGCGCCGGATCTATTTGAGTCCGCTGAACAGGTCCTACAATCCCGGCTACGCGACGCTCAACAGCGCCCACACCCTCGACGGCAAAGCCGCGGGCAACGTCCTGATGGCCGATCTTTCCGTGAAGATGACGCCGAAACACAAAACTGTCACCGACGCCGTCAAGGATACGTACGAACAGGAACGGGATTGAAAAAACGATGAAAACGATCATGAAGCGGGCGCTCTGCGGAGCGATCCTTTTCGGAAGCTGTCTTCCGGCACTGGAGATCACCCCCGTCCCGGCGGGATTCCGTGTCCGGAGCCGGTCCATGGAGCTGACCATCCGGCGGGGAACGATCATCGAACTCCGCGACGTGCGCAACGGCGCGGTGTGGAGCGACGCCAGGCGGCGGACCGGCGCATTCCCCCGCGGCCTGGGGATCATCCGCAGTCTCTCCGCCCTCCGGCGGGGACACATGCTCTGGGGCGTGGAAGCCATGAACCGCCACATCTCCCCGGATTTTCCCCGGACCAATTACTTTCTGCCCGACAGAAGGTCCAAGTTCGACCTGACCCGCTCGGGAGACCTCTGGACGGCCCGCTGGCAGGGCCTGAACAACGGCGACGAATTTCTGCCCGACGCCTCGTGGGCCTACACCTTCCGCGAGGGCGATGACGGCCGGATCGGCATACAGATCGAGGGGAACTATCCGGGAGGCAAAGTTTTCGGAGCCGCCCTGCCCCTCGCCAACGTCGATCCCTCTTCGGAACTGCTGATCCCCTACTGCGGCGGCCGGGTCTTCGGTCAGGGCAAGCCCTCCGTTCAAAGTTTTTCGCAAGCGCCGCGGCTGGACGCCCCCATCGGGATCTTCATGAAGCCCGGACGCACCCTCGCCATGTGGATGGAGGACGCGACCTGGCGCCCCCATTACCTGTTTTTCCGGCGCACGGAAGCGGGCTTCGGCCTGACGATGGAGGTCAACCCTCTGATGCCTTTCGAAAAACGCACGAACGTCTCGACCCCGGTCATCTGGATCCAGACCTTCGACGGCGACTGGCGCACGGCCGCCGCCCCCTACCGGAACTGGTACAGAAAAGTATTCAGCAGGGAAATGGCCGCGAGAGACGCCATCACGTGGGCCGGGAACATCTTCGGTTCAACCAGGAACATCAGCTGGATGGCGACCGATCAGGACCTCGACGATCTGATGCGCTTCTTCCCCCGGGACTCGATCATCATCATGGAGTACAACGCCCGCACGCCCGGCTGGGACAAGGAACTCCCCGACTGGACCCCCCGTCCGGGATATTTGGAATTCGTCCGGCGGGCAAAAAAACACGGCCTCAAAACAATGGCCTACATGAACATCTGCTGCGCGAACTACGACTGCCCCGTGTGGCGCCGCGACCGCCTGAGCGATTTCTTCCTGACCCGGAAAAACCGCCTCCAGAACTACAAGATGGCGGACTCCTCCCGCAAGGAGCGGGTGAACGATCTCTTTTCGGGCACGGTGGACTACGCGGACGGCCCCGACCAGTTCAAAAACATCCAGCCTGGAAAACTGCTCTACGGCGACCTGCTCTCCAAAGGCTGGCGCGAGTACCACGCCAACATGATGAAGTGGTGGCATGAAACCACGGGGACCGATGCCAACTACGAAGACACGGCGGGCACGACCAACGATCACGGCAACGGCGTCATCGACGGCCTGAGCGCGGGCATGGGCGACACCGAGCAGATGCGCCTTCTCCTGAAGACTCAGCCGGTCCCAATGACGGGAGAATTCGCCCCCGCGGCCATCGCCTTCGGACTGCACTGGGTCATGAGCAGTCCCGCCGCCTTCGGAAGCGTCAAGTATCTGCGGGGAAGACTGCACTCCCACCGGCCGCTCTCGGCCTATCTTTTCGGCGTGAGGCCCTTCACCCAGCCCAAGCGGGGCTACGACAATATGTACCGCCATCTCCAGCTGGCCTACGCCGACGCCTGCGGCGGTTTCGGCGTCATCCCCATCGAGTTCTACCTCGGCCGAACCAAAGAGGAGATCGAACACGATTACAGCATGGAGGGCCACGCCTTCCGCCGCGCAGTGCTCTTCGCCGAAAAGAAACTCAAGCCTTATTTCGACGATCCCGCCCCCTACCCGCCGCACCTGATCTCCCGGTACAAGGGCACGGACGGCATCTACAGCTACTTCGACAACGGAACGCTCCAGGAAATGCACTCCCCCGCGGGGATTCCCGTCTACGGGCGGGTCAACGGAACGGAAGAGGTGGAAACGACGCTTTGGATCCCCGGCTGGCCCTACCGCAAGGGAAACCGCATCTTCGGTCTGAATCCCAAAATGTCCTACGCGCTCTTTCCCCGCAACGGGGACTGCGTTTCCCCCGACGCCGATCCGCCGGAAATCAAACCCGGCGTCCGGGTCCGGCAGTACTGGAAGACGCCGCACGTGACTTATCTCCTGCTCTCCGACGAGGCCGCCTCCGTCGCCCGCATCAGCGCCCCCGCCCCGGAACCCTATCTCGTTCCCCGGCTGGAGATCGGGCTGGCCAGTCAGACGCCCCGGCCGCTGAGCAGCGTCCCAAAGGACAAAGACTGGAGCCGCCTCCCCCAGGGATACAGCACCGTCGTCTGGCCCATCGCCGTCAAGAACAAAAGCGCCGTCCTCGAGGTGGAGGTCCGCGACAAAGCCAACATCCACACCCACCCCCACGACGGAACGGTCTTCACCCTGAAGATCGACGGGAAAACGGTCGAACGGCACGACACGGCCCTCCGCAAAAAACTGAAATGGACCGCCGACCGCGAACAGCGGCGCCTCATGTTCGATCTGACGCCCCGCAAGTGGCGGATCCCCCTCGCCCCCTACGACGGCAAAACGATCCTCGTCACGCTGGAGACCTCCCCCGCGGAAAACCGCGTCGCCGACCGTCCCCAGGTCCGGATGGCGCTCCTGCCCGGCGGGAAATGAAAGCGTGAAAAGGCGGGAACGCAGGACGCGCTCCCGCAGGAAAATCAACTGCACGCCCGGTCCGTGACGGGAACCCCGCCTTCTCACTCCTCTTGAGCGAGCCACGCGGGTTCCGCCCGGCGGGTGTACCGCCAGGTCCTTATGCGCGTTTTTTTGAACCGGTAATAGGCCCGGTGGGCCGAAACGAGATCCGGCTCCTCCGTCGAAAAATCCCTGAAGACGCGGGCAAGGTCGGAGCAGTCCGCAGGTCCGCCGTCGTCGAGGAGTTCGCAGTAGCGGGCCGCGAGTCCGGCGTACGCATGGGGCTTGCCGAAACGGAAGAGAAACTCTTTCTGCAGCGCCTGATCGTACGCGGCGACCCAGTTGATCTTTGCCTGCGTATCGACGGCCCGGACGACGGGATGCGCCGGATTGTACGGCCGGGGCATCCCCGGCTCCAGCGCGCCGCCCCGGGCGCACAGCACGCAGGAAAGGATCTGCGCGCACTCGAGACACATCTTGCGCACGTGGACGTCGGCGAGATACCGCACCGCCCGGCGGGGCGACGGATCCAGAACGAACAACTGCATGGCGATCTTCTCCTTTCCTCTTTCCTCAAAAGAGGCTGTCTGCGGAGAAAGTCAAGCCGCGGCGCCCCTCCCCACGGCAAAAAAAGAAGCGGGAACGCATGACGCGTTCCCGCCGGAGGGAACGGGAGATATCAGACGAACTTGAGGTCGCCGAAATACTGCGGCACGTGGAAATTGAGTTTCCCTTCGATGGGACTCCAGGTAATCCAGTGCTCGTACCCCTTCATGCCGCCGCACTTATAGAAGTTGCCCCGCCAGACCGCGCCCGCCTTGAGCTCCAGTCCGGGGAAGAACTTCCGAAGCAGCGCCAGAGGGATGCGCAGTCCCAGACGCCATTTCACGGGATCGGTGATCCCCTCGATCTGCCCGGAAAGCGTGTGATAGATCGTCAGCTGTTCGAAGTCCTCCCTCTTCAGCGCCTGATACTTGGCGATGGCCCCCGTCACCGGGTCCCGCTGCCAATCGGAGATGAAATAGGTCAGGATCGTCCCGCTGCAGTTCACCTCGAAGTTGAGGTACTCCTTCCCCCGGGGCTGGACGAAAAACTCCACGCAGCTGTCCACGCAGACGCTGGTGTTGTACTCCGTCTCCCAACTGCGGACATAGCGGTCGTCGACTTCGAAAAGCAGATAAAGCGCTTCGTCGTCATACCCCAGCTTGGCCACCGTATGCGGCCTGTGAGATGAACTTTCGGACCGGACATTGGCGACCTCGAGCAGCGGAAGATCCTTCCAGCTCCCCGCCTCCAGTCCGCAGGAAAAATCCACAGGCCCCGTCATCCGGCAAACTTTGTACTCCATGATCCAACCATCCTCGACTTGACAAATTTTTCGAACGCTTCAAACTGGCAACCCCGCCAGGACTCGAACCTGGACTAACTGGACCAAAACCAGTTGTGCTGCCATTACACCACGGGGTTGCGCCGGCGATACCTTGCGGCATCTCCATACAATACCGCCTCACAAGCCTTTTTTCCAGTTCAAATCCCAAAATTCCCCCAAAAAACCTTTACTTCTTTTCCTTTACTTCTTTTCCCCGTGAAAAGAAGTAAAACAAGAAAAGCGGGGCAACGGCGGCCTGCCCTGACGGGGGGCCGCCGGAGGTATGAGGTATGAGG
>JAFSTC010000051.1 GCA_017450705.1 Lentisphaeria bacterium | reverse complement strand
TCTTCGACATCGGCGGCGGCATCTCCGGCGGACGGGAATTCAAGGCCGTCCAGACCGGCGGTCCATCCGGCGGATGCATCACCAAGGAGAACCTCGACACCCCCATCGACTACGGCAATCTGGCGAAGATCGGTTCCATGATGGGTTCCGGCGGCATGATAGTGCTCTCCGACAATGACTGCATGCCCGCCATGGCCAAGTTCTATCTGGACTTCACCCGTGACGAGTCCTGCGGCAAGTGCACCCCCTGCCGCATCGGCACCCGCCGCATGCTCGAAATGCTCGAGAAGATCTGCGACGGCAACGGCACCGTCGAGATGCTGACCGATCTCGAAAACCTGGCCAACACCATCAAGGACACCGCGCTCTGCGGCCTCGGCCAGACCGCGCCGAACCCGATCCTCAGCACCCTGCGGTACTTCCGCGACGAGTACATGGCCCACGTGGTGGACAAGAAATGCCCCGCCGGCACCTGCCGCAAGCTCTACACGCTGACCATCACCGACGCATGCATCGGCTGCACCAAGTGCAAGCGCAACTGCCCCGTCGGCGCCATCACAGGTGAGCTCAAGCAGCGCCACGTCATCGATCAGAGCAAGTGCATCAAGTGCGGCGCCTGTATCGACGGATGCCCGAAAAAAGCGATTGTCAAAGGATGAGTGCAGCCATGAACAACGTAAATCTGACTATCAACGACAAACCGGTCACGGTCCCCGCGGGCTCCACGATCCTGGACGCCGCGAAGAAACTCAACATCAACATCCCCACATTGTGCTACTGCGAAAAGCTGGGCTGCGGCGTCTCCAACAACCCGGCCAGCTGCCGCATCTGCGTGGTGGAGGTCGAGAAGCGCCGCAATCTGGCTCCGGCGTGCGCCACCCCCGTCATGGAGGGCATGGTCGTCCACACAAACAGCCTGCGCGCCCTCAACGCCCGCCGCACCGTCCTCGAACTGATGCTCAGCGATCACCCCCAGAAGTGCCTCTTCTGCGCCAAGAACCAGGACTGCGAACTGCGCAAGCTGGCCGCCGAATTCGGCATCCAGGAGATCTCCTTCTCCGGGGCCAAAAACCGGTTCGAGATCGACAACTCCAGCGAAGCCATCATGCGCGACCTCTCCAAGTGCATCATGTGCCGCCGCTGCGAGACCGTCTGCAACAAGGTCCAGACCGTGGGCACCCTCACCGGCTACGGCCGGGGCTTCAGCGCCAAGGTCGGCACCGCCAGCATGATCCCGCTGGCCGAGACCAGCTGCACCTTCTGCGGTCAATGCGTCAACGCCTGTCCCGTGGGCGCCATCACCGGCATCAGCTACGTGAAGAAGGTCTGGGCCGCCATCAACGATCCCTCGAAGACGGTGGTCGTCCAGACCGCGCCCGCGGTCCGCGTCGCCGTCGGTCAGGAATTCGGCTTCGAGCCCGGGACCCCGGTCACGGGCAAGCTCGTTTCCGGACTCCGCGCCCTGGGTTTCGACAAGGTCTTCGACACCAACTTCTCCGCCGACCTCACCATCATGGAGGAAGGCACCGAGCTGGTCGAACGGGTCAAGAGCGGCAAGGATCTGCCCATCCTCACCAGCTGCTGCCCCGGATGGATCAACTTCATCGAGCACAACTACCCGGATCTGCTGCACATCCCCTCCAGCTGCAAATCGCCGCAGCAGATGTTCGGCGCCATCGCCAAGAGCTACTACGCCGAAAAGATCGGCGTCAAGCCCGAGGACCTCATCGTCGTCTCCGTCATGCCCTGCCAGGCCAAGAAGTACGAGGCCGCCCGGCCCGAGTTCGCGCCCAACGGCGTCCGCGACGTGGACTACGTCGTCACCACCCGCGAGCTCTGCCGCATGTTCCGCGAAGCGGGCGTCAACCTCGCCAACATGGATGACGACGTCTACGACAGCCCCCTGGGCGAATCCAGCGGCGCGGGCGACATCTTCGGCGTCACCGGCGGCGTGCTGGAAGCCGCGCTCCGCAGCGCGTACTTCATGCTCAACGGCAAGAACCTCGAGGGCGACGCCATCAACTTCCGCGCCGTCCGCGGTCTGGACGGCATCAAGGAGGCCAAGATCGAAGTCGCTCCCGGCGTGGCCCTCAAAGTCGCCGTCTGCTCCGGACTGGGCAACGCCCGGAAGGTGCTGGACATGGTGAGAGAGGATCCCAACCGCTTCCAGGCGGTGGAGATCATGGCCTGTCCCGGCGGGTGCATCAACGGCGGCGGCCAGCCCTTCCTCCACGGCGACGCCGCGCTGCTGGAAAAGCGCATGAAGGGACTTTACTCCGAGGACGAGCGCAAGACCATCCGCTTCTCCCACGAGAACTCCGAGATCCAGGCCCTCTACAAGGAGTACCTCGGCCATCCCGGCAGCGAGAAGGCCCATCACCTGCTCCACACCAAATATCACGAAAAATAAGGAGCGGTTTTCCGCTTCCCCTCCGCCGCTGCCCCGCGCAGCGGCTTTTTTTTTCTCCGCAAAAGAGGCGATTGCAAAAAAGATCTTCCCTGCTATATTATACGGCATCAGGAAGAATCCCGGCTCCGCCGGAAAAACAGGATGTTGAAATGAAGAACGCCAAAGCAAAAATCAAAGACGTCGCGGAAAATTTCGATTTTCCGGAGTTTCAGAACACGGCCTACACCCTTTGGGAGATCGAAAAGGGCAGTTCCTACGAGGATTTCGCCCGTTCCTCCCAATATTGTTATGACAAGCTCGCGGCGGCCGGGTTTTCGGATGTGCGGCGGTACGCCCACAAGGCGGACGGCGTCAGCGGTTCCTTCGACTGCGTGATGCCCCAAGCCTGGTTCCCGGACCGGAAGAAACGCTCTTTTCTCGAGGTGGTCGGCGACGAAGTCCCCGGCTGCGGCCGGGTGCTGGCGGATTCCTTCGAGCGTCCCCTGTCGGCCAACATCTGGAGCCCCGCCACACCCAAGGGCGGCATCACGGCGGAACTGGTCGATCTGGATACCCTGCCCGAAGACGACTGGAGCGCGGCCCGGGGCAAATGGGCGCTCTACACCGCCCCCGGAGGCCGGCTCGAGAGCCTGACCCGCAAACTGGCCGCCGCGGGCGTCGCGGGGTTGGTCGCGGGCGATCTCTCCACCGCCGTGGAGATGCCCGACGAACTGGAGTGGTACAACGGCAACGGCCACTGCGGCTGGTACCTCACCAAAGAGGATCCCCGCTTCCCCGTCTTCGCCATCACGCCCCGGCAGGCCATCGCCCTGCGCCGGGAACTTGCCAGGCGCAAGATCGTCCTCCACGGCGAGATGTACGCCCGCGTCCGCGACGGCGAGATCTGGACCGTCACCGGCACCATCCCAGGCGAGAGCAAGGACGAGATCGCCCTGCTCGCCCACATTTACGAGCCCTTCGTGGGCGACGACGCCGTGGGGTTCGCCCACCTGTTCGAGTTCGGCCGTCAGCTGCTCGCGCGCAAGGTCAGACTGCGCAAGACGCTCCGTCTGGTGTTCTCCATGGAGCTGTACGGCTTTGCCGCCTTCCTCAAGGAACACGGGCAAAACGTCATCCTCGCGGCGAACTTCGACGGCGTGGCCTACTTGAACGCCCCGGATCTTCTGGTGCGGCGGACACCGTTTTTTGCCGCCTCCTTCTCGGACTGGCTCAACTGGGACTTCCTCACCAAAAATATCAAGGGATATCAGGTCATCCCCGAAGCCGCCAGTCTGTCGGACGACACCTTCGGCGCGGATCCCTATTTCCACGGGGGCATCCCCACGTTCTGGCTGCATTCGCCCAGCGGGAAGGCGCACCACAGCACGGGATATCTTTTCTCGCCGGACTGGAACGCGGTCCGCGCCCAGCTGCCGGTGATCGACGCTTTGCTGGAGGAACTGCTCTGCCTGGAGGAGCTCCCCGACTACGGGCCCCGCGCGGCGAAGGAATTCAGAAGCGCCGCCCGGAGCATCATGGCGCGGAAGGATCTCTCCCCCTTCCGGAAACGCATGCGCCTCGAAGCCGAACATCTGCGCCAGACCACGCGTCTGGCCTCGGCGGCGCGCTTCACCGGTCGGCGGACATCGTCCGATGAGGTGGATGCGCTGTTCGAAACTTTCCTCGCCAAGGCCGACGCGCTCCCGGCCTGCGAGCCGACCGAGATCGAGCGCAAGGCCGCGTCGATGTTCGTCCGGGCCGGCAAATTCGGCTATCCCTTCTCGCTGGGGCGGATCCCCCGCGCGGAGCGCCGCCCGGTGCGCATCCCCCGCGCCGTCTGGGCCCTGCTGGACGGCAAACGCTCCCTCCTCGAGTGCATCCGCATGGCCGAGGCCGAAAACGACGCCGTCACCTCTCAGGAGAAGATCGCAAAAATCATAGAGGACATCGAATACGCCTCCCGCTACGGCTACGCCTCCGTGAAAACGAAGAAAGGAAAGAAGTGAAATGCGCAAAAACTTCGGAGCTCAGACCTGGCTTTACCCCATGCCGGTCCTGATCGTCGCGACCTATGACGAAAACGGAAAACCCGATGCCATGAACGCCGCCTGGGGCGGCATCGCCGACACGAATAAAATCGGCGTGTGCATCGACCCCTCCCACAAGACCGCCGCGAACCTGAAGGCGCGGAAAAGCTTCACCGTGAGCGTGGGTGTGGCCGGTCAAACCGCCGCCTGCGATTACGTGGGACTCGTCTCGGGCAACGACGAACCGGCAAAGCTGGAAAAAGCCGGATTCCACACCGTGAAGTCGGCCTTTGTCGACGCCCCCGTCATCGAGGAACTCCCCCTGACGCTGGAGTGTGCGCTGGTGAGCTTCGACGATGCCGCGGGATGCACCGTGGGCGAGATCGTCAACGTGAGCGCCGACGAACGGATCCTGGGAGAGGACGGCAGGATCGACACCTCGAAACTGGATCCCCTCTGCTTCGACCCCGTGCGCCACGTCTACCTGAAACTGGGAGCCGTCGTCGGGACCGCCTTCAAAGACGGCCTGAAATTCAAAGGAAAAAAATAACCCCCTGTTTCCGACAGGGGCCGGTGATTCCCTTCCCCCGGGCCCCCATCCCTTCTCAAGAAAAGCGGGGTATTTTTTCAAAAAAAAGGGGCACGCCGTTCTTCGCGGCGCGCCCGGTTTTTTCTCCGGTCAGTTCTTTTTCTCGTTCTTCTGGAGAACGCCGGCCTCGACCAGACGGTCGATCAGCTGCTGCATGGAATTGAAAGCCGAGAGGAAACCCTGCGGCGGCATGATGATCCGCAGATTGCTCTGGGCTTCCGGAGCCTTGCCCTCTTCGCCGGGCTGGAGCGTGATGAAGTCGAACCGGACCATGCCGCCGGCAAAATGGATCTGCCCGATGCCATCCGCGAAAATCTCTTTTTTTTCAGCCATTTTTCCACCCTTCCTGTTGTTAAAAGACTCATATTCGAGACCGGTCGGACCGTTCCGGGGAAACCGTCCCCGCAAGTGCGGCGCGGCGTCTTCGAATTAAGGTACACGCACCGGGAGACAAATACAAGCAGGAAATGCATCCCTTTGCAAAAAGTTTTTCCGTTCTCTCCGAAAGGCGTGAAAATATTTTTGTTTTTTTCCCTGACAACAGGGGAGATGTGCCTTGAATTTCACTTTTTTCTTCCTATATTATATTTCGTCGTCATATTCATGAAAAACGATCAGTGTTCTTCAACATTATAATCTTAAAAAGGGGCGGAAGTGAAAAATGAGTAAAAACCCAGTTCTGTTGGCGGTCGTCGGTCTCGCGGTCCTGGCCGGATGCAAAAGCGAAGTGATGGATGACCGCAAGTACGCTCCGCTCAAAGACGATGAGACCGTCGCCGCGGCCCGGGGCA
This sequence comes from Lentisphaeria bacterium, assembly GCA_017450705.1. Taxonomy (GTDB): domain Bacteria; phylum Verrucomicrobiota; class Lentisphaeria; order Victivallales; family Victivallaceae; genus UBA1784. Next base: position 23,260 of record JAFSTC010000051.1, on the reverse strand, counting down.
TGGGAGGGGAGCAGCAGCAGTTCGATGACCGCGGGACAGTTCCCCAGCCCGCGCAGGAACCCGTCTCCGGGACTCCGGCGGCGGCTCAGTCCGCTCCTCAGCCTGCCGCGCAGCCCGCGGCTCCGGCGCCCGCACCGGCCCGCCCGGCTTTCGCGCCGATGGAAAAGAAGGATTATCCCGTGGGTCTGACCTCCGCCGGCCGCGGCAAGGCCGCGGCGGGAGCCGCCGCAGAGCAGGGGACCTACGTCGTCAAGCCCGGCGACAACCCCGGCAAGATCGCCCGCCGTTTCAACGTCTCCGTGCAGGCTCTCCTCGACGCCAACAATATGACCGCCAAGGACGCGAAGAAACTGTACGTGGGTCGCAAGCTCGTCATCCCCGCGGGAGCCAAAGCTTCTCCGCAGGCGAAAAAAGGCAAGGCCGCTTCCAAAAAGAGCAAGGGCGGAGCTGAAAAAGGCAAAACCGCCGCCAAGGACGCTCCGGCCGCCGGAGGCGTCTACGTCGTCAAACCCGGCGATTTCCCGGAACGCATCGCCAAACGCAACAACGTGAAGCTGGCCGATCTGCTCAGCGCGAACAATCTCACGATCGAATCCAGCCGCAGGCTCAAGGTCGGTCAGAAGCTGGTGATCCCCGGAGCGGGAGCCGCCCCCGCCGCGGCCCGGACCAAGGCAAAGAAATCCGCTGAAAAAGCGCCTGCCGCGGCGCCCGCCGCCGAGACCGCGCCCGCCGCAGCAGCAGCCCCTGCCGACAGCGGTGTCAAGGAAGCCGACAAACTCGCCAGCGATCTGGAGAAAAACGTTCCCGCCGCCGGGAGCACCGCCGACGCCCAGAGCGAGACCAGCACCGAGCTCGTCGAGATCCCCGAGGACACCACCCTCAAGGCCCTCGCCGCGAAATACAACACCACCGAGAGCAAGCTGCGCAGTCTCAACACCGAGAATATCACGGGAGACACGGTGGCGAAGGGAACGTTCTTCTTCGTTCCGGCCCAGCCGAAGAAGTAAACCGTCCGAAGGGGGATCGCCTTGGAGTTCAACCCGGTCACACTCGCTCTTTTGCTGGCATGGCTCTTTTACGGCATGCGTCAGCTGGACGAGAGTGCCGTCGTCCCGGCCGGGTGGCAGCGGAAGGGGGGAGGGACCGTCAGGCCCCGGAACTTCGAATGGGTGATCCTTTTTTTCGGCCCGGCCGTTCTGGTCTTCGACAAACTCCGGGAGTTCTGGTCCACGCATCTGAGATTCTTCTGGCGGGACGCGAGGCGCAAGCTCAAATATGCCGACTTGAGCTTCGTCGATGCCCGCGGCAACCAGATGTACGGGAACGAGTGCAACAATCCGGCGATCGATGAACTCAAGGACATCATCCTCGAAGCGCTGAAAAAGCGCGCCAGCGACATCTTTCTCGATCCGGTCGCCGGGAACGACATCTCCCTGCGCTTCAGGATCGACGGGGCCCTCGTGCAGATCAAGACGCTCGATCCGGAGTTCGGCGACAACGTCGTGAACGCGATCAAGGTCGCCGCGGGCATGGACATCACGGAGAAACGCCGTCCCCAGGACGGCTCCTTCTCGACCTGTCACGAAGACAGCGTCGTGGCGTTCCGCGTGGCGACGGTGGGGGCTTTCGGCGGCGAAAAAGTCGCCCTGCGGCTTCTGGGTTCCGAAAACGCCCCCCGGACGCTGGAGGCGATCGGCTTCGCTCCGGAACAGCTGGACATCATGAAGCGCTCCGTTTCGCTCCCCTCCGGCATGATCCTGATGTGCGGCAACACGGGAAGCGGCAAGACGACGACTTTGTACGCCCTGATCGGAGCCATTGACTACTCCCTGAAAAACGTCATCTCCATCGAAGACCCGGTGGAGCGCGTTCTTCCCAACGTGAGCCAGATGGAGGTCAACGCCAAGGCGGGGATCACCTTCGCCAGTCTCCTGCGCAACGCCCTGCGGCAGAACCCCGACGTGATCTGCCTCGGGGAGATCCGCGACGAGGAGACCGCGGGCATCGCCGTCAACGCGGCGCAGACGGGACACCTCATCATCTCCACGGTCCACAGCAACGACGCCGTGGACACCATCGACCGCCTGGCCAACCTCGGCGTTCCGCTGCGCAGTCTGGCCGCGACGGTCCGGGTCATCGTCAACCAGCGTCTGGCCCGCCGGCTGTGCGGGCACTGCAAAAAGCCGCTGGGGGAACTGCCGGAAAAATGGCGGGATCATTTCGCCCGGAACGGCATCGATCCCTCCGGGGTCTGCCGTCCCGTCGGCTGCCCGGAGTGCAGCGGGACCGGCTACCAGGGACGCTTCGCCTTCCTCGACATCCTCGTCATCGACAACGACATCCGGGAGGAGCTCGAAAAGGAAGACGCCTCCCTTCTGCGGATCAAACAGCTGGCGGAAGCAAAGGATGCCGCGGGCAGCCCGCTCTGCCGCGGCGCCGCGCTCGCCGCGGCGGGCGTGACTTCCCTGGAGGAGATCGAAAGGATCACCATGACACTCGACGGAGGCGGCTTATGACAGGTCTTCTCATCTTTATCGGCATCCCCCTGCTTTTCGGCGTGATGTCCATGCAGTCGCCGTTTTTCCAGAACTGGCGCTTCCTGCTGGTGCTCTCCTTTTCCGTCTACCTTTCGCTCTGGACGACGATCGCCCACGAAACGGTCCGTCCGTTTCTGACGGGAGAGTTTTCGCCGTATGCCTCGGCCATCTGCATCGGCGGGACGGCGATGATATGCTACCTCATCCTTTTCAAGATCGCCGCCAATCTTTCGTCTCACTGCGGCGAAGGTTATCATCTGCCGGGACGCAAAAGCCTGTTCGTCCCGGCGGCCGGGGTCCTCTCCGGACTGGTCATGTCGGGCATGATCGGTTATCTGCTCTGCATTTCGCCCCTGCACGCCGGCATCGCGAACGACGCCTCCTTTTCGGAAAAGGCCGTGAACCGGCTCCAGTGCCTCACGGTCATCGTCGACAGGCTGACGTTTCAGAAGGTTTCCGCTTCCACCCGGAGGAGCCGCCTGATGGCCCGGGTGAGGGCCCTGCCCGCGTCCGGAACGGCAGCGCAGCCGGCGGAAAAGAAAGACGCCCCAACGTCCCCCGGGACGGCGAAGTGACATCCCCTTCGCCGGAACGCGCCGGGACAAACCTTTTTTGAGAATGGAGGAACAGTTTTCATGCGCCAAAGAATGCTGCTTCTGCTGGCCGTCATCTTCGGCCTGCTGGCCTTCGTGCTGACCTATCAGCAGATAGAGGCCGAAAAAAGACGTATTTCGGGAGATTCCGAAACAGCGATCCTGATTCAGGTGACGCGCAACATGGTCGAAGGGGAAACGCTGACCGAGAAGGACGTGGCCCGCTATACGGTCAAGAGGAAAAGAGAGGCCATGGCGAACAGCCGCGAGATCCCCTGGTCCCAGCTCTACAAGGTGGTCAACCACAAGCTTGATACCTCCATCGCCCGGGGTCAGATCCTCCAGACCACCGACATCAAATTCGGTTCGCGCCGCAACGGCTTCAGCGGCATCGTCCAGGACGGGTGGCGGGCAGTTTCCATCCCCGTGGACCCGGTCTCGTCGGTCAACAATCTCATCCAGCCCAACGACAACGTGGACGTCATCGGCACGTTCCGCTTCCCCGACGTGCGGGGCGACAGCGCGCTGGACACCGTCACGCTGACGATCCTTCAGGACGTCAAGGTCCTGGCCGTGGGGAACCGCTGGCAGTCCCTCGCCGCCGAGTCGGGAGCCGGCCGGGCCTACGGGACCGTCACGCTCCAGCTGATGCCCGACGAGGTCGAGATGCTCATTTTCGCCTCCCAGAAAGGCAAGATCACGCTCTCGCTGCGGAACTTCGAAGACACGCGCATCTCGCGGGACATCGAAAAACGCAGCGTCAACTTCAAGCTGCTGGAAAAGGAGATCCCCAGCTACAACAAGCGCCGCGAAGAACGCCGCAACAGGAGGATGAAGTGACCGAGATCACCATCCGTCAGAACGGCAAAAGCATGCGGGCCAGTCTGCCCAACGGCGCCTATCTGATCGGGGCCGGCAGAAACTGCCATATCCGCCTGGATGCGCCGGACATCTCGGGACGGCACGCCCAGCTGGTCGTCTCCGACGCCGCGATCAACATCATGGACCTGGGAAGCAGCAACGGGACCTTCGTCAACGACTCCGGGGAGCCGCTTTTCGCCAATCAGCTGACCCCTCTCGCTCCGGGGAGCGTGCTCCGGCTGGGAAAGAACGTCGAGATCACCGTCGGCACCGCGGCCCCCGCCCCCGCGCCCGAAGCGAAAAAGGATGCGCCGGCTCCTTCGAACCTCGACGACATGCTCAAAGCCGACAAGGGCGAGATCCCCGTGCTGAACGTCTCCGGCGTCCCCCAGCGGCTGCGCCCCCTGGTGCAGGAGATCAAGCGCCAAGCCCACAGGGAGCTTCTCGTGCGCATGAACCTCAAAAAGATGGCGCTCTCGGGGATCTCCGAAGACGAGCTGGCCGAACAGGCCAAGCGGATGATCCGCGAGATCCTCTCGATGCTCAACATCAAACTGCCCGAGGGGCTGACCACGGAGGTCATCGAAAAGGAACTGATCCAGGAGGCCATCGGACTGGGACCGCTGGAGTACCTCATCGACCGGGACGACATCAGCGAGATCATGGTCAACGGTCCCAATCAGGTCTTCGTGGAGCACAAGGGAGTGCTCTACCGGACGGACGCGGCCTTCGCCGACGACAATCAGGTGCTGGCCTCCATCGAACGGATCGTCGCGCCGCTGGGGCGGCGCATCGATGAAAGTTCTCCCATGGTGGACGCCCGTCTGGCCGACGGCAGCCGGGTCAACGCCATCATCCCGCCGCTGTCGCTGGTCGGGCCCACCATCACCATCCGGAAATTCACGAAAAAACCGCTGGAGGCCCGGGATCTGGTGAATTTCGGCTCCATCAGTCCTGAGATGGTGAAGTTCCTCGCCGTGTGCGTGGCGGTACGGAAGAACATCCTCATCTCCGGGGGAACGGGTTCCGGAAAGACGACGCTGCTCAATGTGCTGAGCGGCTTTCTCCCCAACCGGGAGCGGATCGTGACCATCGAGGATGCAGCGGAACTTCAGCTGCATCAGGAACATATCGTTCGCCTCGAGGCCCGTCCGCCCAACATCGAGGGGCGGGGAGAGGTGACGATCCGGGATCTTGTCCGCAACTCCCTGCGCATGAGGCCCGACCGCATCGTCGTGGGCGAGTGCCGCGGCGGCGAGGCGCTGGACATGCTCCAGGCGATGAACACCGGCCACGACGGAAGTCTGACGACGATCCACGCCAACTCTCCCCGAGACGCCCTGGCCCGTCTGGAGACCCTGGTGCTCATGGCCGGATTCGATCTGCCCCTGCGGGCCATCCGGGAACAGGTGGCTTCGGCGATCAACCTCGTCGTCCAGATCACCCGCGAACGCGACGGCAGCCGCAAGGTGGTCAACATCAGCGAGATCGTCAAGATGGAGGGCGACATCATCACCATGCAGGACATCTTCGTCTTCCGCCACACGGGATGGGACAAAAACAACCGCATCACCGGGGTCTTCGAGCCCACCGGCAGCATCCCCAGCTTCATGGAAGAGATCCAGCGGGCGAAGCTCGACCTGGACATCTCCCTCTTCTCCCGGAAGAAAGACTGACGCCGCCCTGCCGGGCGACGCCCCCCGCCCCGGGGGAGGACCGGGAATACCGGGAATACTATGAATACTATGAATACTGTGAACACTATGGAGATCGGCTGATCCGCCGTCACGGCGCTTTCCCGGAAACGGCTCTCCGCCGCTTGATTTGCAGGGAAAAAGTGCTATGTTATTTGAGGAGAGAGTGGGGAGGAGACAGGGAGAGATGCGAAGATGAAATTTTTCGAACAGGTGGCGGCGGCGGCAACACGCAATTGCAGCATGGTTTGCGTGGGTCTGGATCCGGACATGGGGAAACTTCCGGAGGCGGTCAAAGCTTCGGGGAAGGCTTTTTTCGATTTCAACAAGGCGATCGTCGATGCGACGAAGGGCCTGGTCTGCTGCTACAAGCCCCAGGCGGCGTTTTACGCGGGGGCGGACCGGGACGGGGAGCTGCGGGACACGATCTCGTACATCCACGAAAATGCGCCGGGGGTCCCGGTGATCCTGGATGTGAAGCGTGGGGACATCGGGTCCACGGCGGCGCAGTATGCGAAGGAAGCCTTCGAGCGTTACGGAGCGGATGCGGTGACGGTGAATCCCTACATGGGCCTGGACGCGGTGAAGCCTTTTCTGGACTATGATGAGAAGGGCGTGATCATTTTGTGCCGGACGTCGAATCCCCATTCGGGGGACTTGCAGAACCTCGTTTCCGGCGGGAAGGCGTTGTACGAGCACGTGGCGGAGCTGGTCCGGGACCAGTGGAACTGGAACGGCAACGCGGCGCTGGTGGTGGGGGCGACGTATCCGGCGGAGCTGGCGAAGCTGCGGAAGATGTGTCCGGAATTGCCGTTTCTGGTGCCCGGCGTGGGTGCGCAGGGGGGCAGTGTTTCCGAAGTCGTGAAGAACGGAGCGACGCCGGGCTGGGGAAATCTGATGATCAACTCTTCGCGGGGAATCATTTTCGCGGGGAGCGGGGATGATTTCGCGGAGGCGGCGAGCCGGGCGGCGCGCAAGCTCCGGGACGAAATCAACAGCTGCAGGGCATAAGGGGACCGATGTCTGAAGAGATCACAACCGTGCCGAAAGGGGAGACAAATCCGCTGCACCGTCCCACGATCGCGATCGTGGGGCGTCCCAACGTGGGCAAATCCAGTCTTTTCAACGCGATATTGAACCGCCGTCTGGCGATCGTGCACGAGATGAGCGGTGTGACGCGGGACCGCATTTCCGCGCCGGTCTTCCGGAACGGGAGGCGTTTCAATCTGGTGGACACGGGCGGACTGGGGATGCTGACGGGCGAAACGCGGAAAGTCGATTTCTGGGATGCGAACATCGCGCAGCAGGTGGAAGCGGCGGTGTCGGACGCCGACGTGCTGATCATGGTGGGCGACGCGCAGGCGGGGGTGACGCCGCTGGAGCGTGACATCGCCGTGCGTCTGCGGGCGTCGGGGCGGCCGGTGCTGGTCGCGGTGAACAAGTGCGATTCGCCGCAGCTGAAGGACGATGCGGCGGAGTTCTCGGTGCTGGGTTTTCCCCGGGTGCATCCCATTTGCTGCAAGCACCGCGGAGGGATCAACGCGCTGCTGGAGGATGCTTTGAAACAGCTGCCGAAGGGCCTGGAGACGCCGCCCGCGGCGGCGGTGAGTCTGGCGGTGGTGGGTCGTCCCAACGTGGGGAAGTCGAGTTTGATCAACGCGCTTCTTGGGAGCGAACGTGTGATGACAAGCTCAGTGGCGGGGACGACCCGGGACGCGGTGGAGGTGGAGTTTTCGATCCGCTACCGCGGGGAATACCGTCCGGCGGTGCTGATCGACACGGCGGGCTTGCGCAAGACGGCCAAGGTGGACGATCTGGTGGAATACTTCAGCGTCATGCGTGCGAAGAGCGCCATCGAACGGGCGGACCTGGTCCTTTTCGTGGTGGATTCCAGCGGGGACGGAGTCACGGCGCAGGACCGGCGGATCTCCGGGTTGATCCAGAAGGCCAACAAACCCTGCGTGATCGTGGCGAACAAGTCCGACGCGTGCGAAGGAAAGAGCAAAAAGCAGCTTCTGGAGGAACTGCGGGAGGCGCTGCCGCATCTGGGGACGCTGCCGGCGGTCTCCGTGAGCGCGAAGGCAAAGCGGAACCTGGATGCGCTTCTGGACGCGGCGGCGGATGTGATGGAGCAATTGGAGGTGGAGATCTCCACCGGGGTGCTGAACAGGGTTCTGGCCGCGGCGATGGAGAAGCGCACGCCGCCCGTGACGGGGACGCGTCCGCTCAAGCTGTATTACGCGGCGATGGCGGGGATGCGTCCGGCGCGGATCAAACTTTTCGTGAACGACCCGGAGGGCGTTCCGGACAATTACGCGGCGTACCTGAGGAATCAGCTGCGGGAGGCTTTCGGACTCCATGCCGTGCCGCTGCTGCTGGATTTCTGCGCGCGGCCGAAGAAGGTCGAAAGCATCAGACGGAATCAAAACAACGCCGACAGGCGCAAGAGAAGAAATCAACCTGCCGCCGGCAGGCGAAAAGGGAGGAAATAGAGAAATGGACAAGGCACTTGAGAACGAGATCAAAAGCTATATGGCGTCCCGCATCGCGGAGGGGATATCGCTGTCGGACATCCAGACGGAGGTGAACGAAAAGTTCGGGCAGAAATACACGTACATGGATATCCGCATCCTGGCCTCGACGCTGGACATCGACTGGCAGGCGAAGGGTCAGGAGAAGAAGGCCGAAGAAAAGCCCGCGCAGGCCGAAAAACCCGCCGCGGAAGAGCTCCCGGCGGAAAACGAAGCTCCGTCCGCCCCCGCGGGAGCGGCTCCGGGCGCAGGCCGGACGGTGGTGGAGGTGAGCAAGCTCATGCGGCCCGGGACGGCGCTTTCGGGGACGGTGAAATTCGCCTCCGGCTCCACGGCGGACTGGTACATCGACCAGACGGGGCGTCTGGGCCTCGAGAACCTGCAGGGCGAGCGTCCGACGCAGGAAGACATCCAGCAGTTCCAGACGGAGCTCGAGCGGGCGGTCTACGGCGGGCGTTGAGATCCATGAGCGACAGGAAAAAGATCCTCATCGCCGACGACGAGTACAATACGCGGACGGCGCTGGAGCGCTATTTCAGGCGGAAGTACGAGATCGTCACGGCGGCGGACGGAGGGGAGGCACTGCGTCTGCTCTCCGGAGAGAACTTCGATCTGGTGCTCACGGATCTGCGGATGCCCGGCGCGGACGGCATGGCCGTGCTCAAGGCGGCTTCCGCAAAAGGCATCTCCTGCGTACTGCTGACGGCCTACGGGTCGATCACCGACGCGGTGCAGGCGGTGAAGCTCGGAGCCTACGATTTCGTCTCCAAGCCGGTGAAGCTGGACCAGCTGGAGACCGTGGTGGACGCGGCGCTGAAGAGCACGGGAACGCCGGCCCCGGCGCCGGAGAAGAAGACCCCGGTCGTTTCGGCCGGGGTGGTCACGCCGGAGGGGATCGACACGCCGATGAAGGCGGTGTACGAGACCGCGCGGACCGTGGCGCCCAGCCGGGCGTCTGTCCTGCTGCGGGGCGAGAGCGGAACGGGCAAGGAGGTCATCGCCCGGCTCATCCACGACACCAGCGGCCGAAGCGGGGCGTTCGTGCCGGTGCACTGTGCCGCGCTGACGTCGACCATCCTCGAAAGCGAACTTTTCGGCTATGAAAAGGGGGCGTTCACGGGCGCGAACGAGCGGAAAACGGGCAAATTCGAACAGGCGGACAGGGGGACGATCTTCCTGGACGAGATCGGTGAGATCGACGCGCCGACCCAGGTCAAGCTGCTGCGGGTGCTGGAAACGCGTTCATTCGAACGGGTGGGGGGCATCGAAACGGTGCACAGCGATTTCCGGCTGATCTCGGCCACCAACCGCGATCTGCGGCGCATGGTGCGCGAGGGGTCGTTCCGGGAAGATCTTTTCTACCGGCTCTCCGTCATCAATCTCGAACTGCCGCCGCTGCGGGAGCGCCGGAACGAGATCCCGGCGCTGGTGCGGGAATTCGTTTCGGAATTCGCGCTGGAGAACGGCAGAAGCGTTCCCGAAGTGGCGCCGGAGACCATGCGGAAACTCTGCGAAGCGCCGTGGCCGGGCAACATCCGGGAACTCCGGAACTGCATGGAGTCCATGGTGGTGCTGAACCGGGGGGATGTGCTCACGGACGATGCTCTGCCGCCCGAGATCGCCCGCGCCGGGAGCGACCTTCCGCAGGAGACGATCACCGGGGAACCGGAAAAAGAGTCCGCGCCGGGGCTGGCCATCCGCGACGCGGAGATCCGGCTGATCGAACAGGCCCTCGAAAAATGCGGCGGCAACCGCACGCGGGCCGCCGAAATGCTGGGCATCAGCCGGCGGACGCTCCAGAGAAAACTCTCGGAGATCAACGGCAGAGAGGGGCAGCGGTAAATGAAACGCATCATCGGCTTTTTCCTTACGGAGCGGGGCTGGCTGACGGCGGGGTTCCTCTTCGCCGCGCTGATCTTTTTCGTGAATCTGGGAAGCGACGGCATCTACGCCGCACAGGAGGGCCGGACGGCCATGATCGTCCGCAACATGGTGCGGACGGGCGATTACATGGAGATGAATTTCGCCCACGCCATCCCCTATGAAAAACCCATCGGCCATTACTGGCTGTGCCTGCCCGCGGCGCTGGCGGGGAACCTGGGGGGCGACGCCCTGAAGGTCCCGGCGGAGTGGATATTGCGCCTGCCCTCGGCCCTGTGCGCCATGGCGGCGGTGCTGGCGGCGGCGGCTCTGGCCCGCCGGCTGTACGGGGCGGAAACGGCCGCAGTGACCATGGCGGTGCTGAGCGCCACGCCCACCTTCTCGAACCTGGGACGGCTGGCCCACATCGACATGCCGCTTGCGGGCGCCTTCACCGTCGGGATGTACTTTCTCTACCGGGGCTACTTCGAGGAATACAAAAGCAACCGGCTGATCTACCTCTTCTACATCATGCTGGGGCTGGCCGTTCTGCTGAAGGGACCGCTGGCCGTTCTGCTGGCGGGGTGCGTCATCCTGGGGATGATGCTGTGGAGCCGGCGCTGGAAGATGCTCTGGGAGATGCGTCCGCTGACGGGAGGGCTGGTCTTTCTCGCCGTGGCGCTGCCCTGGTATGTCGCGGAACACATCCGGACGAACGGGGCCTTTTTCGACGAGTTCATCGTCAATCAGAATTTCCGGCGTTTCACGGGCGTGGGCTCCACCTACCGGGGCGGAAAGAGGATGTCCCTTTTCTATTACTTCCCGAAACTTTTTGCCGGCATGCTGCCCTGGTCGCTTTTCGCCCTGCCGGGGTTCTGGTTTTTCCGGAAGGCTCTGTTGAAGTTCCGTCTGCGGCGGGGAACGGTGTTCCTGTTCTCGTGGGCGGTGACGCTCTTCGTCTTCTTCAGCTGTTCGGCGCTCAAGCGGGGGGACTATCTCCTGCCGCTGTACCCGGCGGCGGCGATCCTTCTCGCCCGGGTGATCGTCATCGGCTGCGAACAGCTGCCCGGCCTGACGAAGAAATGGAAAGCCGCCTGGCTGGGGCTGTGCATCCTCATCGCGGCGGCGGCCGTCGTCAATCATTCGGGCGTGCTGATCCGTCTCGGCGAACTGATCGTGGCGGACAAGATCCCCCACGCCTCGGAGCGTGACGGCATGACCCTGATCATGATCAGCCGGTTCATCAACGACCACTACTTCGCCGCATTGGGGGGAGCGGCGGCCGCGGCGGCGGTGCTGTTCCTCATTTTCAGGATGATGGAAAAGAAACGTTACTTCACGGCGCTGAGCGTTTTTGCCGCGGCCGTACTCTGCATTTTCACCAGCTATCACGCGGTGATCCAGCCGGGGACGGACCATCTCAAAACCGTCAAGCCCTTCTGCCGCAAAGCGGCGAAGATCATTCCCCCCGGCGAAAAGGTCACCTACAGCGGCGACTTCAACACGGAGCTCATCTTTTTCATCGACCGGCCCTACGGGAAGGACATCGACCGGGACGGGACGAGATTCCTCATGACGCCGCCCGCGCGCGCCGAAGAGCTCGTCAAAAAACATCCCGGCGTCTGGAAGGAACACTTCCGCACGGAGAAGAATCACCAGTACCCCGTCGTCCTGCTGGAAAAGACGAAATGATCCGGCCCCGGAGATTTTGCCGCCGTCTCCGGGAGAAAAATTGCCGAAATGCAATCTTGCAATCCCGCACGAACGGGTGTATATTTTCCGGACGGACTCTCTCATGAAGAAAAAGGAACGGACACCATGCATTGGATCGACTGGCTGATCGTACTCATCCCCATGATCATCGTCATCTGGACGGCGCTGAGATCCCAGCGCTACGTGACAAGCGTGGCGGATTTTCTCGCCGCGGGCCGCGTGGCGGGACGCTACGTCGTGGCCGTGGCGGGAGGCGAGGCGGCCATGGGACTCATCAGCGTGGTCGCCATGATGGAGATGTACTACAAAGTCGGCTTCGCGGTCAGCTTCTGGAGCACATTGACGGCGCCGCTGGGACTGATCTTCGCCCTGACGGGCTACTGTTCCTACCGTTACCGGGAGACCCGGGCCATGACCATGGGTCAGTTTCTCGAGATCCGCTACAACCGCAAGTTCCGGGTGCTGGCCGCGGTGCTGCAGTCGTTTTCGGGGGTCATCAACTACGCGATCTTCCCGGCTGTGAGCGCGCGTTTCCTCATCTACTTCCTCGATCTGCCCGCCACGCTGACGATCGGGACGTGGGTCTTCCCGACCTTCGGCGTGATCATGGCGGTCTTTCTCGGGATCGCCGTCTTCATCATCTCCCTCGGCGGACAGGTGACGATCATGGTGACCGACTGCGTGCAGGGACTGCTGAGCTACCCGATGTACTGCATCCTGGTCCTCTTCATCCTGTGGAAATTCTCCTGGAGCGAGGACATGGCTCCGGCGCTTCTGAACCAGCCGCCGGGGAAAAGCTTCCTCAATCCCTACGACACGGCCCAGCTGCGGGATTTCAACATCTTTTACGTGGCGGTGGGCATGTTCTCCAGCATCATCAACCGCATGAGCTGGTCCGGGACGCAGGGCTACTCCGCGGCGGCGATCAACGCCCACGAGCAGAAAATGGGCGGTCTTCTCGGGACGTGGCGCGGCGGCTTCTCCGTCATGATGTACGTCGTTCTGGCGGTCGCCGCCTACACCTACATGACCGCGCCCCACTTCAGGCGCCAGGCCGCGGAAGTGAGTTACCATCTGGCTTACAAAACGGTGCAGGACGTGGCCGCGCCTCAGGCCGCGGCGATCCGGCGCGACGTGCTGGGCCCGGCCCCGAAGAGCGGCGTGGACTACCAGAAAAAGGTCGTCGGCAGTCTGGAAAAGGCCCGCAGCGGCAAGGTGCAGAACTTCAAAACCATCTACAGCCAGATGCTGGCCCCCGTGGCCATCAAGCACATGCTGCCGGTGGGCATCACGGGGATCTTCTGCGCGATCATGCTCTTCCTCATGATCTCCACCGACACGACCTACATGCACAGCTGGGGGAGCATCATCGTGCAGGACGTCATTCTGCCCTTCCGGAAGCAGGCGTTCACGCCGGCCCAGCAGCTGCGCCTGCTGCGCATCGTCATCGCGGGCGTGGCGGTCTTCGCCTTTCTCTTCAGTTTCTTCTTCTCGCAGATGGACTACATCCTCATGTTCTTCTCGATCACCGGCGCGATCTGGCTGGGCGGCGCCGGGCCGTGCATCGTTTTCGGACTCTACTGGAAACGGGGGACCACGGCGGGGGCGACGGCCGCGCTTCTTTCGGGCTCCCTGCTGGCCGTGGGCGGCATCGTCATGCAGCAGATGTGGGAAAAGACCCTCTACCCGTGGCTGGTCGAGATCAACATGGTGGAGGCCGTCGACACGGTGCTCCGGACCGCCTCGGCCCCCTTCGATCCCTACATCAAGTGGCAGATCGACGCGGTGAAGTTCCCCATCAACTCCCAGGAGATCTTCTTCTTCGCCATGCTGGTCTCGGTGACGCTCTACGTGGCCGTCTCGCTGCTCACCTGTAAAAAGCCCTTCGACATGGAAAAGATGCTGCACCGGGGCGTTTACAGCGAAAGCGGCAAGCCCGTGGAGAAGACCCCGCTCACGCCGCGGCTCATTCTGCGCAAGCTCATCGGCATCGACGCCAACTACACCCGTGGCGACAGGATCCTGGCGTGGTCGGTCTTCGCCTACAGCTTCGTCTACAGTTTCGTCATCATCTTCCTGGCGGTGGTCGTCTGGAACAAGATCAGCCCGTGGCCGGCGTCCTGGTGGTCGCACTACTTCTTCGTCACCCGGATCCTGGTGGCGGGGGCGATCGGACTGGTCTCCACGGTGTGGTTCAGCATCGGCGGCACCCTGGACCTGAGGCGGCTTTTCAAACGCCTCGCTGAAAAACAGGACAACGTCCTCGACGACGGCCGCGTCACCGACAGCGCCCCGAAGGAGTCCTCCTCCGGAAAGAACTGAAAAAATCCCCCCTCCGGCGAGGGGGGATTTTTTTCGACTTCCGGGAATATTCGCCAAAATGATCCCTCCCGCTGTTGAAATCCGGGATTTTCGGGGGTATATTATATATAATATAATATTCTCCGGAATTTATACGTAAAAAAATTACTTTTGAAAGAACGGCAGACATGAGCGAAAATCTGAACGATCCGAACCTGAAGCCCGAGGCGGCTTCGGAGGAATACAGCGCCAGCAAAATTACCGTCCTCGAAGGTCTCGAGGCGGTCCGCATCCGCCCCTCCATGTACATCGGCGACACGGGGCAGCGGGGACTGCATCACCTGGTCTACGAAGTCGTGGACAACTCCATCGACGAAGCTCTGGCCGGTTACGCCAGCGACATCGCGGTGACGATCCACGCCGACAACTCCATCTCCGTCGAGGACAACGGCCGCGGCATCCCCGTGGACATGCACGAAAAGGAGAAGAAGCCCGCCGTGGAGGTGGTGCTGACGATCCTCCACGCCGGCGGCAAGTTCGACCACAACTCCTACAAAGTCTCCGGCGGACTGCACGGCGTGGGCGTCTCCTGCGTCAACGCCCTGTCGGACTGGCTGATCGCCGAAGTCTTCCGCGACGGCAAGGCCTACAAAATCGGCTTCGAGCGCGGCAAGACCACCCAGCCGCTGCAGATGCTCGGTCCCACGTCGAAGCGGGGCACCCGGGTCTCCTTCAAGCCCGACGGCACGATCTTTCCCGACACCGTCTACGTCTGGGACATCCTCGTCAAGCGTCTGCGTGAACTGGCCTTCCTCAACAGCGGCATCAAAATCTCCCTCACCGACGAGCGGGAGAACCCCGAGACCGGCTCCCCGAGGACGGAGGAGTTCCACTACGCCGGCGGTATCCGCGAATTCGTCGCCATGCTCAACGTCAACAAAAAGGTCCTCAACCCCGAGGTGATCTACTTCCACCGCGAGCGCGACGGCATCGACGTGGAGGTGGCCATGCAGTACAACGACGGCACCGCCGAGAACATCCACACCTACACCAACAACATCAACACCGTCGAGGGCGGGACCCACCTCACCGGTTTCCAGGCGGCCCTGACCCGGACCGTCAACAACTACACCAGGAACATGCTCAAAAACGACGTCCCGCTCACCGGCAACGACGTGCGCGAGGGCCTGGCCGCGGTGATCAGCGTCAAAGTGCCCGATCCCCAGTTCGAGGGCCAGACCAAGACCAAGCTGGGCAACTCCGAGGTCCGGGGCATCGTCGAATCGGTCATCAACGACGAACTGGGCGCGTATCTCGAGGAAAATCCCATGATCGCCCGGGAGATCGGCAACGCCGCCATGCTGGCCGCCCGCGCCCGCGAGGCCGCCCGCAAAGCCAAGGAAACGGTCCGCCGCAAGGGCGCGCTCGACGGCATCGGACTGCCCGGGAAACTGGCCGACTGTTCCGACAGAGACCCCTCCCGTACCGAGCTTTACATCGTCGAGGGCGACTCCGCCGGCGGCTCCGCCAAATCCGGACGCGACAGCAAGATCCAGGCGATCCTGCCCATCCGCGGCAAACTGCTCAACGTCGAAAAGGTCCGTCTGGACCGCATCCTCGACAACAAGGAGATCCAGTCGCTGATCTACGCCGTCGGTTGCGGTTACGGCGACGAGTTCGACATCACCAAGGCCCGCTATCACCGGGTCGTCATCATGACCGATGCCGATGTGGACGGCTCCCATATCCGGACCCTTCTGCTCACCTTCTTCTTCCGCCAGATGCGCCCGCTGATCGAAGCCGGGTACGTCTACATCGCCAAACCGCCGCTCTTCAAGGTGACCAAGGGCAAGAAGTACGACCGCTACATCGACACCGAGGACCAGCTCAACAGGCTGCTCATCGAGCTGGGCATGGAGGATCTCCGCGCCACCGACGCCACCGGACGGGCCCTTCCCCTCGACGAGGTGAAGCAGTTGATCTCCCTCTATAACCGGGCGGCATCCGTCGCCGCGGGTCTGCACCGCGAAGGCATCGAGCCGCAAGATTATTTCGACGCGATCAAAGAGGACGGCAGCTGCCCCGTGAGCTTCGTCTCCATCCGCGAAGCCGACGGCACCACGGCGGGCAGCTTCTGCTACACCGCCGAGGAGCAGGCGGCCCTCACCTCCGCCGCCGAGGAGCGGCTGCGCAAGGTCCTCCCCGATCCGGAACAGGCCGCCACCGAGGCCGAGGCCGCCGAACGCCGGGCCGAGGTCCGCCGCCGGATCGACGCCGTTTCCATCTTCGAGGCCGCCGAGTGCGCCCGGCTCGTCGCGGATCTCAAGGCCGCGAATCTTGCCCCGTCGCAGATCTTCTCCGGCAAGGAACTTCTGTACAACATCTCCTTCTCCGACAGCGAAAAATCGGAGAAGCAGCCGGTGAACTCCCTCGCCGAACTTTTCTCCGCCATCCGCAAGAGCGGGCAGAACGGCAGCGGCATGCGCATCCAGCGCTACAAAGGTCTCGGCGAAATGAACGCCACCCAGCTCTGGGAGACCACCATGGATCCGGAGACCCGCTCCATGATCAAAGTCACCCTCGAGGACGCCATCCAGGCCGATCAGATCTTCAATCTGCTCATGGGCGACGCCGTCGATCCCCGCCGCGAGTACATCGAAAAGCACGCCGCCAACGTCAAGGACCTCGACATCTAACACCAACCCCCCACCGGAGGAATCATCATGGCAGAAAAGGAAATGCCCGTCTTCGACAAGGAGAAAAGCCTTCAGATAGCGATCAACCAGATCGAAAAGGAGTTCGGCAAGGGTGCGATCATGCGCCTCGGCGCCACCGACGCCTGCGTGGACGTTCCCGTCATCAGCACGGGCAGTCTGGCGCTGGACCTGGCGCTGGGCATCGGCGGCCTGCCCGCCGGACGCATCGTCGAGATCTTCGGACCCGAATCCAGCGGCAAGACGACATTGTGTCTCCACGTCATCGCCAACGCCCAGGCCAAGGGCGGCAAGTGCGCCATCATCGACGCGGAACACGCCATCGATCCCGGTTACGCGGCCAAGATCGGCGTGGATATCGACAATCTGCTCATTTCCCAGCCCGACTGCGGCGAGGACGCCCTCAACATCGTCGACACGCTGGTCCGCAGCAACGCCATCGACGTGCTGGTGGTGGACTCCGTGGCCGCCCTGGTGCCCCGCGCCGAGATCGAAGGGCAGATGGGCGACTCCCACGTGGGACTGCAGGCCCGCCTCATGTCCCAGGCCCTGCGCAAGATCACCGGCGCCGCCAGCCGCAGCCGCACCTGCGTCATCTTCACCAACCAGATCCGCGAAAAGATCGGCGTGATGTACGGCAACCCGGAAACGACCCCCGGCGGCAACGCCCTCAAATTCTACGCCTCCATCCGCATGGATATCCGCAAGACCTCCGTCATCAAGGTCGGCGATGACGTCCTCGGCAACCGCGCCCGGGTCAAGGTCATCAAGAACAAGATGGCGCCCCCCTTCAAGGTGGCCGAATTCGACATCATGTACAACGAAGGCATCTCCAAGGTCGGCTCCATCCTCGACGTGGCCGTCAGCCTCGGCCTGCTGGAAAAACGGGGCTCGTGGTTCAGCTTCGACGGCGAACAGCTCGGTCAGGGCCGCGATCAGACCAAGGCCGTCCTGGCCGCAAGTCCCGAACTGCAGCAGAAACTCACCGACCGCATCCGCGAGACGCTGGCCCGCGACAAGGCTCCCGCCGACAAAGCCCCCGCCGACAAGACCCCTGCCGCGGAGTAAGATCACCGTGAAGCTGCCCTCCGGAATCTTCTCCGGTCTCGCCGCCGCGATCATCGGATCCGGGATCCTGATCCCCCTTCCGACGGTCCTTCGCGCCGAAACGCAGACGGGAAGCGAAGATCTCCAGCTGGGCGACAGGGCCTTCGCCCGGGGCGATTTTGCCGCGGCCGAGCGCTTCTACCGCAAAGCCCTCGTCCTCCTCGCCAGTCCCCTGTGGGAAAACGGCGCGGAAAAACTGTGCCGCGCCTGCCTCGCGCGGGGCAACGTCTCCGCCGCCTACAACATCCTCACGGAATTGAAAAAACGCGCCCCCGGCCGGCCCGCGGAGCTCCTCTCGGGCATGGTCCTGGCGGCGGACGGCAACTTCCCGGAAGCCATCCATGAGTTCGAAAAAGCCGCAGCCCGCGGCGGGAACGACCGTCCCGAGGCGCTCTACCGCCTCGCCGCCGCATACCTCGCCTCCGGCCGGTATCAGGAGGCCGCCGACAGGTTCTTCGAACTGGAAAAACTCCCCGTCTCCCCCTACGCCCGCAAAGGCCGCCGCGGCAGGATCTATACCCTCATCCGCCAGGGGAAGACCGAAGAAGCTTCCGCCCTGCTCAAGGAATTCCCCCGTTCCGACGACGCCGAAAAACTCGAAATGCTCCGGCTCGTCAAAGCCGGGGATCTCGGCAGATTCAAGACCCTCTGGACGGAAAAGAGAAAGTCCTTCGGCGACCCCCGCCCCGACAGTCTGCTCTACGAGATCTGCGGCGCCGGTTCCTCCCTGGCCCTGGCCAACAACGACCGCGAGCTGGCCGAGACCTGTCTGCGCGACGCCTTCGATTTTTCCTCCGACGACGCCGGACGCAAGGATGTCATGTACCGCCTGTTCAATCTCCAGTCCCGGAGCGATCCCGCCGCCGCCGTGGAAACGGTCCGCCGCTACTGCGCCGCCTTTCCCGACTCCACCGCAAAAGCCATCCTCCAGATCCAGGGCGGCCGTCTCCTCGCCGCCGCCGGACGCTACAAGGAGGCCGTCGACCTCTTCTCGGAGGTCCTCAAGGACCGGGAAAACCTTCTGGATGAACGCCGCGCCGCCGCCGCGGACGCCGCCGCCGCCGCCGAAAAAGGCGGTCTCCGCGACGAAGCGAAAAAAATGCACGGCTATCTCATCACCCATGCCGTCTCGCCCGAGCAGAAACAGTCCTCCGAGCTGCGCCTCGCCGAGTACTGTCTCCGCCAGAAGGATCATCCGGCCGCGGAGAAATACCTCGACCAGGTCATCCTTCAGGGCGGCAGACTGGCCGAAAACGCCCGTGTCACGCTCCTCTCGGCCCTGATGGAGTCCAAACAGCACGGCAAAGCCAAAACCGTCGCGCGGGAACTCCTCGCCGCCGCCGACCCGGTCCAGGCCAACTTCGGCCGCTTCCAGCTGGCCCGGCTCGCCGAAAAGGAAAACGACCTGCCCCGCGCCCGCAGTCTCTATCTCGACTGCCTCAAACAGGCCCCCGGGAGCCCCTTTTCGCCCGCCGCACGGTTCTCCGCCGCCGCCATCGCGGAAAAGACCGGCGATCTCGCCGCCGCCGCGAAGGAGTATCTCGACTTCGCCCGGATGCACCCCGCCGACCCCAACACGCCGCCCGCCCTCTTCCTCGCCCTCCGGGCCGACTGCCTCGCGGGAACGGAAAAAACGGCCGAGACCGCCCTTGCCCTCCTGGAAAAAAACCACCCCGGCTCTCCCGAATCCAGAGCCGCGAGACTCCAGCTGGCCGATCACTTCTTCCTGGCAAGAGCCTATGACAAAGCCCTCGCCCTCCTGACAGCCGGCGGATCCGCCTCCGCCCGGGCAAACGATCCCGCCTTTGCCCTCCTCGCCGCCCGCATCAAACTCGCCGCGGGGAAACCCGCGGAGGCCTTCCAGACCGCCGACGCCGCCCTGAAGAGATCCCCCGAAGCCGAAGAGGCCCCGGATCTCGGCTTCCTCTGCGGCAACATCCTCGCCGACATGGGCGAGACCGCCCAGGCCCTCGCCTGCTTCCGGCAGGCCGAAAAACGCCGCTCCTCCGGCATCTTCGGGGAGATCCTCTCCGGACGCATCGCCGACTGCTCCCGCATCCTCTTCTCCGACAGCCGCCTCGATAAAAAACTCATCGAAGACGCCTTTTCCCGCTACGGCAAACTGGCTTCCGACGCAAAACTCCCCGAGATCAGGCTCCAGAGCATCTGCAAAGCCGCCGCATGCTGCGAACTCATGAAAAAGGATCCCCAGGCCATCGACCTCTACGAAAAGACCCTCTATTTCGCCGCCCTTCTCCGGAGCGGCGGCATCTCCCCCGATCCCGTCTGGTGCGCCCGTGCCGCCTACGACGGCGCCCGCGCCGCCCTCAGAAAACCACGCCCGGAACGGCTCGTCCGCGCTCTGCGCCTCATCCGCCTCTACGAAGACCTCGCCCTCCCGAATACCGGTGAGGATTTCAAAGCCCTGCGCAGCGAACTGCGCAGCGCCTACAACCGCATGAAATCTCAAAGAAAGGACCGATAATGCTCATTCTCCGCCTTATCCACGAGGGAGGTCCCGTGATGTGGATCATCCTGATCTGCAGCTTCCTCTCCCTTTTCGTCTTCCTCATGAAAGCCTTTCAGTTCCACCGCGAGGAGATCAACGTGAGAGAACTGCTCCGCGGCCTTTTCAACGTCCTCAAACGCGACGGCTTCATCGAAGCCATCACCCTCTGCGACAATACCCCCGGCCCCGCGGCAAAGATCCTCGGCGCCGCCATCCTCGCCTACCAGCGCGGCGACGAGGACATCTCCTCCGCCATCGATGAAGCCGCCCTCGAGGAGATCCCCAAACTTGAGCGACACCTCAACTTTCTCGCCACCATGGGCTTCGTGCTGCCCCTCATCGGCTTCTTCGGCACCGTCGTCGGCCTGATCAAGGCCTTCGAAGCCGTCCGCATCAGCGAATACCTCTCCTCCTCCGCCATCGCCGGCGCCGTCACCATGGCCCTCATCACCACCGCCGCCGCCCTCGCCGTCGCCATCCCGTGCTACATCGGTTACAATTATCTCCTCGAACGCGTCAACTCCATCACCCTGGATATGGAAAAAGCCGCCCTCGAGATCACCTCTTTCTTCGAACGCCGGCGCAAAGAAGCCGCCCAGGGAGACAAGTGACCATGCTCCGGCAGGAAAAAAACTGGGGCCGCCGACGCTACGCCCCCACCCTGAAACCCAAGGCCGGATGGCCGGAACTCACCGCCCTCATTGACGTCCTCTTCCTCATTCTCCTCTTCTTCGCCCTTTCCGGATCCTTCGTGCGCGTCTCCGGCATCGGCGTGGAACTCCCCAGGATCCAGGCGCCCAACATTGCCGACGTCGAACGCCTCGTCGTCACCGTCTCTCCCCCCGATGCCCCCGGGAAAACATGCCAGATATTCTTTCAGGACAAACTTGTCACCCTCGAGATGCTCCGGCAGAATTTCTTCAGGCTCAACGACTCCTCCGGCCGCCCAAGCATCATCATCTGCGCCGACAGAAGAGTCCCCTTCGAGACCGTCGCAAGGATCATGGCCTCCGCCGAAGAAGCCAAGATCCCCAGCTTCATCGCCCTGGCGCCTCCCGACGCCAAACGCGAAACACGCTTCGAACAGTAAGTGGCGATCACCCATGCGGAACCTGCGCTTCACCAAACAGACCCTCTCGGGAACTTCCATCGCGCTCCTCGCCTTTTTCTGCGCCCTCGCCGCCCATTCCCTCCTGCTGATCCCCCGGTACAAAACCACCGCCGCCCAGAGAAAACTCCGCGGATCCGGCATCGAAATGCTCAACTTTTCCGCCCTCCCGGAGGCCGAACGCAGAAACTTCACCCGCTGGATCGCCGTCCACGACCCCGCGAAATCCGCCAGAAGCAGCTCCCCCTCCGGCTACGCCGCCCATCTGCCCCAGCCGTCGCCGCGGAGCGTCACGGTCAGACCCTTCCCCGACAACGCCGTCCGCCCCCAAGCCGAGATCGCCCCCTTTGCCCCCGTCCCCACCGCCGCCGCCGGGATCCGCACCATCCCGGATCCCCCGGAGATCGCCGCATCCTTCCCGGCCCTCTCCCGCCGTGTCCGGGTCCTGGATCAGAACGGTTCCCGAAAATTCGAACCGCTTTTCAACTTCCCCCCCACTGCCGCCGCCGCCGATCGCTCCGTCATTTCCATCTCCCGGATCGGCAGCTCCGCCCGCATCACGCTCCGCCACTCCTGCGGCAAACCCGATCTTGACCGTCTCGCCGCCGCCGCCGCCGCGAAAATACCGCCCGAAAATATGCCCGCGACTCTCCTTTTCATCTGGCCCCCCGAGGTGAAAAAATGATCGAAGTCTCCTACGCCGACTCCTTCTTCATCTTCCTCCTCGCCTGGCTCATTCTCCTGGCCATCCTCGCCTGGCGAGAACAACTCCGCTGCAAACGCCACAGCTGGCAGCTCGTCAACAGCAATCTCTTTCATTGCGACAATTGCCACCACTCCTTCATCCCCGACGAACAGCTCAACCTCTGCCGCTGTCCCAAATGCAACGCCGTCTGCATCCGCCGCAGAAGAAGGGACTCCCAGTGATGAAATTCCCCGCCGTCATACCCGCACTCCTCCTGCTCGCCGGATGCACGCTCTTCGACCCCCTGCCTCCCGGTCCACCCCCCAGCGGCCCCATCGTCCGGAACGCTCCCAAAGACATCCTCGACACCGACGCCGCGGCCAACTATTACACCACGGCCCTCTCCATCTACCTTCTCACCAACCCGCTGGAGCCCAACACCGTCTGCCTCGACGCCGACGATGCGACAAGAAACTGCGCAAAAATGGTCCTCGACGAACTCTCGCGCATCACGGGGACCCGCCTCGTTTCTCCCCCCTGCCCCTACACCCTCAAGACCCGCGCCGAACACGACGACGCCTGGTCCTTCCAACTCATTTCCCCCAAAGGAACCCTCTGGTACGACGCACTTTTTTTTCACAAGAAAAAAAGTGACCCGGGCAAAGCGGTTAATGAGAGATGAATTAACCGGAAACGGGCCGAGGAGGAATTACCGCTGCCCGCGAGCAAAGTAATCGCCGAGACGGTCGCCGTCCCCCGGCCGTGCGGCAACTTTGACGCCAGCGGTTTCATCGTCACCATACGGGGTACGCCCGAGTAACAGAGAAGATAGGGGGTGAAGGGGGAAAGAAAATCGCGGAGGTACGACGCGATTGTCTTTCCCCTTCCGGCAAGCCGTTGCAAAATATGTGTCCGGTCTTTCCGCAGAAAAGCGGGAAGGCCGGACATTTATTTTGCAACACACCTTTCCAGCCGGCGGCCCGCGTGCCGCCGGCCCTGCCCGCCTCCCCGTGCCACGGGGCGCCGGGTGGGGTCCGGGGAGGGCGG
>JAFSTC010000050.1 GCA_017450705.1 Lentisphaeria bacterium | reverse complement strand
GTCCGGGGGAAGGGGAAAACTTCTTTTCACGCGAAAAGAAGTTTTCCCCTTCCCCCGGTTCCTATCGCATTTTCTCACGAAAGCAGTTGGCGGGGGGTTTTGCCGGAGTCGGGGAAGCGGAGGTCGGGGGCGATGGAAAAGAGGGGTTCGAGGACGAAGCGGCGCTGCTGGGCCCGGGGGTGGGGGATGATCAAATTTGGTTCGGCGAGGATGAGGTCTCCGAAGGTGATGATGTCGATATCGAGTGTGCGGGCCTCGGAACTTGAGTGTTTTTCGGGGCGGCCCGAGGCGCGTTCGATGCTTTGGGTGAGTTTCAGGAGATCGCGGGGGCTTTGGGTCCAGAATCCGGTGACGGCGGCGTTGAGGAAGTCGGGGGTGCCGGGAACGCAATCCACGGGGGAAGTGATGAAATTGCGGCTGCGGGCGGCGATTTCGAAGCCGCCCCGTTCCAGATCGGCGACGGCGCTGTCGAAGACCGAAGCGGTTTCGCCGATGTTGCCGCCGAGCAGAAGGGCGACGAAGGTCTTCATGGCAGTTTCCCGTAGAGGGCGAACATGCCCAGCTGTTCCTCGATGCGCAGGAACTGGTTGTACTGCCCGATGTCCGCGGCGCCGGAGAGGGATCCCGCCTGGAACTGGCCCGCGTTGACGGCGACGGCCAGATCGGCGGAGGAGTTGTCGCAGGTCCCGGCGGGGCCGGGGGAGATGATGACGGCGAGGCGGTTCCTTTTGGCGGTCTCGACGGCGTCGAGGATCCCGGAGAGGACGGCAAAGCGTCCGGGCCCGATCAGGACGGCGGTGTTTCCCTCCGTCCCGGTGGGGTCGTTCCCGGCCAGCTGACAGCGGCCGCCGAGGTGTCGGGCGAGGGTGCGCAGGAGTTCCGGGGAATCGGTTTCGACGGTGTCGATGAAACGGGAGGAGACGAGATCGGCCAGACGGTCGGTTTCCTCTTCGGCGATGGCGGAACGGGAGAGGGTGAGGGCGAAAGTCACGTCTTTTCCGGGGACGAAGCCGGCGCGCTCGGCGGCGGCGGGGAGCCGGTCCGGCATTTCCCCGGTCGTCTCCTCCAGGGCGCGGAGGACGGAAGAGGCGATTTTGAGGGCCTCGGCGAAACAGTCCGCGCCCACGGGGCGGATCATGAACTTGCCGAAAGGATCTTCCGGACTGCCGGGAACGGGCAGCAGGGGGACGGGCAGGACTTTGGCGTTGACGCCGCCCAGATAACGGTGGAGGGGCAGATGCAGTTCCGCGCAGGCGGCGTGGGCGCAGGCCAGCGAGACGGCCAGCAGGGCGTTGGCGCCGAGATTGGCGCCGTTCCGGGAGCCGTCGGCGTCGAGGAGCGTGCGGTCGATGCCGATCTGGTCGAAGACGTCCATGCCGGCAAGTTCCGGGCGGAGGATCTTTTCGATGTTTTCAACGGCATCGAGGACGCCCCGTCCGGCGTAGCGGGCGGGGTCGCCGTCCAGCCGGGCGTTTTCCCCGGAGGCGGCGGCGGCTCTTCCGACGGTCCCGGTGGAGAGTTCCACTTCGGCCTCGACGGCGGGCAGGCCCCGGGCGTCGAGGATCTCCCGGGCGTAGATTCCGGCAATTTCGGGCATGGCGGAAAGTTCCTTTGTTTCTGTGTTTGAGGGCCCCCGGCCCTTTTCAAAAAAAGCGGCGTATTTCGAAACCGTGACCGGTTATTTTCACAGGACGAGAAAGTCTTCGATCCGCGTCAGGCACCGGGGGGCGCCCGCGGGGTCGATGTAAACCATGTCTTCGAGGCGGATCCCGCCCCACTCGGGGTAGTAGAGCCCGGGCTCCACGGTGACGACGGCGCCGGGCTTGAGGGGGTCGTCGCAGCGGCGGGACAGGCGGGGAGCTTCGTGGATGTCCAGACCGACGCCGTGGCCGAGGCCGTGGAAGAAGCCGTAGTCGCCCTTTTCACCGCGGCCGGTGTGAAAGCCGTATCTTTCCAGGACCCGGACGGCCTCGTCGTGAACGGCCGAGGGGATGACGCCCGCGGCCAGTTTTTTCTTGGCCGTCTCCCGGGCGTCGAGGACGGCGTCGTAGGCCTTTTTCACGATGTCGGAGGGAACGCCCCGGACGACGGTCCGGGTGAGGTCGCCCCAGTAGCCTGTGGCGGCGGAGCGGGGGAAGATGTCCATGACGATGGGGGAATCGGCGCGCAGGACGCCGCTGCCCTGGTCGTGGGGCCGGCTGCCCTGCTCGCCGCCGGCGCAGATGGTCCCCGTTGCCAGCATGCCGGCTTTCATCATGGTGCTGTCGATCTCGAAGCGCAGGATCTCGCTGGTGAGGGGCTCTCCGCGCCAGAGGAGCGTTTTGTCGCGGGCGATCTCTGTCTCGCGGAGAACGGCAAAGGCCCGGCGGCACCCGGCCTCGGCCTGACGCAGGGATCGGGTGATCTTCTCCGCCTCCTCTTCGCTCTTGACCTCGCGTTCCGGGAAAAAGGGACCCTCTTCGGCTTTGACGACGAGCCCGGCGTTCCGCAGGCGGTCCGCCCATCTCAGGGGGAAATCTCCGGGGACGGAAAAGCCGGCAAGTTCGTATTTTGCCGCGATGTTCCCGAGCATGGTCAGCCGGTCCGGGCCGCCCCACTCCTCCTCGGAGAAAACTTGGACGCCGGAGGCGGCGGAGCAGCGCGCCCGGTCATACTCCAGCGCGGACATGACGACGCCCCGGAGGGAGCCTGCGGAAAACCAGATGAATTCGTCGGGTGTGGAGAAGCCCGCGGCGTAACGCATGTCGGAAGAGGCTTCGCCCGAGGCGAGGATCAGCTGACCGAGGGGCATGTTCAGAACTCCAGATCGCCGGTGAGGTAGGCCGCGAGAACGGCGTCGGCCCGTCCGGGGGCGGTTTTCACGAGAAAGACGCCCTCGTCGGAAAGCGCCTCCTCCAGCTCCCGCGTCACCTGCGAGGCGATGAGAAGATCGACTTCGAGGCCGCAGAGCTGTTTGGCGAAGGACTCGGGGCGGTCGTCGGGGGGCAGGGCCTCCTGACGCTCCTTCATCTGGCCGTTCTCGATCCGGTAGTAGGCGAAGCGGCCGGAGTTGTCGTTCCATTCGGTGGAGACTGCGATGATCATAAGGAAAAAAGGAAGTGACGCCTCCCCGCCGTAGCGGACGGGGAGGGCGTGTCGTTTTTCTTATTCGGCGGTGTTTTCCGCGGCGCGGGCCTCGGTGCTGGAGAGAGCTTCGGCCTTGTGTTCGCGGATCTTCTCCTTGAGGACGTCCACCTGGGCTTCTATTTTGCCTGCCGCCTGGTCGAAGGACTTGTAGAGGTCGAAATCCTCGACTTTCGCCGGGAGCACGTGGTACTTGCACGCCAGGACGATGCTGCTTATGAAGCGGTTTTTCTCACGCTCCATGACGACGTTGACGGAGGTCGCCTTGATGACGGGATCCGCGAGCAGGGCTCCCAGACGGGACTCCACATGGGTCCGGATGGCCTCTGTGATCTCGAACTGCCGGCCGGTGACGTTGATACTCATTTGCACCTCCATGTATGTAAGTCTCCGGGAGCCATTTCCCGGAGAGGGTTCTACATCGAAAACGCGGGGCCCAGATAGACCTTTTTGGCCTCTTCGTTGTTGATGAGGTAGTCGCTGGGCCCCTCGACGAGGATCTTGCCCATGCACATCAGATAGGCGCGGTTGACCACCGAGAGGGTCTCGCGGACGTTGTGGTCGGTGATGAGGATCCCCAGATTGCGGTCCCGCAGCTGCATGATGATCTGCTGCACGTCGTAGACCGCCAGGGGATCGACGCCGCTGAAGGGTTCATCCAGCATGATGAACGAGGGATTGGTCACCAGCGCGCGGGTGATCTCCAGACGGCGGCGCTCGCCGCCGGAGAGGGTCATGGCCTTCTGCTTGCGGAGCCGGGAGAGGCCCAGTTCCTCCAGAAGTTCGTCGCAGCGCTTTTTCCGCTGGGCCCGGGTCATGACCAGCGTTTCGAGGATGGCCATGATGTTCTGCTCCACGGTGAGCTTGCGGAAGATCGAGGGCTCCTGGGCCAGGTAGCCCATGCCCATCCGCGCCCGCTTGTACATGGGCAGATGGGTGATGTCCACGTCGCGGAAGGTCACCTTGCCGCCGTCGGGGCGGATGAGGCCCATGACCATATAGAAACTCGTGGTCTTGCCCGCCCCGTTGGGACCGAGCAGACCCACCACTTCTCCGGGGCGGACGGTGATCGACACGTTGTCGACGACTTTGCGTCCCCGGTAGATTTTGACCAGATTTTCCGCCTTCACCAGCGGAGCTTGTTCTTCGCTCATCGGACGTCCTGCCGCTTGTGTTGTATTCACTCCGCCTTATTATACACACCCCCGGCGAAGTTATCAAGCCGATTTTCGCGAAAAGTGCAAATTATTTCCTTTTTTTAACGAGAGAGGGGCCCCTTTTCGACGCAGGGGTCCCCCGGGGCGTCCGGGGAAAACCGCCCTTTGTCGAAAAAAAAAGAAAAAGAGGATTGCAAAAGCGATCTTTTGTGTTATATTTCAAAATGACGCCGGGACGCGACGGTTCGGATCCTTGTACGTGTCTCCTTCCGAAAGTCGGCGGTCCGGCGCATTGAAGGATATTCGACAGGGTAGACAGCAAAAAAGTACGGAGGCGGGAATATGGCCAAGACTCCCAGGTTCACGGTCCTGCACGAGAAGTTTCGCGGCAAGACCTTCGATCTCGAAAAGGATGTGATCTCCATCGGCCGCAAGGACACCATGGATATCTGCATCAAGGATCCCAGCATCAGCGGCCACCACGCCGACCTCATCAAGAGCGAGCGCGACGGGCACGTGGTCTACACGCTGCGGGACAACGACAGCAGCAACGGCACCCGGGTCAACAACACGCCGATCACGGAACAGGAGCTCAAGCCCAACGATCTGATCCTCTTCGGCATGGTCGAAGTGCTCTACGACTGCGATTCCGGCGCTGACGGCGAGGCCGACAGCTTTGCGACGACGACGCATACGATCGATCTCTCCAGCATCGACAGCAATCTCTCTTCGGTCCCCAAGGTCGCCAATCTGGATCCTTTCGCCGATGTCGAGAAGAAGCGCCACATGCTCGTCACGCGGATCATGATCGGCGTGGCGGCGCTGCTGGTCCTCGGCGGGGTCGTCGCGATGATCCTCGCCGGCATGAAGGTCGTGAATCCCGGCTCGTGAGCCCGACGGCGCAC
Organism: Lentisphaeria bacterium; assembly: GCA_017450705.1. Taxonomy (GTDB): domain Bacteria; phylum Verrucomicrobiota; class Lentisphaeria; order Victivallales; family Victivallaceae; genus UBA1784. Next base: position 1,261 of record JAFSTC010000050.1, on the reverse strand, counting down.
GAAAGGCGGACGAAAGGGCGGAGAGCATTGCGCAAAAGGGTCTTGCCTCCGCCTGAAATTTGACTTGGGCCGGGGTCGGTCCGTTGTTTCAAGATCGAAAGAAGCGAAATTTTTTATGAGTGACAAGGAAAATCCCGAGAAGGACCGGAACGAAAAACCGGCGTCCGGAGAGAAACAGCCCCCGGAAAAGGCGTCTCAGAAAACGCCCGTCCGTCCGCCCCGCGCCGCCATCGTCTGGCTGGTCATATTGCTGGGACTCGGCGCGCTGCTGCTTTTCCGCGACTACGGCCCCTCCCGCAAGACCGACCTGAATCAAACTGAGTTCGAGCAGGCCCTTCAGGCGGGCCGGATCGCCACGGCGGTCCTGGTCAGCGAAAACGACGGCGTCTTCACCGTCGAGGGGCGGATCCGGCTTTCGGGAAGCGCCGTCTCCGGGCAGAGCGGCAAGGCGGCCCCGCCCGCCGGCGACACGGGTTTCTACCGATCCCGGGTGATCTTTTCGGAGAGGCTCAACACCCTGCTCACCAATACCTCCGTCAGGGTCGACAGCAACAACAGCGGCCTGTGGAACTTTCTCATGGTGGGGATCCTCCCCGTCCTGATCCTCGTCGGCGTGATCTACTTCATCTCCATGCGGCAGATGCGCATGAACGGCCAGGGGGCCATGGATTTCGGCAAGAGCAAGGCCCGGATGATCCCCCCCGACGAACTCAACGTCAAGTTCGACGACATCGCCGGAGCCGACGAGGCCAAGGAGGAGATCCAGGAGATCGTCGAGTATCTCCGCGACCCCATCCGCTTCCAGCTGATCGGCGGCAAGATCCCCAAGGGGTGTCTTCTGGTCGGCGAGCCCGGCACGGGCAAGACCCTGATGGCCAAGGCCGTGGCCTGCGAGGCGGGCGTGCCCTTCTTCTCCATCAGCGGTTCTGACTTTGTGGAAATGTTCGTCGGCGTGGGCGCCAGCCGCGTCCGCGATATGTTTGCCCAGGCGCGCAAGAACACCCCCTGCCTCATTTTCATCGACGAGATCGACGCCGTCGGCCGCAGCCGCTTCTCCGGCTGGGGCGGCGGACATGACGAACGGGAACAGACCCTCAACGCCATGCTGGTGGAGATGGACGGTCTGGAAAGCCGCAACGGCGTGATCGTGCTGGCCGCCACCAACCGTCCCGACGTGCTGGATCCGGCGCTTCTGCGTCCCGGCCGGTTCGACCGGCAGGTGGTGATGGATCTGCCGGATATCGCCGGACGCCGGAAGATC
>JAFSTC010000049.1 GCA_017450705.1 Lentisphaeria bacterium | reverse complement strand
GCCGCCGTCGCCCTATCTACAGTAACACACTTTTTAAGGTTCAGCCACTTTTTTTACTCCCGGTTGCTGCTTTTCTTTTACCATAGCAACTCATCTCTTTCACCTCATACCTCATACCTCATACCTCATACCTCATACCTCCTTCGGCGCCTGCGTTTGCAATTTGCCCGGGGGCATTGTATATTAGCCGGCAGTCATTCATGCTTCGGGAAAGGATCATGTCATGAAAAAAATCTGCGCTTTGTTTTTCTCCCTGCCGCTGCTGGCCGCGGCCGCCGACCTTTATCTTGCGGGGGATTCCACCATGTGCGACTACGATCCCGCCAAACGGGCGCCCCTGATGGGGTGGGGAACCGCCCTTGCCGCACTGGTCAAACCCGGCGTCAAAGTAACCAATCTCGCCGTGGGAGGGAAGAGCAGCAAGAGTTTTCTGACGGAGAAACGCTGGGACAGAGTTTTGAATTCGGCCAAACCCGGTGATTTCGTCATCATCCAGTTCGGCCACAACGACGCCCACAAGGGTGCGAAAAACCTCTACCGCAGGACCTCCCCCGAGGACACCTTCAAACTTTATCTCAAAATTTACATCGCCGAAGCCAAAGCCAACGGCCTGATCCCCGTGCTCTGCACGAAAACCGCCATCTGCCGGTTCAAGGACGGGAAAATACAGGACAACGGCCCCGATTACATCGCCGCCGCCCGACAGACGGCGCAGGAAACCGGATGCGGTTTCGTCGATCTCAACGCCTTCGCCCACGAACGGCTTGCCGCCATGGGCCCGGCCCAAGCGGAAAAACTCTACATGTGTCTCGGCAAAGGCGAATACCCGCTGTTTCCCAACGGTCTGAACGACCGCTGTCATCTCCGGGACGCGGGAGCGGAGTTCTACGCAAAAGGCTTCGTGGAACTGGCCCGGAAGCAGAAACTGCCCGTCGCGGAACTTTTCCGCTGATCCGGCAGAGGACGCGGCGCGTTCCCGCCCCCCGGCCGGTATATCAATCTTTCGACGAGATCTCCCCGAATTCGAATATGCCGAGGTAGGGCGTCCGGTCGGCGACCAGCGAGAAACTTCGAATGATCAGACCGAGAGACCGCAAGTCACGGGCGTTTTTGTACAGAGGCGAACGGGACGGCACACAGACGTCGTAGTTGCGGAAATCGAGTTCCACCATTTTCCGGTCCAACGGAACATCGATATCCAGCCGGACCTCTTTATCCTGCGGAAAGCGCCAGACGGCGACCTTTTTTCCGCCGCAGTAGACATCGGTGTGCTTCATGGAGGCCGACCCGCCGATCTCGAAGGAAAGCTGCACTTTTTCGCTTTTGCGCGACTCCGGCAGAATGATCTTTGCGGTGCATCTCTCCTTTCCCCATACCCCGCCGACGCCGGGGGGATAAAACCCCTGCGTGAAAACGATCGTTCCCGGAATCCAGCGCGCCTTTTTGAGTATGCCGGGGATGGCCGTCCCGTCGGCAAACACCGTAAAACGCCGGATGGCCAGCCCCAGCCTGCGCTCGTCGCGCGACCCGTCGTACAGCGGCGAAAACGCCGGTATGCAGGCATCGAAGTTGCGGAACTCCAGTTCCGCGATATCCTGACTTGGCGGGACATCGAGAAACAGATCGGCCTTCTTATCCCGGGGGAAGCGCCAGACGGCCGCTTTTTTGCCGCGGAAATAGACCTCGGTGAACCTCATCGAAGCGGACACTTCGAGATCGAAGCGGAGCCGGACGATCTTGTTCCGCCTTCCCGGCGGCAGCACGATCCGGGCCGTACATTTGTCCGTTCCCCACACCCCCCAGGACTCCGGAGCATGAAAACCTTCGGCCAGAAGCATCGTGCCGGGAAACAGCTGCGGCAGACTGTCGGCGATGGTCTTCACGTCTCTGTAACGGTAGGGAGCATACAGTTTCGGGGTGGTATAGACAAGCAGAAACAGTTTGACACGCGGCAGGCGCCGCCTGAACCAATCCTCGTCCGCGAAGCAATTCTGCAGATTATGGACCTTCTCGAAGCAGCCCATGTCGTTCAGCAGCAGCGCCAGCTGATGGGCATAACTGTCACCGAAAACGATTATCTCCCCCTTTTGGGGAGGGATCTTCGGGAAAACGGGCACAAGACCGGTGTTGTATTCGGCCGGGTCATACAGCAGATTCAGCAGTCCCTGCAGATCGTTGTCGTTGTAGCGCGGGCGGGACGTTCCGACGAATTCCGCCGACGGCACAGGATAACGGCTGCCGGCCGTTTTGCGCCGGTTGAGATCCTCGAAGATCCGGTTGATGACCAAATGGGCACCTCTGGCGTTCCAATGCGTTCCCCGGCGGGGATACAATTCGAATTTCCCCTTGAACGGCTGAAGAAAGGCACAGGCGTCGAAGCAGGGGATCCCGTATTTTTCGCGGGCGACCGCGCAGTACGGCGCATAGATGGGGCTTGACTGCCTTCTGAGCAGCGCCGCTATGTGAGCCGGAATCAAATCGGGAAACATCCTCACCTTATCCGGCGCCAGAATATAGACGAAATCAATCCCCAGCGAGTTCAGTTTGTCGGCGATCTGCTTGACCGCCATGAAATTTTTGGTCTGTTTCGCATCTTCTTCGAAGTTTAAATCTCCGAAATAATGCCGCAGATAGGTGGTCTCCAGCAGCTGATGGTCTTTTCCCGTAACGATCCGCCCGGAGTAGCCGCTGTGAAAATATCCGGCGTTGCACCACTCGAACAACTGGTTTTTGATCTTGAGAAAACTCTTCCGCAGGAAAAAACGCATGCCGAAACGTTCTTCGAAGTTGCGCTGAAAACGTCTGGAAAACCAGTTGCCGGCAGAAAAAACGACCGTCGGCAGTTTGTCTTCGAAACCGTACAGTTCGACGAAACGCTCCCTGACCCCGAGCAGATGAAGCTGCGGCAGCAGAAAGAGCACCGCGGTCAGAACCAGAAGGCAGATATCGAGTTTCCTGTGCATGTCAGAACCTGAAATAAATGAAGGGGCTGAACCAGCTCGTCATGGCAAATATGAAGGCGACCGCCAGAAGCAGGAATGCCCCGACCGCCTTGACCGGATAGGAACGGCTCTTCAGATAACCGTTGGCGGGCGCATAGGCAAAGATCCATCCGGCGACGAACAGAACGACATTGCCGAAAGTAAAGAATTTCAGCATATCGGGATAGGCGAAGCCCGAAACCCGTCCGTTGCCCGTGAACATGTTTCCGAGAAAAACGCAGGCGTAATCCAGCGTCGGGGCGCGGAAGATCACCCAGCCGACCAGAACGAAAAGCAGGACGAAAAGATTTCCGCAGACCGGGGGAAGGCTCCATGACCTCCCCCGGCCCAGACGTTCGGCCAAAAGGCCGATACCGTGCCAGATACCCCAGACGATGAAGTTCCACGCCGCACCGTGCCACAATCCGCAGAGCAGAAAGACGGTCATCAGATTGAGACAGGTGCGCGCCGTGCCGCGCCGGTTGCCGCCCAGAGGAATGTAAAGGTAATCACGGAACCAGCTGGAAAGGGAGATGTGCCAGCGCCGCCAGAAATCGGATAGGGATCTTGCCGAGTACGGCAGATCGAAATTTTCCAGGAAGTGGAAATTGAACATTCTCCCCAATCCGATCGCCATGTCCGAATATCCGGAAAAGTCGTAAAATATCTGCAGCATGTACGCCGCCGCGCCGATCCAGCAGTATACCGCGGGAACCGTTTCCGCCGGCGCCGAAAAGACCACATCCGCGATGCCGCCCATGTAGTCGGCGACAAGCACCTTTTTGGCCAGGCCGACGGCGAAACGCTGCAGTCCGGAAGAAATGTTGTCCGGTTTGAGAGCCCGGTCTGGGATCTCCGATTCGATTGTCTTGTAGCGGACGATGGGACCGGCGATCAGCTGGGGGAAGAACGAAACGTAGAAGGCGAACGAAACGAGATTTTTTTGCGGCGCCACCTCGCGGCGGTAGACGTCGACCAGATAGGACACGGCCTGAAAGATGTAGAACGATATGCCTATCGGAAGCGGGATCGCCGGATCGTTCAGGGAAAATCCCAGCGGACGGAACAGGCAATTCAGATTCCCGACTGCGAAGGAAAGATATTTGAAGACGAGCAGTATCGTCAGATCCAGCACGATGCCCGACGTCAGGTAAAACTTCGCTTTCCGGCCGCCCGAGGCGCAGCCGCCGATCAGCAGGGCGAGCCCGTAGTTGACCGCTATGACCACAAGCATCACCGCCAGGGCCGCGGGTTCTCCCCACGAGTAAAAGAGCAGACTGCCGGCCAGCAGGGCAAAAGTCCTGTATCTGAAAAAGACGTAGAACAGAAAAAGCAGCGGCAGAAAAAGGGCGAGGAATACGGGCGAACTGAATACCATACGTTGAACCGTCTGTTTGCCGACCGGCGCGGAACGCCTTTTCCGGACGGCGCAAAGATCCCTCTGTTACGGATTGCGCGGGGACTCCCGAAAAACCGAAGCCCACCGGCGCAGCACTCCCGGACGCGAGCCCGGACCCCGAAGCCCTGCGCGGTGCACACCGATGCGCAACGCCGGAGCGGTGTCTAATATACCTTGCCGTTCCCTTTTTTGCAAGGCGGTCACGCCTGCGTCAGGAGGCGCTCGATGACGGGAGCCATGCGGTGGGCGATGTTGAAAAAGCCCAGATCCGTCGCGTGACCGCCGTCGACCGTACACTCCGAGGGTTCCGGTCCGTAGAGGGTGGAACCGTCGAGGAAGTGGATGTTTTTATCCCCCGCCTCACGCCGCTTCCGGAGTTCCTCCATGTGGATCGAGGTGAGATCGTAGCGCCACTTCGTAAATTCCAGCGGCGCGGAGAACTCCGCCGCGTAAGGCAGATGGGAGACGAGCAGGATCGGCGTTTCGGGGTGCTTCGCCCGCAGGATGTCGATGAAGCCGCTCAAAGTTTTGCGCAGCCCCTCCACCTCGGCGTTGGCGTCGTAGTCCAGCACGAACATGGCCGGATCGGCGATCTGCGCCATCAGTTCCGCCATGGCCGGCTCCCCCCGTCCGCTGCCGGAAAAGGCCAGATTGACGAAGGGCCGGTCCAGCATGCGGCTCATGATGTTGGTGTGACACATCCCCGGACGGCTGGCGCATCCGCCCTGCTGGATGCTGGTCCCGTAGACCACCACGGGCCGGGGATCCTTCCAGGGCGACGGCGGAAGGACTTGCGCCCCCGCGCAGAGACCGATCTCCACCGCCGCCGGATGGGCGTAAAGCGGGAAGTGCAGCGTGAATTCCCGCATTTTCTTCTCCGCGTCCGGTCCGAAGACCGTCACGGTGTATTCCTCGCACTTGTGGTCGAACCGGGTCGTCTTGCGGTAGAACTTGGCCGAATGACTGCCCTCGTAGAGGTCGAACCCCATGACGCCGGTGCAGGGCATGTGATCCATCTTGCAGCAGTCGTCGAAGACGGCCCGGAGCCTGATCTCGGAGGCGTCGGTGCGGAACCTGGCCATGACCCCCGCCGTGTGTCCCGCCAGATAATCCACGCCCTCGGAAACCGAACTGCCGAGAGGCAGACGCCGGAAGGGCTCCCCCGGTTTCCGCCAGTAAAGCCCGTCCAGAACGAACCCCGGAGAGTCCACCGTGTACCAGTCCATGCCCTCCCGGGACTGCTCCTTGAAATCCATCGCCTTGTCGACTTTTCTGATCTTCTGCTTGTCCGCCATCGTTTCCTCCTCCGCATTCTGCCGGGAAAAAGCTGTGATCTCAGTGTTTCCGCCCTATAACGTACACCCGGCCCGCCCGTTCGTCAAGGGCACTTGCGCGGGGGACGGCCCCCTCCTCGCCTGAGCGGAGCGAAGCCCATGGGAACCGGGGAGGCGCTTGCACCGCCCTCCCCGGACCCCTCCCGGTGCCCCGTGGCACGGGGTGGCGTGCAGGCCGGCGACACGCGGGCCGCGGGCCGGAAAGGTGTGTTGCAAAATAAATGTCTTCTCTTCCCGTTTTTCTACGGAAAGAGAAGACACATATTTTGCAACGGCTTGCCGCCGGGGGGACGAAAAGTCGCTCACGCGATTTTCTTCCCCCCGGACCCCCTTGTTTGTACTGTTACTCGACCGTACCCCGTATGGTGACATTTAAGCGTTTGCCATTCAAGTTGCCGCGCGGCCGTCCGACTGCGGCCGTCCCGGTGATTTCTCCGCCCGTGGGAAGCAGAGAGTTTGCGCCGGCCGAACGTCGGCTTCCTGATGCCCGATGAGGAGCGTATGGAGAATTTCCGTCGTCGACGTGCCTCTCAGGTGGATCGCCTTTGACCCAAAGAGAGCGCGATATGCCTCTTCCAATGGTCTGGAATCATTTTTATCGAATGGCGATGGTGATGATGCCGACACAGACCGCACCGAGACCGGCCAGACTCAAGGGGGCAAACTTTTCTTTGAGGATCAGCAGACTGTAAAGCGAAAAACCGATGACGCAGACCCCGATGGCAAGCGGATAGCCCAGCCCTGCGCAGCCGTTTTCAGCCAGAAGATCAAGTCCCTTGTAGAAAAAGAAAAGACTGGCAGCCGTGTTCATTATCACTAAAACGACGGCGGTACCCCATTCGCCGCGCCCGCCGAAATCCCGTTTCCGTATCATCCCCGGCAATGTTGTGAGTGAAAAACCGATCACCCCGCCGAAATACAAACCAAGTGTTCGGCTGGCCGCACCGTTTTCGCCCATTTCCGGGAAATAAGAAGGGAGCGTGTTGCAGCATTGTGTCACCATGGAAAGCGACAGGGCGCCAAGTGAAAACAACACCCAGCTTTTCCCGCTGGCGGAGGATTTTTTGTCTTTTGCCAGTCCCATGACAAGAACGCCGCAGAGGATCAGAAGCAGACCGACCACCCGGAGCGGAGCGGTTTTTTCGCCGAAGAAGATCACGCCCATCAGAAAAGTGCCCATCAGTCCGGACTGCATGATCCCCCAGACCAAACCGTTGGGTCCCCTCTGCATGGCCTTCGCCGTGAGGACGTAGTTGTAGAAATTGGCAAACCCGGCCAAACAACACATCAGGAATCCGAAGCCGGATATTCCGGATGAGCCGGTGCAGATGCTTTTTCCCGCCAGGATGCCGGCGCAGATCAGGGCCGCCCCCAGACTGGTCAGCCCCTGGACGATATTATAGTTCCATCCCCGTGCCGAACATTTGCTCACGGCGACGCCGATCCCGATCCAGAGACAACCTGCGGTCAGTACCATCAAAAAACCGCTCAACAAATTCAACATAAACAAATCAAAACTTGTCAACAGGTCATTCAGGGCAGAAGGATGTCACCATCTATGCGATCCATGACGCAGCGGTATTTCCCGTTGCCCAGGTTCCGGATCCGGCCGTGCAGGGATTTCAGATCGGCTTTTCCGGGGATCTCGAATGTCGTGTCGGTTGCGGCATTTTGCGAGGAAACGACAGCCACCGCCTGACGGCCGTCATCGGCAGTGAAAATCCCCCCGTAAAGAATACCTTTCGAGTTGTCCTTGAAAACGATGGACCGGATAGCCGCCTTGCCGAGAATATACGGCTCCAATTTTTTCAGATCCGCCACGACCCGGCAGGTATTCTTCCACATGACGTCGGAATAATCCCGGTCTCCATATTTTTCCATTTGAACGCGGTAATGGTGGGTCTTGGGATAGGAGTAGAAGTTAAAGCCCTTGGCTCCGCCCAGAGCGTAGAGAAGCGTCATGCCGCGCAGCGCCTCTTCGGACGGGGTCGTGTATCTCTTGCCGTATTCTTCTTTTTTGGCCGGGTTGTAATATGCCCAGTTGAAGGCCTGGACGACACCCCAGAGAGGTACGCCGCCGGTCTGCGCGAGCTTCATCATGGAGTAGATCGACGAGATATCGGATACCGCCTCATTCGAGATCGGGTAATTGTCGACACCGAACACATCGCCCAACTTGACATTTTCCGGCAGGAGTGTCCCGATATAATTACAAGCCAGAGTCGGGTGCCAGGGATCGAGAGAGTGACAGATCTCGCGCATGGCAAGAACGTTGTTCCAGCCTTCCAGCGGTTGTTCATCGCTGATGTACCACAGGAAGAGAGCCGGATGATCTTTCAATGTTTCAACGACCTTTGCCGACATGGCGCGCATGCCCCTTTCCCCGCAGAAATCCTTGGGCTGCCAGCGGTACTGGTCGTAGAGAATGCTCATCGAAACCACGCCCTTCAGACCGTATTCCTGCAGAACATCGAAAACAGCCAGGAGGTCTTTCGCCTTGTTGTCCGAAAAACTGCAGAAGTTCCTGATATTCTTATAAGTATGGAGAAACTCAGAATCGGAGAGCATATTGAAACCCGATTCTTTCAGATCCGCACAGACCTTGCGGAATTCCTCCATGGAACCATGGCTGCCGATATGCGCGCTCAAATAGACATCGGTCTTTATAGGCATGAACGGTTTTCCGTTGAACAGAAGGCGGCCGCAGGCATCCGGCATGACGGCATTGGCCGGAACTTTCGCATTGAACCGGAAATTCACGGGGATACGGCTGTGAAGCACCCGCTTCTGCTGTGCGGTGTCTGCCAGGGTGATATCCATCGTCGCCTTCCCATCGGGATAGGTGTTTTTCAGAGTCCCCCCGTAAGAGCCGTCGGCGGAGGGACCGAGGACGCATTCTTCCAATATCCTGCCGTTCTGTTCGATGGCGACCAGGAGCGCGGGAGATTTGATTTCTCCCGCGCAGACGGTCAGCCGAAACTTCGGTGACGTACTGAAACAGCGCATGAACGGCTGATTCAGGAAGACCGATTTTTTGGTTCCCGCGGAGGTGACGGTGATATTGTCAAACCAGATGGTGCCGCTCCAATTCGTAGTCAAACGCAAAACGAGAAAAGGCTTGTACCCGTCCATCACAGTGAAGTCGAATCGGCGGTTTTCGAATTGCCGGGAAATGGGAACGCGGGTCCATGTTGCAAAATTGGTGTTTTTCTTTGTCTTCAAGTTGCGGTATTCCACTGCGGCGTACGGGAAATAGGCTTTCGGCGGCTGTTTCCCGTTGAACAGGATGTCCTCGCCGCGGACGTCGAAACTGACGATCGCCTTTGTGCCGACCGGAATATCGGGCAACTCCAAAATACAAAAGAGGTCTTTCCTGTTGGGATATTTTGCGGAGATTTTCAGTGCGCTGGTGCCATTGGCGCCTTCATTGGGAACGATTCTGAACCCATGCCACAATTTCATGCCGGGGAGCTTCCGGTTCTCGAAGGCATTGGAGTATAAGATCGATTGTTCTCCCTGAGCAAGATCATATCCGCGGATGACATCCGGCTTGGGAAGCTCATTCGCGAATGAGACTGCCGACAGAAAAATACCGCATATAAAAAACAAGGACCTCATAAGGTGTTTCCTTTCGTCGCCGATCAAAGATCTTTTTCCGGGGCCCGATCCGTAACGCGGACATTGTCGATCAGCAGAGTTCCCGACCACTTGGCCGGCAGTCTGAAAACAAGGCGGGGAAGACAATCCTTCTGCGCGGTAAAATGAAAGACCATTGTCTGATAATCTTCCGCAGGACGGCAAAGGAGAAGTTCGCCGAAACAGCGGTTTTTTTTCGTCTGGAGATTACGTTCTTCGATACGGGCGCACTCGAATTTCATGTCCGGAGCCTCACTCCCCTCGAATTTCAGGTTTTTGCCGCAGATATCGAAGCTGACCCAGAAACGCTTGCCGGCAGGAAGTTCCGGCAATTCCAAGAGACAGAAACTATCCTTCTTCAGAGCCTTCGGCTGACGGATCCGCAAGGCGGGTGTCCCATTGACGCCTTCATCGGCACAGATATGGAAACCGCACCAGAGCTTCATGCCGGGGAATTTCCGATTTGAGAAATTATTGAAATAGACGGTCGGGTCCGTTGCCGATGCAGATTGCATTTTGTCGGATGATTCTGCCGCATGCACGATGGAGATGCTGAGCAGGCATACTGCGATAAACTTCGGAAAGAGGTGTTTCATGGTGTCTCCTTATTTTTACTTGGTTGTATTGAACACGATCGTTTCTGCCGTCATGGGCGCATCCAAAGTCACGCGAATGCCGTTTTGCAGCAATGCGCAGCCGGGGATGGTGAATTCCTGTTTTGCCTTCAGCAGTCTTACGCGGCACGGATGATCGGGATCGATGCCGCGGGGATAGAACGTAAAAGTGTCATTTTCACCATGGCGGCAGCGCATGATGACGGCATAAGAGGCCGAACCGTCCGGTGCACTGCACTCCATCGCACACCATGGAGCCGTGCCGTCGACGGGCAAAAAGGGTGTGTGATGCCAGAGTTTTCCATTCACCAGCAGATCCCGGAAAATTTCCTTGTATGCCTGAAGACCGCGGAAGAACTCTCCGGCGAAATACGGGCCGAGGGTTTCCTTCTTTTTGGCGATGCCGCGAATATTCAGGCGGCTCATTCCGCGTACCATGTCATCGAAGGTACCGGCATCCATGTCGAAAGATTTTGCCTTCAGTCCGATGCGGGAGAGAAGG
>JAFSTC010000048.1 GCA_017450705.1 Lentisphaeria bacterium | reverse complement strand
GGGGGGGTGCGGGGGGCGGCGCAAGCGCCCCCGCATAATGCCCACGGGCAACTACCCGAGGCGGACGAGTCCGGGGGGCACATCGCAGCGGAAGCCTTTGGGATCCGCCTCCACCGTGATGAGGCCCTTCTCGAACCGCGGCGGCCCGATCATCACCATACGGGGTACGGTCGAGTAACAGTACAAGCAAGGGGGTCCGGGGGGAAGAAAATCGTGTGAGCGACTTTTCGTCCCCCCGGCGGCAAACCGTTGCAAAATATGTGTACGGTCTTTCCGCAGAAAAGCGGGAAGACCGTACATTTATTTTGCAACATGTCTTTCTGCCCGCGGCCCGGCGTGCCTCCGGCCCATCCCGCTCCCGGTCGCACCGGGCGCCGGGGGGGTGCGGGGGGCGGCGCAAGCGCCCCCGCATAATGCCCACGGGCAACTACCCGAGGCGGACGAGTCCGGGGGGCACATCGCAGCGGAAGCCTTTGGGATCGGCCTCCACCGTGATGAGGCCGTGCGGCGTGGGGACGGTGCCACGCACGTGATCGAGGTCCCCGAGGTCCGGGCGGATGAGGACTTTTCCGGGCTCCGGGAAACTCACGCCCAGCACCCTTTCGCTCAAAAAGGGCGCGGGGCCGCAGCTCCAGCCGTGGCTCAGGCTGTGGCGCAGTCCCTTGTAGCAGTAGGCGCCGAAGTCGGCGTGGATGTCCTTTTTGCCGGGCGCGGGCAGTTCGTCGATCCGCCCGGCATTTGTGGTCCAGTCCAGATCGAAGTCCTCCCAGAAACTGGTGGCGCCGAAGTCCAGCATGCCGCCCCAGTAGCGCCGGATCAGTTCCAGCGCGGGACGCGTCTCCTGCGCCAGAAGCATGTAGTACCCGTAAAAGGTGCTCACGCCCCGGAAGGGATCCCGATAAAGCACATCCCGGCGGTCGGCCAGTCCCGTGAGCGTCATCAGCGCGGCGGGAGCCTTGCGTCCGGCGGGGTCGGGCACGTGGCGCAGCAGTTTTTCCCGGGCGGCGGCGACGGCCGACGCGTCGAAATCCAGCTCCCGCAAAATCTTCTCCCCGGCTTGCATCATTCCCAGCAGCAGCGCCTGGATCCCCGCGTGCTTGGCGGCGGGATCGTCGTTGTTGGGCCAGTCGAGGAACCGCCGCTCGGGCACATTTTCCGAACCGTCCTCCCCCACGAACTTGACGTAATGCGCCAGCATCCGTTGGAAATAATCGGCGTGGGCTTCGAGAAATTGCCGGTCCCCGGTGGCGAGATAGTAGTCCCACACGCTGATGATGAACCAGCAGGAATAGGTGTAGATGTTGTTCATGGGCTGTTCCGGTCCGGACTGTCCCATGAGAAATTCGAAGGAGTCCCGGATGATGCTTGTGTCCGAAAAGGCGCACAGCACGCCCCGGATCTCCGGGTGCATGTCCCCCATCCAGACGATCCGGTCCCGCTTGGCCCCGTCGTAAAGGTAATCCTGCATGCAGAGGTGGACCGTCCGCACCGCCGTCTTCCAGATCTCATTGAGCCGCCCGTCGGAGGACTCGAAGGAGCCCGTCACCTCGAGATCGCACTCCAGCGCCACCCCCGTGACATTGAGGAACTCAAGCGGATCTGTCCCCTCGTTCGTGATCTCGACGAAACGGAAAACCGTGTTGCCGTACTCCAGACTCCCGCACATCGGGAGTTCGAGGACCGCGTCCTTGCGCGAACAATCCTGATTGGAGGCGCCGATCGCCTCGCTCACCGACTCCCCGAACTTCACCCGGATCCGCCCCGGCGCCCGGAAGGGATCGATTTTGATCCCCCCGTGGAACGCACTGCCGAAGTCCAGCAAAACCTTTCCCCCCGGCTGGAACACCGCCCGCTTCGGCACATAATGGATCACCGGCTGATACGCCGTGTTGCCGATAAAAAGTTCCGCCTCCTCCACGCCCTCGGCGTGCAAAACCCGCCTCACCGGCCGGTAAAACCGCCGCCTTCTGTCTTTCACAAAACCCGAATTGAAATTCATTTTTGCTCTCTTTTCGAACGCGCTGTTCCCGATAAGGGACGATGGTTCCGGGGGAAGGGGAAAACTTCTTTTCCGCGTGAAAAGAAGTTTTCCCCTTCCCCCGGGCCCCCTGCCCTTTTCAAGAAAAGCGGCGTATTTTCAATCTCTCACCCCGCCCCCATCGGAAACAAAGGTTTTTCCGTTTTTTCCCAGATACCGTCGGAGGCACGTCCACGATTCCGGGCCGCGGCCGCCGCGGATCTCCAAAATCAACGGGACCCGGGGGAGCTCTCCTGACTTCCACGCCAGAAACAGCGACGCAAGAGAGATCAGCCGCCCGAAGGGCTCCGTCACGGCCTGATGGTTCAGCATTTTTCCGTCTCCGTCACAAGTCACCTGATGCAGATGGCAGCCGTTGATCCGTCCCCCGCAGCGGGCCAGCCAGCTGCTGATGGGGTAAATACTGCCGAAAGCGCCGTTGTTGCGGGCGTGCCCCAGATCGAAATGGATCCCCGCCGGGACACCCCGGGCCGTCAGCATGTCGGCAAAGGTCAGGACCTCGTCGGGCGTGTAGCCGAAGCCCCTGTCGGGCCCCTCCTTTTCGCCGGGCTTCATGTGGAGATTTTCGACGCCGACCGCGATCCCCGCACAGGCAAGGGGCCGCAGGATCTCCGACGCCGCATCGGCGATCTTTCCGGCGACGGCCGAATCGGAAAAGAGGCCGACGGAGACCCGGGGAACGTGTACCGTGATCCGGTCGGCCCGCAGGTCCAGCGCGGCCCGGACGGCGGCGCGGAGCGCGTCGGGCCGGACAAGTTCGCCGTTTTCCCAGACCAGTTCGGGGAAGTGGATGGAGAAACATTTTCCTCCCGCGCGCCGCCACGCCCCAAGAAGCGCGCGGAACCGCTCCGCCTGCTCACCCTCGAAAAAAGCGAAGCGCCACTCGAAAACAGGCACTTTTTCCCGGGCGGCGAACTCGAGGCCGCCGAAGGGATCGGACATGCCCGAGAGCCCGAGCCGGTCCGCCAAAGCCGCCCGCTCATCCGGCTCCCAGTTGACGGGATCGGCTTCACGGCAGACCGTCTCGCGGCGGATCCAGGAGCCGTCCCGGCGGCGGGAAAAGAAAACGACGGCGGGCGGGCCGCCGATGGCCTTGTCGGGGTCCAGGCCCCGCACCATCTCGCAGCGGATCCCCGACCAGATGAACCTTTTGTCATAGTGCAAGTGGCCGCAGACCAGAAGCCCGATGATCCCGGCGCGGCCCGCGGCGGCCAGGAGCCAGCGGTCCTCCTCCGGGAGGCACATGGGCGGATAATGCGTGACCGCCAGCAGATCCCGGGCAGTGTTTTCGGCGATCATCCGGGCCAGCGCGGCGCGGGCGGCGGCGCTGAACCGACCGGCGGAACTCTCCAGAAGCAGAACGCCCTCCCCCCGGTCCCGGGTCTTGAGGCAAGCAGCGACCTGATCCGCATCTTTTGGCGTGCGCTGTTCGGCGTTGCCCGGCGTGAAAAAAACTTTCCCCGGAAGTCGGCAGAGCTTTTTTTTCAGCCGCCGCGCCGCGGGCAGCGTCCCGCGGGCCGTCATGTCGCCGGTCAGCAGGACAGCATCGGGTCTGCTGGAAGCGATTTTTTCGAGCGCCTGATCGAGGACGTGTTCCTTCACCGTGTCCGCCTCGTCCGGCAGGTGCAGATCGGCCAGCACCGCCGCCGTGAAGGGGCGCGTCCCCTTCGGGACGGGCGGTGCGCTCAGGTCGAACTCCATGCCGTCCTCGGCCAGCTCGAAGGGGAAACGGGGCCGACCGACGGCCTTGTAAAACTCCCCGGTGTGTCCGTCCCAGCGCGCGGAGATGTGGACGCCGATGAAACGGGTGATCGGCAATTTCCGGAAGATCGGGACGGCGCATTCAGGGGCGTAGTGCTGGCACTCCATGACGCAGACCGCGGGCTCGTCGAAGGCCGCGAGGGGGAAATCGTGCAGATCGCGGCTCAGGTCGCCGGTGAAAACGATCCGGACGCCCTCGGCTTCGGCCAGAAAGGCCCAACTGGGATAATGGCGTTCCCCCTCGACGACGTGATCCGTCGGGTAGGCTGTCACCCGCAGATCCCCGTCGTCAAAAATCGGTCCCGGGGCGATCTCCGAAAAGGTCAGCAACTCTTCGGGCCACGGCCGGTGCACCGCGGCCATGAAGGCGAGCACGCCGTCGGTACAGCTCTTTTCCGGCAGAAAGAGATCGGTGTGCTGTCCGGCTTCGGGACGCTTCACGAGAGATTTGATCAGGCCCGGCAGTCCGCCGATGTGGTCTTCATGGGTGTGGCTGGCGAACACGGCCTTGAGCCCGGCAAAGGGGATCCCCTTGCGGATCATCAGCGCGTTGACCGGGGCTCCGGCCTCGAACAGGTAATCGCCGCCGGAAGTCCTGAGAAGAAGCGCGGAATTGAATCTGCGAAGCCCGGGATCGCCGTGACTGGTCCCCAGCGTGATCAGTTTCACCATTTTCACTTGCGGCCGTTCGCGGGAGCGGCCTCCTCCACCGTCAAGTCGTCGAAAAAGACCTGGCCCGCCGTCGATTTTTCCGCGTTCAGCATGATCTTCATCCGGCAGTCGTCGATGGGCGGCGCACCGACGAGGACCGAGAGTTTGCGCCAGTCGGAGGATTCTCCCGTCAACTTCTGCTCCGAATTGTATTCGGGGTCGAGCCACGCCTTTCCCGGCGCGGACCAGGCGATGCGCAGGCTGACGGCGCCCTCGGGCCCGGTCCCGACATTCCTGACGGCGGCGGTGACGCGGTAGATGAAGCCGGGTTTGACCTTGCGGCTCCAGAGGAACGACATCCCCTTGAACGCCCCCTTGAGATCCATGGCGGCGGCGCCGGAATGCTTCACGCCGCCCTCCGGCGCGTGGAAAAAGGTCCCCTTGCTGATCTTGCGCTGCCACGTGGAGCCGCCGATCTTCCGGTCGAAGTCGTACTTGGCCGTGACCTTGAAAGTCAGCTTCGGGAGCTGCCGGTGCAGTTCCTCGTTGCGGATGAAGGCGCGGATCTTGGGCTCCCGCTTCAAAAATCCCTGCATGATCATCTCCGCCCGCTTTTTCCCGGCGGGCGAGGCCAGGCGCACCACCTCTTCCAGCTCTTTTTTGCGGGCCTCGAGCCATTCGCGGTCCACTGGCTGGAGATAGGCGTTGGAGCCGAGGGGCAGATACTGCCGGCGCTCACGGAAAAACGGCGTCTTGGGGACTTGCTTCTCCCAGTAGTCGGAACAGGCGCGGTAGCATTTTTCCAGCGGGACGGCGGCCTCTTTGCCGACCGCGGAAACGCACCAGTCTTTCAGCAGATCGTCGGCGGAGAGGGAGGGGTCCCAGGTCAGTTTGAGGATCATCCACAGCATCGGCCCGGTGTGCCAGCCGTTGGCGGGATGGGCCTCGGCGTAATAGTAACGGACGCCGTTGTCGGCGCCCCATTTCAGCGCCTCGGGCAGCACTTTCAGACTGATCTTGGGGATCAGGAAGTGGCGGTGCATGAGATAGTCGTACCAGCCGACCGAGCCGCAGCAGCGGAGCCACGCCTTCGTCAGCTGCCGGTCCTCCTCCCTGAACCTGGGATCCGCCCAGTAGAGCCGCTCGTAAGTGAGGAAGGGGACCAGCGAAGCGTGAAAACTGCGGTCCTTCGGCGGGATCCGGAGACTGTGGTAAGCCAGAAAACCGAAACTTCTCCCCGGCTTTCGGCAACGGCGCGCGACTTCGTCCATGCACTCGAGGTAGGAGAGGGTACGGATCTCGTGATCCATGTCGTCCTTCCCCGCCGGGGCGTCCTTTGCCAGACAGGCCGGGCACTGGCAGAAACACCCGCCGTCGTTGACCCCCAGCGACACGGAATACTCTTCGGGATGCTGCCGGAAATAATTTTCGACCGCCTTGACGAAGGCGTCCCGGATCCCCGGCGCGGTGAAGCAGTACTGCCAGTAGATGTTGTACCCCTTTTCCGGCATGACCCGCGGCCCCCCGGCTTTCCGGACGGGGAAGAACTCGGGGTGGCTTTTGGTGTACTCTTCCGGCGGCAGGAGTTTCCACAGATTGTGCTGGAACCACGGCCGGTCCGGCAGATCCCTGAAATCGTAATGGAACGTCCCCCGGTTACGGGCGGCCCATTCGTACTGGGGCTTCATTTTGTGCGTCAGGGCAAAAGTCCGTATCCGGTAACGCGGGGCCATGACGACGGGGCTGTCGGGAAAGACCGGGGTCCGGCCCTCCGGGATGTACTCCCCGTCCTCGCCGGGCAGCAGCCAGCGGACGCCGTAGAAACGCTCCAGAAACTCGCACGCGCCGTGCCGGACGGCCAGCGGGGAAGCGCCCGCGATGACGACCTTCCCCGGCGCGGGGAACTCGATCCGGAAACCTTCCGGGTCGGCGGAAGCCTCTTTGCGCACCGCAAGGCGGATGTGCGGCTCGCCTTTTTCGGACTGGAGAAGCGGAGACTCTCCCGTGCTCCGCTTCAGACAATGGGCCAATATCCCGGCGGCCTCGGCAACGTACTTGCCGTCCTTTTCATCCCACCGGATCCCCGCGGCCGTCCCGGCGAAAAGCGGCAGGGCCAGCAGGGCCGCGAAGAGGGCGATCGGCGTCAGGCGGTCCATGGTCGCGCCTCTTGTCATTCTATGTTCCAGTGCTGTTTGACGAGATCGGCCTCGGCGGTGGCGGCCGTGACGGCCCCCAGCCACGGCGCCGCGTGACCGTCCACGTAGGAGATGTTCATCCCGGCGCTTCCCACCTGCGTGCTGGCGGTGAAGACCCGGCCCGTTCCGATGGGGTGCCGGTAGGCCACCTTGGCGTGGCCCGTCGGACCGACGGCGTAATTGTCGCCGGTCCCGTCGCCGGCCTCGAGGATGAAAAATTTCTGCGACGGCCGCTTGATGAGCGTCGACGACACGCCGGTCTGCATGCTGCCGCCGCTCTGCGAGAGCACGTTGTTCACGATGTAGGAGAGGCCCATCAGCCCGCCGTAATTGGTCCCCTTGAGGCCGGGAGCGTTGTCGGAGGGGCAGAGGAACACCGGCAGGACCGATCTCTTGTCCTTGTAGAACACGAGGGGCGTGCTGTACATCATGTTCTGGTAGCCCAGATAGACGCCGATCCGCGTGGACCAGCTGCCGCGGCTGCCGTCGCCCCGGCCGGGCAGACAGAGGAATTCGTTGACGTACATCGTCACCCCGTTGCCCATGGTTTTCAGGTTGTTGACGCACGAAATGGCCCGCGCTTTCTCCCGCGCCTGTTGGAGTGCGGGCATGAGCATCGCCGCGAGAATGGCGATGATGGCGATCACGACAAGGAGCTCGATCAGGGTGAATCTCTTTCTCATTTTTTCGTTCCTCCATTGGGGTTGCTTGGTAAAAATATACCGCAAACGCCCGCGGCGGACCATAACGAAAAAGACTTTTTATAGCACAAAAGTCGCATTCTCGCAAAACCGCCGCCCCCGCGGAAACATCCGCCCCCGCCAAGCGGCAATGTTCGGCCAAAATGGAATCGGATTCCATTTTGGCCGATATTTCAAGGCGTGCAAAAACAAGTCGGGCCATGGGACAGTGCCGTCCGTTGTCATAAACAAGAGCCGGAGAAGTGCCGGGAGTTTATCAGGAGCAGGACATCGCGCTTCTTCCCCGTTCCGAAATGGAAGCGGTGAAAACCGCCGGGGCCGTCCCCGACGGTGCAGACGTTCATTTCCCGGGCGGGAACGACCGCAAGTCCGGAGCGGGCCGGTTTTCCCGAAAGATCGTCCGCCAGCATCAGGAGGGGGCCGAGGCGATACCAGGCGTCTCCGCCCTTGTCGTCGAGTCCGTAAACGATTTTTCGAGGACTGACGAAGAAAAAATCCCTGCGCACGGCGTGACCGGAAGCGTCCCGGAACGGAACGGGCCCCACCGGCAGAAAGGGTTTGCCCCGGGCGCGGTAGACCGCAAGCCGGCTGATCCGGCCGCCGCGGATCATCACGGCGTCACCGGCATAAAGATAGTGATTACCGCAGAAAAGCATATAAGCAAACGGAATGCCGTTTACCGCGGCGTACAGCATCGCGTACACGACTGCCGGCGCCGCCGTGATCGTCAGAACCATCGCAGCAACACGCAAAAAATTTTTCATCCGGTCGAATTTCCTCCAAGATTCCCGTCAGAATATAATCTTCTTCCGGGAAAAATCAATATCGGGGATAAAAATAACTGTCCAAAAGCAGATTTGGGGTGTTTTCTTCTCGAGATTCGGTGATCTCAATTACCTCCTGCGGGTAGTTGACGGCGACATAAATTTTTTTGATATTCTCCGCTTGCAGATAGTTGCGAAACAATATCTCATGGTCCCGTAAATCAATGCAGCCTTTTGATCCAAAGACGCGTCCCCCGTGGATGAAGAAACCAGACCTCCCCCTCGTGTCGGTATCTTTGGATGGATGAAGTGACCAAGAAAACAACCCCCATCCTCCGGGACTTGTGATATGAGTGGCTTTCATTTTTTCAAAGGAACGTTCCTCCGAACTCAAAATGTAGTACAATCCCGTGGGAATGCCGCCAAAATCTTTTAGCCCTTGTCTTTCGTAGGAATAGTCGAAGGAACGGGTTTCAACCAGACACTTTCCCGTAGTAAAATTTTGAGTGCTGCTTTTCATATTTGTCGCAACTCCGGATACAGCATCAAACATGATTTCTCCGTCACTCGACAACAGATAACGTCCGTTGAAAAGCAGAAATACTTTTTCCGAATTCAATGTTTGGTGTCCCATGCGAGCGATAATTATTTGCTCAGCCAATTCTTCTGCCTGTTCCCCGGAGATGTGATGTTTGTTGATCAGCACGGATGCCGTGCGTTGTTTTTCTTCTTGAAGTTTAATACTTTCCTGAGTAATCGGGATATCCTGATATTTACAACGACAATTGGGATGAATTGGCAATGTGGGTCGCCGGGGATCGGTTGTCTCATAAATTTTCCCGTGATGGCAACGACATTTGTCGCAAGTACGCCCGTTGTTCTCAGCGACAAACCTGACATACCGCGGCATAGAAATGCGGTCAAGACTTCGCTTTATTTTTTCAAAATCCATTGTTAAATCCCTTTTTACTGTTCCCGTTTGACCATTTCGGCGAGTTTATTGATGTCCATTTTTCCTCCCTGTCATCGATAAGGCATCGTCCGAAAAAGACGCGCTTCGTCACCCGGAGAGGAAGAGAGATTTTCCCCTCCGAAAGGGTTGACAGGCGGAAAAAAACGTGTCATATTAAAGCGGAAGGAGGGATGCGGAAATGCTCCTCGACAAACTGATAACAAATTACGCCGCAACGGAAAAGTTCCCGCTGTCGATCCACAGCCAGTACCCCCAGGTGCCGACCCCGATCCACCGGCACGACTTCGTGGAACTGTGCTTCGTCGCCTCCGGAAGCGGGCTCCATGTTTGCGGAGATCATCGGACGACGGTTTCGCGGGGCGACGTCTACGTCATCCCCCGCGGCTCGTTCCACGAATACCGGGAGTGCTCGCCCGATTTCGACGTCATCAACATCCTCTACATCCCCGAACTCGTCCCCATGCCCCGGCTGGATATCACCCGACTGCCCGGCTGGGAGGCCTTCTATCTCTGCAAAGGCGACGATTCCCCCCGCTTCAAACTCGCCGAAGAGGACTTTTCACCCGTCCTCGCCCTCGTGCGCGAACTGGAGGAGGAAAACCGAACGCGCTACCCCGGGCACCTCTTCAACATGCTGGGCATTTTCATGCACTTGCTCGGCAAACTTGTCCGCCTCTACTCCCGGAACGCCGGAAAGGCCGCTTCCTACTCCCCCGGGACCGCCGACGCCATCGCCTACCTCAACCGCAATTTCGCCGCAAAAGTCAGCATCGAAAAACTCTGTTCAGTCGCATGCATGTCCAAGGCCGCCCTCATGCGGAACTTTTTCCGCAATACCGGCACCACCCCCCGCCAGTACCAGCTCAATCTCCGCATCGCCGAAGCCGCCGTCCTCCTCCGCTCCGGCACCGATACCCTCGAGGAGATCGCCATCCGCACGGGCTTCTCCGATACCAACTACTTCGGCCGCCAGTTCAAACGCATCACCGGCCTCTCCCCCGCCGCCTACCGCAAACAATTCCGCACGCCCCCCTGTTCCCGATAAAGGCGGGAGAGTCCGGGGGAGGGGAAAACCTCTTTTCCACGTGAAAAGAGGTTTTCCCCTCCCCCGGGCCCCCTTCCTTTTCGAGAAAAGCGGCGTATTTTGTTGCGGCGGGCGAGGCCGTCTCCTCCGGTATTCACAGTATTCCCAGCCTTCTTCAGGGGGGGCGCTCACGTGGAAAAGGTCTTGCGGAAGGCGCGGTGCAGTTCCTTGTCGCCGAAGGGATCGGGCGCGCCGGGGGCAAGTTCTTCTTCGGCGTAGCCCGAGCGGATGTCCGAAACGGTGACGGCGGTTTCCGCCGCAAAAAAGAGGATCCGCCACGTCCGGAAAGCCAGCACTTGAGCGCCGGAGGGATCCCCGCCGCCCAGACGCATCTTTTTGGGATCCGGAAAGCGTGTTCCCAGCTGGACGTGACAGAACTCGCGGATGTCGGGACCGCCTCCCGCGAGGACGAACGCGGCCTTTTGCGCCGCCGTTTCGCTCCAGAGGAGGGGAAAAGAGGCGTCGGGCGTCCGTTCCCGCCAGCCCGTCCGGGCGTCGGGGAAGGAATCCGCGAAGGGAATGTAGGGTTTGATGTCCAGCACGGGCGTGCCGTCGAGGAGATCCACCTCGGAGACGCGGAGCGTCAGACCGTCGATGCCGTCCAGCCGGGCCGCCGTGATGCCGATGGGGTTGGGCCGATGGGGGCTGCGGGTGGAAAACACCCCGCGTTTCCCCTCCCCGACCGGCGGCCGGACCTTGGGACGCCAGCCCCGGACGAGGTGAAAGACGAAGACGATCCAGATGCGCTCCACGCCGTCGAGATCCGACAGGGCCTCCTCGAAATTGCGGTTCTCCGCCAGGACGATCCGGGCCGGGTGGCAAGTCAACACACCCTGCCGCGGCGCCTCCTGCGGGTAGCGCACGGTGCTTTCGACATGGCCGATGGGTTCGAATGTGTACGTCATGACGCTCACCGCACCTCAAAAAAAGCGGAACGGCGCGTCCGGGGGACGTCCGTTCCGCTTTGCGTGTTCCAAGACGGGGATCACTTCCCGGCCGGAGCGGGAGCGACGGCCTCGGCGGAAACCTTCTCCGCCGGAGCTTTCTCAGGGGCTTTCCCGGCGGAAACCTTCTCCGCCGGAGCCTTTTTCGCGGGAGCCGCGGAGCGCTCCGCGGGCGGGACCAGCTGCTTTGCGTTGTCTTTTCTGCGGAGCCGGTATTTCGTCAGAAAGACCCGGCCCCAGCCGACGAGCTTGCCGTCCTCGAAAACGAGGGGCATGCACTCCTCTTCGGCGACCAGACCGTCGGCCCAGACCGTTTCGATGTAGTAATACCACAGGTCGGGACCGCAGAAAAGCTCGTCCTGAAGAGGCTCGCCCATGATTTTGAGCACCTCGGCCTTGGTCATGCCCACGCGGAGATTTTTGGAGTTCTCCACATTGGTCTGAGCTTCCCTCCACGGCGCGGCGCATCCCGCAAAGAGAAGCGCCGACAGCAGAAGAAAAGAAAGAAACGCTGAACGCATCATCAAAATCCCCCTGATGAAATCCGGTTTCCCGCCCGACGGGAGAGAGAAGTCAGTCCTGGGCGGAAAATTCATCCTTTCCCGCGCCGCACTCGGGGCAGTTCCAGCTGTCGGGCAGATCCTCGAAAGCCGTTCCGGGAGCGATGCCGTTGTCGGGATCTCCCGCCGCGGGATCGTAGACGTAACCGCAGACTTCGCACACATACTTCTTCATGATTGGTTTCCTCCGTATCAAAGGCTGTATTTGTTATTCACACCGTCCGGCGAGGACGGCGCCGAGTTTCTGACCGATCTCTTTTATTTTGAGGAGATCCTCTTCCGACGGCATGTACTTCACCTGGAACGCGGCCTCGGGCTGTTCGGCGCCCATGGCCTCCAGTTCGGAAGCGATCTGTTTGCCGCCTTCCCCGCTCCATCCGTAGGAACCGAAGGCAAAACCTATTTTGTTCTTGGGACGCAGACCCTTGACATAGGTGAGAACGTCCGCCATCTTGGGGAACATCTGATTGTTCATCGTGGGCGCGCCGAAGGCGACGATCCCCGACCGGGCGACCTCGGTCATGACGGCGCTGCGGTCGTTGACGTCCAGATCCCGGAGCTCCACCTCGATCCCGGCCGAAACCAGTCCCTCGGTCAGCGCCCGGGCCAGCTTTTCCGTGGCGTGCCACATGGTGGAGTAGGCGACGAGGGCGCGGCGGCAGGGCTTCTGCTCCGCGGCGCTGCGGTAGATGCCGATGATCTTATCGAGGTCCCTGCGCCACAGCGGCCCGTGGTCCGGAGCGATGATTTTGATGTCCAGATCGAGCCCCGGCAGGGCGTCCAGCAGCGAAATGAGGCGGTCGGCCTGAAGATTGAGGATGTTGGCGATGTACTTCCGCGCCTCGTAGTCGAGGATGGCCGGATCGCACTCGTCGGCCCACAGGCGGGAGGCCGCAAGGTGCATCCCGAAGGCGTCCTGCGAAAAGAGGACTTTGTCCCGGTCGTAAAAGCTCACCATGCTGTCCGGCCAGTGGAGCATTTTGGTATCGACGAAGGAAACGGTCCCCTGACCGAGGGAGACGCTGTCTCCCGTCTTCACCGGGGTGATGCCGGCAAGATCGTAGTAGGCGGCGAGCGTCTTCGCCCCCGTGCCGGAGGCAAAGACCTTTTCGGGCGACGTCGCGGCGATGAGTTCCGGCAGGCCCCCCGAGTGATCGGGCTCGGCGTGGTTGGAGATAATGTAATCCACCTTCCCGGGGTCGATGACCGAACGGATCCGGGCCAGCATTTCCGGCATGAAGGGCGCCTTGACGGCGTCGATCACGATCACCTTGTCGTCGATGACGAGGAAGGCATTGTAGGACGACCCGCGGTTGGTCTCGTAACCGTGAAAGTTGCGGACGTTCCAATCACGCGCCCCCACCCACCAGACGTTGGGGGAGACGGGCACCGCACTGTAACTCGACTCGATCATTTTGTTTTCCACAATCCGTGTTTGTTGCAATACTCCCTGGCGATGAGGTTCTCGCTGAAGGGGATCTCGAAAAACGCCTCCGGGGGTTCCCCGGGACGGAGCCGGCGGCGCATGGAGACGGAGCCGCTGACGACCTCGATCCACACGATGTAGTGCTCCTCGATCATGGGGTGCGCGATCTCGCCCACCTTGACCAGAACGCCGTTGCCGCATTTCTCGATGACGGGCACGTGTTTTTCGGTCGCACCGTCGCTGGTATTCTCCTTGAGCAGTTTCATTTCCTGGCCGCAGCAGGTGAATTTGCAGCAATCCCCGCCGCAGGTGCACGGTCCGATGACTTCCACCAGCGCCCCGCAGGACGCGCAGCGGCGGATCTCCGAAAGGTTGGCCATGATCGTTCTCCTCTCTTGTTCTGACTTTCCCCGACGCACCGGCGGCTCCTCTTCGCGCCGCCGGGGACGAAATGCGGCACAGGCCGCCCTGCGCCTAAATATAGCCGGATTCCCCCGATTTATCAAGCCCCCGCGGGAAAAAAAAGCCTGTTTCTTCAGTTTTTCCCGCAAACGATCTCCCGCAGACGCCTGAGCTTGGGCGCAAGTTCCGGGATCTCCTCAGGACGGACCGCGTCGAGCTCCCGCCGCGCCTGATCCAAACGGCGGACCGAAGTGAAGATCACGGCCAGATAGTAGCGGTAGACCGACTTCTCCTTCGCCGGACCCGAGATGCCCTCGCCGCACACCCGGGCGGCCGAGGCGAGATCCCCCGCCCGGAGGAACCGCAGCACGAGGCTGACGCCGCAGGACCTGTCGGTGAAACCGCTGTTCCGCCAGCCCTCGGCAAATTCCCGCAGGGAGTCCGGAGAGATCCGTCCTCCGGCGGCATGCTCCAGCGCCAGCGCCCAGGCCGTATGGTCCGATGCCCGGATGAAGGCCGGCGTCGAAAACGCGAAGTTGATGAAAAGCGCCAGCGCGAAGGCCCCCCCGCAGAGCACATTGGTCATGACGCGTCCCTGCCGGAGCACGCTGAAAAAGTAAGCGGCGCAGACGATGAAGTAAGGCACCAGGTGCAGCCGGTAGCGCCCGATGGGCTCCCGGGCGGCCAGCGGCAGGGCCAGCAGCACGATTACGGAGAGAAGAAGCCCTTCCCGCCGCCGGAAGCGGGCGGTCATGAGCAGAAATCCCGCGAGGGCAAGGGGCATGAGCAGTCCCGGTCCCGGCAGATACCCGAGGAGCGTCAGCCGGCGGCGCAGAAAGTAGTAATTGAGATTTTCGGGCATCTCGAAGGCGAGAAAGAACTTCGCGGCCCGCCCGGGAAGACCGAGCGTGAGGCGCTTTTCCGCCGCTCCCGGCCCCGCGCCGGGCGGGGCTTTCTCCGCGTTGTAGCTTACCGTGTAGGGCAGGACCCGGAAGAAGGGGCTGGGATCCCGCGAAAAAACAAGGTTGAAGGTCCCCGCGGCGCCCCACAGGATGAAGACGCCCGCCGCCATGCAGAGCGCGCCTTTGCGGCTCCTGAAAAAAGCGGTCCCGGGGAGGAACAGCGCGAGCGCCGCCGCCACGGGGCGGCCGACGGAGCCCAGCCCCAGCAGAAGACCCGCGCCGAAACACTTTTCCGGTCTTCCCCGCCCGCTCCGGCAGGCGAGAAAGGCCCAGACCCCGGCCAGGATGAGGGTCGTCGTCACGCTCTCCTGGAGGATGCAGAAATCGTAGAGCACCAGCGGACCGTACAGCGCGTAAAAAAGCCCCGCGGCGAGGGCCGTTCCCCGCCGCCCCCAGAACCGGAGGACGATGTCCGCCGTCATGACCGCCCCCGCGACGCCGAAGAGGCTCTGGCAAATGACCAGCGCTTCCACGCAGTGCTGACGGCCGTTGACCAGCCAGACGAGGTAAATGAGGAACCTGTGGACGACGAAAAGCGGCGAATAGACGCATCCTCCGCCCCACTCCGAAAACCGGAGGAGCGTCTCCATGTCCAGTCCCGGGACCCGGTGGAAGAAGCGGAAGGCGCCGGTGAGCCAGCAGCAGAAAAACCCCGCCCTGACGGCCGCTGCGACGGCGCCCGTCGTCAAAAGGATCGTTCTGCGGGAAAGGAAGAGGTGCATTTCCCCGGTCTCTCCGTCAGCTCTCGTTCGAAAGGTCACTTGTTTTTGATCTCTTCGATGTCGGCCCCGAGGGAAGAGAGTTTGGCGACGAGATTTTCATAGCCGCGGTAGATGATCTCGGCGTGGTCGATGACGCTCTCTCCCCGGGCGCACAAAGCGGCGATGACCATGGCCATGCCCGCGCGGATGTCCGGGCTGGACATGTTCTGCCCGTGAAGAGACGCCCGCCCCGTGATGACCACCCGGTGGGGATCGCAGACGATGGCGTTGGCCCCCATGCTGATGAGGCGGTCGGCGAAATAGATGCGGCTCTCGAACATCTTTTCGAAGAACATCACCGTGCCCTCGCACTGGGTGGCCGCGACGATGGTACAGCTCATCATGTCCGAGGGGAACTGGGGCCAGGGCCCGTCGGCCAGCTGGGGGATGTGCCCGCCGTAATCGCACTGGATGCGCGGCATCTGATTGCCGGGCAGAAAGATGTGATCCTTGTAGAGGCGCATTTTGATCCCCATGCGTTCGTAGACGCGCCGGAGCATCCAGAAGTGGCGGGGCGTGGTGCCGCGGATGGTGATCTCCGCTCCCGTTGCCGCCCCGAGGGCGATGAAGCTCCCGGCCTCGATGTGGTCGCCGGAGACGGTGAACTCCCCGCCGTGGAGTTTTTCCACGCCCTCGATGACGATGGTGTTGGTCCCCTCGCCGGAGATCTTCGCCCCCAGAGTGTTGAGGAAGGCGGCCAGATCGCAGACATGGGGTTCGCCCGCCGCGTTGAAAAGGGTCGTCCGTCCCCGGGCGGTGGCGGCGGCCAGCAAAATCTGCTCCGTGGCGGTGACGCTGGCTTCATCGAGGAAAAGTTCCCGGCCGTTCAGCCCCTTCTGGGCGCGGAAGCGGTAGGTCTCCTGACCCGACATGGAGGCCCCCAGCTTGGTCAGGCCGTAAAAGTGCCCGTCCAGACGCCGGCGGCCGATGACGTCGCCGCCGGGAGGATAGAGTTCGGCCTGGCCGCACCGGGCGACGAGGGGAGCGGCAAAGAGGATGCTGGTGCGGTTTTTCGAGCACAGCTCCTTGGGGATCAGCGTATCGGTGATCCGGGGGCACCGGGAGCGCAGCGTCCCGTTTTCGAAGGTGTATTCCGCGCCCAGGGCCCCGGCGATCTCCAGCATGCTCCGGACGTCGCGGATATCCGGCACGTTGTGCAGTATGACTTCCCCGTCGGTGAGCAGCAGCGCCGCGATCATCGGCAGCACCGCGTTTTTGTTCCCGCCGACCGTGACCTCCCCGCCGGTCACCCGGCCCCCGTTGATGTGCAGACTTTCCATAAGTTTTCTCCGCCGTTGTTTGCCGTGTCGTGTTCCGGGGCTAATTTAACTGCGGGAGAGACAAAATGCAAGCCGCAAACGGCCGATCCGGTTGAATAAATCCCCGCAAGGAGTTATATTTTACGGATCGCATTCGGCATTTTTTTTCAAAAGAAGGATGATTTTATGGAAGGCGCTATTCCCCTTTGGCCCGACCGCAAGTGCGCCGGGACCGGAAAAACTGAAGACGATTTTCAGCCCTATCTCAAGTTGACCCTGCTCAAGGGCGTCACCGCCCCCCTGGGCGCGGTGATCGTGCTGCCCGGCGGCGCGTACACCAACCGCGCCTCCCACGAGGACATGTGCGTCGCCGAGAAGTTCAACGAA
The DNA here is from genome assembly GCA_017450705.1 of Lentisphaeria bacterium. Lineage (GTDB taxonomy): Bacteria > Verrucomicrobiota > Lentisphaeria > Victivallales > Victivallaceae > UBA1784. The sequence continues at coordinate 93,037 of JAFSTC010000048.1, read as the reverse complement.
CTGGGCTTTCAGGCCGCCGTGGCGGAGTACCGCGTTGCCCCGTACCGCTACCCCGCGCCCCAGCAGGACGCCATGCGCGCCGTCGCCATGATCCGGGCCCGCGCCAAAGAGTGGCACATCGACCCCGCCCACATCGCCGTCCTCGGCTTCTCCGCCGGAGGGCATCTGGCCGCCTGCTGCGGCACCATCGCGCTGGACGTGGACCGTTCCGCGGGCGATGAGATCGACGCCGTCAGCGCCCGGCCCGACGCGCTGATCCTCTGCTACCCCGTCATCACGAGCGAGCCCGGGATCACCCATCAGGGCTCCATCAATCAACTGGGCGGCGACAGGGCCTCCGATCAAAATTTCCTCGCGCTGACCGCGCTGGAAAATCAGGTCAGGGCCGAAACGCCCCCCGCGTTCCTCTTCCACACCGCCACCGATCAGGCCGTGAACGTGGAGAACTCCGTCCGCTTCGCCCGGGCCATGTGGAAATGCGGCCGCCGGGCGGAACTCCACGTCTTCCCCGAAGGCCCCCACGGCGTGGGGATGGCCGCCGACCGCCTCGACGTCGGCATCTGGCCGGAACTGGCGGCAAACTTCCTCGAAGAGATCGGCTTCCCCCGGAAGAAGCACTGAAAAAGAGGGCGGGCATGATCCGGCAGATGGGAAAGGCGCCGATCCCCCCCGGGATCCCCTTCGTTCTCGCCGGATTTTATCTGGCGGCCCGGAGCGGGATCCTGCTGGCCGCCGCCCGCTGGCGTCCGGATGAGGTCGCGCCCTTCCTCGCCGCCGCCTCCGCCGCGACGCTCTGCGACGCCTTTTTTGCCATCAAATTCCGCCGAAAATTCACCCCTTGGGCCGCCGCCTGCGGCGCCGCCTTGGTGACCCTGAGCGCGGGAACGCCCGCGCGGGCGCTTTTCTGCTGGCTGCCGGACCTCCTCTTTGCCGGCGGGGTCGCCGCGTATTTCGTCCGGACGCGGAAGAAGAACACCTTTTTTCCCTTTGCCGCCGGATTCGCCGCCGGACTGGCCGCGGTATTTCTGCAAGCGCCCCGTCTCGGTCACGCCGTCTGCGCCTCGAGCGCCATGCTGCTTTCCGGCGTGCTGATCGTCAACGCCGTACATCTGAAACACGCCCGGTGGCTCCTTTTGACGATGATTTTGATGCAAGTCATGTTTTTTGCAAACGACTTCCCCGTCGGGCGGGCCGTCGAACGGCTGAGACTTTGGCGGGAACGGGATCTCGCCGCCCTGGCGGCCCTGCCGTCGTCGCCGATCCCCGACGCCGAGCCGGGGCGGCTCTCCGTCCTTCAGGTGACGCGCCAGGCGGAGGACATCCCCGCCGCCCCGTGGAAACAGTTTTCCTACATCTCCCGGTTCTCCGCCGTGCCCGTGGAGGGACCAGTCCCCGTCGGGAAAAGACTGGATGCACTGGGAACACCCTTCGACCTGATCTCGCTCGAAGTCCTGCCCAAGTGGCCTGAGGCCTCCCTCCAGTCCCTGACGGAAAAACTCCTGACGATGACCGCGAAAAAAGGCTGCCTCGTCGTTCCCCGCGCCCTCGTTCCCCTGCTGCCTCCGGACAGAAAAACGGTCCCCGTCCCCGGCACGGGCCGCGGCCGGTTCGCCGTGCTCTCCGCTTCCGATGCCAGTGTTTCTCCGCAGACGCTGGATTCCCGGCTCCAGCGGCACCTCAAAGCCGCGGGCGACAAAACTTTCATGCCCGCGGGCGTCTTCACCGCCCTCTTTTTGGAAAAAGACGACGCCGCAGGGAAGTCCCTCCCGGCCCCGGCACGATCCCTCCCCGGTCCCCATTCGGCACTTTTCTGGAGTCTCCTCGCCTTCGCGGGATTGGCGCTCCATATCTTCCTCTCGCGGTCCCGGGCGGGCTCCTCTTTCCTCGCCGAAGCCGAGAACGCTTCCTCCTGCGCCCTGATCGTCACCGCCGCCTTCCTCACGGTCGCGGCAAACCGGATGAACTCCCTCATCCCCGAAACGGCCCTGCTCTGGAGCATCGTCTTGTGCCTTCCCTTCTGCGGAAAAAAGGGGAAACTCGAAAAACTCCTGCTGGGCGCTTCTCTGCTCCTCCCGTGGCTCCTCGCCGCCGAACTCCCGCAAAACATCCTCTCGGCCGCCGCCCTCGCCATCGCCCTCGTCACCGCCGCCTCCGCCGGGATCACCGGCGCAAAACTCCTGCTGGAACCCGAGGCCTCCCGGGACCGCCTCGTCATGGCCTTCTTCTGCGGGACCGCCCTCGCCGGAGGTCTCCTCTTCCTCCTTCCCCCCGCTTCCCCCATCCCCCTCCTCGCCGCCGCCACGACCCTCCGCCTCCCCGTCCTTTTCCGTTCCTGACAAAAGGAGGGGGAAAGGTTCCGGGGGAGGGGAAACCTGCTTTGCACGGGAAAAGAAGTTTTCCCCTCCCCCCGGGCCCCCTCCCTTTTCAAGAAAAGCGGGGTGTTTTGAGGAGACGGACGAGGCCGATGCATGACGATGACGCCGCCGTGATTTGATCGGCCGCGTGTCAGTCCGTGTCGGTCCGTGTTTTTGCTACCGCCGGGGCTTCGTCGTGATCTTCGCCACGCGCACCACGGTGTCGGTGCCGTAGGGAAACCCCGTGCAGAAGATCGAGAGCATCCCCGTTTCCGGATCCTGGACGAAACGGAGCTCTTCTCCGTTGTCCAGCCAGCGGACGGAGGTGACCTCATGCCTGAAGTTGTCCACGGCGCGGGAACCGATGCCGTTCCTGCCCACCGTCACGTTGTCGTCCCCGCAACGGCCGAGACCGTCGGCGAAGTAATAGAAGTCGGTCCCGCTCTGGAGAACGTGATCCCCGGCCTGGCAGACGACGCCCGGCGCGGGTTTCGGCCCGTAGACGGCCTCGCCGAAAAGACGGCACCACGTGCCCGCTTTGAGGAGCACCTGGCGCTCGTACTCCGGAATGCCCCCCTGGGCCTCCGGACCGATGTTGAGCAGCAGATTGGCCCCGCAGCCCCGGCAGCGCGCCAGAAGCCGGATGACCTCCGCCGGAGAGAGGAAGTTCAGGTCCACCGAACCGGACCCCCAGTGATGGTTCATGGTGCGGCAGACCTCGCCCGCCACGTATTTGGCGTGGCCCTCCCGGTCCAGCGGCTGGCCGGAACCCTGTTCGTAGGTCACAGCGTCGATCTCGGGATGTCCCAGCTTTCCCAAATTGCCCAGCCCGGTGTTGTTGACGATGATCGCCTCGGGCTGGTAACGGCGGATCATGCCGTAGAGCCGGTCCTCCTTCCAGTCGTCGCCGGGACGGGCCCAGTTGCCGTCGAACCACAGTCCGCCGATGGGTCCGTAATTGGTGCACAGCAGCTTCACCGATGCGTGAAGATAATCCAGGTAGCGCGCGAAATCCTCCTTGGGAAGATCGGCCGTCTGGCGCTTCTCCCAGTGCCAGTCGATGGTGGTGTGGTAGAAGAAGGGTGCGATACCGTATTTGCGGCAGGCCGCGACGAACTCCGCGACCAGATCCCGTCCCGCGGGAGCGTGGGGCGCGTCGTAGGTGTTGAGATTGCAGGTGTCGTAGAGCGAAAACCCGTCGTGGTGGCGGGTGGTGAGGACGATGTATTTCATCCCCGCATCCCGGGCCGTTCCGGCCAGTTTCTCCGCATCGAAATCACAGGCGGTGAAGGAAGACTGGAGTTTTTCGTACTCCTCCACGGGGATCTCGTGGATCTTCTGCACCCACTCGCCCTTTCCCAGCTGCGAGTAGAGCCCCCAGTGGACGAACAGCCCGAAGGCGCGTTTTTCGAACGCGGCGACCCGGGGCAGCGGAAGCGGAATGCTCATTTTTTCCCGCCCTTCTCCGTATTTTTCTCGGCGACGCGGTACTGCCACGGGGGGACCGGAGCCTCGGCATGCCAGAGGCCGAGGCGGTTTTCGCGGGCGATCCGCTGGGCGTCCTCCAGATCGCGTTCGCCCTTGGCGTAGTTGGCGTAGTACCACGCGTGGCCTTCGCGCACCATTTCGAGGTTGATGTCCCGGCCCTCCCGGGAGACTTTTCCCACGGCACGGCCGTAGCGGTCGACGTTTTTGACCGTGACGGTCACATCCTGCCCGAGGATCTTCTCGCGGAGAGCGTCACGCGAGGCGATGCCGTCCTGCTGTTTGGCCTCCGGCGCGTCGATGCCGTAGAACCGGATCCGGTAATTCTTTTCTCCCGCAAGAAGCGTGATGGTGTCGCCGTCGTAGACCTCCGTGACCCTTCCCTGGAGCACCTCGTTTTTCTGCGCCTGCCCCGCGGGCGCGGAACCGCCGGGCAGGAACACCCGGAGACGGTAGGGGACAAGCTCCCGGTGCCGGAGGAGCGTTGTGCTGAAATCCCCCAGCCTGTCAAGATTGAAGATGAGACCGCCGAGCAGGATCAGCAGGATCCGCCCCAAATACTTCGACATCCTGCGGAAGAAACCGGTCCGCGGCGGACCGCCCGCCTGGATTCCGCCCCTCCCCGACTTCCTTTTCGCCATGAAATACCCCACTGTCGCCCGTTAAGAAAAAATCATCTTCAGATATGCGGAAAAAATCCGTTCCTCCGCCGTTTCCCGAAACGCCGGGAAAAAGTCAGACGGAAAATCTCACGTGGATGACGTCGCCGTCCTGGACCACATAGTCCTTGCCCTCGATGCGCAGTTTGCCGGCGGTCTGGGCGGCATTCCAGCCGCCGCAGGAGACCATGTCGTCGTAGGAGACGGTCTCCATGCGGATGAACCCGCGCTGGAGATCGGTGTGGATCTTTCCCGCGGCCTCGGGAGCCTTGGCGCCTTTGACGACGGTCCACGCCCGGGACTCCATGGGGCCCGCGGTGAAAAATGTGATGTAGTTGAGCAGTCTGTATCCGGTCTGGATGACCCGTTCGAGACCGGATCTCTCGATCCCCAGGTCGGCCATGAAGCTTTTGGCCTCCCCGGGCTCGAGGCGGCTGAGCTCCTCCTCCAGCTTGGCGCAGACGGGGATGACCTCCAGCTTCCGGGACGCGGCGAACTCCAGAAGGCGCTTATACTTGGGATTTTCTTCCGCACAGCCGATCAGGTCTTCGCCGATGTTGGCGCAGATGAAAGCGGGCTTGAGGCAGAGCATCTCGAAGGAGCCGACAAGTTTGACGGCTTTCTCGTTTTCCCGGTCGTACGCAGGGATCCGGCCCTCGGCCAGCTGCTTGCAGATGTCGAGGATCGTCTCGTATTCGAACTTGGCGTCCGGGTCGTTGGTCCGGGCGGTCTTGTGGGCGCGGTCGCGGCGTTTTTCCATCATCTCGAGATCGGAGAGCAGAAGCTCCGTTTCGATGGTCTCCAGGTCGCTCACGGGGTCGAAGTCGCCGTCGACGTGGACCACATCGGAGTCGTCGAAAACCCGGACGACGTGGGCGACGGCATCGACGTTGCGGATGTGGCCGAGGAACTGGTTCCCGAGCCCCTGCCCCTGACTGGCGCCGCGGACCAGTCCCGCGATATCGATGAACTTGAGGGTGGAGGGCACTATCCTCCCGGACTTCTCCATTTCGGCAAGCACCTCCAGCCGGTCGTCGGGAACGGAGACGATGCCGGTATTGGGTTCGATGGTGCAGAAGGGGAAGTTCGCGGCCTCGGCGCCGCCGTGACACAGCGCGTTGAACAAAGTTGACTTGCCCACGTTGGGCAGACCGACAAATCCGCAGGAAAAACTCATTTTCAACACTCCCGGCGATTCAGGAAGGATCTGAAGAAGAAAAACTTACGGGAGGGACGGCCCCTCCCGCGGCATTCTCCGGCGCAGCGGCCGGGAGACGCGTCAGTTCCTCTCGGTGATGATGGCCTCTTCGCGGTAGACGAAGTTCTGCCAGTCGTGGTCGATATCCACCACCCACGCGGGCGTCATGATGGGACCGTAGCCGCTGCCGTAGCCCGAGGGATCCTCGGGACAGTTGGGCAGCGGGCACGGGAAGGTGACGATGTCCACCACGCCCACGCCGATGCGGGCCAGAATGAAGCAGACGCCCTTGAGCGTGCCGTAGGTGAGGCCGGCGATGCCGCCCAGCTCGTTCGTGGTATCCCACCACTTCATGGGCAGTTCCAGAGGACTGAAGGCCACGTTGGCGATGCCGCGGCTGAGTTTCATGACGGGGAGAAGGATCCACTGCCCCTTGGGCTGGGCCGCCTCTTCGGCGGACGCCTGCGGCACGGCAGTGAAAGCGAAAAGCACAAGCAGCAGCAGAACGAGCGATTTACCGAACTTCATATTCCGAATCCCTTGTTTTTTGAAGCGGCAGACCTGCCGCGCGGCTTCCGCCCGCGACGGAAAAACCGCCTTTTGACAATACATACGGGGAAAATATACTTACTGTAAGACGAAAATGCAAGGCGGAATCCCGTTTTTTATGGATTTATTTCGATTTTTTCGCGGCCGATCCGGGAAAAAGCGCTCCGCCCTCCTGAAAGTCCGGCCCCTGCCGGGGAAGGGTCACTGTTTCAGCTGTTCCCGGGTCTCGAGAGGCAGATAAAGGACGTTTTTGGCCCGGTCGCTCCCCTCGGGTCCGTGCAGAGACTCCCGGTCGGCCAGGATCGGGAGCTCGTATCCGGGCACGATCTCGCTGAGTTTTTTCGGATCGAGGGGGTAACCGTTGGCCATCGAATTCCACTCGTAACTTCCCGGATCGGCGGGATCCGCCGCGCCCGGCCGGGGGTCGGAAGGACAGAGAAACACCTTTTTCAGCTCGAGACCCGCGTCGTTCAGCGTCTGCCTGAGATACGGCCGTCCGCCCACGAAGGGGACTCCCTCGCAGTGCGGCAGAAGTCCCCGGGTGCCGGAGGCGTACAGCTCCAGCCCCAGACCGATCTGCCGGAGGTTCGAGGCGCATCCCGTCCGCCGCGCCCGCTCCCGCGCCGAGCTCAGTGCAGGCAGACCCAGTCCGGCCAGGACACCGATGATCGCGATCACGACCAGCAGTTCTATAAGGGTGAAACACGAGTGCGGGAACGGATCTCTTCTGCGCGGCATATCATTTCTCCTTTCATTTCTCCTTCAGCATCGTCTGCCAGACCTGCAACACGGGACTGAGCATTTTTTTCTCCGGATCGTTCAGGCGGTTCACCACGGTGTGCACCATGCGGGCGGCCTCCGCCTGGATCTCGGGATCGTTCCTGAGCAATTCACGGGCGCGGCGGCGGTGTTTTTCGGGCAGAGACCGGTAGAAATCCCGCGTGCGCAACGCATCCTTGTACAAAAGCTCCGCGCGGGCCGGCTTCTCGGATTCCGGCAGGGCGCGAAAGGCGTCGATGCTGCCGTTCGTTCCGTCGGCCATGGCCTTGAGGATCAGTTTCTGACGCCGCTCCTGCGGGACGCCCTCAAGTTTTCTCGCCGCCCGGTAGAGCGTGGAAAAACGCTTCAGCGTCGATTGCGTCGGGTCGAACGCGCGGGAGGCGTTCCTGAGGAACTGCTCCTCCTGCGAGAGCTCCTGCTCCGACTCACCGCCCCGGAACAGAACGGCGCAGAGCCCTGCCAGAAGCAGCAGGACCCCGCCCGCGATCAGAAGCAGACGCCAACGTTTTTTCTTCACTGTCCTCTTCCCTTCCGAGCCCGAAACGGCTATTTACCGGCTTTGCGGCGCCAGACGCTCAGCACCTCCCCCGTGTACTGGATGTGAACGAATCCGTCGCGGCCCAGCCGGGCCTGGAGCGGCCCGGGCACGGCGGCGGCGGGAACGGCCGTCCGCAGGACTTTCCGGCAGATGACGACCTTTTCGGCCTGCAGATAGGTGACGCTCCCTCCGGGCGTCTCGACGGGGGTGAAGCCCGAAAGCTTCTCCTTGTCCGTATCCCGGCCCGAGGTGCCGCCAAAAATTTTCATGAGCGCGGGTCTCTCCTTTTTGCCGTACCACGACAGCACGAAAACCGGATTTTCCTCGAAATAGCGGAAACTGAAGCGGTTTTCCCTGATGTAGACGATGGCGACGGGTTTGCTCCAGAGGACGCCGGAAGCGCCCCAGCCCAGCGTGAGCGAGTTGTAATGCGCCGGAGTCCCCGCCGTCCCCAGATAGACGCCGGGAGCGAAGAGAAGCCCCGTGTCCTTCTTGACGGAGACCTCCTCGAAGTTCTCATAAAACGCCTTGACAGGCAATGGCTTCTGCCTTGGCGGCAGAGGAGCGTCGGCCCCGCAAAGGACGAGGCGGGAAAACAGGACTCCGACAATTGAAAGAACCGCGATCGAACGCATCGTCTTCACCTCACCCGTTCCGTGAAAAAACCGTCACTCGTCCGCCGGAACGGGGGCGTAATTGGGCTCCGTCCCGGTGGATCCCGTGGGGACGACGCCGGGCCGGGCGCCGGCGCGGCGCCGGGGGATGCGGTATTTCAGCAGGTACCCTTTGTTGCTGCTCAAGTCATTGAGGACGATCCCCGAACGTTTGCGGAGAAAGGTGTAATAGAACCGCCACCTCTTGGCCGTTTCCCGGTCCATGTCGAGAACGATCTCGCCGCCGTCGGAGATGCTGTATTTGCCCGCCCAGTTCCAGTATTCCAGCGACCCCGGCGCGTACTGAGGACTGCGGATCTGCAGAAAGATCATGTCCTCGTAGGCCACGATGAAGTCCTCGCGGTCCTTCTCGGCGATGCGGTACTCGCCGATGTCGAGCTTCGGACTGGAACACCCCGCGAACAGAATCACTGCCGCCGCCGCGGCGAAAAAGGAAAATGCCTTCATTGAACGAGCCTCCCTGTCGAACGATTTATCTCACAACGATATTCATCAGCCGCCCGGGCACATAGATGACCTTGACGACCGTCTTGCCCGCGAGGGCCGCCTTGACCGTTTCATCGGCCATGACGATCTTTTCGGCGGCGGCGGCGTCACACCCCACCGGCAGCATCAGACGGGCCTTGGGCTTGCCCAGCACCTGCACGAGGATCTCAATTTCGGCCACCTTGAGCAGCGCTTCGTCGAACTCGGGCCACGGCGCGTAGGCGAGGCTTTCGGCATGCCCCAGCTTCTCCCACAGTTCCTCGCAGAGGTGGGGCGCGAAGGGAGCCAGGAGCAGGACGAATTTCTCCGCCGCCTCCCGGGGGATCTCCCGGAGTTTCGCCAGATCGTTGAGCAGCACCATCATGGCGCTGATGGCCGTGTTGAACCCGAAGGCCTCGATGTCGGAACCCACCTTCTTCACCGTGCCGTGGACCAGACGGGCCAGTTCGGGGCTCATGGGAGTATCGACGATCTTCGCGTCGTCGAAGGTCCGCCACGCCCGCTTGAGGAAGCGGAAGACCCCCTCGACGCCCGTGGTGCTCCAGGGCTTGGTGGCCTCCAGGGGGCCCATGAACATTTCATACAGCCGCATGCTGTCCGCGCCGTACTGGCGGATGACGTCGTCGGGATTGACCACGTTCCGCAGGCTCTTGGACATCTTTGCAGGGAATTCCGTGAGCTTCTCGCCGTCGCTCTTGCGCACGGGCCCGGCGGGCGTGAACTCCACCTGATCGGTGGGAACGAGGACGCCCCGGCCGTCCTTGTAGGAGGTCCCGAGGATCATCCCCTGGTTGACCAGCTTCATGAAGGGCTCCGGCGTGGAGACGAATCCCAGATCGAAGAGGACCTTGTGCCAGAAACGGGCATAGAGCAGATGCAGCACGGCGTGCTCCGCGCCGCCGATGTAAAGATCGACGGGCATCCAGTAGCGCTCCAGCTTTTCGTCCCAGGCGCGGCAGGCGTTGTGCGGATCGATGTAGCGCAGATAGTACCAGCAGGAGCCGGCCCACTGGGGCATGGTGTTGGTCTCTCTCCGTCCGTGGCGGCCGGTGACGGGATCGGTGTAATCGACCCAGTCCTTCGCCTTGGCCAGGGGCGGTTCACCGGTCCCCGTGGGCTTGAAATCGGGCATGTCCGGCAGGGCCACCGGCAGATCCTTCTCGTCCACCAGCTCGATGGAGCCGTCGTCGTAGTGGATCACCGGGAAGGGCTCGCCCCAGTAGCGCTGGCGGCTGAAGAGCCAGTCCCGCAGCTTGTATTTCACCGATTCGCGGCCCAGACCGCGTTCGGCCAGCCAGCGGGTCGCCGCGGGCTTGGAATCCTTGACGCTGAGGCCGTTGAGATCCAGCCCCGCGTCGTTGGAGGAGTTGATGAGTCTGCCCTCGCCCGTCCAGCAGGCTTTGCCGGCCAGAACGGCGGAAACGTCCGCTCCGGCTTTGGCCGCGGCCTCGGGGTCGGGGGAGATGATGCACTTGACCGGCAGACCGAACTTCTGCGCGAACTCGAAGTCCCGGGTGTCGTGGGCCGGGACCGCCATGATGGCTCCCGTGCCGTAGCTCGACAGCACGTAGTCGGCGATCCAGATCGGGATCTCGACGCCGTTGACGGGATCCACGGCGTAAGCGCCGGTGAAGGCCCCGGTCTTCTCGGTGGAGAGATCGGTCCGGCTGAGCTCGCTCTTGCGGGCCGCGGCCGCCTTGTAGGCATCGACCTCGGCCTTGCGTTCGGGCGTGGTGATGACGTCCACCAGTTCATGCTCGGGCGCCAGCACCATGTAGGTGGCGCCGAAAAGGGTGTCCGGACGGGTGGTGTAGACGGTGATCTCGTGACCGCAGACCGTCTTGAAAATCACCTCCGCGCCGGTGGACTTGCCGATCCAGTTGCGCTGCATCTCCTTGACGCCCTCGGGCCAGTCCAGCAGATCCAGATCCTGAAGCAGGCGCTCGGCGTATTCGGTGATCTTGAACATCCACTGTTTCATGGGGCGGCGTTCGACGGGATGATTGCCCCGCTCGCTGCGGCCGTCGATGACCTCCTCGTTGGCCAGCACCGTCCCCAGGGCCGGACACCAGTTCACCGGGACTTCGTCCAGATAAGCGAGGCCTTTCTTGTAGAGCTGGATGAAGATCCACTGGGTCCACTTGTAGTACTCTTTGTCGGTGGTGTTGACCTCCCGGTCCCAATCGTAGCTGAAGCCGAGGGCCTTGATCTGGCTGCGGAACTTGTCGATGTTCTTTTTGGTGGTGACCGCGGGATGGGTCCCGGTATCCACGGCGTACTGCTCGGCGGGAAGTCCGAAAGCGTCCCAGCCCATGGGGTGCAGCACGTTGAATCCCTTCATGCGCTTGTAGCGGCAGATGATGTCCGTGGCGGTGTAGCCCTCGGGATGTCCCACATGGAGGCCCGCCCCGGAGGGATAGGGGAACATGTCGAGACAATAGTATTTGGGTTTCGGGGAGAGGTCTTCCGCACGGAACGTGCGGCGGGTCTCCCAGTAAGTCTGCCATTTTTTCTCGATGGACGAAAAATCGTACTCCGATGCCATAACTCAGACGCCCTCCATGCGTGTTCGAAAAACCGTTGCGAAATGCCGCGTATAATATACACAGGAGCAGTTTTTTTTACAAGTCGGTGAAATCGCATTGATTATCGGCGATCGGCGGTGTATATTAACGGAGGCTCTCCGGCATGTCGCGCCGCGGTGTTCCGCCGCGCGGGACGCGCCCTTTCGGAAAAACAAAGAAAAGCGGGAAGAGAAAGTTGAAGTACAGCGACCTGAAACTGCTGCCGCGCCGGTGGTTCCCCCTCTGGAACGTGGACAGCTACATACTGCGCGAATTTCTCATCAAGTACAGCATCCTCCTGCTGGTGTTCGTCATTTTGTTCATCCTGAGCGACGTCTACCGGGACATCTCGGCTTTTCTCGAAGCGCGGGCGGCCCCGCGGGACATCCTGCTTTATCTCGCGTACAAGCTGCCGGGGAACATCCGCTTCGTATTGCCCATCTCCATGCTGCTGGGCTGCATGTGGACCATGGCGACCTTCGGGAAAAACATGGAGATCACCGCCATGCGCGCCAGCGGCATCTCGCTCACGCGGTGCGGCGGCTCCATCTTCGTCATGGGCCTGATCCTGACCGCGGTCAACATCTATTTCAACGAAGGGCTCGTCTCCTACACGGAACGCCAGGCGGAGACTCTTTACGACCGGGCCGCGGACCGCAGGCGCACGGTGCAGAACCTTCTGGCCTTCAGCAGCACCGACCACAAGCGGCGCTGGCTCTTCAAAACCTTCGTCGGCGGCGAAGAGCAGCAGCACGTCACGCTCAAGACCTTCTGGAACGACGAAATGATCGGTTCCCTCGTCGGACGCCCCGGCGCACCGGGATACGAACGGCGAATCAGGGACATCTTCGAGACCGACGCGCCGAAGATCCTCGCGCTTTCCGCCGAACGGCAGAGAGAGGTCGTGCGCCGAGAACTCCTCGACCGCAAGGTCGACATCTACGCCTCACGGACGATCCACGACAGGAAGACCGGCATCTGGACCTTCGAAAAGGGCACCTTCGTGAGCTACGACCGCAACGACGAGACCCGCTTTTCCGCCAGCCGCGGGACCTCCTCCATGCACAGGGATCTGGCCTTCGACGTCCTGCGTTTCTCCAGGAGGAGCGTCCCGGAGACCCCCGACGACATCCTCAACGCCATCCGCGAGAAAGACGATCTGCCCACCGTGGTCATCTGGAACACCGTCAAGCGCAATCCCATGCTTCCCGCCCGGGTCAAAAACATCTACATGACGGTCTTCTTCTACCGCCTGGCCTTCCCGTGGGCCTGTTTCCTCGCGGTGTTCCTGGGCATCCCCCTGGCCACGAAAAACGAACGCACCGGCAGTCTGCTGGCCGTCATCACCGCGGTAGTCATCATCGTCGCCTACATCGTGATCGCCCAGATATTCCAGGTGCTGGGCAAAGGCGGTCTGATCAATCCCGCCGTCGCCGGTCTGGCGCCAACGGCCGCCTTCATCATCTGCGGCGCATGGCGGCTGCTGACGGACCGCAACTAGTTCATCATCATGGAACTCTTTGACACGCACTTTCACTACGACGGGGAGGATACTCCCGCGGGGTTCATGGCGAATGTCCGCATGGAGCTCGCCGTCCCGCCCCAGCTGGACGCGGGAGTCGTCGACTCTCTCGAGCTGCTGGCCATGGGCGGCGATCTCACGGAGAGCTGCCGGGCGCGGTCCTTCGCGGAAGCGGTCCCGAATGCCCGCTGGGCGGCGGGCGTCCACCCCCACAACGCGGAAAGATATCTGGCGGCCCGGGAGGATCTTTCGCCTCTTTTCTCAGGAGACTCCCGCCCCGCGGCCGTCGGCGAACTGGGGCTGGACTACTATTACGGACTCTCCCCGAAACAGGCCCAGACCGCCGTATTGGAGGAATTCCTCGCGCTGGCCCTCGACAAGTCCCTGCCCGCGGTCATCCACATCCGCGACGGAGAGGGCCGCGACGAGGCCTACCGCGACGCCTACGAGCGGCTGGTCCCCTTTGCCCGGAGCGGAGGACGCTTCGTCGTCCACTGCTTCGCCGGGACGCCGGCCTGGGCGGAGAAATTTCTGGAGCTGGGCGGATACTGCGGCTTCACCGGCATGATCACTTTCCGCCGGGCCGAAAACGTGCGCGAGGCGCTCCGGGCCGTCCCCGACGACCGGCTGCTCATCGAAACGGACTCCCCCTATCTGGCTCCCGTGCCTCACCGGGGAAAGAAAAATCATCCCGGTTACCTCGTCCTGATCGCGCAAACCGCCGCCTCTTTGCGGGGCATGAGCACCGAAGAGCTGGCGGCACTCACCACGCGCAACGCGAGAAACCTCTTTCCGGAACGGGCCTGACCATGTGGAAAACGATCGACCAGATGAGGATCCTCCTCACGCCCCGGGACAAGTGGAAGCTGCTGGGGCTCGTCCTCGTCATGACGGCGGCGGCCGTCGCCGAGATCGCGGGGATCGGACTTCTCATGCCCATCGTCGCCGTGTTCACGAAGCCGAAGCTGATGACCCAGAACGCCCTCCTGAGGTTTTACGCCCGGATCATCGGCGGCGGATCGGAGACGCGGCTGCTCGTCCTGACCTGCGTCATGATCATTCTGCTGTACGCCGGGAAAAATCTTCTCTCGCTCCTCGTCATCTATCTCCAGGCGAAGTTCACCTCGCGCAAGGAGTACGAGATGGGGATGCGCCTCTACAGCCTCTACATGCACGCGAATTACCGGCTCCATCTGAAATACGGCCACGTCGAACTGGGGGTCATGGTCTCCCGCGCCCGGGAGGTCTGTCTGCGGGTCATGCTGCCGGCCATGAGTCTGCTCACGGATGTGCTGGTGATCCTCGTTCTGGGGGCGACGCTGGCGGTCTCCATGCCCCTGCTGACCCTGTGCTCGGCAGGATTCCTCCTCGTGGACGTGCTGTCGATCTATCTTCTGCTGCGCAAGCTCAACTACTCCCTCGGCCGTAAATACGCCGACTGCATCATGGAGACGGAGCGTCTCTCCAGCGACGGTCTGCGGGCGATCCGCGAAGTCAAGGTCAACGGCCGGGCGGACTACTTCACCGCCCAGTCGGCGGAGACCCGCAAAGAGATGTCCAGATACAACATGCTGCTCTTCGTCATCGGCCAGATCCCCCGGCTGTGGCTGGAGACCGTCGCCATGATCCAGCTGCTGCTGATCTTCATGGGGATGGTCCTCTGGGGCGTGCCCCACGGGACGATCCTGCTCTCCTTCAGTCTGCTGATCGCCGCCATGTCGCGGATGCTCCCGGCGTGCAGCCGCATCAATTACAACGCCGCGGCGATCCGGCAGAGCATGGCTTCGGTCAACAGCGTCTTCGAGGCGCTCGGGGAGCCCGAGGAAAAGCTCGCCGTCTCGCCGGAACCCGTCACTTTCGAAAAAACGCTCTCCGTCGAACACCTCACCTTCGGCTACGTGCCGGAGCGGCCGGTCATCCGGGATCTCACCTTTTCCATCCCCCGTCTGGCCAGCGTGGCTTTCACCGGCACGACGGGCAGCGGCAAGACCACCCTGGCGGATCTCATCCTCGGTCTGCTGACGCCGGATTCGGGCGCGGTCAGGGCCGACGGCCGGGACATCCGCGAAAATCTGGCCTCGTGGCGGGCGAAGATCGGTTACGTCCCCCAGTTCATCTTTCTGCTCAACTCGACCATCCGCGAAAACGTGGCCTTCGGCGTCCCCGAAGAGGAGATCGACGACGAGAAGGTCCGGGCATGCCTGCGCACGGCCCAGATCGAAGACTTCGTCGACAGCCTGCCGGAGAAACTTTCGAGCCGGGTGGGGGACAACGGGATCCAGCTCTCCGGCGGTCAGCGTCAGCGCATCGGCATCGCCCGGGCCCTCTACCGCTCGCCGGAGATCCTGATCCTGGACGAGGCCACCAGCGCTCTCGACAACGAGACCGAACAGGCCTTCATCGACGCGATGAAGGCGCTGAAAGGCAAACTCACCATCCTCATGATCGCCCACCGTCTCACCACCGTGGCTCACTGCGACATGACCATCCGCCTCACCGGTTCCGGCTCCGCGGAGGAAAAACATGCCTGAACTGCCCGAAGTGCAGAACGTCTGCGACGCATTGAAAAGAGTCCTGCCCGGCCGCAGGATCACCGGCGTGAAGCTCTTTTCGCCTGCTCTGCGCACCAGTCTGCTGCCCCTTGAAACGGCAGCTCTGCCGGGACGGCTCTTCACGGACGTCCGCCGCCGGGCCAAATACATCATCGCCGATCTCGACGACGGCAGAGGACTTCTCGCCCATCTGGGAATGTCGGGCGTCATCCGCGTCGAAGACGCCCGACGGCCCCGCCGCAAGCACGAACACGTTTTCATCACCCTCGACGACGGCCGGGCTTTCCGCTTCGAGTGCCCCCGCCGCTTCAGTCTGCTGGAGTGCTGCTCGCTCCACGGCCGGGAGCGTCTGCCCGGGAAACTGCTCGCGCTCGGCGTCGAACCTTTTTCCCGCCGCTTCAATGCTTCCTATCTGGCCGGCAAGGCCGCGGGACGGCGCGTACCCGTCAAGAACTTCATCATGGACAACGCCGTCGTCACCGGCATCGGCAACATCTACGCCGCGGAGACCCTGTTCGCCGCGGGGATCCATCCCGCCCGCCCGGCGGGAGAGGTCTCGCGCCGGGAATGGCGGAAAATCGTCCGCCACGCCCGGAGGATCCTCGCCCGGGCCGTCGAACTGGGCGGCACGTCCATCTCGGATTTTCTCAACGTGGACGGCTCGGAAGGCAAGTTCGCGCAGGAACTCAACGTCTACGGGTCCTGCGGACGCCCCTGTCCCGTCTGCGGAACGATTTTGCAAACCGTCAAACTGGGCGGCAGAAGTTCCTGCTTCTGCCCGGAGTGTCAAAAATGAAAACTTTTCGCCGTCGCCGTCTGCCGTCACTTTTTTCCGCGCTCCTTCTCGCTTCTCTTCTCTGCGGGTGCGCCGCCGGAAAACTCTCGCCTTCCGCTTCCGGGAACGAAAAGTTCCCCGTCGAAAGGACCCTTTCGGGCGAACGCCGCGACGCGGCCCTACGTCTGGCCGACGCCTACATCGGCGGCCTGACCGGAGCTCTGGTTTCCGGTGAATTCGCCCCTCTCAAAAAGGTGCTGCCCAAAAAACTCGTTTCGCCCAAAGCCGAAGAGATCTTCAACGCCATGAAAGCGGGCCTCGCCCGGTTCGGCAAGCTCGAAAGCTGCACCTATTACGGAATGCTCGACTGCACCCTGTTCAACGATTTTCTCTGGAAATTCAGATTCGTCAAGGAGACCGGAGACCCGCGGATGCCGCAGCAGGTCTACGAAGTCCTCTACCGGGTGCGGGTCATCCATCCCGAGGAGAAGCCGGTGATCATCAAGGCGGATTTCCTCTTCAGGTGACGCCATTGAAAAAAATGCTGACGCCCCGGCAGCAGGAAGTGCTGGATCTTCTCCGGAGCCGCATCGAAGGGGGAGGCGTTCCGCCCACGCTGGAAGAAATGGCGGCGCATTTCGGCGTGGCGCCCTCCACCGTCGCCTGGCATCTGGAAGCCCTGCGCAAAAAAGGAAAGCTCGTCCGGGACGCCCGCGCCCGGAACATCATCCTGACGCCCTGCTCCGGAGAGGGCGGCGCCCTGCGGCGGGACGCCCGGGGGATCTATCTCCCCGGCGACGGACTTGCCGGCTGCGATCCCGAGCGCATCATGACCTTCACGATGGACGACGACAGCATGTTCGATCTGGGGATCCACTGCGGCGACACGGTGCTGGCCGTTCCCGTGGAAGACAGGGCGGCAAAACCGGGAGACGTCGTTCTGGCGAAAATGCCCGACGGCCGCTGGGCGGTCCGCAGCTACTTCCCCATCAGCCGCCGCTTTTTCGAACTTGTTCCGGCGCACTTCGGCTTTTACGAAAAGCGCTTCCGCATCTCCTCCGGAGTCCTCCGGGGCGTCGTGGCCGCCCTCATCCGACGCTACTGACCGGGTGACGAAGGACGGGGGGAAACAGATATCCTTCTGTTTTCAACCGGAGAAAAGTCACCATGACCTGTTTTGAAGCCGAAAAACGACTCGTTCTGTTTCTCGCCGGGATCCTCGATCTGGTTCCCGACCGGGAGATCTTTTCCAACGCCCTGCCCGACGGCGTCCCCGAGGGGGTATGGGCCAAATTCGAGCAGGGGCGGCCGGCCGGGCTCGCCGAGACCAACAGTTTCACGGCCCGGGTGCGGGGCCGCTTCCGTTCCCGCGGAACATGCGCGCTCAAGGCGGACGCCATCGTTTCCGCCCTGCCGGTCTTCGGCGTCCGCGGCCTGCTCTCCATCCGCGCCGGACAGGGGGAGCAGGTGACTTTTCCGCCGCCGGAGGAGAACGGTGTCTCCTGTTTCGAATTTTCGATCCTTCTTTCGGTCGATTTCGTCTGAGGTGGCATGATGGCGGAAAACACTTTTTCATCCGGAAGCGTCAACGGGGAACTGGCCCCCGTCTTCACCTGGGGCTACCCCGGCCCCGCCGTCATGGACCGCGCCTCGCGGACCGCCGCCCGACGGAACTTCGACCCCGCCGACGCGGAAAAGGCTCTGGCGATCTGGTTCGCGGAAACGCTGGAGCTGAGGCTGGACGAAGGCTTTTTCACGGGCGGCATCCCGTCGGGCGTCGGAGAAGCCTTTTCGGCGGCCCTTCTGCCGGCCCCCGCGGGCAAGGAGGGCGACTATCTGGACGCCCGGGCCGTCCTGCGGGGCAAGGCCGTCAGCCGAACCAAACTTCTGCGGCAGTGCGGCAGGATCTTTTCGCTGCTGCCGCTGACGGACTGGCTCACGGTGGAGGCGCTTCCCCTGACGCGGCCGGTGACCTTCTGCCGGATCGCCCCGGATTTTTCCGGGGGAGAACTGCGGCTCGACTGCGCCGGGCGGCAGGGGTTCGCCGCGGAGATCCCCCTGACGCTCCGCATCTGTGTCGTGCCGCCGGAACCGGAACTGGCGTAAAGGCTCCTCAACGCCCCCGGGAGTCCCTCCCCGCTCCGCCCGCCCGGCCCGGCGAAGCCGGATTCGGGCGGGCACTTGACATAACTCCGAGTCGGTGCTACATTAAAACCATAGCTTACACTATGGTTAATATGTCAAGGAAGGGGCGGACCGTGACCAAAAGCGAGGGAATTGCCGAAAGCATCCGGCAGAAGATCAGTTCCGGGGAATTTTCGGAACGGCTCCCCACCGAACAGGAACTGGCGAAACAGTACAAAGTGTCCCCGGTGACCGCGGCGAAGGCGCTGAACATCCTGCGTGACAAGGGTATCGTCAACCGGATCTCCGGACGGGGAACATTCGTCGTCCGCCCCGAAAAGAAAACGCTCCGGATCATGTTCGGCAGTTACTTCGCCGCAAAATTGTTTCCCCTCCTTGCGCCGCAGTTCCCCAATGTGGAAACGGAAGCCGTCAAAAGCATGGAAGAGGCCGATGCCGTTGTCCTGCCGACGACGATCCCGTTCTTTCCCGGAGAATATTTCCTGCCCTGGCCGCAGGAGAGGATCGACCGTCTGCGGGGGCAGGACAAACTTTTCCCGCAGATCTTCGAATTTCACGACGTGCGGGGCGCCATCTGGGGGCTTCCTTATCTCTTTTCTCCGAATATCCTGTTCTACAACAAAAAGATCATGCGGCGGATCGATCCGGATTTCGATCCCTGCGGATTGACATTCGATCATCTGCTGGAACTGCAGGAGAAACTCCCGGAAAAGACGGTGATCTTCTCGGGAGGGGCCGGTCAGCTGCTCCTGTCTCTGATCTACAATCTTGCCGGAGAGGGCGTTGCCGATTCCGGCGTGTTCCGCGCCGCCGTGGATGTGTTTTCGCAGCTGAAGGTCGGCAGCAGTCTCGCTCCCTTTCTGGAAGGCAGGGCGCTTTTTTCGGCCGGATACCGTTCTCAGACCTGCGGGTTCAGCGGCGATCTCGACGTCTGCCCCATGCCGCTTTTCAGGGGGCGAAGGGTGTGTCACGCCTCTTCCGAAGTGCTGATGGTCCGCAATACCACGAGACATGCCGAGCTGCTGTTCGATATGGCCGAGGCGCTTTTCCGTTCCGACCTGCAGAAAGTCATCGGCACCCTCAAACGGGGGATACCCGCCAATGCGGCCGCGGCGGCGGCGACGGTCGACAGTTACGCCGTGAGAGACGATATTTTTCTCAACGAGATCAAACACATCGATTACGCCCACAGACACATGGCGGACTCCGTCAGTCTGTGTTTCTCCACCGCGCTCAAGCGCCTGGTCTGCAACAGCATCACCCCCGCCGAACTGCTGACCGAAGTCGAAGAAAGTTATCGTTTCGAGGAAAAGCGCGGCAAGGCGCTGAGCGCTTTCATGGTCGACAGCGCCGCAGTGGATTTTTGACGAAACCCGGATTTTTATTTCGAACATCAACGTAAGAAAAAGGACAGGTCATGATGATGAAGAGTTCACCCCGGATCGAACTGTTGTCGAACGCGGCTTGCGAAATCGTTTCCCCGTCGCCGCGCCGTTGCGAAAAAAGTCATGGGATCGCCCCGTCTCCGCACCTTCCCGCGCCGGAAGTTCTCTTCACCCGGCCGGCATTCACGCTCATCGAGCTCCTCGTCGTCATCGCGATCATTGCCATACTTGCCGCGATGCTCATGCCGGCGCTGCAGAAGGCAAGGATGACGGCTCAGGCGACGCAGTGTGCCGCCAATCTTTCCTCGACGTCCAAAATGCTTCAGAATTACCAGCACGATCAGGGGGAATTCTTCCCGTGGGGGGCCAGAAACGGTTCGTCCAACGCCATCTGGCGCTCGGGCACCACCACCAATGCGGATACCCGGGCCCAGTCGCCGATGATCGGTTACTGGCTCCATACGCCGAATGTGACTTTCTACGCTTCGGTGATCGTCGGCGGCCGCAGCCGTTACGCCTGTCCCGGCGTTCCCAGCGGAGCGGAAAAAATGACGATCCTCGGAGAAGCCGTCAGCCATCCCCTGAGCAGCATCCACAAAACTTATTCCTACAACAATATGCTGTGGAACTGTGCGGACAGCAGAAAACCCTCGAAGATAACCGGCGTCAAACGTCCGACGATGCTGCTGGTCATTGCCGACGGATCGGGCTCGGGCTACATGAACGACGAATGCCGCTGGGCTCCGGATATGGCAAGCGGCGACGACAAGACCTGTATGTCCGCGCGGCACGACAGGACCTCCAATACGGCCTACGCGGACGGCCATATAAAGAAACTCAACATCGAAGACTTCCCCAGCGCAAGGTACAAGGGTTCGTCAGTCAACAACTTCAGCATCTTCTGGAACCCTCTGGCCAAATGAATTCCGGCCGGCCCCGTGCAGAAGGAAATATCTCCGAAACTTAAAACCTTGCCATGAAAAAAATCTGTCTTTTCGCATTGTTGTTGCCGCTCTGTCTTCTGGCGGCGGAGCCGAGGTTGAAGATCGCCGCCGTCAGCGACGTTCACGAAAAGTGGCGCGATCTGGAACGGGTCTTTTCGTTTCTGGCGGAGAAGGATCCGGATGTCGTTCTATGCGGCGGAGACATCACCAACGGAGACCCGGCGGGCTACGCGAAGTACATCGAGATCTATGATCGGTGTTTTTCGAAGAAGAAACCTGCGCCCGTGCATATCCCGATCCTCGGCAACCACGATTATCTGGCTTTTCCCAAAGGCGGAAAACGTCCGTCGGCCCGGGAAAGCATGAAGCGTTTTTTCGGCCCGATGGGTCTTCCCGCCCGCTGGCTTCAGCATCATCAGGTCAAGGGGTACACGTTCATCGGCGTTTCCGCAACGGACGACAAGGGGGAACACTCGGATCCCGCCGAAATAAAACAGGTTTCCGACTTGATCGGGAAAGCGGAAAAAGCCGCCCCCGGCAAACCGGTGTTCGTGCTGACCCACCTGACGCCAGCGTTCACCCTCGCCCGCAGCGATTTCGCCGAAACGAAAGCGCCCAAAGCACGCTATCACTGGCGGGTTGACAATATCCGCAGAATGCTCGAAATCCATCCGCAGGCGGTCTCCATTTCGGGGCACACGCACCTTGCGCTCGAAGACGAAAGGACCATCTGGCAGGGCGAGTTCACCGCCGTGCACGCGGGGGTCCTGCGCTGGGTGACGCCGCAGAAACCCGCGCCGCTGTCGGGAATGATCGACACCCTCGACCGTTTCGGAGGCAGAAACTTCATCTATATCGAAGTCTTCGACAGGGAAATGGTCGTCTGCCGTTTCGACGCCAATACGCTGTGCGAGATCAAGCCGGAAAAACGGTGGCGCATTTCCCTGCCGTACACCCCGGAAAAAGCCGTTTACACGTCCCGGCGGGCAAGCCCTTCCGCGCCGCAGTTTCCGGCGAGGGCGAAAGCGAGGATCCTCCGCCGGGGAAAAAACTTCTATCTCGACCTCGACCGTGCGGAACACCCGGATATGGTCCTGGCCTACAAGGTCAGACTGTTTCGGGACGGTGCGGAAAAGCCGCAGGAGTTCTTTGTTTCGTCGGACTATTTTCTGCATGACAAACAGCCGAAACGGGCCTTGAACATCGATCAAAAGATCAAACTTGCCCCGGGAAAGGGAACGATGGAAATAACCCCCTACGAAACCTTCGGCAAAGCCGGGAAGCCTCTGGTCACGGAATTCATCATCCCCGAAGAAAACAGAACGGAGAAGAAATAAATGAAGGGAACACCGAAAACGCTTTGCCTTGGGGCGCTGATATGCGCCGCCCTTTCGGGACTTGCGGGAGCGGAGATCTTCGTTTCCCCCCGGGGCGACGACAACGCTCCCGGAACGCGGAATGCGCCGCTCAAAACCATCGTCAGGGCTTTCGAAAAGGCGAAGCCGGGGGATACGGTAAGACTTCTGCCCGGCGTTTTTTCCGAACACGCCGTTCTGCGGAGATCCGGCCGCCGCGGGGCGGAAATAACCATTGCGGGGACCCGGAGCGGAAACGGGGAATACCTCTCCATCGTTCAGGCGCCCGGCAAAGTCCTGACCGATTGGCAGCCCGCGCCGGAGGTCGGCGAAAATGTCTGGAAAACGCCGCTCGAAAAACGGCCCGACCTCGTGATGAAGGACGGGGCGATGATCGCTTATATAAATCCCCTGACGATGGCGCTGCCGCAGAGAAAAGTTCTGCCGGAAGAGATCACCGATGTGTATATCGTGAGCAAATTCGGTCCCGGCTGCAAACGGTTGGCCGGACTTGATCTGCTGCGGATGCCCGATCAGGTCAAATTCACCCATGAAAATCTGGGGCGCAAGCGGGAAAATTTCTGGGAGGTCATCGGCCGTGTGCTGGCCGGCTGGAAAAACGGGTATCTCTATATCCGCCTGGCGGGGGGGCAGGATATTTCGAAATGCCGCATCACCGCCACTTACGGCGAAGGGTTCCTGCTCGAAGACGCCTCTTTCATCGTTTTGAAGGATCTGCACATCCGCGCCTCGAGGATCCAGATCCGCATCACGGGGAAGTCCTCGAACAATTCCATCGAAAACTGTCTGCTCATGCACGGCGGATCCCGGGTCCGCATCGACAAGACCGCCTCGGCCACGACGGTCAGAAACAACATCATGACCTGCGGCTTCATCCGGAACGACCTCTTCATGCAGAGAAGTCCCAAGGACATGCGGGGCGGCGCGCTGTACGAAATATTCAAATACATCATCGGCACGGCGCTTTCCGACGATATCGGCGTCGCCAATTACGGTCCCGGTTCGAAGATCGCCGACAATATCATCGTGCAGGGCCTGATCGGCATCCGCGCGTTCGGACCGGATATGACCGTTTCGGGCAACGTGATCCACGGCATGTCCAGCGTGGGGATCGTGACATGCTCTCTCACCACGGGGCGGTTTTTCCGCAATCTCGTGATGAACTGCGGGATCCCGCTGCGCATCCACGAATACTGCAATCCCCAGGCGCAAAGAGAAGAATACCACTACAACAATCTTTTCATCCAGGCCAGGCACGACGGGCAGCACATCCTCGTCCACTGCTATGCGAAGCTGGGCAGGATCTACAAAGCCTCTCCCCGGCAGGAGAAAAAGGAGATCCCCAAGCTTTCCGACCACGAAAAGACGTTTATCTACCACAATACTTTCTGGGGCGGACGGGACACCGGCGTGCCCTTCACGGTCAGCCGTTTTTCGCGGACTTTCCGCAAAGTCATGCCGTTTTTCGTCATCAACAATATCTTCAAGGATCATCCCTGGCATGCCACGGACAGCCACGAACTGGCAGGTCCCAATCTGCTCTATCAGTTCCAAGCCCCCGACAAGCCCCGCCGGGATAAAAAAGTTCCCAAACTCAACAAGGTCGTCGGCGTGAAAGACTCCGCCGGCATCTGGAAAGAAAAGGGGCTTGCCGGACTGCCCGATCTGTCCCTCGCCGAAAACTCCCCGGCGCTTTCCGGGGCGGTCGATATCTCGAAACCGTTTACCGCCGGCGGAAAAGAATATCCCGCCCTGCCCGGCTTCGAAAGCGGATATTTCAAAGGCGAAGTCCCCGCGTTCGGCGCCCTGCAGCAGCACGAAGACATGACATTTTTCAATGAAAGATTCCGCAGGACCGTTTCCGCGATGAAAACGCTCTCGTCTCTGGGCATCAGCATGCCCGTCCCCGGAGTCAGGTAAAAAAGGCTGTTTCGCCCCGATGGATGTCATGCCATAAAAAGGAATATGCACAAAATGGATTTTCTCTGCGAGAATCACGAAAAAGCCTTCAACAGTGCGCTGGCCTGTCTCAAACCGACCCCGGCGCAGCTGGAACACGGTCTGGAACTCCACCGCAATTTGTTCGCCATGGATCACTTCGGTTTTCTCCCCTCGGCCTGCTGGAACCACAAAACGGTGACCGCGTGGAACGAACTCAAGGACAAATATGTCGGCAGCCGCGAACTGAGCAAGCGCATCGAGTGGATGCAGTACGACGAGTGCTGCGATGATCCGGAGTGCGCGGCATATTTCCGCAGGGCCCTGCGGGCAAGCGGATTGAACTGTATGGTGCAGACCGTCGCAGAGGGCAAATCCCGGGAGGAGGATATCCGGCGCATGGCGTGCAACATCCAGCTGCTGCGCCACTTCAGCGACACCATCGCTCAGGCGGGCAGCTGCGATGACATCAGACGCATCAACGCCGAGGGCAAGATCGCCGTCGTCTGGAGCGTCAACGGGCCTCCGGTCGTGGGCGAGATGGAAGACGGTCAGCGCGAACTGCACTGGATCGACGACTGGCGGAGAATGGGCGTCCGATTGATGCACCTCTCTTACAACCGCCGCAATTTCGCCGCCGACGGCTGTACGGAGCCGGCCAACGGCGGAATCAGCGATCTGGGACGGGAACTGATCGCCCGTCTGAATCAGGCCGGGATCATCGTCGACGTGCCGCACACCGGCAGCCGCAGCTCCATCGAGGCCGCGAAATTCTCGCGGAAACCGATCATGGCCAGCCACACGGCGGCGAAGGCGCTGTTCGATTTCTGCCGCTGCAAGGACGATGAGACGATCAAAGCCATCGCCGACGGCGGCGGCATGGTGGGCGTCTACACCTATGCCGGCATGATCGGCGGCAGCGACGACTTGAACCAGGTGCTCGACCATATCGAATACATCAGCAAACTCGTCGGCGTCGATCACGTGGGGATCGGCACCGATCTGCAGTACAGCCGCCGCTGGCCAGAAGAGGTGTATCAGATGCGCGGCTATCCCCGGAGCGAGTATTCCGGCAAATGGTGGGGCAACTGGGAGAAGCACCCCCACGCGCCCGCCAAACCGGGGGAATCCCAGACCGGCAGTCTGGCATGGATCAACTGGCCTCTTTTCACCGTGGGTCTGGTCGTCCGCAACTTCAGCGACGACGACATCGCGAAGATCCTCGGGCAGAATTTCCTGCGCGTTCTGGACGCCAATCAGGCATAAACCGTCGTGACGCCGGGACCGGAACCTGCGTCAAGGCCCTTCAGCGCGCCCGGGAGGCGGAGCCGCACTTCTGCAGGAACTCCCGGAGCGCCCGGGCCCGGGGACCGCTGCTGTCGTCGGTGAGATAGAGCATCTCCCAGCTGATCAGTTTTTCGGCGACTTTCAGGGCGTGGCACATCTGATGGGCCACGCGCCGGGGATCCGCCGGGATCAGCGGGTCGACCAGCGAACAGTCGACGTCCTCGAACAGCTCCACGTTGCTCCAGAAGCGGATGTTCTTCCCGTCGCAGATCCGGCGCCAGACCTTGAACATGGTCTCCTGATGTTCCAGACTGTTGCCGCAGCAGCCGATGGAGTCCTGCGGCGCCATGATGTCCAGTTGAACGCCGTCGAGGATCGCGTTCCACGACGCGACCATCTCCTCCAGCTTCCCCTCGAAATACTTCGTCGCGGGGGACATGAGGATCTCGCACCCGGGATGGAGCTTTTTGAGGCGGCCGCAG
Organism: Lentisphaeria bacterium; assembly: GCA_017450705.1. GTDB lineage: Bacteria > Verrucomicrobiota > Lentisphaeria > Victivallales > Victivallaceae > UBA1784. The sequence continues at coordinate 67,344 of JAFSTC010000048.1, read as the reverse complement.
AAGTCGCGGTAGATGGAGTTGAGCATCTTTTCCGCATAGAGATCCCGCTCGCCCCGGTAGGCGGTCTCGGGCGCGAAGTAGATCCCCTTGAACCGGCCGGCGTAAAGCTCGAAGAGCTCGTCCTGAACGGCGAAGTGGTTCTGCTTCTCCTGCTCGACGAACCCGGGATCGCGGCCCATGCACCAGCCGGAAGCGGAGCCGTAGCCGCCGAGATAGACGCCTATTCCGGTCCTCTCCGCCGCGGTCAGCACGTTGCCGATCTGGTCGAAACACCGGAATCCGGCGAAACGGCGGCTGGGATAGTAGACCGTCTCCAGCTCGTTCCACACCGCCGCCTGAAAGATGACGGTGTCGACGCCGAAGGTTTTGAAGAGCTCGAACTTCTTTGCCCAGTCCTCCGCCGAGGCGTGGAGCATGGGCAGCCCCCGGTAGTTGGGGGGCTGGGCGCAGATGAAGGTCCCTGAGACGGGCGCGGTCGGCACGGGCACGGGGCGGCTTTCGATGAAGGCCCTGTTGGCCGCGTTCGACCGGGCATAAGCCGCATTGACGCCCTCGACGATGTCGTCGGTGGCCTTGAAGATCACGAAATCGTCGACGGGGATGATTTTCCAGTTTTTCTTCGCCATGGGAGACCCCCCGTCACTTTTTGACGATGAAGAAGCCGAAATCGTTGCGGGGCAGTTCGATCTCGACTTTGCCGCCGGAGATCGGGATCTCCTTGTCCGTCTCCGCGTTGACGACCGTCTTCGCGTCGGCGGGGAGCTGGATCGAAATCTTCTGCGGCACGCGGGCGAGGTTGCTCACCAGAACCAGTTTCTCGCCCTTCTTGTCGTAGAAGCTGATGACGACGTCGGGCGCCGAAGCGGTGATGACCTTGTTCTCCCAGTAGGGGATGAACTCGACGGCGGGATTGCCGATATCCCACTTGCGGCGGATCTCCTCCACCTTGTAGATCTCTTTTTTGTTGCACCACAGGGGCCAGAAGATCACGTCGCCGTGCATGATGCGGCTCATCAGATCCCGGGTGGGGGTCGGATGCTCCATGATGTCCCGCTGGTTTTTGAGGCAGGGCAGCCAGGCGATGATCGCGCCCCACTGGCGGTGGAAGAACTCGCCGCGGATCCGCTCCATGGGCAGGCAGTAGCTGTAGTAATACAGTTTGTCGTGCTTGGGCGGGATCAGCACGGGATCGTCGGGGAAGTAGCCGCTGTAGAGATGCTCGCCAGTGAGGAACACGGTGAACTGCGAGAACAGCTCCATCATGGTCGTGGCCGAGCAGTGGGCGATGCTCCACGGGGGCGCGCCGCCGTTCCCTTTGGAAATCACGTAGTGCATGCGCTTGTAGATGTCGCGGTCCGCCAGCCACGAATAGGTGGGACGGCGCTCGCCGTCGAAGTCGGTATAGCCGCCGCCGGAACGGGCGTTTTTGTTGGGATCCAGGATCATTTCGTCGAAATACGCGCCGTCGATGGGACCGAAGACCTTGCCCCAGCGGTCGATGCACCAGACGAGATAATCGGCCCATTCGGTGGTCCCGGAGCAGCGCATCCAGTCGCGGCTGGACCGGGTGCGCTGGGGATCAGGACTCCAGTCGAGATAAATGCCCTCGGCGTCCGGGTTGATTTTGTGGTTCTGAGAGATGGGCAGATGGCGGCGGTTCCAGTAGGGAATGACCTTTCTTCCCTCGGCCCGGTCGCGGCGGACCTTGTCGATGGTGCGCTGTTTGTTGAGGCCCCGGGTGGGCTCGGGATCGAGGCTGATCTGGGCCCATTCATCCGGCCAGTAGACGAGGAGACTGCCCCGGATCTTGCCCTTGAAGGAATCGTACTGGGCGCTCATGGTCATGGCGCGCCAGCCCGCGGGCAGCGGCTTGACCGGCGTGGCGATGAAGCCGAAGTCGAGGGTGAATTCTTTCGGCGCGTTGTCCGGAAGGGGCTTCACGACCATCTTCACGAGGAAATCCGCGCTGCCGTCGGCGTTGCGCACGATCTCCAGGAGATCGGTCCGCTTGCGGGGGTAGCAATACTGCTCACTGCCGACGAAATACTGCAGACCGCTGCGGGTGGACCCCAGCCAGGTGTGGGTCCCGAAGCGCTTCTGCCAGACGACGCCGGGCTTTTCGTCCAGTTTGAAGGTGTTGCTCCCCTTGGGGCTGGTGGGGCCGTAGTCCCCGCCGATGCGGTCGGTGGCGCCCACGAAGTGAAGCAGTTCCGAGGCGCTTTTGCTCATGGGGACGCGGAGCGTCATCTCGTTCACCTTCTCCCCCGGCCGGAGGGTCAGGCGGAAATGCACCATGCCGTCATACTCGAAGGTGCCTTTCAGATCGGCATTGGCCGCCGTTTTGGTGAATTCGATCCGGCCCTTTTCCTGCTTGAGGACCTTGAAATCCCCCAGCTTCAGCTCCTTGCCGTTGACCGTGAGATTGACGCTTTTGCGCAGGAGTTTCTCGTCTTTCGCCGTGACCTGATCCAGGATGCCGCTGCCGCCGAAATCGTAGGTGCGCGCCCAGGCGGAGAGGGTCGAACCCTTCGCGGAAACGGGGCTGAAGGGGAAAGGCACGTAATTGCCGTCCAGTGCTTCGAGCCCGAGTTTTTCCTTGTTCTTGAACCACGGGCTGGGGGCCATGACGATCTCTTCCACGATCTGAAGTCCTTTCTTTTTGAGTTCGGGGATCAGTTCTCCCGTGACGAGGATGATCTCCTTGTCGGAGAGCGCCCGGTCATAGATGCGCACGTGACCGATGGCGGTGTGGCCGTTGGCGGCCCATTTCGCCGTGGTGCCGACGGTGAAGTACGGCACGGGGCTCTCCGGCAGTTCGATGAAGCCCTTGCGGACCATCTGGCCGTCAAGATAGAGCACGGAGTTGCCCGTGCCGTCCCAGGTGTAGGCCAGGTGATGGATGCTGTTGCTCTCCCAGTTCTTGGGCATGGCCCGCAGGAAGAGGGTCTTTTTGGTGCGGTTGTTCTTGGCGTAGACCCCGATCCCGTCATTGCTGTGCTTGTAAACGTACATGATGAGATCCTTCGAGACGGGGGAAAGGAACATGTGGACCTTTGCCGCCTTGTACTCCCAGTCGCAGTTTTTGATCGTGAGCTCGATGGTCCCGCCCCGGGTCGGGAAGTTGCCCTTCCCCTCGTAGCGCACGGCGACGCGGTCGGCCCCCACCTGAAGACCGTAGTTGGTGGTCGACAGCGGGTCGAAGTCGAAGCGCAGCGGCCGGCCCGCGGGCAGGAGTTTGCCCTCGGGATTGCCTTTGGCCAGCTGGGCCTTGACGGACTCCTGACTTTTGGTGTAATCGACGGAAAAGATCCGCGCAGAAGCGATCTCTTCGGGTTTCGGGGCCGCGGCGAGTTCGGCGGCAAACGCGCCGAGCAGGACAGCCGACAGGATGACGGTGTTTTTCATAGCTCCCTCTCTTCCTTGTTGTCGGGTTATTTTTTGACGATGAGGAAAGTGAAGTCGTTGCGGGGCAGTTCGATCTCGACTTTTCTTCCGGAGATCGGGATCTCCTTGCCCGTCTCGGCGTTGACGGCCGTCTTCGCGTCGGCGGGGAGCTGGATCGAGATCTTCTGCGGCACGCGGGCGAGGTTGCTCACCAGCACCAGCTTTTCACCCTTTTTGTCGTAGAAGCTGATATACACATCGGGGGTCGGGCTGGTGATGACTTTGTTCTCCCAGTAGGGCGTGAACTCGACGGCGGGATCGCCGATGTCCCACCTGCGGCGGATCTCCTCCACCTTGTAGATCTCTTTTTTGTTGCACCACAGGGGCCAGAAGATCACGTCGGCGTGCATGATGCGGCTCATCATGTCGCGGGTGGGCGTGGGATGGGTCATGATGTCCCGCTGGTTTTTGAGGCAGGGCGCCCAGGTGATGACCCCGCCCCACTGGCGGTGGAAGAATTCGCCGCGGACACGCTCCATGGGCAGACTGTAACTGTAATAGTACAGCTTGTCGTGCTTCGGGGGGATCAGCACGGGATCGTCGGGGAAGTAGCCGCTGTAAAGGTGTTCGCCCGTGAGCATGATGGTGAAGCCCGAGAGGAGCTCCATCATGTTCGTGGCCGAACAGTGGGCGATGCCCCACGGGGGAAGATTCCCGTTGTTTTTGGCGACGATGTAGTGGATGCGCTTGTAGAGGTCGCGGTCCGCTTTCCACGAGTAGGTGGGGCGGCGCTCGCCGTCGAAGTCGGTATAGCCGCCGCCGGAGCGGGCGCTCTTGTTGGGATCGAGGGCCATTTCGTCGAGATACGCGCCGTCGATGGTCCCGAAGACCTTGCCCCACTGATCGACGCACCACACGAGGTAATCGGACCAGGCGGTGGTCGAGGCGCAGCGCATCCAGTCGCGGCTGGCCCGGGTGCGCTGGGGATCGGGGCTCCACTCCCGGTAGATGCCCTCGGCGTCGGGGTTGACCTTGTTCTTCTGGGAGATGGGCAGATGCCGGCGGTCCCAGTAGGGAACGATCTTTCTTCCCTCGGCCCGGTCACGCCGGACCTTGGCGGAAACACGCTCTTTGTTGAGTCCCCGGCTGGCCTCCGGGTCGAGACTGATCTGGACCCACTCGTCCGGCCAGTAGACGAGGATGCTGCCGCGGATCTTGCCCTTGAAGGCGTCGTACTGGGCGCTCATGGTCATGGCGCGCCAGCCTTCCGGAAGGGGCTTGACCGGCGTTGCGATGAATCCGAAATCGAGAGTGAACTCTTTGGGCGCGTTGTCGGGAAGGGGTTTCACGACCATCTTCACGAGAAAGTCCGCGCTGCCGTCCGGATTGCGCACGACTTCGAAGAGATCGCTCCGCTTGCGGGGATAGCAGTACTGCTCGCTGCCGACGAAATACTGGAGCCCGCTGCGGGTGGAGCCCATCCAGACGTGGGTCCCGAAGCGCTTCTGCCAGAGGACGCCCGGATTTTGGGCAAGTTCGATGGTGTTGCTCGCCTTGGGGCTGGTGGGGCCGTAGTCCCCGCCGATGCGGTCGGTGGCGCCCACGAAATGCAGAAGTTCGGCGGCGTTTTTCCCCATGGGCATCCGGAGCGTCATCTCCTCAACCCTCTCCCCCGGGCGGAGGGTCAGGCGGAAATGCACCATGCCGTCGTACTCGAAAGTCCCGGCGAGACTGGCGTTGGCCGCCGTTTTGGTGAATTCGATCCGGCCCTTCTCCTGCTTGAGGACCTTGAAATCCCCCAGTTTCAGTTCCTTGCCGTTGACGGTGAGGTTGACGCTCTTGCGCAGAAGCTTCTCGCCCCGGGCCGTGACCTGATCCAGGATGCCGCTGCCGCCGAAGTCGTACTTTCGCCCCCACGCGGAGAGGGTCGAACCCTTGGCGGAAACGGGTTCGAAGGGGGAAGGAACATAATTTCCGTCCAGCGCCTCCAGACCGAGCCTCACCCGGTTCTTGAACCACGGGCTGGGGGCCATGACGATCTCCTGAACGGAAGCGAGCCCCTTCTTTTTGAGTTCGGGGATGAGTTCTCCCGCGACGACGACGACCTCCCTTTCGGTCAGGGCCCGGTCATAGATGCGCACGTGACCGATGGCGGTGTGCCCCTCGGCGCCGAGTTTCCCCGTGGGACCGATGTCGACGTACCGCGCGGCGGTCTCGGGAAGTTCGACGAAGCCCTTGCGGACCTGCAGTCCGTCCAGATAGAGCGCCGAGTTGCCCGTTCCGTCCCAGGTGTAGGTCAAATGGTGGACGCTGCCCGTCTGCCAGTCCTTGGGCATGAGCCGGAGGAAGAGGGCCTTTTTGGTCAGGTTGTTCCGGGCATAGACGCCGATCCCGTCGGTACGGTGCTTGTAGACGCAGAGCAGGACATCCTTCGACACGAGATTGAGGAACATATGGACTTGGGAATCCTTGTACTCCCAGTCGCAGTTTTTGATTGTCATCTCGATGCTCCCGGCTTTGGCCGGAAAATTGCCCTTTCCCTCATAGCGCACGGCGGCGCGGTCAGCCCCCACCTGAAGACCGTAGTTGGTGGTCGAGAGCGGATCGAAGTCGAAGCGCAGAGGCCGCCCGGCGGGCAGGAGCCGCCCCTCGGGGCTGCCCTTGGCAAACTGCGCCTTGACGGTCTCCTGACTTTTGGTGTAATCGACGGCAAAGATCCGCGCGGAAGCGATCCCTTCCTGCGGGGCCGCGGCAAAACAGGCGGCGCAGAGCAGGACGGCCGACAGGATAACGGTGTTCTTCATGAGATGTCTCCTCTTTTCTTATTTCGGAATGCTGCGGAAAATTTCAAGTTTGTTGACGACGGGGATGTGGTCGGAAGCGGTCTTCTCGTCCACGGGGATGCGGTCGAGGACTTTCGCCCGGACGTCCCGGCAGAAGATGTGATCGATGGAGGAAACGGGCTTTTTCGAGGGGAAGGTCGCAAGGGGCTTGCCCATGGTCCAGCCCAGTTTTTCCAGTTCCTTCACGGGATCGTCCCCGGGGCGGCAGTTGAAGTCCCCCGCGAGGACCGCGGGCAGACGGCCGGGGTTGTTCCGCTCGATCAATTCGTGGATCTTCCGGACGGCCGCAATCCGGATGAGATTTTCCTCGGGCGTCTGGCGGAAGTTGAGGTGGGTGAAACCCAGAAGGAAAGGCACGGGAGCCTTGATCTTCATCAGCGTCATGCTCCGGCTCTCGTCGGCGGGAGACGGGAGCAGCCATGCGCCGACAAGTTCCATGGGATACCGGGAGAGGATCGCGTTCCCGTACAGCCCCTCCGGCGGCAGGGCCCGGGCGGCGCTGAACTGGGAAAACATCGTGCCGGTCAGAACGGCCAGTTCTTTCGTCATGTCGCAGTATCCCGTCCGGGCGCAGTTTTTGTCCACCTCGTTGAGGATCGTCACGTCCCCGTCGAGGCGGTTGAGGACATCGGCCTGAGTCTTGAGGTTCCAGCGGTAATTCATGTCGATGCCGATGTGGAGATTCCACTGGACCAGCGTGACACCGCAGACCCTGGGGCCCGCGGCAAGTTCGGCGGCGGCCAGCAGGACCGCCGACAGGATGACAGCGCGTTTCATAACTGCGTTCCGGTGTTTTTATCTGTTGCGGTCGGTCCGAAAAATTTCGAGCTTGTTGACGACGGGGATATGGTCGGAAGCGGTCTTCTCGTCCACGGGGATGCGGTCGATGACTTTCGCCCGGCCGTCCCGGCAGAAGATGTGATCGATGGAGGAAACGGGCTTTTTCGACGGGAACGTCGCCAGAGGCTTGCCCATGGTCCACCCCAGTTTTTCCAACTCTTTCACGGGATCGCTGCCGGGCTCGCAGTTGAAGTCCCCCGCGAGGACGGCGGGCAGATGCGCCGGCATATGCGCTTCGATCAAATCGTGGATCTTCCGGACGGCCGCCGTGCGGATGACGTTTTCCTCGGGCGTGTCCCGGAAGTTGAGGTGGGTGAAGCCGAGGAGGAAGGGCACGGGGGCGTCGATCCTCATGAGCGTCATGCTCCGGCTCTCGTCGGCGGGGGCGGGGATGAGCCACGCGCCGATGAGTTCCATGGGGTACCGGGAGAGGACGGCGTTCCCGTACAGCCCCTCCGGCGGCAGGGCCCGGGCGGCGCCGAACTGGGAAAACATCGTGCCCGTGAGAGTCGCGAGGGTCTTCGTCATGTCGGTGAAGCCCGTGCGGGGGCAGTTCTTGTCCACCTCGTTGAGGATCGTCACGTCCCCGGCGAGACGGTTGAGGACCTCCGCCTGGGCCTTGAGGTTCCAGCGGAAATCCATGTCGATGCCGATGTGGAGATTCCACTGGACCAGCGTGACGCCGCAGGACGCCGGGACGCCGGCGGGCGCGGAGGGCGATGTGATCTTCGCCGCCTTTTTCATCGGATCCCTCTTTTTCTTCAGATCAGATGCCTTTTCTCACGCTGGTGCGGTCCCAGTAGTTGCCGTTGCCGATGGCGGAGCGGCCGTTGAAATTGCCCAGGAGCTCGTAGCACCCGAAAGGGGTGTTCGTCTTGATGGGCCGCACGGAGCTGTCGCACCAGACGATGTTGCAGGTGTTGTTGTGCTCCGCGTAGGCGACGATGCCGTTGGTCTTGCTGTAGGGAGAACAGCCCGAACCGCCGATGGTCGGATCGGAGTAGTTGTAGCTGTCGAGCATGAGAATAGTGGCCGAGGGACGGGCCACCTGGGACTCCTTCGCCGGAATCATGCTCCACTTCTCGTACTCCGGAGAGCCGCCGTTCTTCCTGATCCAGTAACTGCCGAAGATGCTGAACTGGTTGGTCCCGTAGCTGCTGACGTAGTTTTTGGGCATCTCGCCCTTGTACCAGGTGCGCACCTTTTTGGGGCAGAAGAAGGCCATATCGTTGGTCACGTAATGCTTCCACATGTAATAAGCGAAATTGATGTTGTTCCCTTCGTCGATGAGGTAGGGGACATAGTATCCGTCGCTGTCCCTCTGGTACATCATCACGCCGGTCCCCAGCTGCTTCAAATTGGACACGCAGTTCGCGGCCTTGGCCCGGTCCCGGGCCTGCTGCAGGGCGGGCATCAGCATCGCCGCCAGAATGGCGATGATGGCGATCACCACCAACAGCTCGATCAACGTGAAGTATCTTTTTTTCATGACTCGGGATCCCCCTTTCAGAAAGATGTTTTTCCCATAGCGTATTGCGAAAAAGACGATTTTTTCTATATTATACACCATTTTCGGGGATTTTGCAAGGTTTTTCCGGTTTTTCAGTCCCGGCAGAGGAACACAGCGCCGAGGATCAGGACCATCCCCGCGGCGGCGGAGAGGGTCAGTCCCTCGTGAAAGACGAGCACGCCCGTGACCGTGCCGACCAGCGGCTCCACGGCGGCGGTGATGGCCGAGGTGGAGGGCGTGAGCCGCTTCAAACCCGCCGTATAGGCCCCGTAGGGCAGGATCGTCGAGATCAGGACCATCCCGGCCAGTCCCGTCCAGAAGGCGCCCCCTCCCGTCTGAGCCGTCCGAAAGGCGGCGCTCCAGTTCGGGATGAAGAGCCCGGCGGCTCCGGAGAAGAGAAAGGTCCACAGCGTGATCGCGGCGCTGCCGTAGCCCCGGGTCTGGGCGCACCGGCCGAAGATCGTGTAGAGCGCGTAGCAGAAACCCGATCCCAGCCCCCAGAAGAGCACCCGGCCGTCCAGCGGCCCCGAGGAAGAGAAAACGCCGCCGACCAGCGCGCTCCCCAGCAGGACCGCCGCCAGCGCGGCGATCTTGCGCAGCGTGAGCTTCTCGCGGAAGAACATCACCGACATGACCATGACGAAGGCGGGCGAGGTGTAGAGCAGCGTCACTGCGATATTGACGGTGGTCAGACGCAGCGCGGCGAAGTAGCAGACGTTGAAAAGGGTGATGCTGAGGATCCCGCACCCGGCCATGCACCAGAGGTCCCGGATCCGGACACGGAAGGTCTCCCGGCGGGTCAGGAAAAAAAACGCGCTCAAAATAAGCGCCGCGCCCAGGGCGCGCAGGGCGGCCACGTCTGCCGCCGGCAGGCCGAGGGCCATCAGGCGGCGGACGAAGATCCCCAGCACCCCCCAGCTGATCCCGGCCGTCAGGACCAGCAGGAGCCCCGTTCTCCGGCTCTCCGCGCCGTTCATTTTTCGTTTTTTTTCCGCCCCGGCAGGGCCAGATGGGGAAGTTTTTCCCGGTTGGGCGGCAGGCAGACCAGCGGGTGTTCGAGGTAATCCGGATACGGCTCCTCCCCCGGTGAAGGATACAGTTCCTCATGGAGAGCGTACATGGCGTCCACGGCGCACTGCACCAGTTTCAGGCCGCCCCGGGAGGAAAAGGCCTGGGCCTTGCCCTCGTAGCCGCCCGAAACGAGAAAGTTCCCCGGGCAGATGTAGCTGAACTCCGCCGTGGCGTAATAGGCGACGAAGGCCTTGCGGAAGGGCGCGTGCCATTTGATCTCCTGCCCCAGCTCGGCGCAGAGCTCCCCGGGCACGCCGACGAAGCAGACGTCGCCGACGGCGAGGCACTGGACCTCCAGCGTCACCTCGGTCAGGCCGTCGTACTCCGGCGCGAGCTTGCCGATGTACTGTTTCCGGATGGGCACGGTGAATTTACCGATCCTGCCGCCGACTTTGGCGTCCTCCATGAGGAAGCGGGCGGGATTCCGCTGGGCGTCGATGACGCCGCCCAGAGCCTCCCGGGCCAGCGCTGTGCCCAGCCGGAGCATGCCGGAGGAGCCCATCTCGTCCCACTTGGGGATCATGTCCCCGGCGGCCCCCGAAATGAACATGCTCCCCGCGCCGGTCTCCTCGGCGATATACCGGCGGAAAACACCGGGGTAGTCCGCGGAAATGGTCAGGCCACCCAGCCCCGGCGCGTGACCCGACAGGGGGTGCGCCGCGTAGTTGCCGATGATGTAGACGGGGTCCCGCCGTTGGGTATCCAAAAAGCAGATCTCGCCGAACTCCTTGTCGGCGAATCCCCGGGCCAGTTCCCGCAGTTCCCGGCGGTGGGGCAGAAAACTTGCCGTGTTGTCCGGCCCCGTGTAGCGGCGGTTGTCGTTTTCGTCGCAGTACGAGGAATAGAAACAGGCGAGGACCTCCCGGAACGGCGCGGCGGCCAGTTTCGTCACCTCCTCGAGGATCCAGCGCTCCAGCTGTTCCAGATAGGACCGGTTGAGTTTCTCGAACCGCACCATGGGCGTGGAGGCCTCCGGTCCCGAGTGATTGTGGGTGCAGCTGAGAAGGACCAGTTCCTCCCTCGTCCCCAGCAGTTCCGCGCAGGCCCGGCGGATCCGGCGGATGAACCAGCCGTCCAGGGACTGCAGATCGAAGGAGAGGATCAGCGCCCGGTTTTCCCCGTCGTCCAACCCCAGACCCGTCATGTGGATGTCGTCGCGTTTGGCGACGGAATAGTCCTCGAAGGCATACCCGGCGATGGTGCTGCCGATCTCGGGCGAGATGATCTTGTCGAAAAAAGCGATCTTCATGAAACGAATCCTTGTTTTTGACCGGCCCCGGGGGCCGCATTTTCGGTGAGCCGCGAGATCCGGTAAAGCTTCGCGGCGTGGCGGACGTGCTGGTTTTCGGGGATCCGGGTCTCGACGCCGTAACGCATGAGCTCCTCACCCGTGCGGACGAAGTCCTCTTTCTCCTCCTCGAAGAGCGTGGTCACGCGGTAGGCGGCATCCGGCGCCAGATCCTGCAGACGGAACTGCCGCAGGGCCCGGCGGGAGGCGCTGTTGGTGAAGACGAAGAGCAGGGAATCGGAAACGTCGTTCCCCTGCATCTGGAAGGCCAGATAATTTTCGTAATCGGCGACGCCGGAACTTGGCGGGGTCAGCGAAAAAACGTGGGAATCGACGAAAAACGCCCGGTTTTCCCGGTAGAAGCGGACATATTCGGAAATCTTTTCCAGCGTTTCCGGCGGAAAGGCCGCCAGATCTCCGGAAAACCCCGGAACGCCCAGCAGGCCCGAGAGCATGACGTACTTGAAGTCGAAAAGCGCGGCCTCGTCCCACGTCGCCGCCGCGCAGGCCAGCACCTGCCGGGCGTCGGAAACCGCCGTGAAACGCTCCGGCGCAGGACGCAGGACGATCCAGTTCAGGACCCGCCCCGGCAGGAAGCGCCGGAACACGCCCTGACGGATCCGCAGCGTCTCGTAGGGGTGGGCGTTGTCGCTGACGAAGGCCAGGTCGTACAGCTGCGCCGTGACGAGATCGCAGTTGAGCGCCCCGGAGGCGCAGTTTTCGATGACAAGATCCGGGAACTCCCTGCGGAGCCGCGCGAGTTGCTCATGGAGCACGGCGCAGTAGCGGGCGAGCTCCGTCCCCGTGCGGTCGTACCCGACGCTTGCGTTGAAGTCGATCTTGATGTATTCCGCGCCGAATTTGCGGACGTTGTCCGCGAGGACCCGGTAAAAGTACTCGGCGGCGGGCTTCTGGAGAAGGTCGATCCGCACGGAGTGCTCCGGGAACCACTCCGGGTGTTCCTTGCGGACGGGCACATCCGGCAGCCAGCGCTGGGGCTCCATCCAGAACCCGAACTTGAGGCCCGCGGCGCGGACCTCGTCCGCAAAGGCCGCCATATTGCCGAAAAAGGGCCGATCCACCTTCTCGCGCCAGTCGCCAACCGCGGGACCGAACCAGCCCGCGTCGACGACGAAAACCTCGCAGCCGGCCGCCTTCGCCGCCGCCAGCTGGCAACTGAGCTGCTCCCGGGTGAAGTCCGTGAAGCGGTAGAGCCAGCTGTTGTAGACGACGGGCGGCAGATGGAGTTCCGCCGGGAGCCGCTTGCGGATCATGTACTTGTGCAGAAGCGCCCCGGCGTGCCCGTCGGAAGGGACCTCTTGAATCAGCACTTCGGGCAGTTCGATCCTTTCCCCCGGATTGAGGAACCAGAAGAGATCGGTATCGGCCAGTCCCGCCTCCACGACGGGAGAGGGAAATTCGTTGCTCAGGATATCCGAATGCACCTGGATGACCCAGTTTCCTTTGGGGAGCACGTGGAAGGCGGCGGCTTTCCCCGTTTCGTTGTCGCGGAGAACGCAGAAAGGCGTCGTCCCGACGGTGGCGCGGGCGGCCCGGCCGTGGAGGATCAGATCCGCGCCGCGAAGCCGATGGCGCTGCTCCTGATTTTCGGCTCCCCAGCGGTTCATCTGGTGGAGTACCGTGTAATCTCCGGGGGCAAAGACCCACCGGGGCAGCGCCCGCCGGATCACCACCTGCCGGTCCGAAGTGTTGACGAGGACCGAACGGCAGGAGATGAGGCCGAACTCCGGCTCGAAGTGCCAGACATTCTCCATCCGGACCGTCTTTTCGGCGTCGGAAAGGGAAAATTCCAGCTCCGTTTCGGTGACGGCGGCGAGTTCGCACTCGAGTTTCGCGCCCTCCAGCCGCCGGTCGTCCACGCAGATGACGGCGGAGCCGGAGCAGGAATAATCGTCCTCCAGTCCGTTGTGCCCGCAGGACATGCCGCAGAGAGAAGTCAGCGTGAACTGCCGGTTCTCCGCGTCGTACACCGCCTCCGTTCCGAGGGGCAGCCCGATCGTTTTTTTCATGGGAAATATCCTCTTTTTTTACCCCGTTTTCCCCGTCACAGGGGCCGGAGCTCCAGGTGGGAGACCAAGCCGCGGAACCCGTTTCCGGCCTCCCCCGTTCCGACGGAGACGGCCCGCGGGTAGAGCTGGTATCCGGAACAGGGCACGGCACGGCCCGCCCTGCCGTCCACGGATATCTGCATCGTTTTCTGATCGAAGCGGACGACGATCCGCGAAGTCTTCCTCGCGGCGAGCCTGGGGCCCGCGGCCGAGACGACGTTCCTGTCGCTGCGGTTCCCCCGGTAGAGCCGCGCCTGGGGGAGACCGTTCCGCAGGGCCAGCGTGAACCCCGCATTGCCGCTGGTGAAGAGGGTCTGCGTCCCCTTCAGGTCATCGGGTGAAACATCCATGACGAGTTCGAAGCCGCTGAAGGGGTAGAGCATCGCCACGGGGAAGGAAACGGTTTGGGAGCCGTCGAAGCGCCAGGCATATTTTTCCTCCCCCGCGGGAACGACTTTGGGCGCCGCATCCAGATCGTCCTTGAGGATGCGCAGATACTTGATCACGAGACTGCTGTAGTAATCGGTCTCCCCCTGCATGCGCAATCCGTTGGCCAGCGAAGGCAGGTTCCCGGCGATGCCGGTGAGATCGTTCCCGCCGGAATTTTTCACCACGGTCCCGTGCCGGGGCGAGATCTCGATCTTCTGCACGGTCAAGAGGTTTTCGTCGCAGCGCACCTCCACCGGCTTCTTGCCGAAGAAGTCGAAGGCGGAGAAGACGGCGGTCCTGCCGGAGGGCCTGTAAACCGTCACCGGGGCGCTGCGGAAGGTCTTGCCGTTCACGTCGACGGCCTCGATGAAATAGACCGACTGGGGCAGAGAGGGCGCGCGGATCACGCTGAAGGCCGCCTCTTTCCCGCCGAAGCGCCCCGGCAGAACGAAGGGCAGATCGGTGTGGTGCAGCAGCAGAAGACTCATGCCCTTGTTCGCGACGGAGAAGATCTCCTTCTTCAGGATGTCCGCCGCCGGAATTTTGCCGTCGAAGAGCCGGGCGGAAAATTTCGGCGCCTCCACGCCCGCGGAGATCTCGAAAACGGCGTCCGCCGCGGAGGCGCGGTCCATGGAGCAGACCAGCAGCATCATGTTGCGGCTGTCGGGAGAAACGCCCCCCGGCAGATCCCAGCCGTCGGGCCGGGTGACGACGAACCGTTTGTCCCGCCCGGTGAAATCGCCGCAGACCAGGTTTTTGGCGCCGCGGACGCGGATCGTCCCCTTCGGGGCGATCTTCGCCCGGGGCTTGGCCGCGACGATCAGTCTTATGACGACCCTGTCGGGGGTCTCGTGGAAGGCCTCGGGCGTGTTGTGGACGTAGACCCGCGAACCGCTGTCGATCAGCGCGACGTGATGGAGCGGCGTCTTCGACGTGATGTTCGCCTCGATCCTGACCCGTCCGTCGGCGTATTTTTCGGCGATTTTGACGGCGGCGGAGCAGTCCGCCAGATCCCGCAGGGGCTGTTTGACCCACTTGCAGTCGGCGTTGTAGTTGGCCCGCAGTTCCGCGGGGGTGAATCCCGTGAAGGTCCTCCCCGCCACGGTCAGTTCGGGGGTCAGGACCTGTTCATCGAGAACGTCTGCGACCTTGACGTTGAAGCGCAGTTCGTCCAGCTTGGCTCCGTCGAGCTTCCCCTCGAAGGTCTTCACGACGGCGCCCGAAATGTTTTTGAGAACGAGGCGCACCGGCAGAATGGCCGCGGGGCGGTCTTTCTCGGGCACGTTGACGACTTCCAGCGTCAGGGTCTCTCCGGCGGGCAGACTGCGGCGGTAAGAGAGGATCACGTTGGGGATCGCCGTGTCGTCCCCGGGGAACGGCGTCGGCAGCGTCCCCCGGGCGACCGCGGTGAAGTAGCGCATGATGCGCCCCGTGGAAAAACCGTTGGCGACGGTGGGGCGGAAACTGGTGTTTTCGTTCTCCTCGTCCCACTCCACCAGATTGACGACGTCGGCCCCGGCTTTCACGGCGCTGCCCACGGAGCCCCGGAGCATCGAGGTGCCGCCGCAGTTGAAGGTGTAAGCGCCCTTTTCGTAATGGTTCTCGTGCCCGACCTTGGTGCCCCAGGCCAGGTATTTGTTCCGGAATTCCGGCTCCGAGAGGATCCCCCGCAGCAGGGGGATCATCACGTCCCGGTCGAAAGAAGAGTCGTAGCGGCGGAATTCGTTGAGCGGCGGCTGGTTGTAATAGTAGCCGTCGAAGTGCCGCAGCCAGTCGCGGATGATCCCGGCCAGTTTTTCCACGCCCCCGGCGGTGATCGTCGGGACGCCCGCGCCGATGAGATCCCGGGGCAGCGTGTGCATGGGCATCAGCAGGAATTTGTCGCCGAACTTTTCGGTCAAGCCTTTTTTGATTTCCGTCCAGAACTTGGGATCGGAGGCCCCGGGAGAGGTGGTGAGCACGACCTTGCCCTCCAGCCGGTAGACGCTTTTGTTGGCCAGCGCGGTCCCGATCAGAGGGGCGATCGTCTCCAGCCCCACCTTCTCGATCAGTTCGGGCAGAATGACGACGGAGGCCCCCGGCGTCACGGCCTTGCCGAAAAGATCCGCCCGCCCCCGGGTGGAGGGGAAGAAGGCGAAGCCGTCGATGCCGTAGTTTTCGACCGTTTTGGCCATGATCTTCCACGCGGCGGGATTGATAAAGCTGCGGTCGCCGAATTTGGCAAGATCGGTGTTCTGGAGCAGGGGAAAATCGGTCCAGCGGCGGAGATAGTCGGTGCGTTCCAGTCCGTACTTCAGCTGGGCGCGGGCGAAGAAGGCGGATCTGCCGGACCGGGGCGCATAGTTTTTTCCGGCTTCGGCATATTTTTTCAGCAGCTGTCTCGCCCCCGCATCGGGGACCGGCGCGGCCGCGAGAACGGCGGCGAAGACCGCCGTCATCTGAAGAAACAGTTTTTTCATCGTATCCTCTCCTTAAAGTTTGCGGCCCCGTCAGAGGCGGCCGGCTTCCTTGAGCATGTTCCGGAACCCCTGGGCCATGACGCCCCAGTCGCTGCCGAGGGCGACCCAGTCCAGTTTGCGGTGCTTCCACGCGGCAAAGGGGCCGCCGGCCGTCCCCAGCAGGAGACCGGCCTTTCTGGTTTTTTCGCAGATCTCGTCGATCACCTTGTTGAGCTCGGGATCCTCCATTCGGCAGAGACACCCCATGCTGCCCGAGAGGTCGCAGGGGCCGACGCAGATGCTGTCGATGCCCGGAACTTCGAGGATGGCATCCAGATTCTTCACCGCGTCCGCGTGCTCGATCTGGACGATGACCAGCGGTTCCCTTTCGGAGCGGGAAAAATAGTCGAAAAGATCGTCCTTTCCGTAACGGATCGCCCGGCGCACGCCGCAGCCCCGCTCCCCCGTCCGGGGATAACGGCAGGCGGCGACGGCGTAGGCCGCCTCCTCCGCCGAGTCGACCATGGGGATGATGACCCCCGCCGGAGCCAGATCAAGGACGGGCTTCAGGATCCCGACGTCGTTTTTCGCGACCCGGACGAAGGGGGCGCACCCCGTGCCCCGGCAGGCCGTCACGTGACCCTTGATGGTGGTGAGGGTGTGGGGCGCGTGCTCGGCATCGATCCAGACGAAGTCCAGACCGCAGTCGCCGGCGCACTCGCTGACCGCCAGATCGTCCAGCGTGACGACGGCCCCGACGGCCGTTTTTCCCGCGGCCACGGTGGCCCTGAAACGCTCGAGATGATTGATGTCCATGAGTGAGATCCCCGATATCCTTTCGCAGGGTTGAAAAAAAGTTCCTCCGACGATCCCTTCCCGCAGGGAAGCATCCGAAAAAAGTCCTCCGGGCCCGTGCCGCCCGCGATGCGGGGACTCCCGCACGGAGCCCTTCCGTCCGCGCGTTCTCTCCCCCGTGCCGCTTTCGGCGGCTAATATACCACCGCGGAAAAACCTTGTCAAGGAAATTCCCTGCGGGAAAATAAATTTCACGATATGAAAATGAAATGCTTCTTCCCCGGTGAAAAGCGGTTTTTTTCACGGTACGGGATTTTCGATCATTCCGGGGAGGAGTTCCCTCCGGATTTCTTCAGCGGTCCGGTCTTCCCCAGCAGCGGCCGCAGGAGACAGTAGAAAAATGCCGTGACGATCGCGCCCAGCCCGTCGCAGAGCATGTCCTTCTGCGCATCCCAGACGTCGCCCTGGGACCCGAGGAACAGCGTGCCCGACTGCGGATCCGCCAGCTCCGCGTAGGCCCATTCGGCCAGCTCGAAAATCGCCGCGAACCCGAAAATGCACATCACGACGAGAAAACACAGCAGACGCCGGCCCTTCACCAGCTTTTCCCGCTCGAAATACTCCAGCACGGGGAAGGCAAAAACCCCGACGAGAAAGTGACAGACCCGGTCGAAGTGATTGCGCCGGAAACCGAAAAAGTCCGTGACCGGTCCCATGGGCACGTGCTCGAAGGTGTAATGTCCCCCGACGGTGTGCATCGCGAAGAAGAGGAACATGAGGAAGCAGGCCGTGTTCGAAAACCGGATCCCTTTCGCGTACATGACCAGCAGCGCGGCGACGGGGATCCACACCGTGATGTTCTCCGCCCACCACACCCCGCGGTCGACCGGAGCAATGCCCAGCACCGCCGCCTCGACGACATAGAGGAAAAACAGTCCCTGCGGCACGTATCGGGATATTTTCAATTTCAAGTCCCCCTTGTCTGCCCCCCTCTTCGCCTTTTGCCGACACAATGTAGCACCTCCCCGCGGCAAATGCAACACGATCCGTCCCCTTTCCGCCGCTTTTTCCGCGAAACAAAGCGGTTTTTGACGCGTTTTTTGCGTTTTGCGGTTGACAAATCGAAAAAAAGAGGTACATTATACGCTTGGCGGCGGGTTAGCTCAGCTGGTTAGAGCGTCGGAATCATAATCCGCAGGTCCACAGTTCGAATCTGTGACCCGCTACCATTCCTTTTTTGTGGTGGTTGTAGCTCAGTTGGTTAGAGCGCCTGGTTGTGGCCCAGGAGGCCGAGGGTTCGAGTCCCTTCTACCACCCCATCTCGATTCTCTGTCCGGATCAGCCCTCTGATTCCGGACTTTTTTGTTTTCCGTCACAAAGCGCTGTGTCAAAGGCAGTTGCAAAACGCCTTCCGGCGCCTAAAATTCTCCGGAGAGAACCAGAAGGGGGACTGTCCCGACCTGATTTTTCACAAAAGCCCGCCAAAATTCTCCGCTAGTTCGCGAGAGGCGACCTCCCCCAGAGAATGGACAGTCAGAGAATGCCTCCCCCCCAATGTTGATTTTTGGAACGATTTCCTGCTCTCTACATCGCTTTGCAGAAAAAAACATGACATTGCAACGTTATTGCAAATACAATATATTCATGTATTTACCATAGGAGAACAGGCGATTACGTTTGTTCCCGGTGGTTTCTTCGATGAGGCCGAAATCCAGCAGACGAGTGAGAGCACTGCCGATGGTGGCATTGGTTAGTCCTGTCAACTCTTTCAGCTTGGCAATGTCAGATATCGGATGACGAAGCATTGCCTGATGCACTGCCAAAGCCGAGGGGGCAGCTCTGCCGAGGGTGGCGATTTTTTCACGGTCGCTTTGGATTTGATTGTGCAGAGACAGGATGATTTCGTGGCTCTCCCGCGACGTTTCGATAACGGCATCGAGGAAGAAGTCCAGCCATCGCTCCCAATCGCCGCTTTCCCGGACGCCGTTCAGCAAATCATAGTAGTATTGGCGGTGCGACTTGAAATAGTAACTCAAGTACAAGAGCGGTTGTTTCAGCACCCCGCCGTTGCAGAGCAGCAGAGTGATAAGCAGCCGCCCGACTCTGCCGTTGCCGTCGAGGAACGGGTGTATCGTCTCGAACTGGACGTGGCTCAACGCCGCTTTCACCAGAAGCGGAGTATTTTCATCGTGGAGGAACTTTTCCAGGTCGCCCATACATCTGACCGCCTCTTCCGGCGGGGGCGGCACGAAAAACGCATTTCCCGGACGGGTGCCGCCAATCCAGTTCTGGCTTTGCCGGAATTCTCCCGGATTTTTGCTGCTCCCGCGGCCTTTGGCAAGCAATTCGGCATGGATTTCCCGGAGTAGACGCAGTGAAAGCGGGAAGCCCTCTTCCAGCCGCTTCAGCCCGTAGGTCATCGCCGCGACGTAGTTGCTGACCTCCTGAACATCATCCACCGGGACGCCCGGTTTTTCCTTGAGCTCGAACAGAAGCAAGTCGGAGAGCGACGACTGGGTGCCTTCGATTTGGGAAGACAGCACCGCCTCTTTCCGGATGAACATATATAGGAATATCCCGACATCGGGGAGCATATCGACCACGCCGTCGAGTTTTCCCAGAAGGAAAGCCGCCTCATCCAGTTTTTTCTGCAGATCTCCGGTTATCTCCAGTGCCGGGAACGGCGGCAACGGGTCGGGGATGAAGGCTTTTACCTCCTCGCCTACCGTGCTGACAGTCTCATAGTGTCCTTGCAGACCACGCTTCATATCACTCTTCCGAAGTTGAAATACAGATTGTCATTATTTCAAGATAACGCGACATCGTGAAATATGCAAGCGCTTTATTTCAGGATTTTCAGAAAAAAGTGGTCATCCCGACGGCTTCCGCGGTTTTTCATCGGCCAATGGGGACAGGCTCAGTGTCGTGGTGACCTCATGTTTTTGGGCAAGAATTAACTTTATGCGGGGTGCGAATAAAGTTAATTCAGCAGAACGACCTCGGAAACGGCAAAAAACGGCTTAACTTTGCATGGGGGTTGAGAAAGTTAATTTTGGCGCTACTTTGAGGCAGGAGGGCATAAAAAAGGCGTTTTTTCGGGTTGATTTTTTTCTGTATCGATGGGGATTCGAGTCCTCGCCCCGATGTACGCAAAATTGGCTTTTTTTCTGCGACCCCAGTGACGAAACAACGGAGGCGCGCTTTGGCGCGGCCTCTTTTTTTGTGCCTGAAAACTTTGTTTTCGCACAAAAAAACAGGCCGGGCCGCGCTTCGCTGATGGCGGGCCACCCGCCATCGCGCGCCTCCTGTGCTTGCGGGGTGGTTGCCTCCACTCCGCCTCACGGCTACGTTCCGGCACGTCGCTTCGCTCCGTGTGGCCCAGGAGGCCGAGGACTGGGCGTTCCTCGCCGGGATGCTGCGCCCGATCGCAGAATGGGAAAAGAACGACCCGGAAAAGCTCCGCTATTTCGGCGAACTCGTCGGGACGCTCCCAGAAAAGGAAAGATGCGAGTGGAGGCTGATCCTCTCCGCCCCGGAAGACTATCTCCGGATCGCGGACGCCGCCCACAGCCAGCTTCCGGAATGCCTGAAGTACTTCCTGAAGAAGAAGGTCTTCCTGCGGGACGGCGATGCCGCGCCCCCCCCGGCAACGGCGAAACGCCGCGCGGCTCCGGCGGAGCGGAGGCGCAGCCGAAGCGGTCTCCGAAGCCCGAAGGGAGGAGGCTCGACGCCCCCTCCGCCCTCTCCACGGGCTGGATATACGACGACCGGGAGAAGTGAGACCCGCTTTTTCCCGGAACAGACGGCGTCCGGACTCCACGCCCGAGAATATCCCTGCGCAACATCCTTTTCAAGCGGTCCTTGCGGTCCCGGTTTTTTTTCGCGATCCCGGCCCGGATGGCCTTGCATTTTGGGAAATCGGTGGCATATTATGTCCTTGGAGGATTTTTGCAACGCCCTGAAAATACAGAAAGTTGCACACTTTCCTCCGCGGAACAACACGGCCGGAGGAGTACGCAGACGGTCTGCGGCGCCGCCGGCCTGAAATACGGGAAAGGTCCAAAATGAAGATCAGATCGTTCAACCGCTGGCACAAGTCGTTCGCAGGAAGAACTCTCCGCAGACTTTTCGGTGAAGAGAAGGGCGCGGTCATGATGGAGTACGTCATCGTCGCCGTCCTCATCGCGGCGGCCTGCGTCGTGGCCGTTGCCATGTTCGGCAAGACCATCGTGGGCATGTTCGACGTGGCGGCCAAGGGAGCCACCGGCGACCACTCCGGCGCCAAGACGTCTCTCGATCAGACCCAGCAGACGCAGTCCCAGGACGCCTCCAAGGCCTCCGAATTCCACGACAGCATGCACAAGTAAGAGCCCGTCACGCGCCCGGATGCAGATAACGTCCACCGTTTACGCGATCGCAGCGGCGACGCCGTGGCTCTTCGTGCTGGGCAGAAGCGACTGGAAGACCCGGAAGCTCCCCAATCATCTGACTTTGGGGGGCAGCGTGGTCATTCTGGTCTTTCTGTTCCTCGCGGGCGGCCTGCCCCGGGTCCTCAACGGACTTCTGGGCGGCGCCGTCGCGGGAGGGGTCCTGCTGATCCCCTTCCTGCTGCGGGCCGCGGGCGCCGGAGATCTGAAGTTCCTCTTCGCGGGGGGCCTGCTGACGGGATGGCCGGCGGTCTTTCCCATGCTTCTCCTGACCTCGGTCTTCGGACTGCTCCTCGGGATCGGCATGCAGATCGCGGGCCTGACCGACCCCGCCCGGCTGAAACATTTTTTCAGATGCGCTTTCGACTGGCGCTACGACCGGGCCGAAGGACGGAAGAACCTGCCGCCGGGATCCGACGAAAAATGCCGCGTCCCCTTCGGCGTGGCCATCGCCGTCGGCGTCTGGACGACCCTTCTGCTGCGCGTGATCGGAGAAAATCTCAAATGACGAACGAATCGGGATCCATGCTCATGGAAACGGTGATCGCAATGCCCCTTCTGCTGGCATTGACTTTCGGCGCGCTCCAGATCGCCCATATCCACACGGCCCGGCAGATCGCATCCTACGCGGCTTACGCCGCCGCCCGGGCGGCGCTTTCTCAGCCCGAGGGCCGGATCGAGGAGGAGGGCCGGAAGGCGGCCCTGCGGGTCCTGGCCTGGCTGGCCGCCGCGCCCGACGGGGTCCGCGAGGGCGTGCTCATGCCGGATCCCGAGGCGAAATACGTCAAGGACAGGCTCCTCGAATTCAAGGTCACCGAAGACAACTGGAGATGCGACGCCGAACTGAAATTCGCTTTCCCGCTGGTCATCCCCTTCGCCTCGCAGATCATCGGCTGCCGCCTGGATCCCGTGACGTTCACAAAGGGGGAAACGGGGTCGCACATCTCGACGCGGCGATTCGGGGACGAGTTCAGCGGTCCCCATCTGGTTTTTCATGAACGCATGAGTCTGGTGAAACCCTACAAGGTGAAAGAATGACGGCCATTTTGAAACAGCGGTTGTGCGGACTGGCCCGCGACGACAGCGGCGTTGCCTTCGCCTTCACGGTGACGGCGGCGCTCATCGTCTTCCTTTTCGGCTTCGCCGTCTACGCCTGCGGCGAAACGGTCCGCCAGCGGATCGAACTGCAGAACGCCGCCGACGCCGCCGCGTACTCGGCCGCCCTGGTCCAGGCCGACACGATCAGCCGCATCGCCGTCATCAACCGGGCCATGGCGTGGAACTACGTGATGATGACCCGGCGCCAGATGGACCATATCGTGGAAATGTGGCTGAACAAAGTTCTCGAACAGTGGAACAACTCCCGGGCCGCCACGCAGGCTTATCAGAACGTCTGCGCCTGCCATCCCCGGAGCGAGGGCGCCAACTGGCGCGTGGGCGTCTCCCCGGGCGGCGGCGGAGGAGAGGTCGTCCATCAGCTGATCCGCCTCAACGGGTCGCAGGATGTTTTCATCCCCGTGCTGGAAGCGGGCCGCACCGCGGGCGGGGCGCGCAATCCGGCGGGGATCCTGTCTTCGCTCAGGGACTGCATCGTCTCCATGAACAAGGCCGAGGAAAACCTGATCTCCGGCCTGAAAAAACGCATCGAAAACGCCGTCGAGTTCGCCGTCAGGGCCGATGTCTCCCTGACGGACAACGACAAAAGCGTGAAGAACAGACGGGATATCCGCTGGCACATCCATGATCTGCAGGAAGCCCGGACCTATTTCGAGACGCTGAGCCGGGACGAACAGCGCTTCTTCGGCTTCGGCGAATTCACGGGCACCGCCCAGAGCATCCTGGGCCGGGGCGCGGACGTGTGGCTCCAGCTGAAAGGGGGAGAAGGGTTCCAGCGCGATTACGAACAGTCGGGGAACTCCCTGAGCGCCATGTGGTACACCTACAATCAGATCTGGTGGCACTCCAAGCACGGCTGCGTTTTCGCCGGGATCCACGTGCTGCCGGCCGCTCCCGTCACGGGCGCCATGGCACAGGACGCTTTTTTCACCGGCGTCGCAGCAAAACCCAAGATCCTGAAACCGAATTTCTTCCAGCCGGACGGCGCGCTGGTGGTGGGCGTCTCCCGCCCCCTCAACAATCCCTTCGCCTTCATCTTCGGCGGCGGGGAACAGGCCGGGATCTTCTCCGCCTTCAACGTGGGCGGCGGGGGGCAGACCATGTGGGCCGTCTCGGGCGCCCGCGCCGGTTATCACCAGACGGACTGGAACAAAGGGGAATACCGCAACAGGAACGCCATCCCCGACCGGGAAAATCTCCGCATCACCGACTGGGACGCCATGTTCCTGCCGCTCCGGGAAAACGACGCCGCCCGGGGAGATCTGCTGAGCTCCCTGGCCGGAAAACTGGGCGCCACCCGGCAGTTCGCGGGAAGAAACCACTTCTCCGGGTACTCGAATCTCGAACTGAACAGTGCAAGGCGTCACTTGCACCATTGATATACCGTATGAAAAAAGGATCGGAAAAATGAAAAAACAAATCTTGCGGGCGCTCGTTCCCGCACTGTTTCTGGGAGCCGTCGCCGTTCACGGCGCCCCGGAGGGAAAAGCCGAAAAGCGGGTCATGACCCCCACGGAACGGGTCGCCGCCGCCCGTCTGGTCGCGGCCGCCATGCCGGGCAAGGCCCTCAAGGACTGGATGACCGCCGGCGCCTTCAGCCGCTGGAACGACACCTTCGGGCCGCTGACGAAAGCGGACGGCTCAGGGCCCATCCTCGAGGATTTCTTCGCGCACGCCCTGCTGCTCAAAGGGCCGCAGACGGCCCAGAGCGGCATCTACGCTTTTTACAACCCCCTGCAGGATAATCTCTTTCTCTTTCAGACGGACAATGTCGACCGCGTCCCCCGGATCGAGGATTTCGTCTTCATGACGGGCAGCCGGTTCCGGGGCGAGACGCCGAAAAAGGGCGAATATCCTCAGGCCGTCGCCCCCACGCGGGAAGATCTTGACGCCGTTCTCCAAAAGAATGTTTCCGCCGTGGCGGCCAGATTCCACAAGATGTTCCCCGACTCCGAAAAAAACTTCTCGCTGGCCTCTCTCTCCGCGGCCGATGACCCGGAACAGGTCTGCGCCAACGCCTTCCTCAGACTGGCGCTGCTGCGCCGCTTCGTCAAGGACGAGGCCCAAGCGGACACCCTGAAAGCCGGCGAGGCCGCTCTTCTGCTGTGGAAGGGCGAGGAAAAAGCGCTGAAGGACTTTTTCTCCTTTCCCGCCGACGACGCCTATCCCGCGAAGGTCTATGCGGCGCTGCCCGCCCGGGTGAAACAGGGCATGCTGCCGGTGCTCTATTTCAAAGACAAGAAGCAGGAGACGCTCCTCGGGTTCGCTTCCCGGGTGCTGCCGGAAACGCTGGTGCTGGTCAAGTTCCGTGCTCAGGGCAAGCCCCTCTTCATCTGCCTGCCTCTGAGCGAAAAATTCGTCTGCGATGTCAAGTGATCTTCATACAGGGAGTCTGTCAGTGATGAAAAAAAGAATCGTTTTTTCCCTCCTCTGCGCCGCGCTGATCCTGCCGGGAGCGCTCCGGGCCGAAATGACCAAGGAGGAAGCCGCCGAGTTTCTGAAAAAAGTCGTGCGGCAGAACGTCAAAAAAGCCGGAGAAGAGGCCCTCGAGGACAATCTCAAAAAACTCAGTCCGAAAGGCGTGGCCGCCTTCAAAAAAGTGACGGGCATCATCTCCAACTCCGAACTTGCGGCCTCCATCTGCTGGGATCTGATCCAGCTGGGACTGCAGTCCAACCGGGCGAAGTTCGCCAAGGAGTTCGCCATGCGGCTGCGGAGATATCTGCCGACGGAGTACGTCGAGACCGCCGAGCTCTTCGGCGGCGCTTCGGAAAAACTGCTCGGCTGGCGTCTCACCAACGAGGCCGACTGCACCACGATCCTCTACGAACTGGGCAAGCACACCTACGATGCCATAACGCGGATGTCCGGCAGCGAGAAGCAGAAAGCCATCCAAGCCGGTCAGAGCGTGGAAAAATTCGGCGCGCTGATGATGGATATCGGCGGGAGCGCCGCATGGGGCTGGCGGAGACAGTTCAGGCGTTGAGAAGAAGAAGCGGGACAGGCAAAATGGCGTTTTTCGGACGGATGCGGGACCTCTGGAAAGAGTGCGACGGCGCGGTCACCATGGAGTACGTGCTGCTGTGCGTCATGCTGGCGGCGGCCTCCGTGATGATGGTCATCGCCTTCTCCCGGTCGGTGGCCAGGCAGTTCGCCCTGGTCTCCTACGCCATGTCCGGCTATCCGCAGGAGCAGTTGAGCGAGGGGCTCGAACAGTTCCGGCAGGCGGAAAAAGACGACAAGGTGGTCGGCGAAGTCTTCTCCGACTACATGCACGGCGAAAAGGTGGAACGGCTGGGGAATTGAGATGACGGATCTTCCGAAAATCATGCGCGGCGAAAAAGGATCGGTCCTGCTGGAGACGATCCTCGTGATCCCCCTTTTCATCGCTTTTTTCAGCGGGATCCTCGTTCTGGGAGAGCTGGAGCTGGGCCGCAGCCGGCTCACCGCCGCCGACCGCTGCGCCCTGTGGTTCCGCGCCTGCCGCCTCGCCGGAGCGGATGACGACTCGGCCGGATCCGAAATGTCCTCGGCCTTCTTCCGGGACGGCGCGTTTGCCGACGGCACGGCGATCGGAGGATTCCGGTCGCAGCGGAACACCGCCGGGTGGTACGGGCTCTTCCAGGGCAGCGCAGAGCTGAAAATGGAGCTGCCCGTGTGGGCCTCCGGGACCCGCAAGGGCGGGATCGTTCTGCTGGGCGATGACGGGCCCGACAAGAACATGTGGGACAATGTTTCCTTCAGGGCCCGGGAGACCGGCAGCGATCCGACCCATTCGGTCCTGGCCCGCACGGACTACGAAAAACGGGAAGAAACGCCTCAGAAGCTTTCCCGCACGTGGTATGCGGAGTACGCCACGCCTTACCTCTCCCGCGAGGGCGGTTTGAGCGATGTTCCGGGGAGTCCCGGCAGCGTCTGCCCGGCGGAGGAATTCACCCGTTTTCCCCAGTTCGACACATGGAGCCTGTGAAGGAGAGGATGTGTAAGAGAATGAAGATCATGTTTCTGCTGTTCGCGGCCGCGGTGTGCGGGATCCTCTCCGGGACGGAGCTGGTCCTGCCGCGTGAGGCCTGCCCGGAGGCGCTTCCGGACGTCCGGAACTCCTGGCGTCAATGCGGAACGATCCCGCTGACCTACGCGGCGGCGCTGAGCCGTTTCGACCTGGCGCTGCGCCGGCAGGGATGGCGGAAGATCAGAACTGTGGAATTGGACCGGGTCAACCGGAAATCACTGGAACTTTGGGAACGGAGCGGAAAGCGCATTCTGCTCCAGTATTGGCGCAAGGATACGGCCCTCACCGGGTTCGCCTGGGGAGAACTGACAGAGGGAGAGCAGGAGAGATCATGAACGACAAAGACCCTTCTGAAGATTTGAACGCCTCCGCATACGAAACGGCGCTCACCATCGTGCAGGAAGACGAGGAGAAACCCGCGGAGAAAACCGCGCCGGAAGCTCCCGCGGACACGGTTCCCGCGGACACGGCTCCCGCGGACACGGTTCCCGCGGACACGGCTCCCGCGGACACGGCTCCCGCGGACAACGCCTCCGGAACGGAGACGGGCACCACCGTCCTCCTGCAGCAGACCCCGGTCTCGACCCGCGTCGGGACCGTCGCCACGGGAGACTTCCAGCCCGGAGACCACATCGACCGTTACACCGTCGTCCGCAAACTGGGACAGGGCGGCATGGGCAGCGTCTACCTGGTCCGGCACGAGACGCTGCGGGTGTTCCGCGCGGCCAAGGTGCTGTCGGGCGCTCTCTATCTCCGGGGCGGCGAGTTCGTCGACCGCTTCATCCGGGAGGCCAGACTGGCCTGTTCCATCAATCATCCCAACGTGGTCAACGTGCTGGACGTGGGCGAGGACCGCGAACGGGGCATTTGCTGGCTCATCATGGAATACGTGGACGGCGGGACCGTCCGCGACGTTCTGCGCAGCGTCCCGAAGCTCAGCGAAGTCCACGCCGTCATCATCGCCGAAGCCGTCGCGAGCGCTCTGGCCGCGGCCGCGCAGCAGAAGATCGTCCACCGGGACATCAAGCCGGACAACATCATGCTCACCCGCCGGGGCGAAGTCAAACTGGCGGATCTGGGCATCGCGAAAAACAATGAGGAAAACGTCCAGCTGACCAAGTCCCATGTCATGATGGGGACTCCGGCCTACCTGGCCCCCGAACAGGCCATGGACGCCCACTCCGTGGACGTGCGCGCGGACATCTACAGCCTGGGCGCGACCGCTTACGAGATGCTCACGGGCTCGATCCCCTATCCGGGCAAGAGCACCTACGATATTCTGGCGAAACTGGTGTCGGCCCCCGTTCCCGACCCCCGCAACCTCACCGACACGGTCTCGCCCCAGACGGCGAAACTGGTCATGCGCATGCTCGCCAAAGAGGCGAAACAGCGGCCCGCCACGCCGAACGTGCTCCTGCGCGAGCTCCGCGCGCTGAACGTTCTGCCGCCGGACCTGGATCCCCAGCAGAGCATCCGGGAGCTTCTGGAAAGCTCCGGAGCAGGCAACTATTCGCCCGGCTCCGCCACCTCCGTTACGGGCGGTCCGGCCTCCACCCGGTTCGTGCGCAGACTCCTCCTCTCCTGCAGCGGCGTTCTGCGCCGTGTGCCCGGGGGGACCGCGGCGTCGGAGTTCTTCCAGCGCAAACCCGCATTTTTCTACCTTCTCCTGGCCGTCGTGACGATCATCGTCGCAGGCACGCCTCTGCTTCTCATGCAGAGACGCCCCGCCGACATCCGGGAGATCGCCGTAAACCAGGGCCGCGTTCCGACGCCCGACGGCCCGGCGGTCCTCCCGGCATCGGGAGAGAAGACGCCTCAAA
Source organism: Lentisphaeria bacterium (assembly GCA_017450705.1). Lineage (GTDB taxonomy): Bacteria > Verrucomicrobiota > Lentisphaeria > Victivallales > Victivallaceae > UBA1784. The sequence continues at coordinate 39,302 of JAFSTC010000048.1, read as the reverse complement.
AAAAACCCGACGGGGAACCGCAGCCGACCAAACCCCAGCCTCAGCCGCCCAAACCCCAGCCTCAGCCGCCCAAACCCCAGCCGCAGCCGACCAAACCCCAGCCGCAGCCGTCCAAACCCCAGCCGCAGCCGCCCAAACCCCAGCCGCAGCCGCCCAAGCCCCAGCCTCAGCCGCCCAACCCCCAGCCTCAGCCGCCCAAACCCCAGCCGCAGCCGCCCAAACCCCAGCCGCAGCCGCCCAAACCCCAGCCGCAGCCGACCAAACCCCAGCCGCAGCCGCCCAAGCCCCAGCCCAAGCCCCGACCGCCCAAGCCGGTCCGCAAACCGCCCGAAAAGATCGTGTTCACGGCGGAGCTTTCCCCGGCGGGCGCTCACGCGATCCTCAGCAGCAAACAGGGCCGGCAGGTCGCCAACACCTTCGTCCCCGAGGACGGCCGGATCAAATTCAGTGTGCCCGAGGGGCAGTATACGCTGAAAGTCTCCGCGCCGGGATACAAGACCGCGGAGCGTGAATTTTCCGTCTCCCCGGCCAGGGCCGCCGGCGGCGTCAAACTCGTTCTCCGCCGGGATACGGTCCCGTGCGCCGTCGTCTGTTACGGCAACGTCAAACTGCTGGAGTATCTCCGCAAAGAGGGCCTCGAACTGCGGATCGACGACGGTCCGTGGGAGAAAAAGACGGAGCTCTCCTTCCGGCTGGACCTCACCCGGCAGCCGCACACGATCCTGGTCCGGGCCCGCGGCGTCGCGCCGCAGGAGCAGAAAGTGACGGTCTCCTCCGGCCAGGACCGCTGCAATGTGGAGTTTTACCTGACCGAACAGGATGCCGTCATCGAATTGGAGACAGCCATCAAAAAACCGGTCTTCATCAACATCGCCGGCATCTGGGAGCCCCTTCGGAAACGCGTCGTCATGCCGCCCTTCCGGAGCGCCGTTCTGAAGTGGCGCGTCGGGAAGGAGAAGGAACAGATCCTGAAGATCCCGGAACTCCTCCCCGGGTCGACCACCAGGATCGCCCTGGTCCCAAAGGCGAAGGCCGTCCTGCCGGGCGAACGGGACGTCGCCGCGGCCCGCGCCCTCATCAAGGAAGAGAAATACAAGGAGGCGCTGGAAAAACTCGAGGCCGCAGCCAAGCTCAAGCATCCCGAGGCGTTCTACCTGCAGGGGCTTCTGGCCGAGCAGGGCAAGGGCCGCTGGTTCGCCAGCGACAGCGACGCGCTGGTCTTCTACAAAAAAGCCGCCGAACCGCCCCTGAACGACTGTCGCGCCCAGTACCGGATGGGACTCTTCTCGGAACACGGCCGCGGCGGCCTCGACCGGGACATGGCCGCGGCCGTGGCGTGGTATAAGAAGGCCGCCGCCGGCAAGGATCCCGAAGCGCTCTACCGCATGGGGATGATCTGCAAGAACGGCGAGGGCGGCGAAGCGGTGGACTATCCGAAGATGATCGAATATCTGACGGCCGCCGCCGAGGCGGGACTGCCGGAAGCCCAGTTCCAGCTGGGCTACTGCCGGGAGAACGGCATCGGCGTGTCCATCAACGTGAAGCTGGCCAAATACTGGTATGAGAAGGCCGCCGCCCAGGGCAACGAGGACGCCGTGCGCCGCGGCAAGGCACTGGAAGACATCAGAGAGTGATCTCCGAAAAATAAAGAAAGGAACCACCGGATATGAAAAACTCCATTCCCCTGATCCTCGCGGTCCTTCTCGGACTGGCGGCGGTCTTCGCCGTGAACAAGATCATATCGAACAACAGCGCCAAGGAGGAGGAAAAGGTCAGGATCGTCGCCGCGACCCGGAATCTGGCCGCGGGCGAGGTCATTGCCGAGGGCTTCTTCATGCCCAAGGAGGTCCCCCTCTACGCCGTTCCCGCCCAGGCGATCAGATGGGACCGCTCCACCATGATCATCGGCCAGAAACTGAAACAGCCCGTGCGCAAGGGCAACTACATCTTCATCCAGGACGTGGGCCTTTCGCAGGGCATGAGCAACGTGGTGGGCGAAGGCGAGTGGGCCGTGGCCATCCAGATCGCCGACAAGGCCATGGCCTCGCTGCTCCAGAGCGGCGACGAGGTGGCCATCGTGGGAACGTTCAAGCTGGATCACAAGGGCGGCGCGGGCGTGCCCGCCGGCAAGAAGGACGTGACCATGGTGCTCTTCCCGAAAGTCCGGGTGCTGGAGATCCCCTCGGAAAAACGGGATCAGAACATGGAGGGCGTCATCATCGTTCTCCTGCCGCCCCAGCAGGCCCAGGCGCTCATCGCCGCCTCGCGGGTGGCTGAGCTCACCCCGGTCCTCCGCCGCAGCAACGATCCCACGGCGCTCAACCGCATGGACGCCGGCATGGTCACGCCCGAGACCTTCAGCTCCATGGTGAACGACCTCGAGGTCGTCACCATCCCCAAGACTCTGAAAAAATAAACACCGACAAAGGGAGGATATATCATGTCGAAAAAAATATTCGTTCTGCTGGCCCTGGCGGGCGCGCTCTTCTCGCTGAAAGCCGATGAAAGCGAAAAGATCTCCGTGCCCCTCAAGGGGATCGTCATCGTCACCCCCGGATTCCGGGCGGCGGACGTCAGCATCACCGACAAAAGCATCATCGCCGCTGAGCCCATCGTCAACGACCAGATCCGGATCACCGGACTTGCCGTGGGCAAATCCGATCTCCACGTCACCTCGGGTTCCGTATCCAAGCTCTACACGGTGACGGTCATCGACAACGTGCGCGAGGTGTTCAACTCCCTGCGCAAGGACCTGGACAGCGTTCCCGAAGTGGAGATCAGCATCAACGGCAACAAGGTGGTGCTCAAAGGAGAGATCTCCAGCGTCGACGGCTGGGAGACGCTGCTCAAGGTCCTGCCCGCCTACGGCGCGAACGTCACCAATCTCACGGTGTTCCGCCCGGCGCCGGAGATCATGCTCTCGCTGAAAAAGCTTTTCGAGAAATCCGGGTTCAAGGTGGTCTCGGACGTCACGGATCTCTCCCCCGGCTCCCTTTCTCTCCAGAGTGAGCGGAACACCCTGATCCTCCGGGGATCGGTCTACTGCCAGGAGGATCTGGACACCATCAACCAGCTGCTCTCCACACAGGACTGGATCTCTCTGGACGGCAAGGACAAAAGCAAACCTGTCCGTTTCATCAGCAAGGTCTCGGTCAAACCCACGCTGCTGGACGTGGGCGCGGTCTTCGTCGGCGTCAAGCAGGCCGACACCAGCGCCGTCGGCGCGAATCTCGCCAAGAACGGCGTCCGGATCGCCCAGGGCTTCAATTTCTCCACCATCTTCCGCGGATCGACCAATCAGAGCTACAATCTCGGCGCCGACATGAGCACCCTGCTGAATCTCATGGCCGAAAGCGGCTGCCGCAGGTTCCACAGAGCGGGACACCTGAGCTTCATGAGCAACAGCTCCAACGAGTTCAAGGTCCTCCACGAGGGCGGGACCCTCAAGGTCCGCGTCTACGGCGGCTCCGGCGGGACCGGGACCCTGAACGACGTGCCCTACGGCTTCATCATGCGGGTCCGGGGCGGCCTCATCGGCAGCGACCGGGTGAAACTGGATATCCAGATCGAGATCAGCACCCCCTCGCTTCAGGAAAACAACGACTACGATCTGAAGCAGAGCAAGGTCTCCACCACCATCGTGGCCAAACTGGGCGAGACCGTGGCACTGGGCGGCATGCGGGACATGATCGAGGAGAGTTCCGGTCCGTCGGGGATCCCCTTCCTGCGCAAGATCCCCGTTCTGAGCTGGGTCTGCGCCGAAAAAACCGACGCCTTCAACGACAGTCAGGTCCTGCTGCTGATCTATCCCCAGGTGGCCGGACGGACGCCGCCTCTCAAGATGCCTCCCTCGGCGGAAACCGCCAACACTCTGGAAGAATCCGGCAAGAGCAACGAGCAGCGCACGAAGGAAGCCGACGAAAAGAAGAGCTTCTGGCAGCGCCTGTTCTGAAGTGCCCGCAAGTGAGGTCACACGATGTTTCTGCAGATAACCGACGCTGACGGCGGCGTGAAACACATCGATCTGGGCAGCGGCGAGGGCGAATGGGTCCTCGGCCGTTCCGAGAACTGCGACATAACCCTGCCCGGGAGTTCCGTCTCCCGGAAGCATGCACGGCTCTTCGGAGGACCGGACACCTATTTCATCGCCGACCTGGGGAGCTCCATCGGAACGTCCAATCAGAACGGCCCCCTCAAGGCCGCCGCGGAGTTCGGTCAGGGCGACACCGTCACCATCGGTCCTTTCCGGCTCCGCCTGACCGCGGCGGTCCGCCAGACGGCCCGGCAGCCGGAGCAGCCGGCGGAGGAAGAAAAACAGACCTCGCGCACCTTCGACTTCGACGACACGAATCTGCTCTACACGGACGAGCTCATGGCCCTCAAGAACCGCATCCACAACTACGTTCTGGGCAAACTCAATCTCCAGGAGATCGCCACCAAGCAGATCGAAAACGGGGAAATGCGCGAAAAACTCATCGCCGCGCTGGACCTGTCGCTGAAGGAACTGCGTCATGAGCTCCCCCGCGACATCCCGCTGGAGAAACTCAGGGAAGCCCTGCTGGACGAACTGACCGGCTACGGTCCCATATCCCCCCTGCTCCGTTCGGACAAGGTGGATGAGATCATGGTCAACGGGCCGGGCCTGATCTTCGTGGAGAGCAGGGGAAAGATCTACGAAACGGGCGCCCGTTTCTTCAACGACCGTCATCTGCACACCATCATCCAGCGGATCGTGGAACCTCTGGGCCGCCACATCGACGATGCAAGTCCCATGGTGGACGCCCGGCTGCCCGACGGCTCCCGCGTGAACGCCATCATCCCGCCCCTCGCACTCAAGGGCGCCTCGGTGACGATCCGGAAATTCGCCAAGAAGAAACTCTCCGCGGAGGATCTGATCGCCTTCGGCAGCATGACGCCCGGGATCGACCTCTTTCTCCGGGAGGCGGTGCGGGCGGCGCAGAACATTTTGGTCTCGGGCGGAACGGGCTCCGGCAAGACGACGCTGCTCAACGTGCTGTCGCAGTACATCCCGGCGGACGAGCGGGTCATCACCATCGAGGACTCGGCGGAACTGAAGCTCTCGCACCGGAACCTGGTCTCGCTGGAATCCCGGCCCGCGAACATCGAGGGCAAAGGGCGGATCCAGATCCGCGATCTGGTCATCAACGCGCTGCGCATGCGTCCCGACCGGATCATCGTCGGAGAGTGCCGCGGCGCCGAAGCTATGGATATGCTCCAGGCCATGAACACCGGTCACGACGGATCGCTCACCACCTGTCACGCCAATTCGCCCCGGGATGCCGTCTCCCGGCTGGAGAACATGGTGCTCATGTCCGGGATCGACTTCCCGATCACCGCCATCCGCGAACAGATCGCCTCGGCGGTGAACCTGATCATCCAGCAGAACCGCCTGCCCGACGGCTCCCGCAAGATCGTCCAGATCTCGGAGATCACCGGCCGGGAGAAGGACGTGGTGCTGATGCACGATATTTTCGTTTACAAACAGACCGGCTACGACGAGAACGGCAAGATCGTCGGCGAGTACTACCCCACGGGCAACATCCCGGCTTTCGTGGAAAAACTCCGCATGAAGGGGGACCTGAAGCTGGATATGTCCGTCTTCGTTCCCCGGGTCTGACGGCAAAGAGAGGAAAGGCGAATCATGAACTGGGTCGTTCTGCTGATGATCTTCGGATCGGTCTCCGGCATCTGTTTCATCCTCTGCCGGACGCTTTTCTCCGATCTGGAACACGAGGGCGCCGAGCGCTCCGGCTCCTGGGACGGGCGAAGCCAGCTGGAGTATTTCATCTCCAAGCCGAAACTCCGGAAGATCCGGATATGCTTCGCCGTCGTCGGCGCGCTGATCATGCTCTGCCTGCTGCTGGTGGGCGGCGTCACCTTCTGGGCGATCCCGCCGGTCGTGCTTCTGGCGGGGACCGCGGCCTTTTATCTGCCGCTGCTCTATTACCGGAACAAGGTGAAAAAACGTCTGGCTGCCTTCAAGGGCAGACTGCTGGACGTGGTGATGGGCCTCAACAACGGCATGCGGTCCGGCGTGGCGCTGCCGCAGGCGCTGGAAGTCGTCGGCCGGGATATCGGCGGCGTCATGCAGGAGGAGATCTCCATGACCCTCTACGAATACCGGCTGGGCGTGGATCTCACCGAAGCCCTGGAACGGCTGGAAAAGCGGATGCCCGACGACAACCTGAGACTTTTCGTCACCGCCGTGGGGATCTCGCAGCAGACGGGCGGCAGTCTGTCGGACATTCTGGAGAAGATCATCGAAACCATCCGCCAGCGTTCCATCATGGAGGACAAGATCAGCACGCTGACGGCCCAGGGACGTTTCGAATCCATCGTCATGTCCTGCGCGCCGCTCATGGCGTTCCTCATCCTCTACCTGCTGGACCGCAGGCTCATGGAACCGCTGGTGACAACGGCCCTCGGCTGGGCGGCCATCGGCGCGGTGCTTCTTCTCGAGGGCATCGGCTACATTTTCATCAGAAAGATCGTCTCCGTGGAGATCTGAGAGAGGGGAAGCGATATGGACGAACAGATTTACGCGACGCTGGCCAGAGTGCTGAGCTTTCTCGCCGTCTTTCTGCTGGTGCTGGGCGGGAAATTCTTTTTCACGGCGAAGAAGCGGGAGAATCTCCGCAAGGATCTTCCCCTGCCCTTCACCTTCAGCGGGTTTCCCAATGAGATCAAGATCCTCAAGGATACTTTCGGCTCGGGACTGAAAGACCTTTTCGGCACGAAAAGCGAGACCGTCGCCGCGGACATCAAACGGGCGGCCCTGCCGCTGGATCCGGAAGATGTCTTCGCCTGTCAGCTGCTGTGGGCGGTCCTGCTGGGCGTCTGCGGCGCCGTCGTACTGCTGCTCCTCGAAACGGATCCCCCCTACATGCTCGGGGGCGTCCTCATCTTCGGCTTCACCGGCTGGCTGATCCCGGCGGTCCAGATCCAGAACCTGGCCGAAGCGCGGCAGAACTCCATCCGCCGGGCGCTTCCCTTCGCCATCGATCTGATCTCTTCGGCCATGGCGGCGGGACTGGATTTCTCGGCCGCCGTCCGGTACTACGTGGAGCGCTCGCTCCCCGCGCCGCTCACCCAGGAGTTCGGGATCACGCTGAAAATGCTGGAGCTGGGCAGCAACCGCAACGACGCGCTCAAGGCCATGGCGGACCGGCTGGGGATCGACGAGTTCCGCAGTCTCGTCAACGCGGTGGTGCAGGGAACGGAGATGGGGTCGTCCATCACCGAAACGCTGCGCATCAACGCCGAGGAGATCCGCCGGGTCCGGGTGGCGGCGGCGGAGAGACGAGCCCAGCGGGCCCCGTCGCTGATGATGATCCCCATGGCTCTCTTCATCATGCCGTCGGTCTTCATCATCATATTCGTTCCGATCTATCTGCGGGTCCAATCCTCGGGCATGGCGGGGCTGTTCTAACAGAGGGAAGTTTGTCACATGATACGCTGCATCATCTACACGGATTCCGAAAAGACACAGGAAAGCGTCCTCGCTCCGGGAGAGCATACCGCCGGGCGGTCCCGTTCGGCGGACGTCCACCTGATCCAGCCGGACATCTCGGGGAAACACCTGAAACTCGAAGTCCGTCAGAACGGCGTGGCGGCGGAGAACCTGAGTTCCCACGGCACGCTGCTCAACGGCTCCCCCCTGCTCGAAAAAACGGAAATAAAGGAGGGCGACAGACTGGCTCTGGGCAAACACATCGAGATCGGTTTCCTCTTTTCCGGCGGAGACGCCGCGGCCCCGGCGCCGGAGGAAGATTCTTCCGAAGCGACCACGCTGGTCCCCGGCGCTTCCCTGCCGGCGCCCGCCGTTCCCGCTCCTTCCCCGGATCGTCCCGAACAGGGAAAGACCTGTCCGGGAGAGACGCAGACCTGTCCGGGAGAGACCCGGACCGATCCGGGGGAGATGAAGACCTGTCCGGGAGAGACCCGGACCGATCCGGGGGAGATGAAGACCTGTCCGGGAGAGGCCCGGACCGATCCGGGGGAGATGAAGACCTGTCCGGGAGAGACCCGGACCGATCCCGGGGGAACGGGACCGTCCCCGGAGGCAGCGGCGCCCGTCTCCGGCGAAAGCCCCGCCGGACAGGGGGACGCTTTCAAGACGGATGTCATGCACACCCGGCTGGCCAGCATGGAGGAAATGAATCTGCTCCGCAACGCCGACCGGAAACGCTCCACGGGCAAGACCTTCAAATACGTGCTGGGGGTTCTGGCGGCCGTCGGGCTCCTCGTCGCGCTCTACATGTTCAAATCGCCGCCGAAGGAGGTCTCTCTGACCTGGCCCGTCGATGCGCGGGGCAACGCGGCGGGAGCCTTCGCCGATCCCGGGACGGGGGGACACAGGGCCGGAGGTTTTTCGCTGGCCTATCCCTCCCTCGAGGGACGGACCCGGGTCGAAGCGGGCAAGGACAAAATCTCCATTTTCACCCGCTGCGGCAAAGACGGATCCGTCCCGCTGCGGATCTTTTTCATCCGCAAACAGTCCCCGGCCTTCCTGAATCAGGAGCGCAGAGAGGTGCTCTCCGCCATGCTGGCCGAGTTCCAGACCGAAAACAAGCGCTGGAGCCTCTCGCAGATCTCCGACGTTTTCTTCATCGGTTCGGAGAACGGTCTGCCCTGCCTGAGCGTGGAATACCGCCGGGAGGCGGAGGGACGCTCCTGGTACGGGGAGGTCCTCTTTTTCCGCACGGGCAGCGAGGCGTTCATCCGGCTGGCCGAGATCCCCTCGTCCGAACGGGCCAGAGGCCAGAGCTTCATTTCCAACACGCCTTTCCTGAAGTTCTCGCAGGCCTATCTCCAGTGCCACTGGGAGGGAGACCGGGAATACCGGTACGACGGCGATCCCGGCGTCATGATGGATGAGATCTCGCGGCATCTCTCGAAACAGGCTCCCTTCGAATGGGCCCGGACCTATCTGCTGCTGCAGCGGGTCCTCATGGAGAGCGGCAGGAACCGCAACGCCGCGCTGGAACGCAACGCCCTGAACCAGCTCCGCCGGCTGCGCGCCATGCAGACGATCTGGTACAACGGCCAGAAGATCCAGTACAATACCGCGAAACTGAGCGGGAACCGGCACAAGGAAAATGCCGTCATGGAGCTGTGCAAGACGGTGTTTTCCTCGCCCGACGACTTGCGCTACTTCACACTCCGGAGGAACATATGGGAGTAACGGCCGGGCAGCCCCCCGCCCCGCCGGCCCGGCGGGGAACATGGTGGAAAAAGAAAGCGGAACGTCTGGCTCTGCGGCTGGAATTCAACGGCAGAGTCCTGTACGAGACGCCCGAGCTGCTGCCCTCGGAAACCATCACCATCGGCCGCAGTTCCGACTGCACCTGGGTGATCCCCCATGAGGACAGCGTCGCCAGCGGACACCATGCGGTGATCCTGATGCGCAAGGGCCGTTTCTGCCTGCGCGACACGGGGAGCAGCAACGGCATTTTTTACAGGTCGAAGCGGATACAGGAAAAAAACCTGGCTCCCGGCGACCAGATCGCCATCGGCAACTGCACCCTTTTCGTGGAACAGGTCAGGCGTTCCACGGCGGTCCTCCACGAAGTCGTCTACCTGAACACGGCCAGAAAAGGGGAAGCCGTCCCCCTGAACAAGCCGCGGATGATCGCGGGTTCCGCACCGGGGTGCGATCTGCTCATCGGCGAACAGCTCGTCTCCCAGAAGCATGCGGAGTTTGCCATCAAGGCCGACGGGTGCTGGCTCCGTGATCTGGGGAGCAAGAACGGCACGTTCGTCAACGGGACGAAACTGGGCTCCAACACCGAACGTCTTCTGGCGGACGACGACGTGATCAGCATCTCCTTCGTGGATTTCAAATTCGTGGACGGCCGCATGGAGCACTCCAAAATACGCATCTGGTACAGTCTGGGCGTGGTGGCGGTGACGATCTTCATCGTGCTGGCGCTGAACTGGCTGCTGCTGGGCGTGAAAAGCTCCTCGGAGATCTGCTTGGAGCAGGCCAGACAGGAGGCCGCGGCGACCCGGTTCGGCAGGGCCCGCGAACTTCTGCAGGAGTCCCGGACCCGCCGCGGGGCGGAGAACAGCCAGATCGCCTGCAGCGAACTGGAACAATCCATCGCCGTGTGGGAAAAGGTCTTCTCCAACTGGGCCAAAGCCAGAAACGCCCTGGACTCGGGCGACTGGGTGGGCGCCTCGCACATCCTGGGCATGATCACCGAAGCGGATCCGAACCTGTGGGGCTGGAACACCACCGCCGCTCCGGAAATGCGCAAGGAGGCCTTCGCCGCAAAAAAACTGCTGGACGCCTTCCTGCTGGCCGAGACCGCCCTCGCCGACGACAGGAATCAGGAGAACGCCGCCGATCTGAGAAAGGCGGCGGAGAACATCCGCGGCATGGAGCGCTTCTTCAAGACCGCCCCTCCCGCCTACGTGAAAAAACTGCTGGAAGCCGCGGGCACGATGCGCCGGCAGATCGACCGGAACCTGAGTTGTCTCGACAAGCTGGCCGAGATCCTCGCCAGGATCGGTCCGGAGTCCGAAAATCTGGCTCTCGTCCTGCGGGATCTGGAGGAGCTGAAGCAGAATGCGGACAGCGCCATCCGGCTCCGGATCGAGAAATGCATGACGCCGCTGGGCATGCTTCAGCGCTCCGGCAAAGAGGTGAAACGCGGCCTTCTTCTGCTGCAGGCGCTGGACTTTGCCGGGCTGGAGGCGATCCGGCTGGAACTGCCCTCGCTCGAACAGTGCGCCGTCGACGCGCACATCGCCACGCTGCGCAAAAACAGGGAACGCAGCTTCGAGATCCTGCTGGCGACGGCGGCCAATCTGAAGCCCCTGATCCGGAGTCTCCGCGAAAACGGCCTGACGGAGGACCCCGGCCTGCCCGATTTCGTACGGGTCTTCAAGGATGAAGCCGTGATGAAAAAGGTCTTTGACTGCGACGTTCTGGAGCACCGGATGCCCTCCCGTCTGCGGGAACAGCCGGCGGGCGAATACGACAGGCTCCTGGGCATAGAGGGATTCTTCGAATACATCTACGCTCTTCCGGCGCCCTACGACCGGTCGGTGTACGGGGAGAGCCGTTTCCGTCCCGAGATCGTGAAGTTCCGGGATCTGCTGTCGGCGATCCGCACCTTCAGGACCTTCGCGGACCGGAAGGGCCACGACGCCCTGCGCGCGGGCGCTTTCGAACGGCTGTACGAGCGCACGGGGACGATCCTCGAACTGCGGGACGATCTGGCGAAGGGATTCGCTTCGGGAAAATACGCGCAGAAGCGTCAGCGGGTCCTGGCGCTGGCCATGGAGATATTCCTGCGCGGGGAACAGGTCGGCGACGGACGGCTGGAAGAATTCGCCCGCGAATTCAAACAGCTGCGCATGCCTCTCATCAAACTGGGACGGGAGTACAACACGGCGCCGGACGAAAAAAAGATCGTGATCCGGGATTCGATCCTGAGTCAGGGGCTTCCCGGCGATCCGGTGGTGCGGCGCATGTGGGGTTTCAAACAATATTCGAGGTAGATCAGGGATGGCTTTCACACTTTTCGGCAAGAAGTATTTCACGGCGGCGGCGGCAACCCACACGGGACTGGTGCGGAAAGAGAACCAGGACTCCTGGTGCTGTATGCCGGCGGCGGGCCTCTTCGCCGTCTCCGACGGCATGGGCGGCGGCGAAGGCGGGGAGCTGGCCAGCGCCATGGTCATCGACATGCTCCGCAAGGCGGGACACGCGCCCCTGAGGGAGCCGGCGGCCGCGGCGCAGCTGGCCTACGAGGCCGATGCGAAGATCCAGGCCTACGCGGAGAAGAACCACCTGCGGGGCATGGGAGCGACGGTGATCGCGCTCCTTTTCGATCCCTTCCAGCCCGACAAAGCCATGCTCTTCTACGCCGGCGACAGCCGATGCTACCGTCTGCGCGGCCGGACGCTCGAACAGCTTTCTTCAGACCACACCGTGGCGGGGGCCATGGGGATCCCCGAGGAGCGCCTCGCCAGAAAATTTCAGGGCGTACTGACCAATGCCGTCGGATGCGGCGCGAACTTTTTCGTCGAAACGCGCGAGCTGGAACTGCGGGAAGGCGATCTTTTCCTGCTGTGTTCCGACGGCGTTTACCGGCTGCTCGGCGACGACGGGCTGAAACAGGTCCTGGGTTCCGGGGCCCCCCCCGCGGAGCTTGCGGAGACCCTGGTCAAAAAATCTCTCGACTGCGGCGGCGTGGACAACGCCACCGCCGTGGTGGTATCTCTCGGACGGCTTCCGGAAATTTCGGAAGATGTCCTCAAGGAGAAAGAATCGACGCCGTCCCGGGCGGCATGGGAGGAGGGGAACGATGCGGACGACGCTGTCACTCCGCCGACTGAATGAAAAGTGTCCGGTTCTCGTCCGCGGGACGGGCGACCCCGCCGGGCCTTTTGCGGGATCCGGCGCGCGGATCGCGGCGGAGCTGCACTTTCTCGAGGAGCATTGCGTGAGCCGGATCTCCTGCCGCGGATTTCTGCCGCTGGATCTGCTGCGGCTGTTCCCTCCCTCCCGGCGCGGCCGGGTGCTGGAGGGCGGCCTCACGGCCGCAGACTGGGAGGGCGCCGCCGCCGTCAGGATGGCGGAACTGCTGGGGGGAATGCGTTTCTCCGCCGCCCCCGCCCTCTTCCCGCAGAGCGTGCGGCGCTGGTCCCGGGAAACAGGTCCCCTGTGCGGCGGGGGCGCGTTCCGCTGGACGGAGGCCGTTCTGAACGGGCGGCAAGCCCTCCGGAAGGACCTGACGGTCCCCGGACGTTTTCACGGCGCGGAGATCGGGTGTTTCCTGGGCAGGGGAAGCACATCCGCCGTCTACGGAGGTGTTTTTCGCGGGAAACGATGCGCGGTCAAACTGCCCGTCCCGGGCGCGGAGGCGAGGTTCCGCCGGGAACTCGCGTGGCTGGAGATGTTTTCGGGGGAGCCTTTTTTCCCGGAACTCTACGCCTTTTCCCGCGGGGAGGCCCCGTGGTGCATCATCACCCGCTGCCGGACGGGAGCCTGCGTGCGTGAAACGGACTCTCCGGAGGGCTTTCAGACGGCGCTGGACCGGCTTCACCGGTGCGGTCTGCGCCACGGAGATCTGCGCCGGGCGAATCTGGGGCTCCGGGAGGACGGGCGGCCCGTGCTGCTGGACTTCAGTCACACGGTCCCCCTGCCCCCCGGGGATCCGGCGGCAGCCGACGAGGAAAACAGAAAACTGCAGCAACTTGTGAACACAGGAGCGGAAAGGCATGAACGGAGTCTCTTATCTGGCCATGTTTCTGGAGCCGGTCAAACCGTGGCTTGACGATCCCGCGGTGAGCGAGATCATGATCAACGGTCCGGGAAGCATCTACGTGGAAAAGGGGGGCCACCTGACGAAGGTCGAGTCCGCGTTCCCCAGCGAACCCGCCCTGCAGGCGGCGGCGAACAACATCGCAAAATCCGTCGGGCGCGTCCTGAACGCGGAATACCCGCGTCTGGACGCCCGTCTTCCGGACGGTTCCCGCGTCCACGTGGTGATCCCGCCGCTGGCGCGGTGCGGGACGGTGGTGTCGATCCGGAAATTCCGGCAGGACTCCCTCTCGCCGGAGAATCTGGTGAAATGGCAGAGCATCTCGCAGGAGATGCTGGACTATCTGGCCTCGCTGGTGCGCAAACGCAAAAACATCTTGGTCTGCGGCGCGACAAGCTCGGGAAAGACCTCGATCCTGAACGTGCTGAGTTCCTACATCGACCCGGCCGACCGGATCCTGACGATCGAGGACTCCTGCGAGCTCCAGCTGCGTCAGCCGCACCTCGTCCCGTTCGAGACCCGCCGGCCGGACAAGGACGGCAAGGGCGAGGTCACCTTCAGGGATCTGCTCCACTCGGCTCTGCGTCTCCGTCCGGACCGGATCATCCTCGGCGAGATCCGGGGCGGCGAGGCCCTGGATCTGCTCCAGGCGATGAACACGGGCCATTCGGGCTCCATGTCGACGATCCACGCGAACAGCGCCCGCGACAGCCTGCTGCGGCTGGAGACCTGCGCCATGTACGCGGGGTTCGACCTGCCGCTGAACGCGATCCGCAATCAGGTGGTCGCGGCGCTGGAATACGTCGTCCACACGGGCCGCCTGGACGACGGCAGCCGCAAGGTCCTGGGAATCAGCCGGGTCCTGCCGCTGGACCACGGCGAGTACGCGCTGGCCGAAGAGTGGGCGTGGCGGCAGACCGGGACCGACGGGAACGGCCGTTTCACCGGCGAGTTCATTCGCACCGACAATTGAATCCGTAACCTTGCAAGAGGATCTGCCTCGGCAAACAAAAAAAAGGAAAAATGAGATGAAAAGACTTTCATGGATGGCGGCGGGCGTCGTGCTGTTCGCCGCGGGGTGTGCGAACCATCTGGAAGACGTGACGAAGGAGACGCCCGAAAATACCCGGAGCGCGGCCGGAACGCAGTATGTGCTGACCATGGACCGGGAGATCCCCGATTCCACTTCGTTCAAGGTGACGGTGGAACAGGTCGAGGATGTCCAGGTGACGGTGCATCAGGTCAGGAAGGTCTCCGCGCTTTACACCCCCTATCAGGGCTGGCGGGAGTCTTATGAGGTCCTTTCGGGCGTCTGTCTCTTCCCGGTCGCGCTGGTCTCCCACGTCTTCAGCGCGCTGTCTTTCGGGATGTTCCCCTTCTCGTGGTCGGCCAACGTGCTGAAATACTCTCTCGACGGCATGAATCCGTGCATGAATTTCGAATCCCGTTCGCGGGTCGAAGAGATCCCCCTCAAGGTCGAGCGGACGCGGGTGGATTCCTACCGGGAGACGAAGCGCAAGCCCCTGGCCAACGAGTATCTGATCGTGCGTCCGGAGTCGGAAACCTACTGGCGCGTCAAGACCAACGAACTGGGACAGGCGGAGATCGTCCTGCTGTCGACGGATACGAGCAAAAGCGGGACCTTCACCTCGCGGCATCTGGATATCTACCTCGAAAAGGAAAACGTCAAATGCAAAACGGTCCCGATGAGCCGCAGGCTTCTGTCGCGGCTGTCGCGTGCCCGCCAGGCGATGGTGAAATACTATTCGGTCCCCGGCGGACAGCAGCTGGCCGAGTGCGTCAAAAAACTGGAGGAGCTCTCCTTCGAAAACCTGGCCTACCAGCTGGAAGAGGCCGAATTGAAAAAGCATCCCGAATACAAAGCCACGTTCAACCGGTCGGTCAAGTAAGTCGCGGACGCGGATGACCGCAGGGAAAAAGAGGACGTCATGAGGATCGGAAGACCGGATGGTTCCGTGCTGATGGAATACATCATCGTCACGGTGATCGTCCTGCTGGGAGGCTCGCTGGCCGTGGGAGACGCGGGGACGACGCTGCTGGAAATGGCCGGCGTCTCCGTGACCGAGGAAAACAATTTCGGTCTCTTCGGCAATTATGCCGTCGACTGGTTCCGCCGCCTGATGTGGATGGTCGCCCAGCCGTTCCCCTGATCCTCCTTTTCCCGGACGTTGAAATATGTGAAACCCATGCTATAGTAAGGAAGAGGCGCATGGGGAGATCGTCGGAAAACGCATCGGAAAAAATCGGAATGAGAAAGATGAACTTGAGAAATCTGCTCGTCGTCACCGGTCTTTCGCTGCTGCCGCTGTACGCGGAAGACCCTGCGGGAAAGGAGCTTTCTATGCTGGAATCCGGAGGACAGGCGCTGATCGTGAGATCGGCGGCAGTCGGCAGTCCCCGAACGGCGTTCCGCAAGTGGTTCATGCCGCCGGCCGCCGCGGAATTCGAGCGCCTCACGGCGGACACGTTCGACGGACAGCGCTCTTATGAACTCTCGGACTTTTTCAACACCTCGCTGATCCTGGTCGGCGCCCAGCAGCCGGACCGGGGCATCACGGCCTTCTATTCGCCGTGGCAGGACGCGATCCTGCTGGTACGCACCGAAGGCAGGGGCACCGACCGCCGGGGCGCGGAGTTCGTGTTCCTGACCGGCGAGACCTTCCGCGGGGAGAAGTTCGCCGATTCCCTGGAGCCCGTCACGCCGAAAGAAGCGCCGCTGTCGGTCACGCTCTGGAGAGTCTACTCCGCGACCCTGGCGAAGTTCAACAGTCTTTTCCCGGAAAAAGGGGTGCCGGATCTCTCCGGTCTGACGAAAGACCTGGACCGCGCCGCCGAATTCCGGCACATCAGGCTCCGCTCCGCCGCCCGCACGCTGCTGGCGAAGAAACTGATGACGGAGCCTTACCGCGAGGGTCTGGCAAACTGCCTGATCGCGCTCCGCGCCCTCCGGCGGGGAGAACCGGAAGTGCTGAAGAAGGTCTTCGGCGCCCGGGATGAGGCCGGCCTGGCCGGGATGATCGAAAAGATCCCGCAGAGTGTCCGCAAAAACATCGAACCGGTCTATTCGCTGGTCTCCAAAGACAGCGCGCTCTTCGCCTATCTCAATCCGGGCGCGCCGCGCTTCATCTTCATCGTCGCCGTTGACAAGACCGGCAGGTTCGCGCTGGAGTGGTTCGACATCAACGAATCCGGCACGCTGCTCAAGGCCTGGGAGGACGCGAAATGAGAAAACTCGCCGGACTTGTGCTTTTTGTGTTCCTCGCGCTGACGGGGATCGGCATGCCGCTCAACGCGGCCGAATCCGGGTCGCCGTACGACTCCGTGCTCGACACGTCCAAGAACACGAACTCCGCCGTGGACGGATTCCTCGACGGGGCCAAGGACGTGGACAAGGCCGTCGGCGGAAAACTCGCCGAATTCCTCAAACAGTCCTCCATCTGGAAAAATCTCTCGGGGAAGGCGCAGAGCTTCATCACCGCCAACATCGGTAAGCTGGGGCCGCTGGTGAAGAAACTCGGCTGGATCGCCAATGCGATCGATCTGGCACCCTCGGTGTACAACATGGTGACGTCTCTCGTCAGCCGGGACCGGGAAAAGTTCAAGACCTCCTTCCGGGACACCGCGCTGAAGACGGCCGGTGTCATCGTCGGGATCGGGATCGGCGCGGCGGTTTCTGCGGCGATCCCGGCGGTGGTGGCGGCCACCGCCGCGACGGGGGGCGCGGCGCTGGTGGCGATCGCCGCGGGGGGAGCGGTCGTCTCGGTGGCCGGGGGATATCTCGCCGACAAAGCCGCCAAGGCGCTGTTCTCCAAGACGCTGGAGAATTTCGCCGACAAGCTGTACAACAAACTGATCAACAATACCGCGGGCCCCTCGATCGCTCCGGGATCCGCACCGTCCGGTTCGCGTTCCCGGAACGGCGGCGGTCCGGTGACGCTGGACAAGCTCTCGTGGTGAAAGAACACGCCCGCGCCGGAAAGACGGACCTGCCATGGTTATGAAATATGTTCTGCTGACCGTACTGATCGCCGCGGCGACCGTCGTGGCGGTCGTCGTGTTCAGCCGCGCGGTCGGCGGCGGATTCGTGACCTCCGCGCGGGCGGTGACCGGCAATCACTCGGAGGCGGCGCAAATGCACGCCCGGCAGCAGTCCGACCGCAGCGCGGACGCCCAAAAGGCGCAGGCGTATTCGGACTCGATGTCCAAATGAATGCGCCGGCAGGGCGGCGGATCTGAAGACGGCTCATCCCCCCTGCGGAAGGCATGGGGAGCCGGTAACGAACGGAACGTTTTGCAAGGCGGAGAGATATCATGGATTCAGAGAGACCCGCCGGCGGGGCCGCCGGAGAAAGATCCGGTCCCGCCGGCCTCCCGGCAGACCGGCGGGGAGGATGGCTGCCCTGGCGCAGAAAGGCCCCGGAACAGTTGAACCTGCGTCTGGAATTCAGCGGCAGAGTGCTGTATGAACAGGCCGATTTTTCCGCCGCGGAGGCCATCACCATCGGACGCAGTTCCGAATGCACCTGGGTGATCCCGAAGGAAGACAGCGTCGCCAGCGGACACCATGCGGTGATCATGATGCGCGGCGGACGGCTCTGTCTGCGCGACACGAACAGCCGCAACGGGATATTCTGCAAATCGAAACAGATCCGGGAAAAGATCCTCGCGCCGAACGATCAGATCTCCATCGGGAACTGCACGCTTTTCGTCGAACGGGTAAAACGCGTGCAGACCGCGCAGCACCGCCTCTTTTACCTCAACACCGACCGCAAAGGCCAGTCGGTGCCCCTTGTACGGGCGAAGATGACCGCCGGTTCCGCTCCGGGGTGCGACATCGCCGTCGACAACCAGCTGGTCTCCCAGAAGCATGCCGAATTCACCACCAAGGCCGACGGCTGCTGGCTCCGGGATCTCGGCAGCAGGAACGGGACTTTCGTCAACGGGACCCGGCTCCTGCCCTCGACCGAGCGTCTGCTGGCGGACAACGACGTGGTGAGCATCGCCTTCGTCGACTTCAAATTCGCGGACGGCCGGACCGAACACGCGCAGATCCGCATCTGGTCCAGTCTGGGCATCATCGCGGTGACGATCTTCATCGCTCTGGCGCTCAACTGGGTGTGGCTGGGGGTCGAATCCTCTTCCGACAGCTGTCTTGAAAGCGCCCGTTCCGAGGCGGCGGCGGAAAATTTCACGCGGGCCCGGGAGCTTTTGCGGGAGTCCCGGACCCGGCGCGGCGCCAAAGACAACGAGGTCGCGTATCACGAACTGGAGCGCTCCATGACCCTTTGGGAAAACGTCCGCAAAAACTGGCTTCTGGCCAAATCGGCGCTGGGCGCGGGCAACTGGATCGAGGCCGCGCGCATCCTCGGCATGATCACCGACGCCGACCCCAACATCTGGGGCTGGAACGACACCACGGCTCCGGCCATGCGCAAGGAGGCATTCGCCGTCAAGAAGCTCCTGGATGCGTTTCTCCGGGCCGAGACGGCGATGCGCGACGACAGCAACCGGGAGGACATCGCCGGGCTGAAGCGGTCGACGGCGGTCATCTTCGAGGCGGAACGGCTTTTCCCCTCCCCGGCTCCGGCCTTCATGGCGAAGCTGCTGACCGAGGCCGCGGCGCTGCGGCGGCAGATCGAGACGAACCTGAAATATCTGGAGAAACTCGACGCGATACTGGCCCGGCTCGGATCCGGACCGGACGAGCTGACGGCCGTGCTCGAGGATCTGGAAAAGCTGAAACGGGACGCCGAACCGAACATCCGGATCCGGATCGAAACGTGCGTGGTCCCGCTTTCCATGCTGCAGCGCACCGCGAAGGAGACCGCCCGGGCCATCGTTCTGCTCCGCGGCCTCGATTTCGCGTCACTGAAAAAAATCAAACTGGATCTCCCGTCGCTGGAGCAGTGCAGTGTGAACGCCCATATCGCCACCCTGCGCCGGCAGCAGGAGCGGACATTCGACGCCGTCCTGGCGACGGCCGACAATCTGGCCCCGCTGATCCGCCAGCTGAAACAGTCCGGATTCGATGCCGGCTCCGCCCTGCCGGCGTATGTGCGGGTCTTCGGCGATCGCGAGGTCATGAAAAAAGTCCTGGCCTGCGACTCGCTGGACCGGCCCATGCCCTTCCGTCTGCGGACCGCCCCCTCGGGAGAGTATGACCGGCTCCTCGGGATCGAAGGATTCTTCGAATTCATCTACGCGCTGCCCGCTCCCTACGATCCGACGATCTACTCGGAATTCAAGTTCACGCCGGAGATCGTCCGCTTCCGCAGGCTTCTTTCGGAGATCCGCACCTTCCGCCTGTTCGCCGAGCAGAAGGGGCTCGAGTGGCTGCGTGCGGGCGCTTTCGAACGGCTGTACGAACGCACCGCCGAAGTGCAGGCTTTCCGCGACAAGCTCGTATGGGACCTGACCCATGCCAAGTACGATCTCGCCCGGCAGACGGTCCTGGTGAAAGCGATCGCCATTTTCCTCGCCGACGAGCAGGACTCCGGGCCGAAAATGGAAGCTTTCTGCAATGAGGTCAAGCGTCTGCGGCTCCCGCTGATCCGCCTCGGACGCGATTACAACACCGCTCCGGACGAACGGAAGATCGTCATCCGCGACCAAATCCTGCAGACCGGTCTGCCCGGCGATCCGGTCGTGCGGCGGATGTGGGGTTTCAAAAAATACCCGAAGTGATCACGCCTTCCCCGCCGGAACGGGTGCAGCGTCATGTGCCCGCACTCGCGGAGCGGGAAAGCTTCATCCACCTTCGCCAAGGCTGCGGCGGACAAGGAAGCAAAGCCTTGCGGCTTCGTGCCCTTCTAAGCGGTGAAGCCGCGCTGTAAACGGCAACACCATCCCTACTCGCGAAGCGAGCGCTTCATAACGAAGCGAAGCGGAGTTGCTTCATATTGCGGAGCGAATGCAGAGCAATGCTTCATCTGAAAAGGCGAAATGAAGCACGCCGGACGGCGTATGAAGCGCGGCTGGCGCCGCATGAAGCGGCACTGCGTGCCATGAAGCGAAGCCTTTTCAGGCTTCATGTTTTTTGCCCGTCAGGGCAAAAAAATGGTGGCGCAATAAACGCCAAATCCGAACCGGCCTCACCTTTTGCAACTCTTTGACAAGCAAACATTCTCCGATAACACAAGGACAAAAACGTAGAATTTGCTCCCCACCCCAAACCGCATTCTCCGCTTTCTCCGGAAACACAAGGATACACCATATTGCTACGGCAAAAACATCACAGGAATTCGTCGGCTAAATCAATGTGGAAACATTATGCAGACTCATATAATTTTGAAAGATCATCAATAGCGTTGAAATCCAAATATGTATAACGCGAAAATGAAAAAGAATTATTCATGACACTTTTAGCAAATTTTATACGCTCATATTGCGAATCATTGCCTTTTGCATCTTCATCAAATATTGCCGCGAGCTTAACCTGACAATTCAATGTCGTTTCGTTCTTTACATACATAAAACCAGTATTGGCACGGCAGATATGATCCGCATATACTCCTTGAGTTGAGCCTGTAATGTACATAGCCGCCCAAAGTGTTGCACAGCCCTGATACTGTAAAACAGTGTTGAACCCAGCCACTTTCATAAGCGGATGCCCTTTGGGAACAGAAAACAACCTGTTATGTTTTTTATTTTCATCAATCTTTTTTGATAACAAATTGTTCATCCGGGTTGAAAACCAACCATCTTGTACCTCAGATAAAAAAAACATCTCGTCAGCAAAAATATTATCAAACACGGCTTTTTGAAAAAAAACAATATCATAAATATATGAGCTGATTAGTTTTATATTATCAGTACTTTTAAAGTAAAGATGATTTTCCGTTGTCTTCTTTACTTCATAAATCGATGCTATTTCATCTAAATAAACAGCATTTCGTCTATTTATTTCAAAATTATTTTCTTCAATATTATCAAAAAGACGTCTGCCATCTGATACGATAAAACGGTTTTCTCTTTGCGTGATAAACACAGAAAGCGTATTTCTTGCCAGAGTAGAAAATGGAGTTATGATCTCAACAGTATTCCCCCGCAATTTAAAATTCCAGAGAAAATTAAAATCACATTTTATATCTTGAAAGAGATGCGTTATATTTGTTATTATCTCATTCATTGAAATCTTCTCCTTCTAATGGATCATGCATTTTATTTTCTGGTGGAAACAGTTCACCTTCATTACAGATATTGGGCAATTCATCATAAACAATATTTTCCTCATTGGCAAAAGATGCCAATGCCGCGCACTGATCAGATAAAAGTTTATCCTTGTCAGTTATCCAATCATCTGTTTTGTATGCAATTAGGTCGCCATTTTTGTCATACTTGTGAAAATGAGGAGTTTCAACGAATTTCTCTGGCAAATATATATCTCCTTTGTTTAAATGACCGTCACCATCTGAATCAAAGCGATAACACGGTTCATCCATAAAAGTATGGTTGAATATTTTAAACTTAAAATCTTTTGCTGAATTGCAATTGCGTTCAACCTCCAATGTTAGATTAAATTTTTCTGCTTCTAAATCAACGCACCCAGATTCGCATCCCCTATGGTTCCCACGATTAAAAACACGGATTGTACGGGCTGTGAGCCTTTTCTCTGATTCTTTGATAGAGCAATAATACTCAAATTCCTTTTTTATTTTTTCTTTAAACTTATTTTTCTTCTTTGCCATAATTTTTCCTTTTCACGGAGTTGATATTGGACTCAAAAATGATTCTTTCAGCAGGTGGATAGTTTTCATATAAAGCTAATGGGCAAATTCGTTGATAGATTTATTGCAGTGTTACACATGGCACTTTTTCCTCCGATTTCTTCAATGCCGATTTGCCCGAGATAGTTATATGTACCATCGTAGAAGGCGGGAAGACGGGTGGTGTCTTCGGGATTTCCCTCGGGGACGCAGATCACCATGCCTTGGCGGGCACGGGTCAGCAGGACTCGGTAGGCGTTGATTTGATATGCCTTACGTTCTTCGGCGCGGATGTTCATCCAGCGGTTGCCGGTGAAGGAGAAGTTTTGCCATGCACCGTTGTTCCAGCGCAGGTCGCCGTCCCAAACCAGACAGGTCCAGTCAAGCTCCAAGCCCTGCACATCGAACTCTGATGCCGCGTCTTCTAGGAACTGAGAGGAGCGGATGTCGGTAATATCATCCAAAAACCAATGCACCGTATCTGGTTTGCAGCGGACATCGATTGCGAGCGGGCGCAGACGCTGCGCTTGCGAAGAAACCACCATGCCGTAACGTTCCGTGCCTCGCGCCTGTTTCCGCAGCCAGTTCTTTGCCGCATCGAGGTCACGGGTCAGTACGATAGGATATTTCCCCTTCAAAGTCGCAAGCAGCCGCTGCGCCTCGGGGACATTGCCCTCCAGTAAGTGGTGCACGAAGTTGGAAAGCTGCTCCGCACGGAAGGAACGCATGGAGACCGCTAAATGCAATTCGGAACTCCTCTCCACGTGACTGTTGGCTTGCAACAGTCCTTCCAGTTCGCCCTCGGCATATTCTTTGCCCGTCAGTTCGTCCGAGATAAACACATTCCAGTCCGGGAAGCTCGCGTTGATCGCCCGCAACCACTCGCTGATCCCCGCTTCACCTGTGTTGATCTCCTGACCGCCGCCGACCAGACAGACGATAACCGCCCAGTCTTCGCGCAAGTTCAGCGACCAGATCAAAAACTCCGGCTCGGACATGGGGAAGTCGGCAAAACCTTTTTTGCGGTTCAGCCAGTTCGCCAAATGCTCTTGAGTCCACGCGCGCTGGGCTTCGTCGAAAATCGCCACATGCTCGACTTCCGAATAACCATCGTTCTTGTGTCTGTCAACTTTCGCCGGATCAATTTCCAAAATGCCGTTTAGGATTGGCTTTTTGAGCTTGTCCAACGTGGTGTCGCGATAATGGTGGACGATCTGGATAAAGGATTTCACCTCTCGCCGCGCATCGGTCAAGTTGTAACGCTTGTTCGGATCGCGTTCTTCCTCTTGCCGTTTTTTGTCTCGCGCCAACGCTTCACTTAAAACCGCAACGAGCGGCTGATTTCCGGAGAGATAGACCGCCAAATCTTTCTTTTCGAACTGCCGGACCGCGATATTCAAGCCGACCAAGGTCTTCCCCGCGCCGGGCACACCGGTAACAAAGCAGATCGACTTTTCGCGATTGGTGCGCGAGTGTTCGATGACATTCATCACGAACTCGCTCGTCCGCTGCAAATTTTCGCCGGCAGCCTCCGTTTTGGTGATGTCGGCGACCGAGTGATTGAGATAAAGCGAGCTTGCCGCCTGAATGATCGTTGGCGTCGGCATATAGCGGCTGAACACCCAGCGGCTCAAATCGGCATCGCAGGCGTATTCTTTTGTAAATTGCCGGATGATCTCTGGCAACGCCTCCGCATTGGCGGAAATCGGCTCGAAGACCCGATCGTCATAGCGGGAGACCTCTTTTTTGACTGAAGCACTCTCCGCATCGGTGGCGACCAAAATCGGGACGATGGTCAAATCGCGGCTGGCCTCGTGGAAATTTTTCAGGTCGAGCGCGTAATCCCATACCTGTTCCAAGTCCTGACGCAAGTATCCGTCTGCACCAACTTTGAACTCAAGGACAAAGACGATGCCATGCAGCAGCAAAACTACGTCGATGCGCTTGCCCAAACGGGGGATAGAGTATTCGAAGACGATCTGCCCGGCAGACTCCGCCCGCAGCAAATCTTTCAGAAACCGGATCTCATAGAGCCACGCATTGCGCTGCAGATCGACCAAATCAAACGTATTGTTTCTCGCCAGCGCCCCGAGAACGGCGTCCTCGGAGTCGGCAAGAAATCCGGCAATACTGTTTTGATAATAGAATCGGTCCATCAGACTTCCGTGTCGAGCTCCTTCAAGGTCTTGCCGGACTCGTCTTTCCAAGCGATTCGCCCGTTTGCCGAACCGAATACACAAAAACCAGCCGCGGCGGAAGGACTGTCGAAAGCAATGTCCTTGGTAAGGACAAATTTCTTGTCGATGTAAGCGCTGTTCTGGTTGCGCAGTTTCTTGGCCCATTCCGGACAACTGGAATCGGGAGTTGCTTTGATCTTGCTGCCTTTGCAGACAATGATCCCCTCACTGGTGCGATACCCCGTCGCGTCTGCGCCGCGCTCTTTCAGATGAAGCCGGACGACATTCTCGCGCGGCGTATCTTCGGTGATTTCATCCAGCGGAACGAAAACTTTGTGGCCGAGGATCCCCATGACGATTTTGGAATATTCGATGAACTCTTCCAGTTCGCTCTCCTTTTCCTCAGTGATGTTGCCGGGGTTGGGATCGTTGCCGTTTTTGACGATATACCGCTTCGCTTCGGTCGCCAATTTGGTGAATTGATTTTCCAAATAGCTTATTTCGGTCGGCCCGAACGAATTATTGGTGGTGGTGATGGCGACCACTTCGGTCCAGTAATCCTTTTCCGGATTGCGGGCATGCTCAAGGATCCTCCCCAGCAAGCCGTTTCCGTTCTTGCGGATCCCCGCCTGCCCGATATAAACGACATTCTCGTTGCGCTCTTCGGTCTTGCCGAAAAGGAAATACACGCCGCTCTGCTGCAAGTGCTCACGGTTTTTGCAACTTCCGAGTGCAGTACGGGGTATTTTATAGATGACGCCGGTCCAGTTCGGCAAAGTGTATTTGATAGCCCCCGTCACCGAACCGTCAAGCAAAAACAGTGAAATCGTCCTGCCGCGTTTCATATCGATCCTCACGTAAAACCATTTAACGCAAATAACAATGCCGTACTATATCCCGCGCGGAATGCTTTTTCAAGGTCGCCCGATGCGAAAAATGACAAATGCACGTGCATTTCTGAATCACCGAGACGGTGGCGACGATTTTTTTCGTCAGAACCGAACCGGGGACACGGGCATTCTCTGATTCGGTAATAAATGGGGCGGCATTTTTTCTCTGTTTCGGGAACGGAGACACGCGGATTTTGCTCCGTTCACCTCGAAATTCTCGTGTCCCCGGAATTCGCCAAACGGAGAATTTCGCGGATTTTCGCGGGAGAAAATCTCCGGTGTTGAGCTCAAACGGAGAATCCATTCGACACGATCCTTACTCGCAAAGCGAGCAAACTTCACAAGTGAGCGCAGCGAGCGCCTTCACAAGCGAACGGAGGGAGCGTCTTCACAAGCAAGGCTTCCGGGAATGGTGAAAATGTGAAGAAAAGCCTGCGGCTTTTGAGTGAAGTTGTGCTTCGCACAGTGAAGTGAAGCCTTGCGGCTTCGTGTTTTTTTGCCCACCAGGGCAAAAAAATGGTGGCCGGACCCAGAATCGAACTGGGGACACGGGGATTTTCAGTACGCCTGTTTTGAGGAGAAAATCGACAAGCTGTTAGTCGATCGTTAGCCAACAGCGCTGAAACGGCAGAATCGGCTATGAAAAAATCGCATCGGGCGAAAGGTTTCGGGACTGTGTTCAAACGTGCCAACGGACGCTATGTTTATCAGTTCCCGGGAAGCAACGGACACAAGAAAACAATAACACTTGTTGACGCGGAGGGAAATCCCATAACCGTCAGGGAAGAGGCGGAGACAGCGGCGGAAAAGATCTTTCAGGATATTACGCGCATCCGGCAGATCGATTCCCGAGTCGAGTACATGGACAAAGTCGCTAAGGAGAAGCAGTTGATCGTTCAGCTGACGGTAGACTTGCCGCACCTCTGGGAGTTTTACCTCAATCAGCCCAATCGACCGGACAGCGGAGCGGTGACGCTGCAAAGCTACCATTCCATTTTCGAGCTCTTCCTGAAGTATTGCCGGGATCATCAGATCATGTCACTTGCCGACCTCTCCGAAGAGGTCGCGGCAAATTATATGTTCGGTTGCTGGCAGCAAGGCATCTCAGCACGCACTTACAACAAACACCTGCAGGCCTTGAAGCTGATCTTCAAGACCTGTACCAAAGACAATTCCCCCTTCCGGAGCCTGAAAGCCAAACAGGCCGAGACCGAGGGGCGCAAGCCTTTCACTCCCGCGCAGATAACGGCAATCTTCCAAAAACTCGACGAGCCGGAATACTACATGCTCTATAAACCGGAAATGCGGATCATGATGCTGCTCGGACTCGCATTCGGGTTGCGTCTCCATGATGCCGCCTGTTTTCAGTGGAGTTACATCGAAGATGGCGCCGTGCGTTTCAAGCCCGCAAAGACCCGACGTTGTCTGCATCACGAGCTGATACTGCCGATCCCGCCGATCCTGCAGGAAGAGTTTGCTCTGGCGAAAAAGTGGAAGCGCGACGAATACCTGCTGCCCAACGTCGCCGCACGCTATCGGACAAACAGCTCCGGCATCTCTCAGGATATCTCGAAACTTTTGGAAGCATCCGGGATTCAGACCAAGGAGACAGCCGACAACGGGATCCGACGCCAGGTCTACACCAACCCCCGGGGAGAACGGTGCATGCGGCATATAGGGCGTTATTCGTTCCACAGTTTTCGGCACACATTCTGCTCGCTGGCCGCCAATGCGGGCAACGATTTGGCGGTGATCCGTTCGATTGTCGGGCATACCAACGAGAGCATGACCGAACATTACACGCACTATTCGCTGGAATCCAAACGGAAGGTCATCGCCAGCCTTCCCTTGCCGCAATACGAAAAAACCGATGGACAGACCGCTCCGTTTGCGGCGCTGATCTCCGGGCTTCCTGCGACCAAACTTCCCGTGCTGGTGGCGTGCTTGGAAGAGGTATTGTCCAGCGAGCAAAAAGAGGAAATTGTGCATCGATTGGCATAATTGCGCCTTGTGCCGTCTCTGCCTGTACGGCGGAGACGGCGTCACATCATCTTCAGCACCAGTTTTCGATTTTAAGCGATGCGGTCTTTGAGAAGTGTTCGATGTTGTTGGTGATCAAAGTCGCATTTTTGGCGATGGCGGAGGCGGCGATCAGCATGTCCATGTTGCCGATGGGGGTCCCGGCGGCTTCGAGTTCGACGCGCAGCTTGGCGTAGACGCTCGCCGCCTCCTCGTTCCACGGAATGATCGTCAGGAGATTGCAGAGCGCCTGGACCTTTTGAGTCAGCGCCCGGTTGTTGCGTTTCTTGGCGCCGTATTGCAACTCCGCCGCGGTGATGCCGGACATGACACAGCTCTCGTACAGCTCCGTAAACTTTTCAGTCACGCCGGGGTGGTCGCCGCGTATCAGGTACGAGGCGATGTCGGTATCGAGCATGTACCGCATCAGAACAACTCCCGCGGCTGTATCTGCTGCGCCGTATTGCGTTCGATGGTGAAATCCGGACAGCACGGCAAAGCGAGGAAAGCCTCCAGAGCGCTTTTCTTCGAGATCGGCGACAGGATGACCTTGTCGCCTTCTTTACGGATCGCCACTTCTGAACCGGAGAAGCGGTAACGTCTCGGCAGCCGCACCGCCTGCGATCTGCCGGTCTTGAAAATCTTAGCCGTATCCATGAGCCCCGCCTCCATAAAAATTGATATCTACTCTTAATATATATCGTAAAACAAAAAAATCAAGCCGTCCCGCAAAGGGGCGGTTTGCTGATTTTGCCGGTTGCCACGATATCCACAGTGACTGTCAACTGGCCGCTAAGAATATTGTTGAACATGAATTTATGCTTGATTTTATATAATTTGCTTTGTCGATATAACAGTATATTTATATGTTTATGTTCAAATCTTAAATAAAATGCAGTGATTTTTAAAGATTATTATTCCTTTTTCATACCGAAGATAATTTGAAAAAATTCCCTTTTGCGTCTATATTGGGCTAAAGTCCGACAACGATACGGAGGCTCCCGAGAATGGAAGAACAAAGCTTGAATCTTGAGTTGCTGTCATCGCTCAATGTCGCCGACGCGATGGTCCCTTTCCATGTCAGATGCCCCGAAGAGGTCAGGAAAAAAATCAGAGAGTCCAAACTTTATCTCAAGCTCCTGACGACAATCGGCTCCGTCGAGTTCATCAAATGGCTCCCGCAGGCCAAGACCGAGGGACCGTACTATGTGTTTGACAATTTCAAGATTGCCAAAAGGCCGGTCCGTCACAAGGAGACCGTCAATTTGAAGGATGTGCGCGGGGTTGTCGATGCCGCGGAACATTGTCTTCGATTGGCGGACATGCCAGAGATTGCGATGATGACCGAAGCGGTAAAGTTGGGAATAGATTGGAAATCCGCCAGCGGGTTGCTTCCGGTCCTGACACTTGCGCTGAAAGGGATTTCCAATGTCGTCGGCAAACATGATGCCTCTCCCGGCGATATTTTCCGGACGGACATTTCCGCGGCTGAAGCCTCGGATGTTGATCTCATAAGTTTATACATGATCCAGGAGCACCTCTCGGATCGTGAACTTGCCGTGGACTTGCTGTGCGATATGTTCCACATCCCCGAAGGAATTTGCGAGGACATTGCCGTTGACCGGGAGCGCCGCTGGTTGTACCGAAGACTGACCAAGGCACCGATGTACCCGGGAGAGCTGAGCGGATACGAATACGTCGATTTTTATGAGAATGACCTTCTTCTGGGGAGAGTCGCTTATCTGGAAGACCGGGAAATAGGCCCTCTGACCTACTGGAGCAAAAGACCGGAAACACCGCCAAAGGCCCTGAATATACCGTTCCCCGCACCATCTCCATTGTGGAATCTGAATCAAATCAAAGCTCACCCCAATGCGCCGGTTCTTTTGCTGACTTCTCCTTTGGCGGCTCATCGCATAGATCAATTTTCCGAAGACACGATCACGCAGATTCATGACAAAATCAGTTTGATACGGGCAAGGGAATCGCGTTTGTACACGTTCCATAACGGAGAAAACGACTTTACAAGGGAGGTGGAGGCATACGTCCACGGTAAGATTTCCGAAGGGACTTCGAAGTTGTATGATCATCAAAAGGAAATGATACAGCAGAACTTCGGGAAAATTTTTGGTTCTGCACGGAATATGTATACAGCAAGGGAATTGTTCAGTGATCCCGGTGCTTTCAATTCACCCGGATTTTGGGACAGCGCTTTTTTCGATTGCAACATTGGTTATGCACGGACAGAGATGGAAGTGATTGAAAACGTGCGCAAAAAAAAGAATAATTCCACGGTCAACAAGGCAATAAACCCTCTGTTCTTTGTTGAAAATTTCCGTACGTGCTACGAGGCGATCGTGGAGTTCGTCGGGCAAAAAAAGGCGCAGGACCATCAGGAAATCGCCGAGCTGGAACAACGGTGCAGGAAACTGGAAGAAAGAAATTCGCAACTCGTTGTCAGCAGTTGGTATGGTGGACTGGATTCTGTGCAGGATGTCGCATGGGCCGGTTTAAGGGGACGGAATGTTTACCTTTTCCTGCCCGACACCTCTCCGGAGCAGATCGAACTCGGATTGACGCTCGAGTCCCGCCTGATGCAGGAAGATATCAGGCTCGGTTTTGTGACGCGTGAGAATGATGGCTTCAGGACAATATGCGAGGAGGAATTCCACGGTCTTGCGGAAAAAGATCACATCGCATTGAATCGGGAAACGGAAGAAGTCAGCGTCAGGCGACGTAGAAACGCGGAACTCAGCTCTTTTGATTTTACCGATACCAAACGCCCCCGGTCCAACAGCAAATATGTGGTCTTCCCGATTATCGAAGAGCACACCATCACGTTGCTCTACAGCCAGGAAGGGCTTGGAAAAACGCTGGTCGCGATGTCAATAGCACTGGCCGCAAGTTCCGGGACCAAGGTGTTCGGCGACTCGTTCCCCCATGCATGGGAATCGAAGGAGCCCGTCTCCGTGTTGTATATCGACGGAGAAATGTCGGAAAGTAATTTCCGGGAGCGGCTGTGCAGCTTTGCCGATTTTTATAAAACTCAATGTCCTGGCCTGGAAAAATCAATTCGCTTCCAATATAAATTACTCGAAGGGAAGGGGTGGGATCTCAGCAGCCACGAGTCGCAAAGAGAGCAAATCACAAAGTGGGTGCAAGCCGAGGATGCCAAACTTTTGATCCTCGACAATCTTTCCACCCTCACCAATTTCGCAGAGACGACGAAATCATGGCAAAATATATTTTCCTGGCTGAAAGATCTGGCGGCTCATAACTGCGCCATTCTCCTGATTCACCATGCGGGAAAAAGCGGGGAACAGCAGAGGGGGTCAGGAGCGAAGACGATCACGGTGGACAACGTGATCAGGCTTCAGCACGCACTCGGAGAAAACACCAGGCGCGGAGTCGCCATCAACGTCCAGGTGGAAAAGGGACGCAATATACCCTCCGAATTCAAGATTCCGTTCAACATAATGCTGAAAACCGAAAAAAACGCACAGGGCGATCCGGTATTCAAATGGGTTCGCACAAGCTCAAAGGCACAGGGAAAAGAGATCACGACGCAGGAACGTAACGCAGCCCTGTATCAGGCGTCGAAGTCCAAGGCTTTCAATCAGCAGATTTTGGCCGACTATTTCGGGATAGACGTGCGGCAGGTTAAAACGATCCTCTCCCAGCAGGAAGAACTTGAGCGGAAAAGAGTGGAAACGACTGCCCGGAAGATCATGGAAATTTTTGAAATCGCTGACACTCCGACGCAGCGCAGGCAGAAAAAAATCGCGCGAATGATGACTGGAATTTTGAACGGTCAGACGAAGGAAACCGAATCCGAAAGCACAGAAGAAAGCGACCTTGAACAAGCTGAAGAATAAAAGGTTACGAAAAGGTGCCCCGTCTGTGCATACACGAGGATGTATGTGACAACTGGCAGTAGGTCCCGCTTCTTTTGGGCTAATTCTGTCCGTAGCCGGAGCGCTCGTTGAGATCGTGCGTCATCTGCCAGCACTCATCTTTGCTGATGCGTTTCGGATCGACACCGTATTCCCGACAGACGGTCTTGACATCGGTATGGTTGGACATCGCGGCACCCCACAGAGCTTTTAACGCTTCGTCCGATGCCGGCGGGGAATCGGTATCCTTCGCCTGTCCGTCAACGAACGAGTTGCTTGGAGACACCGGCCTCTTTGCGGATATCCTGTTCAGTTCGCGATTGACCCCGGCAAGCAGTCTTTCCAGGCCGTCCATTCCGCAGGCCTCTTCAATTTCGACCGTTGCGTGATTGGCTCCGACATCTTCTACGATTACTTTAATCTTCATGGCAAACCTCCATGGTGTTAAGTTTTTTGGAATCTTTTTTCGATTTGATTCCCTATAATATGTGGGAACTAACTCGGGAATAAAACTTGAGGTGCATTTGAGCTTGTACATCAGAGGGATTCTATATAGTACACTATATATAAAAACATCATACAAAGACTCCATGTGTGAACAAAAATATATATGTGAAATAGAAAAGAAAAAACATAAATGAATATCAATAGTAGAAGAGAAAAACACATATACAGTTAGAGGGTTATATGCCAAGAAAGAAGATAACAGAACAGAAAGAAACAGGATACAGATTTTACAAAACCTATCTGAACAAAGGAATTGAGATGATAGATTCCATGAGCAGAAGACATGGGAGAGTGATGCAGACGAGGATGGATTTCAGGTATCCGCAGGAGATGGAGAGCGATGGGAGCAACAGAGACTTTTCCAGAGCATTGCAGGGTTTGACGAAAGAGCTCAGACGGGAAGGCTATGATCCGCAGTACATCGGACGCAGGGAACAGAAAGATCAGCCCAACCAACACTACCACCTCGACCTCCTTACCAACGCGAAGAACCACGAGAGCAGACAGAGGATCATCGAGAAGGCGGAGAGGCACTGGGGCAACGCATTGGGGATGGCACAAGAGGAGATCCACGAGAAGCAGCTGGTCTATCCCTGTACCAAGGACGGGAATGGTAACCCTCGACCTAATGGCTATATGCTTGCGAGGGGAACGGGGGGCTTTGAGACCACCAGAAAGACGATGATCCGGCAAATGGCATACGTCACCAAATATGTCCCGGAAGATACCACGCCCAGCACCACTCGCAAGTTTTTCGTTTCGCAGTATGGAAAACGACAAAGCGATCCGGAAAAGATCTGAGCAAGGGAGAGCGCGGCTACCTCAACTACTCATTAACGGGAGTGGGGATCAACAAAATATCCCTGCTTAATCGCTCGTACGAAGTGTCGCCCATGGGCGACACTTACTTCCCTGTGTCGTCCTTCTTGAACACCGACTCAAGAGAGTTTATTAATGCATCCCTCAACGTTGCCTGATCGTTATCGGAAAACTCTATTCCTCGTTTTTGTGCTTCTTTGATCGAGTTGTAGATTTTGCGAAAGGATTTGCCTGATGCTTCTACTATTCCTGCCGCGACGTTTTTCTTACTCACGCTGCTTCTGATGCTGCAGAGGAAGATCTTGTCCGTTTCTTTTTGGGGATCGAACTGCTTGGACGACATTAATTCAAGCTGCCTTCTTTCCTTCACCAAAGCCTCTATGGTGTCATATGTTGGCAATACATCCCCTGCTTGCTTCTTTGCCTCATCCCAACACTGCTTTATTGCCTCATCGGATTTCAGCGAATATAAAGCACGAATAACGTGTTCTGGCACTTTGTCGTCAGCGTTTTCTCTGACCAAATTCCACACTCGGCAATAGGCGATGAGGCGGTATCCGTATGCCCTGCCGAAATTAAACACCTTACGGCAATATTCCGCGAACGTCTTACATTCCCGCAATTCATAGAGTTTTTCATCGCGGATCGTCTGGAGAAGAGCCCCCATTTCGTAATATTTGATGATACCTTCTTTGATTTGGGCCTCATACTTCTCTAATTTTGCGAGCTTTTGGGGGGCGGGAGTTGCAGGAACTTCTTTTTGTGAAACAGGCATGTCGGGGGCAGACTTGGAGGAGCTTGCTTGGGGACGCTTGGAAATATCGGCCATAATCACCTCTCTATGTTAGTGTTTCTGTTAAGATACAGCCGATCTTTAATTTTGCAAATCCAAAGAACATTATTTTATGAAAAAAATATCTCGGACAGCGAAAATCAGCCTCAAAACAGCAAAATTCTGGAGCTGGAACGATGAAAAACCAATACCCGACTTTCCTTGAAAAATCCCTGTCCTACATCGAGAGAACCCGGGAGCGGCTGGGGTGGCTCGTCGTCAGCGTATACCGCTTCCCCATGATCGAGGGGTTCGGCGGATTTCTGGAGGCGGTCCAGCGATGCCTCACGCGGCACGGCGTGTTCTCGTGGTATCTGTGGACGAAAAACCTCCTCATGCATCAGTATCTGCTCGTTCACGTCGGTCGCGGACAGTGGGCGGGACATTTCGAAGCGGAGTGTGCAACCATCATCCCGAGGCTGTGGCAGAGGTATTCAGCTATGCCTTACCTGATTTCCGGCACCATCCGCATCGACGGAAACAATCAAAACGATCTGGGCGACTGGCTGGCGCGCTTCCTGAGTTCGACCGGCCCGCAACACATCCCCGGGAACTGGCATCAACGCTCATACGGCACGGCTCAAATTCCGCAGTCAAAGTGATGTTGATAAAAACATATCTCGTTAATTGATAGAGTGTTGCCGTGTTATTTTTTTACTTTCTCCGCAGATTGTATTGGGTAACCCGAACCCAAAACAAATAAGGAGAAATATGGATACGTCATACACTATCTGTCATCAGTGCAAGCGGGAATCTTTTTCGGAAGAGACCGCTGTTGTCCGTTGCCCTTACTGCGGTTCAAAACGGATCGAAACCAGCATCGTCCCCAACCAATCGGAAACCGCTCTTTCCGTGATGGGCTTTGACAAACTCAGCGAAGAACAGAAAGCGATCGTTCTGTCTACGGAGGGGATCAATTACGTTGAGGCCGGACCTGGAACCGCCAAGTCCACCACGCTTGTCTTCCGTGCCCGTTACCTGACCCATTACAGACGAGACGGGATACGCAGACCGTTGATCCTGACTTTGACGCATCAGGCGGCCGATCAGATAGCCCGGTCCTTCCTGAACGAGAGACCGCAGGACAGACCCCAGGTTGCCTCTCTTCACAGGTTTGTTTACGGGAACCTTCGTAAGTTCCGGAATCTGCTGCCGTATGAATTCCAGGATTTTCGGGTGATGAACGAAGACGATTGGAACCTGTTTATTACTTGGAACCGGACCCATAATCCGACCGTTGACGGCAAGTTGTCGGGTGCAGAACTCAAGAAAATCGTCCGGCAGAAAAAGCGTGCATTCCCTTACATTTCGGCTCTGATGTACGGGATGGCAAGCGATGATCCTTCATTGTCCGCTTTTCTCTCTTACCAGCGCGAAAACTGTCTGCTGGATTTTGACGATCTGACCAATGCACTTGCCTGGGTGATGAAGAATAACCCGGATGTATACAGTCAGATCGCCGACCGATACCGTTACGTCCTTGTTGATGAAGCCCAGGCCCTTACCGCTTCTGAACTCAAACTGCTGAACATGATCACCTCGCGTTATCGGAATCTTTTTCTGGCGGGAGACTCGGATCAGAGCATCTGCGGGGAACGGGAAGTTGAGAATCCCGTGTACGACTGGCTGGAATCTCTCGACTGTGAGGTGCATCGTTTCGTTCTGAGCAACAATTACCGGTCATCGCAGGCCATATTGGATGCGGCAAAAAGTTTGATCGAAGCGGCTCCGAACCGTAAGCCTGAGACGTTGAAGGCGGTTAATCCCGATGGCGTCAAAGTCATGGTCAAAGAGTGTCCGGATCCATCTTGTGAGGTGGAGATCATAGCGTCTTCCATCGAACTTGCCGCCGATCCGTCACAGCCGCATCCATTGAAGTATTCGGATATTGCCGTACTCGCCCGGAATCACGAGTCCTTGCGTCCGACCCGCGATGCCCTGATCGAAAAGAACATCCCGGTCGGCTATGACAGCGCGACCCCATTGCTGCAAAGACCTGTGATCCAGTCCGTGATTCGTCATTTGCGGTTCCTTGACGCTCCGAATTATTTGACCATGAGCGCCTTGGACGAAACGCTGATACCGGAGAAGCATTGGCCGGAGTTTTGGGATACACTCGCGTATGTTGATGGATGGGTCTCTGATGCCTTGATGCTTTTTGCTGATGACGATGATGAAGATGAAGCCAAACTGACTGTACACGGTTACTGGTTCGAGAAAGTTCTGGACGCTGTAAATCAGTGTTTTATCGACGGCGAGAGATTTTCTCTGACCATTGTACTTGAAACCATTTTGACTGAATTTGCGGCAGCCGATTCCGAGGCAGAACGGGATATTGATGATTTTCGGATTTTATGCCGGAAACTGCTGAAAAAATCGGGTAACGATCTGAGTTTGTTTCTGGATCTTCTGACTTTTGCGGCACAGGAGGGAACGGAAACTGAAGAACAGCAGAATTACGTCCACCTGCTGACCTTGCACGGATCGAAGGGGCGGCAGTTCAAAAAAGTGTTCATCGCCGGGGTCAACGCTTCCCTCATCCCCGATCCCCAGGGCGATTATGAGGAAGAACGCCGTCTGCTTTATGTGGGCGTCACGCGGGCCGAAAAAGAACTGGTCATCAGTTATTATCGGAACTCTTTCGGCCGTCAGGAAGAACCCTCTCCTTTTCTGGCCGATGTGCTTCGATCTCAGTCCGCGATGTTCTGCCCGGCCGAGGATGATAAAAAGAAACGCAAGTCCGAGAAAAATCAGTAAAATCCGCAAAAAAACGAATAGAAGGGAAAGAAAAAAACTGCAGAGTTCCAACCGGAGCTCTGCAGTCGTTGGGAGGGCTCGATGGTTGCGCCACTTCTCTTCGTTGAGGGGACGCGGCTCAGAACTCGGTCCCGCAGTCACGGCAGATGTAACCATCGTCCCACGGGAGCACGTCGTCGGAGCCGCAGACAGGGCAGCGTTTCATCACATCCTCCAGATGTACCCGCAGTCAGGACATTTCCAGTTGCGGATCACGTTTTCGTCCACGAGCTTGCCGACTGTGTTCCCGGCAACGGCACCTCCGGCAGCACCCACGAGGATGCCCAGAAGCGTCCCGAGGCCCGGACACAGCAGGCTTCCAACAATGGCTCCGGTCTTGGCTCCGGCGGCAGCGGCGACGTAACCGCCCGCACCGGTTCCGATGACCGTTGCCGGGCCGCGGACCGTATTGACGGGATAGGCCTTCCCGTTACAGCGAGGACAGTTCATGACCGCCACCTCCTTACCAGGAGAGCGACACGGCGAACACCGCGTCGTCCGTCTTTTCTTCTGGAGAGGTCGCTTGGGCCAGTGCCTCCACCTCATGAAGAAACTGCTCCAGCGCCTCCCGGTCGATGTCCGGCTTCAGGATGCAGCGGAGTTTTTCCTTGCAGACCTCCCTGAAATCGGGCTTGTTCCGGTGAGCCAGAACCTCGACGCAGGCCCGGTGAAGGCGATCCACCACGTCGTCGTCGATTTCGCGTTCCTCCGCGTTGCCCGGTGCTTCCGGAAGTTCGCGGTTCAGCCAGTCTTGAAGCCAGTAGGTCTTGCGCCCGTGATAGACGTCCTCGGTCACATAGGTCACCCTCTCCGGCCTGATCGGGATCGGTTTTCCCCTCTTGGTGAGGAGGATCGTTCCGCTGACCTCCGACGATTTGAACATGGCGCCGATGAAGGTCTTTTTCGAGAGATAAATGTCCAGTCCCATAACAATTCCTTTCCATATATGGGGTTGAAAAACCGGGGGCGTGTTTCAGCCCCCGGGGTGCTGGGGATACTTCGGAGATCGCACCGTCTCCTCCGAAGTGTGGCGGTTCTCCCGGTTCAGCGGGTCCACAGTTCCGGCCGATTGCCGTCAAGCCCGAAAAGCCGGGTCAGTCCGCGGTAGCAGACATCGGCTCTCCCCGGGCTGTATTTTTTGGCGTGCTCGGTGAAGGCGTTGAGCAGGCTCCAGCGCGTCGGTTCCGCAAACTCCTCGTGACAGGGCTTCTGGAACTCGCGGAAGATCGGCACGATGTCGCAGCTGTTGACGGCTCCGACCTCGGCGGCCCTCACGATTACCGCACGGGCTTCGTCGGGGCGCACCTCATGGAGTTTCAGGTCCTCGGAGACGGTTTCCAAGTTCAGAAATTCCATCTCCAATTCCTCCACCGCTTCCACCACCAGATCGCCCAACTCTATGCGGCTCGTATGGCGTCGATGGAGCACCATCGTCCCCCCGAAAGCGAGGTTCGAACAGCACATCACCGAAACACCCGCGGCCAATCCGACGGCCAGACTCTGATCGTGACTGTTCCTGATGCCGATGCATCTGGACCACTCGGGCGAACTGCTCCGGTTGACCCTCATGACGCCGAACATCCGCTGACCCTCGCGGGCCAGACCGTACTGCTCGTCGAGGATCTGCCAGTTCTTTGCCTTGACCGCTTCGGCCACGGTGTCGATCACGTCCCCGTGGGCCACAGGATGCCAGCTCACCGTACCCGCAGGTGTCGGCACGTTGGCGATCTCTTCCCGTCCGACGAATTTTCCTTCACCCATCATCAGTCCCATTTCGCACCTCCTTTGCGGCACCGGTCCCGATACGGACAGTCGCCGCAGTTCATCTGGTTTTCGTTGCGGTAGAAGGCTTCCGCGTTGACACAACGCTCCACCTGACGGCAGAGTTCCGCAAAGCGGGTGAGCTCGTCCTCCGTCCGCACCGTGTACCAGCTCCCCACCTGCGGGGCCTTGGTCTTGGTGTAGACGTCGTACCGGAAGAGCGGCGTGTGCTGATACTTGGCGCGGTAGGCGTAACAATACGCCGTCGCCTGACGCTCGAAGTCCGCTTTACCCATGGGCCACCGGGAACTGCTGGTCTTCCAGTCCACAATGCAGGGCTCCTTGCCGCCTTCCTCGACCACCAGATCGAACTCGCCGATCAAGGGCCTTTCGACGCCGGGGATGGTCACGGAGAAGGACTCGGCCACGCTTTTCACCGTGTAGTCGTCCTGCCAGTTCTCGAATGCGACCGCCAGCATGTCGCCCGCCTTACCGACACAGCCGTCGAAGGTCTCGTCCGGCTTGTAGGTGAGAGCGGGACCGACGGCTTCGGTCTCTGCCTTGAAGAACGCGAAAAAATTCTCCTTCGCGTCATCGAGCGTGAACGCCGATCCCCGGATCGCCCTTTCCGACAGCACCGCATGAAACGCCCGCCCGAAGGCGAAACACGCCCCGGAGCGTTCCTCCGGAGCGTGTTCGACGTAGCGAAATGCGTATTTCATGGGGCACTGAAGGTAGGTGTTCAGCGCGGAATAACTCCAATGCGGTGTCGTGTCCATCACGCAGCCCTCCACTGTTCGATCAGCGCCGAGCACTGACGCCTGGTGAGCTGGTCGATGGCGGAAACGTTGTTCTGGGCCGCGATCTGCTGAGGCGTAATCCCGCGACGGCTGGCAAGCGAGAGCAAGTAACTGATCTGCTTGGGGCTCGCCGGAGCCGCGTTGTCAGCCCCCGCAGACCGGTTGCCCTGCGGAACCGGATCGCGGGATCCCTGCGGTTCGGGCGTGCCGTGACCGGCAGGTCCTTTGCCGTGCAGTTCGGCTTCGACGCTGTCCCGCACCATGGCAAAGGTTTCGTGGATCTTGCCGTTGAGCTGTTCCTGGCTGAGACCGTCCGGAAGTTCGACCTCGATGCTCGCGTGGTAGCTCTGGCTGGTGTACTCCCCGTCCGCGGGGACCTTCTTGCTGTAACTGGCGTTGAGTTTCAGCATTTCTTTTTCCTCCTTAGAAAAAGACGAGAGGCCGGAAGCATTGCGCTCCCGGCCCCTCTGGGGTTGGTGGTTTATGGGCGTCAAATCGCCATGCGGATCCGTTCGAGGACGCGCTTGGCCTGAACGAAATCCCGCTCCTTCTGCTTCTGGGCGAGAGCGGCTTCCTTGACCTTGCGGGCCAGCAGGGCCGATTCGTCGCACATGGCCCGGAGGCGGGCTTTGAAGTCATCCACCGCCGAGGCGAGATCGTCCAGCGTATTGGTGACCACTGGTCCGGGGTTGGTGATCGGGGAGACAGGCGACGCAATCGGCGTCGTCACAACATTGGGCATTTCGTTCATTTTTTCCTCCTTGGGGTTGGGTTGAACGGGCTG
>JAFSTC010000047.1 GCA_017450705.1 Lentisphaeria bacterium | reverse complement strand
CTGGCGAACATTCCGCTGGCGGGCATCTCCGGTCCCGACGGACTGCAGGGCATGATCTACAACGTGGGCATCGAGTCCGGCGTGTTCCCGCTGCTGATCTTCATGGGCGTGGGCGCCATGACGGACTTCGGTCCCCTCATCGCCAATCCCAAGACCGCCCTGCTGGGCGGCGCGGCCCAGTTCGGCATCTTCTCGGCCCTGCTGGGCGCCACGCTGCTGACGCTCTGCGGCATCGGCATCGACTTCGACCTCAAGGACGCCGCCTCCATCGGCATCATCGGCGGCGCCGACGGACCGACTTCGATCTATCTCACCTCCAAGCTCAGTCCGAAACTTCTCGGCGCGGTGGCCGTGGCGGCCTACAGCTACATGGCGCTGGTGCCCATCATCCAGCCCCCCATCATGAGACTGCTCACCACCGACGCGGAGCGCAAGATCCGCATGAAGCAGACCCGGAGCGTCAGCAAGGTCGAGAAGATCTGTTTCCCGATCCTCATCACGCTGCTCTGCGCCCTGCTCCTGCCCGACGCGGCGCCCCTCATCGGGTTCCTCATGTTCGGCAACCTGATTCGCGAGTGCGGCGTGGTGGAGCGTCTCAACCAGACCTCTCAGAACGCCCTCATCAACATCGTCACGATCTTCCTCGGCATCGCCGTGGGCTCCAAGCTGTCGGCGGACCAGTTCCTGTCGCTGCAGACGCTGGGCATCCTGCTGCTGGGAGCCATCGCCTTCTCCATCGGCACCGCCGCGGGCGTGATCTTCGCCAAGATCATGAATCTCTTCAGCAAGGAGAAGATCAATCCGCTCATCGGCGCGGCGGGAGTCTCCGCCGTTCCCATGGCCGCGCGGGTGGCCAACAAGGTCGGTCAGGAGAGCGATCCGGGCAACTTCCTGCTGATGCACGCCATGGGACCCAACGTCGCGGGCGTCATCGGTTCCGCCGTGGCGGCGGGCGTGCTGCTCAACATGCTCAAGGGGCTCTGAGGGTCCGAAGAACAAAAAGCGGGCACTTCTCCCGGCGGGAGGGGTGCCCTTTTTTAACGGGAAGGGAAGCATTATGATAAAGGTCGGGATCATCGGATGCGGCGTGATCGCGCCGACGCACATCGAGGGATACCGTCTTCTGCCCGGCGTGGAAGTCGTGCATCTCTCGGACCTCAAGCCTGATCGAATGGCCGAAAAGGGCGACAAGTACGGCATCGCCAAACGATCCTGTGACTACCGGGAGCTCCTCTCCGACCCCGAAGTGCAGCTGGTCAGCGTCTGCACCGACCACGCCAGCCACGCCCGGATCGCCGCCGATGCGCTGGAGTCGGGCAAGCACGTGGTCTGCGAAAAATCCCTGGGCCGGGTGCAGGAGGATCTGGACATGATGGTCGCCGCCGCGGCAAAACATCCCGAACTGGTCGCCTCCGGCATCTTCCAGCACCGTTTCGAAGCCCGCAACATCCGCATGAAAAAGCTCATTTCCGAGGGGGCCTTCGGCCGGATCCTCATGCTCGGTCTCTACTTCCGGTGCCTGCGGGCCAACGACTACTATCTCAAGGACGAGTGGCGGGGCACCCGGGAGGGCGAAGGCGGCGGGATCCTCATCAATCAGGCGATCCACTATCTGGACCAGCTGCGCTTCCTCTTCGGGAACGTGACGAGCGTTTCGGCCCGCACCGCCAACATGACCCATCAGGGCGTGATCGACGTGGAGGACACTGCCGTGTTCACCCTCGCTTTCGAAGGGGGATTCTGCGGGACCGTCGCCGCCACCAGCTCCAGCCGGGAGCCGTGGAACTGCTCCCTCTTCTTCGACGGCGATCTTGCCGCGCTCAATTACGTCAACGAGACCTGCGAAAAGATCTCCGCCGCCGACCCGGCCCGGGAGGAAATGATCCGCCGGACTCTGGCGGGGGAGCGGGAGGAGACCGGCATCGCGGGCAAGAGCTACTACGGCAGCGGCCATGCCGCCCAGCTGGCGGACGTGGTCGAGGCCATCCGCGAAAAGCGGCCCTGCGGCGTCACCTTTGCCGATGCCGCGAACACCAGTTCCCTCGTCATGGCGGCCTACGCCTCGGCCGAGGCGGACGGCGCGCCGGTGCCCGTCAAAAATTACCGCTGATGAACACCTCCGACACCATCACTGCGCCCGCCAGCGGCACGGGAGGCGCGATCACGGTCATCCGGATCTCCGGCCCCCGGGCGGCCGGGATCGCCGACGCCGTCTGGAAGGGGAAACGCCCCCTTGCCGGCGCCGAACCGAGAAAGATGTTTCTGGGGAAAGTCGGCGCGGACCCGACACTTGCGGTCTGCATGAAGGCCCCGGCCAGTTACACCGGGGACGACGTGGTGGAGCTCCAGTGCCACGGCGGCGCCGTCGCGGCGGACAATGTCCTGCGCCGGCTCCTGGCCGCCGGGTGCCGCATGGCCGAGCCCGGAGAATTCACCTTCCGGGCCTTCATCAACGGCAAGCTGGACCTGGCGCAGGCGGAGGCCGTTTCAGACATCGTTTCCAGCGGCAGCGCGGCGGCCTTCGATCTGGCCCAGAGACAGCTGGCGGGAGCCTTGAGCGCCCGGCTCAACGGCCTCTGCGACCGGGTGGACGCCCTGCGTTCCGAGTGCGAGGCCCGGCTGGATTTTCCCGACGAGGAACTGGACTTTTCTCCGGACGTCCGGCTCGCGGCGGCTTGCGCCGCCGTTGCGGATGACGCCAAAGCGCTTCTCGCCACCCGGGAGATCGGCCGTCAGCTGCGGGAGGGAGTCGAGGCGGTCATCGCCGGGCGGCCCAACGCGGGGAAGTCCAGTCTGCTCAACCGTCTGCTGGGCTACGACCGGGCCATTGTGAGCGCCCTGCCGGGAACGACCCGCGACACCGTGGAGGCGCGGACCGTCCTCGCGGACATCCCCGTGATCCTCACCGACACCGCCGGACTGCGGGAGAGCGCCGACCCGGTGGAGAAGCTGGGCGTGGAGCGCAGCCGCCGCTCCATCGCCGCGTCGCAGGTCACCTTCGGCGTGATCGACGCCACCTCCGGCTCCGGCGCGGAGGCCCTTGACGAACTGCGGCGCTCCGGGGCGAAAAACCTCATCGCCGTGTGGAACAAGGCGGATCTCGTTCCCGGTTTCGTCCCGCCCCCCGCGGACCTCCCCCAGGTGACCGTTTCCGCGGCGACCGGGGAGGGGATGGAAAGCCTGATCGAGGCCTTTGCCCGCATCATTCATGCCGGACGCGGAACGGGCCCCCTGCCCGACGCGGCGGTCAACGCCCGGATGGCGGGGCTTCTGGAACAGGCCATCGCTGCCCTGAAGGACGCAGAAAACCGTCTGGCCGCGGGGGAGCACGAGCTGGCCGCCGCCGATCTGGCCGAGGCCTCGCGGCGGTTCGGGGAAACCGTGGGGCGGACGACCTCGCCGGATCTCCTCGACGCGGTCTTTCACAAATTCTGCATAGGGAAGTGAAGAGATGGCCGAGGAACTCCTGTGGTCGGGGGAAAAGCTCGATTTCTCCGTCGGCGGGCGGATCCTTCTCCATGACGCGGCGTTCGCCATCGGCGCCGGGGAGCGGGTCGCACTCATCGGCCGCAACGGCTGCGGCAAGTCCACCTTCGTCGGGATCGTTGCCGGAACGGAAAAACCCTCTTCGGGCACCATCAGCGTCGCCCGGAACTGCCGCATTTCCCGCATGCCCCAGGAGGCGGGGGATCTGACGGGGAAAACCGTCGGCGGCACGGTGGCGGAGGGGCTCGTTTTCTTCGGGAAACTCCTCGCCCGCTACGCCGAACTGCCCCCCTCTTCGCCGGAAGCCGCCGCGCTGGAGCACGAGATAACGCTCCATCAGGCCTGGAATCCCGAGAACAAGCTGGAGACCATGCTGGATAAGATCGGTCTGGATCCCGGACGGCCTCTTGACCGGCTCTCCGGCGGCGAGATGCGCCGGGTGCTTCTGGGCCGGACCCTCGTTTCCGAACCCGATCTCCTGCTGCTGGACGAACCCACCAACCATCTGGACATCGAGACCGTGGACTGGATGGAAAACATCCTGGCCTCCTGGCGGGGCGCCTCCCTTTTCGTCACCCACGACCGGTTTTTCCTCGACCGCGTCGCCACGCGGATCGTGGAGCTGGAGAACGGCGTCTTCTTTTCCTGCGCCGGGTCCTACGCGGACTTTCTGGCGGAAAAGGAGGCGCGGCTCCACGCGGAGGACGCCGAAACTCTGCGGCGGGAGAAATTCCTGCGCCTCGAGATCGACTGGGTGCGCCGTTCCCCCAAGGCCCGGCTCCGCCGCAATCTGGGACGGCTGCGGCGCTTTGAGGAGCTCTCCCAGGTCGAGGCCCCGAAGCGGGAGGGCGACGCGGAGCTGGTCCTCCCCGCGCCGCCCCGGCTGGGCAACCGGGTCGTGGAGCTGGAGAACGTCTCCTTCTCTCTGGGAAACCGCAAAATCATCGACAACTTTTCCTGCGAGTTCCCGGCGGGCTCCAAAACGGGGATCGTCGGCCCCAACGGCATCGGGAAAACGACGCTGCTCAAACTCATCACGGGCGCTCTTGCACCCGAGGCGGGAGCCGTTCACGTCGCGGAGACGGTGAAGTTCAACTACATCGACCAGAACCGGATCGCCCTGGATCCCGAAAAGACCGCCGCGGAGGCGGTGGCGGGGGACTGCGACAGCGTCCAGATCGACGGCGCGTGGATCTCCGTCCGAAGTTATCTGAAACGGCTCCTTTTCGACGACGAAAGGATCAACACCAAAGTCAAGTACCTCTCAGGCGGCGAAAAGGCCCGGCTCCTGCTGGCCGCCGTGCTGAAACAGGGAGGCAACTTCCTCATCCTCGACGAGCCGACCAACGATCTGGACATCCCCACGCTCCGGGTGCTGGAGGAGTCCCTGCGCCGCTGGTCCGCCCCGGTCGTCGTCGTGAGCCACGACCGCTATTTTTTGAACCGGGTCTGCGACAGGATCGCAAGCTTCGACCCCGGGGGCGGCATCACCCTCTGGCACGGCGATTACGATTATTTCCTTCAGAAAAGAGCGGAGCGCCGCGCCGCCGCGCCGGAGAAAAAATCCCCCGCGGCCCCTCCTCCGCCGCCCCGGGAACGCCCCCGGAAACCGGCGGAAAAACTCTCCTACCGCGAAACGAAGGAGCTGGAGGGCATGGAGGAAGCCGTCCTTGCGGCCGAGGAGGCCGTTGCCGCGCTGGAAAAGGAGTTCACCGCGCCCGATTTCTACACCACCCGGGCCAAAGACGCCCCCGCGATGCAGGCGAAACTCGAGGCCGCCCGCGCCGAGGTCGAACGCCTCTACGCCCGCTGGGAAGCGCTGGAAAAAAAGAGGTAGACTTTTTTGGGAAACGCCCTTGAAAATCACGCCCGAAAGATGTAGATTTGATTCCATGCAGGACCGCAACACCGTAGGGAAAAGAGGTCATGATCGTTGACGTCGCAAAGCCCGCCCAGGGGGAGAACGCTTCCGCCGCATGGCGCAGGGCGCTCGCCGAGGCCCGTTCCCGGAAGTGTTCCCGGATCCGTTTCCTGCCGGGGCGCTATG
Organism: Lentisphaeria bacterium; assembly: GCA_017450705.1. Classification (GTDB taxonomy): domain Bacteria; phylum Verrucomicrobiota; class Lentisphaeria; order Victivallales; family Victivallaceae; genus UBA1784. The sequence continues at coordinate 66,939 of JAFSTC010000047.1, read as the reverse complement.
ATTTTTATCCCGGGGACTGCGCGCGAAAATCCCTCCATTTTTCCAATAACGACTGCGGGGAAAAAACCATCGCCCTGCATCTGGAGGATCTCGACGATCTCGAGGTGACCGGCGAAAACACGCTGCTTTTCTTTCACGGGCGGATCTGCCCCGTGGTCGCCGAAAACTGCTCCCGTCTGCGGCTCTCAGGCCTCGTCGTCGATTTCGAGGATTCCTTCGTCTCCGACGCGTCCGTCGTCGAAGAGAAGGACGGCGTCTGCCGGGCGGAACTGTACGGCAAATACCGCCTCGAGGGCGGGCGGCTCGTCTTCACGGGCGACGCTTTCGACAACCGCTCCGGGGTGCTCCAGATCCGTCCCTATGACCCCGACTCGGGCGAGATGCCGCAGGACGCGGACTGCACCGCGCTCCCCAACAGGGACATCGCGGAGGAAAACGGCCTCATCCGGCTCCCCGGCGTTTTCGGCGCCAAAGCGATCACCATCAAGCACGAAGACCGCCTCTGCCCCGGGATCGTCCTCTCCGGGTGTTCCGATGTGACCGTGGAAGACATTACGATCCATCACGCGGCTGGCATGGGGCTTCTCGCCCAGTTCTGTACCGGCGTCACCTTGGAAAAAATCCGCGTCGTGCCCGCGGCGGACCGGGTCGTCTCCTCCTCCGACGACGCCCTGCATCTCGTGGAGTGCCGGGGGGACATCGCCGTCCGGGACTGCCGGGCGGCGGGCATGCTGGACGACGCCCTCAACGTCCACGGCATCTACCGCCCGGTGACGATGGCGGAAGAAAAGGAAAACGTTTTTTATCTCGAAACGGGTCACCCCCAGCAGGCGGGATTTCCCGGCGCCAGACCCGGTGACACGCTGGAACTGGTGAAGGCCGCCTCCTGCCGCCCTCTGGCCCGGCTCGCCGTCCTGCGCGCGGAGCAGCTCTCCCCGGAACGGACCCTTGTGGAGACATCCGGCCCCCTGCCCCGGGAGCTTCGCACCGGCTGCGGCGCCCGTGTCCTCGAACCGGGACTGGCCCGTCTGGAGGTCGACGGGTGCGATTTTTCCCCCCTCCGGGGCCGGGGCGTCCTCGCCTCGGGGCTCGCACAAGTCCGCGTGAAAAACTGCCGCTTCCACACCTCCGGCGCGGGGGTCTTCATCGCGGGCGGCTGCGCCCGGTGGTACGAGACGGGGCCCGTCGGTCACGCCGTCATCGAAAACAACCTCTTCGACAACTGCTGTTATCTTCGTCACAGCTCCACCCGGGAAGCCGTCTCGGTCTACCCGGATCTTAAGGAGCTGGAACCGGACTTTTACTACCACGGCGTCATCGAGGTCAAGGGAAACCGTTTCATCTCCTCCCGGCGGCCGCTGGTTTCCGTCCTCTCGGCGGAACGGGCCGATGTTTCGGGCAACACTTTCGAGCTGAGCGGCAAATACGGCTTCCCGCCCGGGGATCCGGGCGTGTTCAGCTTCGCGTCTCCGGACGATCCCGCCGCGGTCTTCAAACACGTCAAAACGGTCCATACGGAAAACAACGCCGGATTTTTCACCCGGGGATAAGGAAAAAATCATGAAACACCGAAAACTTCCGAAACGTCTGCGGATCGGCGCCGGGATCCTCTTTTTCCTCGTGACGGCGCTGACCTTCTCCGGCACGGCCGCCGGCTGTGCCCTTCTCTTCAAGGCCCAGGCGGGCCCCGCGCTGATGCGGGCAATCGGAAATCCCTCCCTCGGCGCGGCGGCGGTCTGTCTTGCCCTCGTTCTCGTGACGCTCCTCTTCGGCCGGATCTACTGCGCCGTCTTCTGCCCCCTGGGGCTGCTCCAGGATATCGTTGCCTTCCTCTCCCGCCGGAAGGCGAAAAAGGTCAGGGACTTCCACATTCTGCGCAGCGCGGTCGCCGGGATCGTCCTCGGACTGCTTTTCGGCGGCGTCAACGCGGGATTCCTCGCGCTGGATCCCTACTCCAATTTCGGGCGGATCGCGGGCGCCTTCACCGTCGCCGGAGCTGCCGTGTTCGTCGTCATCGCCGCCCTGGCCGTCTGGAAAAAACGCATCTTCTGCACCGCATTGTGTCCCGTGGGCACGGTGCTGGGCCTCTTCGCCAAAGCGGGTTTCTCGCGGCTGATTATCGGGGAAAAGTGCCTCAAGTGCGGCAAGTGCGAAAAGCTCTGCCCCGCGGGATGCATCGATGTCTCCCGCGGCGTCATCGACAACGGCCGCTGCGTGCGCTGCTTCGACTGCCTCGCCGCGTGTCCGGTCAACAGCATTTCCTTGGAAATTGGCAAAAACGATCTCGCCGACGGTTCCCGGAGGAGATTCCTCATCTCGGGGGGCATCCTGCTGGCGGGGCTGGCCGCGGGAGCCGCCGCCGCGAGGACGGGGCTGTTCGAGGCCGCCCGCAAGCTGAAAATACTGCCCCCCGGCGCGGGGGATCCCGGACGTTTCACAAAAAAATGCACGGCCTGTCTGCTGTGCGCCGTCAACTGCCCGTCGAAAATCATCGTTCCGGCGAAATACGGTGCGGGTCCCGTCGAACTGGACCTCTCCCGGGGCTCCTGCAACTGGGATTGCGCCCGCTGTTCCCGGATCTGCCCCACGGGGGCCCTGCCCTTCCTCTCTCTGGCCGAAAAGCGAAAGATCAAGATCGCCGAGGCGAATTTCGACCCCAGAAAGTGCATCGCCTTTCAGGAGGGGACGCCCTGCGGCCGCTGCGCAAAAGCCTGCCCGACGGGGGCCGTCGTGCTGCGCAAAAACGGCACGCCGCGGCCAGTGAAGACGGATCTGTGCGTCGGCTGCGGGGCCTGTCAGGAGGCCTGCCCCGCCGCCCCCAAAGCAATCACCGTTCACGCTGTTGAAAAACAGAGCCGGATAGACTGAAAAATTTCGAGGAGGAAAAAAGATGAAAAGACGTGATTTTCTCAAGGGGATGATGACCGTCGCCGCGCTGGCTCCGGTGAGCCGGCTGGCCGCCGCCGAAACGAAATCCGCCGACGGCAAGGTCGTGCGGCGGAAATACCGCGACACCGACCTGACCGTGCCGCTTCTGGGCTTCGGCATGATGCGCCTGCCCCGCCGGGCGCAGGGGGGGCCCGAGATCGACTACGACGCCGCCGCGAAGATGTTCGACCGGGCCATGAAGGCCGGATGCAACTACTTCGACACCGCCTACATGTACCATGGCGGTCTCAGCGAAAGATGCGCAGGCGATCTGCTGTCGAGATATCCCCGGGAGTCCTATTTCCTCACCAGCAAGATGCCTCTGGGCATGCTCCGGAAAGAGGAGGACCTCGAGCGCATCTTCAACGACCAGCTGAAAAAGTGCAAGACGCCTTACTTCGACTTCTACATGTTCCACAACGTCAGCGAGAATTCATGGAAGAAGGCGGTGAGGTTCAAGGTGTACGACTTTTTGAGCAAGAAGAAGGCCGAGGGCAAGATCCGCCGTCTGGGATTTTCCTTCCACGACACCCCGGAACTGCTGAAAAAAGTCGTCGCCGCCCACAAGTGGGACTTCGCGCAGATCCAGCTCAACTATCTGGACTGGACTCTCTACCGCTCCAAGGAGCAGTACGAGATCCTCACGAAAAACAACATCCCCGTCATCGTCATGGAGCCGCTGCGCGGCGGCGCGCTGGCCTCGCTGAATCCCGAGGCGACGAAGATCCTCAAAGCCGCAGATCCCAATGCCTCCAACGCCGCCTGGGCCTTCCGCTACGTGGGTTCGCTCCCCAACGTGCTGGTCGTCCTCTCGGGCATGACCAAAATGGAGCACCTCGAGGACAACATCAAAACCTTCAGCGACTTCCGGCCCCTCACCGACGCCGACAGGAAAGTTCTCGACCGGGCGCTGGTCGCCTATCGGAAGAGCCTCGCCGTTCCCTGCACCGACTGCCGGTACTGCATGCCCTGCCCGGCGGGCGTGGAGATCCCCAAGATCTTCGGTCTGTACAACCAGTACAAGCTCAGCGGCAACCGTTTCCTCTTCGTCAACAACTACGGGGCCATCGACGAGGACTCCCGGGCCGACGCCTGCGTCGGGTGCGGCAAGTGCCTCAAAGCCTGTCCCCAGAAGATCAAGATCCCCGATGAGCTGAAAAAGATCGGCGACACCTACAAGCGGATGGCCGGCCGACGCCGGGCCGCCGTCGACGGCTGCTGCGAGGAGTTCTTCGCCTGAGCACCGGTGCGCCGGAGTTCAGAGCGCGTGTCCGCCGGAGACCTTGACGACCTGGCCCGTGAGCATCCGCGCCTGAGCGCTGGCCAAAAACAGGATCGTCTCGGCGATGTCCTCCGGACGGATCAGTTCCCCCAGGGGGATCAGCGGCACGACGGCTTTCTCCAGCTCGGCGTCGATCCATCCCGTCTGGGTCGGGCCCGGCGCGACGCAGTTCACCGTTATACCGTACTTCGCCGCCTCGAGGGCGACGCTGCGGGTCAGCGCCTCCAGAGCCGCCTTGCTCGAACCGTAGGCGATCTGGCCGGCAAAGATCTGCGCGGCGTCGGTGGAAATATTGACGACCCGTCCGCCGCTGCCCCGGCGGCGGATGAATTCCCGCATCATCAGGAGACTGCCCCGGACGTTGACCGCAAAGGTGCCGTCGATCACTTCCGTGGTGATTTTTTCGATGGTGTCGAAGCCGTTTTCGTCGTCCGCGGCCGCGTTGTTGACGAGGATGTCGGCTTTTCCGTACCGTTCCTCCACGGCCGCCCAGATCCGCCCGACGGCCGCCTCGTCGGAGATATCGCTCTCCAGCACGATGAAGTCGGCATGGATCTTCCGAAGCCGCTCCGCGACGACATCGGCGTTTCCGGCATTGGCTTCGTAGTAACGGTCGACGCCGTTTGCGCCGGTTTTGCTTTTGTCGAAGGGCCGGAGCACTTTTTTGTAGACCAGGACCACCTTCGCTCCTTCGCGGGCGAAGGCCAGGGCCGCCGCCGCCCCGATCCCCCGCGGATTGTTCGCCCCCGTGATCAGAGCCACGCGGTCTTTCAAGCCGTAATCGATCATTCATCACCTCCTGTCGGACACGGACTTGACACGGACTGACACAGACCGACACGGACGGTCGCCCGCCCCGCGTGTCCGTCGGTGTTTGTCCGTGTTTATCCGTGTTTATCCGTGTGATCCGTCTTCATCCCGGCGCTTTTTTGCCGTACCCGGTAAAGCCGTTCGGTAAAACCGCCCTCCCGTTCGAAGGCGGCGGCTTGGGCCGCCAGCTGTTTCATCAGCAGAAAAACCGTCAAATTCAGCAAAGACAACGCCCCGTTGGCGACAATCGCCGCCCGGTGCGTCCGCGGCATGGTTTCACGGGTGTCCCGCACCCACGCCCGAAAAGCCGTCATGTCGGAAATCCGCCGCCGTTTGAAGTCGACCAGCGCCGGGTGATCCTTACTCCATTCCGGCCATTCGTGCTGCCGCAAAAAATCCTGATAGTCCAACTGCAGTTCGACAAGCGAAGCTCGCGCGACATTGGTGAGTTTCAATTCCGTCCTGCGGCTCGTCGCCGCCGCTTCGGACCCCTCCGCAATGTTTTGCACGCCGCTCCGCGCCGCCTGAACCATCTGGTCCCGTGTGCGCGATCCGGCGTCGACGTACATTTCGACAAAGCGCGCCGTGATATCGAAAGTCAGCCGCGCCAGGCGAAAACTCTTCAACTCTTCGAAACCGCCGTGCGGCAAAAGGATCTCCGGCATCACATCACCTCAAAACGGACCACACGACCATCCGCGTGTCCGTCCGTGTCCGTCCGTGTCCGTCCGTACCGGGGTCACTTTTCCGGCAGGTAAAGTTTCCGGTACTTGAAAAAATATCCCGCGCCGGAACCGATCGTCACGAGGACGATCCCGGAGAGATAGACGATCCACAGATACCAGAGCCGGATGCCGAACCATTTGGCCGTGTGCATGTACTGCGCGCCGCCGTCGATCACCCAGGCCGCGCCGGCAATGATCAGCATGAGCATCTGCAGAGCGGTTTTGAGCTTACCCCAGCGGTCCGCGGAGATCACGACCTGTTTTTTCGCGGCGAGGGTCCGCAGGCCCGTCACCATGAACTCGCGGCAGAGGACCGCGACGGCGATCCACGCCGGCATGAGGCCGTACTCCACCGCCATGAGCATGGTCCCCGTCACGAAAATTTTGTCCGCGAGGGGATCCATCAGCGCGCCGAAGTCGCTGACGAAATTGTACCGCCGGGCGATGTAGCCGTCGAGGAGATCCGTCACCCCGGCGAGGATCGCCAGAATGTACGCGACGAGACGCACCAGGCGCACCGCCTCGTCCGACATGAACGTCCTTTCGGCGAACGTCGCCAGGACAACGAAAACCAGAACCGCGGCTATGCGGCTCACCGTGAGGATATTGGGAATATTCCGCATGTTCATTTTGCGCCCCTCCGTATTCTTTCGGCCACCAGATCGCACCCCTGCCTTCCGACGACGCGGACCAGTTGCCAGCTGCCGACGGAACTCTTCCCGACATGCGGGATCAATATCGCATTGTCGATGTCCGGCGCATCCCAGACCCCCCGGGCCACGGCGACGCCGTCCTCGACATGATCGACCAAAACGCGCATCTCCTGCCCGGCCAGACGGCCGCAGAGGCGCTTCATCCGGGCGTTCTGGGCTTTCATGAGCTTTTGCGCCCGGGCCTCCGCCACGGCGGCAGGGACCTGATCGGGCATGGCCGCCGCCCGGGTCCCGGGCTCGGCGGCGTAGGGGAAGACGCCCATGCGTTCGAACTTCTGCTCCCGGACGAAATCCTCCAGCTCCCGGAACTCCTCCTCCGTCTCGCCGGGAAGCCCCGTGATGAACGTGGTCCGCAAAACAAGGCCGGGGATCCGCGCCCGGAGTTTTTTCAGCAGCGCTCTGATCTCCCCGGAGGTGATGTGCCGGTTCATGGCCGAAAGGATCCGGTCCGAAATGTGCTGCAGCGGGATGTCGAGATAGGGGTAGACTTTTTCGCAGGAACTCAATGCGCCGATGAGCTCCTCCGTGTAGTGCGCCGGATGCGTGTAGAGCAGACGGACCCGGAAATCGCCGTCGAGGCGGTCCATCTGTGCGAGGAGCCCGGCCAGCGTCTCCCCCGATCCGGGACGGTCGGCACCGTAGACGGTGGTGTCCTGCGCCACGAGAACGATCTCCCTGACGCCGTTGGCGACCAGAGTGCGCGCCTCGTTCAGCACGGATTTTGCCGGACGGCTCCGCAGAGCGCCCCGCAGACGCGGGATGATGCAGTAGGCGCAGCCGTTGCCGCAGCCGTCGGCTATTTTGAGGTAGGCCACATGGGGCAGCGTCAGCTGGAGCATCGGCGTTTTTTCGTCGTGACAGTAGGCGCATTCCGGAGCGGGCGACGCGCCGCCGATGATCTCGGCGACCCGGGCCACGTCGCCGGGACCGGTCCAGAAGTCCACGCAGGGGTATTCCTCGCGGACGCGGGAATCGTAACGGGTGAGACACCCCGAGACCATGATCCGGCGTCCGGGAGCCGCCTCCTTCCACGCCGCGGCCGAAGCGATCTCCTCCGCGGCCTCCTGCCGGGCGGAGGGGATGAAGGCGCAGGTGTTGATGACGAAAAGCGACGCGTCCTCGGGATCCGCGGTCAGCGTCCAGCCGGAACTGAGGAGATTTCCCGAGATGATCTCGGAATCCACCAGATTTTTCGGGCACCCCAGGGAAACCAGAAAAAAGCGCTTCTCCCCGCAAGTTTCATTTTTTTTCATCTTTTCCTACGGCCCTCCGCCGCAAATATCGCTGTTGCAAACGCCCTCACGCTTAAAATATACGCGCGCAAGCCGCCTTTTTCAAGTCGGCACGGAAAATCTTCTTTTCCCGCCGCCGTCCCGGCCGGGCGTGCCGTTACGGCGGCAGGGTGCGGCGGTAATTCCGGGGCGACAGGCCGCAGCACCCCCGGAACTGGCGGGAGAAATTGTTGACGTCGGCGTAGCCCAGGGCGTCGGCGATCTCGGCGATGTTCATCTCCGTCGTGTTCAGCAGTTCAACGGCGCGGTCGAATTTGCGCATCCGGCAGTAGCGGCCCAGGGACTGCCCCATCCGGCGGGAGAACTGCGCGGCCAGATAGTTGGGGTGGCAGTGCATGACCCCGGCCAGATGTCCCAGCGTCAGGGAACGGTCCAGATGATCGTCGATGTACCTGAGAAGCGTCAGCAGCCGCCCGGGATCCGCCTGCCGGGGAGCGGCCCGTTCGATCTGCTCCAGAAAGGGATGGATCAGCAGCCGCAGGGCGGCCTCCGCCTCGAAGAGGGCCCCCGGGGGAATCTCGCGGAAAGCGTGTTTCGCCTCGCCGACGCAGCGGCGGATGATCCGGAAAAGCCGGAGCCGGTACTCCTGATCGTCCACGGGCAGCTCCCACGGGACCGGCCACAGGGAGAAGACGTCGATCATGTCCTCTCCGATGTAACAGTGAAAATTGATCCAGCCCAGATAGCACTCGCCGTCGCAGCGGGCCTTGACCTCGGCGAAGGGCGGCAGAAGCTGCATGACGCCCCGGCGCATGGCGTAGTGTCTCCCCCGGAAATCGTAGAAGGCCTCGCCCGAGAGCGGCAGATAGAAACGGGTGTGGGGCACGATCCGGTAACGCCGGTCGAAGTTTTCGGTCCGCCAGCTGGTGTCCAGCATCTTCTCCCGGGCGGAGAGTATCTCCAGTCTCAGATCCTGAAAGACCGAACGCATGATCTTCGCACCTCCGGACCTTAATGTAGCACGGATGGGAAAAATGTCAAATCTTAAGAAAAGCCTTGTTTTGATTTGTTTTTTACGGGTAATTCCCGGGAAAAAGTTTTGAAAATGCCCTTTCGCGGACTATATTATCCGGGGAAGGCCTGCGAACCGTTCTTCATTCAAGGGGGTTATGATGAAAAAAGACGTCTCTTCCGCCGCCGTTTTCCGGACCCGCGCCCGGCGTTTCACGCTGATCGAGCTGCTGGTCGTGGTCGCGATCATCGCCATTCTGGCGGCCATGCTCATGCCCGCGCTGCAGCAGGCCCGGGACCGGGCCAAGACGATCAACTGCACCTCCAACTTGAAGCAGCTGGGCAACTATTTCGCGGCCTACGTCGACAACAACGGCCAGTACATGCACCGCGAGGGCGTGTACCACTGGAGCGCCTACATCGAACGCGATCAGGGGCACATCGGCGACGTGAGATACCCCTCCACGTGCAAAAACGTCCTGCGGATCGGCAAGGCCGATTCTCTGCTGCAGTGTCCTGCCGGGACCTTCGTCTACAAGAACAGTTTCCAGCTCTACAACGTGAGCTACGGCGTCATCCTGGGCGGGCCCCTCAACTTCGCCGGGAATCCCGAGGACTGCACCGCGGGCTTCAACAGCAAGCTCGGCTCTCCGGTGAAGGCCGGGGCCAAGATGTCGCAGCTGCGCTTCCCCTCCGTGACCATAACGCTGCTGGACACCGACTGCGCCTCCGTCGATGCTTCCGAACACGGCAAGGGCTTCTACTACATCAACGCCAACGCGCACACCTTCTCGGATATCAACCACGGCACCTTCGCCACGCGGCACAACCAGAGCTCCAACATCCTCTACGTCGACGGCCACGTGAGCAACGCCTCGCGTGAGGCGCTCCTCCAGTGGAAGACCGTCTGGCGGCCCGCCGTCCCCGGGACGCGCTACGCCTACGCCGAATACCAGCGCTGACCGGAAGAGAGAAAAGCGCCATGAAGAGAGCCGCCGCGATCCTGCTGGCCGCCGCCGCACTTTTCGAAGTCTGCGGCGCGGGAGTCAATCTGCTGCCGGGCGATCCGGATTTCGAACGGGAGTGGACCAGCTACTCCCGGGGGACCTGGGGTTTTCCCTACGTCAACGACGGCACTTTTTTCCGCTGGGACCGTTCGGGCGGATATGAAAGCGCCTCCTGCGTCAGGATGATGAAGGCGGGCTCGCTGAGCTCCCGGCCCGTCCCGCTTCCGGCGGGGACCTACACCCTCTCGGGATGGTTCCGGGCCGAGGAGAAACCCGCACCCGTCTCGTTTTTCGCCCTGCCCCGGATGAACAGCTGGCAGGGCATCGCCAAACTCGTCAGTTCCCGGCGCAGACGGGTCGGGACCGAGTGGACCCGTTTGACTTACACCGTCACCACGGACGGGTCCAAGGATCACTGCGTGGTCGTCCGCAACAACGCCGATGCCCCGGTGCGGGTGGACCGGCTCATGATCAACCGGGGCAGGACCGCCCTGCCCTGGGAACCCGGAGAGACCGACTGGATACTCATCAAGCCGCCCCCGTCGGAGTGCAACGTCTACCCGGCGGGAGAGGAGGTGACCGTGACGGTCCGGCTCCACCGGACTTCGAGCGGCCCCGCCGGGAAACTGCTCCTCCGCGTGGAGGACGCCCGGGGCAAAACACTCCTCAGCCGGGAGACCGTTCCCGCCTTCGACGAAAAGGGCGATTTCACGACAAAAATCGACCTGCCCCGGGGCCGGGCCGGCTGGTACGCCGTCCGCGCTTCTTACCCGGGCGTGCGGGAGGAACTTGTGCGTCTGGCGGTGATCCATCGCGCCAAACCCCTTGCGCCGGGCTGTGAGCGCTTCACCGCGGTCTACAATCTGGAGCACCACCGCCGCACGGCGGCGCTTTTCGGCGACCTCTGGTCCAGCCGGGGCAGCGGCATAGCCAATCTCAAGCAGACGGCCCCGCCCTGGCGCTTTCCCCATTTGGAGGAGCTGAAAAAACTCAAGGCTCAGGGCCGCAAGGTCAAATTCTCCTTCGGCGTGCGGGGCCCGGCATGGATGCTGGATCCGGCCGAAAAAGCCGGCGCCGCCGCCCTCAAGGTCCCCGTGGGCCGTCTGCTGCCCGCCGAGAACATGCTGGAAACGGCCTGGCGGCCCATCGTCGGCGCCCTGCTCGACGCGTACGGGAAATACGTCGACATCTTCGAGTGCTCAGGCGAGATCGACGCCTCCATCGGGTGCAACAGCTACTACAAGAGCAAAGAACCGGACCAGTGCCGGGGGTATTACGTCTTCGGCTCCCCGGTCCGCCGGGCGGCGAAGCAGATCTCCATCACCTCCGAGGAGATCTTCCGCCGCTTCCCCGGCGCCGTGGTCTCCGGGGTCCGTCCCAGCGACGTGGACTCCCACTTCCACTATCTCTTCTGCGCCAGCGTCCTGCGGCAGGTAACAACGAAGGGGATCAACAGTTTCGGTCTCGACTGCTACCCCCGCCCCCGCTGGATCGGCCCCGGCCGCCCCCCCGCCGGAACGGAACAGCAGCTGACCCAGAGGTGGAACGACGCCTCGGCCGTCCTGAAGAAGTACGGTTCGGGACGGAACATCTTCATCTCCGAATACGGTTATTTCATCGACTGCCGGGAGTTGGACAATCCCCACTACACCCTCGCCCACGCCCGGCTTTACGCCCGCAGTCTCCTGAAGGCAAAGGCTCTGGGCATGTCCAGCTTCTTCTGTTTCGACGGCTTCGGCTCCGGGCTGGAGGGCGGCATCTACCACATGGGGATCTGGTACCGCAACGAGCCCCTGCCCGCCGCCGCCGCCATCGCCGAGGCCGTGCAGATGGTCGAAAACGTGACGGTTGCGGAGGCCCGCCCCCTGAATGCCAGGAGCGACTGTCTCCTCTTCCGCTACGCCGACGGCAGCGCCGGAGCCGCCCTGTGGAGTTTCACCGAACACTACGAGCCGGAGATTCTGATCCCCGCCGATTCCGCGCTGCGCTTCCGGGATTTTCTGGGAGGCGACCTCGAATTTCCGCAGACGAAGGAGGGCTTCCGCGCCCGCTTGAGACAGGAACCGCTCTATATCCGGCGCAATGTTCCCGGCGAGGACAACTTTGCCCGGCTGAAAGCCTCTCTGGCCGGGATCGCCGTCAACGAATTCCCGGCGGAGGTCATCTTCCGCCCGGAGACGCTCAAAACGCTCAAGATGCACCTCGTCGGCAACTTTGCAAAAGGGACCCGCCGGGGCGAAGCCGGCTGTTCCACCGACGGCTTCACCAAAAAGTATCCCTTCACTTTGCAGGGCGGCGGAACGGCAACGGTCCGTCTGCCTTTCACATTGAAGAAGCCCCTCGAAGTCCGCGTCCGGTTCGAGGGCTTCCCCGTGACGGGGCAGTATCGTTACACGCTGGGGCGGCGGACCTGGGTGCGCAAGATAGAGGGTCCCCTCGCCCCCGACGGCACTACGGGCGGCAAGAAGACGATCCCGGGGCTCCTGCTTGCGGGCAGCGCCCAGATCGCCCCCTTCGACCACAACACCTGGACCGGGAACGACGACCTCTCCATCCGGCTCCGGCTGGGCCATGACGGGAAATTCCTTTACATCACCGCCGTCGCCCGCGACGACCGCCACTTCGGCAGTCCGGATCCTCAGCGCCCCGAGCGGGGCGACTGCCTGCAGCTGGCCTTCGACCCCCTGCTGGACCACCTGACCGACAAACCCGGCCGGGACGACGACGACTTCGTCCTGACCGCCGCCCTGACGAAAGCCGGGGCCGTCTGCCGCGTCACCGAGGGCCGGGACCGCCCGAAACTGCAAGATATTGCCTGCGATATCTCCCGCGACGATCAAAAGGGGACGACGACTTACCAGATCAAGCTGCCCCTGGCGGCGCTGGGGCCCGCCGGCCGCTCGGGCGCGTTCTTCGGCTTCGATTTCAGGCTGAACGACGACGACACGGGCGGTGGCCCGGACTGCTGGGTCTTCTGGCGCAACACCTTCGACGGCAAGGGCCACCCGGAACGCGGCGAGATCTGTCTGCTGGAGTAGGAAATATGGCTGAAGCGGTCAAAAAAAATTATCTGCATCTGGACTTCAAAGGCGTCGTTCCCGAAATGCCCCGGCTCCTCGAGTACCTCGACTGGTTCCGGGAGCTGGGGTTTGACGGCATCGTCCCCGAGTACGATCTGCGGGTCGACTGGCGCACCTGGCCCGGCGCGGCGGAGCCCCTCCTCGCGCGCAAAGACATCGCCCGCGTCAACGCCCACTGCAAAGAGATCGGCCTCGACGTCATCCCCCTCATGCAGACCCTGGGCCACTTCGAGTGGGTCCTGCGGCACGAAAAATACGCTGCCCTGCGGGAGAACGGCTTCCGCAACGAGTTCTGCCCCTCGCACCCGGAGACATTGCCTCTGCTGCGGGCGTTCATGGATGAGATTCTGGAACTCCATCCCGAAAGCCGGATGATCCACCTCGGCGCCGACGAGACCTGGCATCTGGCCTCCTGCCCCCGGTGCGCGGAGCGGGTCAAAGACGCCCCCGAGGGGAAACTTGCCGTCTATCTGCGCCACGTGTCGGAACTCTGCCGGAGCGCCCTCGCCGCGGGCATGCGCCCCCTGATCTGGGCCGACATGTTCTGGCGGGAGTCCCGGCTCGACCTCGCAGCAAAGATGCCGTCCGAAACGATCCTCGTCAACTGGGCCTACCGGGCCGACGCCGCCCCCGCCGAACGGGACGCCGCGCTGGCTGCCGGCGGGAACGAGGTCTGGGGCGCGGCCGCGCTCCAGTGCTTCCGGGAGGACTTCTGGGCCCGGGCGGACGTCGACCACCCCGGCCGTCTGGCCAACATCGCCGTGTGGAAAAAAGAGCCCGTCCCGGTGATCTGGACCACTTGGGGACGGCCCTCCAATCTGTGGCCGCTCTACACGCCGTGGCCCTCCCTGCTCAGGGAATTTCAGGCGGCGGCCCCCCGGCCCCTCCCGCCGCCGGACTGGCTGGCGGAAGAGGGGAAAAAATGGGACATCCTGGCCGAAGAAGAAGCCGCGCTCCTCGCCCGAGGGGACGCGCTGCGCCACCTGCGCGGCGTTTTGCGCGCCTCGGCGAAATTCACGGGGGAGGCTCCGGAACTTGTCAAGTCCCACTTCGAGCCTCCCCTTGCCGCGCTGACGGCGGACTGCCGGGCTTGGGAAAAAAAGACGGAGGCATTTTTCGAGGACGCCCGCCTGAGCGGCGGGGAGGAGTTCGCCCGCGAGCGGCGCGCCGCCATCCTCACCGATCTGTGACGGCCTTCCGGGGCGTTTCCCGCCGGACACGGACTTTTTCGCCGGAGGGCGGGACCGGTTTCGGAGAAACTTCCTTCGGAGATGCGGGGGCCGCCGCGGGTTCTCCCCACGGGAAGAAGAGGACATACCCGCCTTTGCCCCGGGGGCTCTCGTGGGTCTCCCACAAGCGCCAGAGGAAGGAGGCGCTGCGGGAGTCCTTGTCCTGCCGCACGGCGATGAAGGGGAAGATCACCTTTTCCTCCCGCTCCCCCTCCCGGGTGCGCCGGTAGAAGAACTGCAGGACTTGCGCCTTCTCCCGGGTGCCCTTGCGGCTTCCCGAGGCCAGATAAAGGAAGATGTGCCAGTCGAAGTCCCCGTTTTCGTCCAGCTCCTTGCGGTAGAAGAAACCGGAGCCGAAGTCTTCGCTGAAACGCGTTTCGGCGTGCTTGTCGAGGAGCGCTTCAAGGGCGGCGTCGAAGTTCTTTTCCTCCAGCGTGGCGCGGCTGAAGGTCATGCCCAGTTTTTTCGCGTTCCTCACCCAGACGGCGAGGTCGGCGAGGAATTTCTTTTCCTCCTTGCTCCATTTTTCCCGCTGGAGCCGGATCTCCTCGGCGTCGACCATCTTCTTCAATTCGTCCAGCCGGGTCTTCACGGCCCACTTGGCGTTGACCGCCTCGCGTTGGGCCAGACGCCGATCGTCCCCGCGGAGCCGATCGTTCCGGCGCCGGAAATCGAAGGCGGAACTGCGCACGCTCTCGAGAAGTTTTGCGTCCACGCCCTCCCGGGCCACGGAGAAACCGTCGCGGCCGTGGTAGTAGAGGGCGCAGAGCGCGTACTCGTCCTCGAAGGTGTGCTGATGCCATGTGTTTTTCACCCGGAAGACGTCGCGGGAAAACACGGGCCGCCAGATGCGGGGCTCTTTGCGGTGTTTGGCGTACCAGATGAGGGGCCCCGCGGTGGTAGTCAGCGATTCGTTTTCATCCGTATTCCGCAGGGTGAAGAGGGGGATGCTCAAAAAGAAACTGTGCTTTTTGCTGCTGTCGGCAAAGGTGAGCAGCGCGGGGACCGTCCAGAAGAAGTGCCTCCGTCCGGCGTAAAAGCAGTAAAGGGGCAAAAAGCCGCCGTAAGACTCCGTCTCGGTCTTGATCTTCTGCTTGGCGGCGTACTCCTCCACCCAGAGCCGCCACAGGTCGTAACTGCACAGTTCTCGAGGCATCTCCTGCCCCTCGGCCTCCTTGTAGAGGCGCTTCATTTCGGGGAGATTTTTGGAGAAGGGTTCGTGGCGGCGGAACCCCACGGCCTCCAGTTTTTGGAGTTTTTTCCACACCGGGCCACCCTTGTACGCGGTCTTCCCCCCGTAGAGAAGCAGGGGCGGGATGCAGAAATAGGAACGACTGTCCGTGGCGAAAAGGGGCCCGTTTTTCACCCGGCCCCAGGAGAAGAGCAGATGGAGCAACCCCCAGCAGGAGGCGCGCTGGGGAGCGCTTTCCCAGTGGCCCAGGATCCCGGCCAGATTGAGACCCCGTTCGTCCCGCAGATCCCAGCCGAAAAAGAGGGGGATGAAGCCGTAATATGTGTCGTCGTACTCGGGAAGAGTTTTGAACACCTTGTCGCGGTAGGCCCGGTAGGCCTTCACGTCGGCGGGAACGGGTGTCGAGGTGTTGCGCAGTTCCCACGCGAGGCGCTCCCGGGTCCGTTGGGCGTAATCATAAGGTGCAAGATAACGATGGTTCGAGATGTCGGTTTTCCGCACCTTTCGGTAATAGCCCAGCATGAACTGCGTCCAGGAGTCCTCCCTTTCGGGGACGAGCCAGCCGGGGATGGAGTGCTCCCAGTAGCGCATGAAAAGCGGGGTGTAGTACGCGCCGCCGCGCTCCTTGTGGAAACTCTGGTGGAAGAGGGGGACGAAGCCGATGAAGTCCGGGTCCCAGTAAAACAGCGCCGCCCAGCCGTTCTTCGAGGCGGTGTTCCACGACGAGAGGGGGAAGAGGATGGAGCAGTCGTCGCCCTCCTGATTCCAGAGGGGTCTCACGGCCATGCCGTAGGGGTCGTAGTCGAAAACGGGCCACAGGGCGGAAAAATAGTCGTCGGAGCGGTAGAAGAAGGGCCAGATGTTGATGAGGGACTTTTCGGAAAAATCCCCGCGCTGCGGGACGGTCGGTCGCACTTGCGCGGCGGCTCCCTTCTGGAAGCGGACGGAGCGCAGTCTTTCGGTCCGCGGGGCGGAGTGTTTCCGCACGACGCCGCCGGAGAGCCGGGCCATGCGTTCGCTGGAGGCGCATCCGGCGAGCAGGAGGCCCGCCGCGACGATCGGGATCAATCGTTTCATCTTCCGTTCTCCTTCCTTGAACAAACTGCTTTCGGAACTCAAACTCCCCCCCCCCTCAAAATACCCCGCTTTTCTTGAAAAGGGATAGGGGCCCGGGGGAAGGGGAAAACTTCTTTTCACGTGGAAAAGAAGTTTCCCCTTCCCCCGGAACTCCCCCCTATTTCTTCAAACCGCGGACGGCGGCGGCGAAACCTGCGGCGCTGCGGAGGATGATCTTTTCGTCCACGCAGCAGGCCAGACGGATGTAGCCGGGCTTGCCGAAGCCCCGTCCGGGGACGGCGAGGATGCGCTGTTCGAGGAGGGCGTCGACGAATTTGCACTCGTCCTCCACGGGGGACTTGGCGAAGAAGTAGAAGGCCCCGCGGGGGAGCGTGAAGGCAACTCCGGCGTCGCGGAGGACTTTGGCCATGGCGTCGCGGCGGCGGCGGTAGACGTCGAGATCCACCTGGGCGTCGAGGCATTTTTCGAGGATCTGCTGGCCCAGGGCGGGGGCGTTGACGAAGCCGAGGATGCGGTTGCACATGATGAGGCCGGCCATGAGTTCCTGAGCGTTCTCCACCTGCGGGGAGACGGCGATGTAGCCCAGCCGTTCCCCGGCGAGGGAAAGGTTTTTGCTGAAGGAGCCGATGACGGCGGCATGCTTGAAAAACGCCATGACGGGCGGGATCTCGACGCCCTCGAAATTGAGGAACCGGTAAGGTTCGTCGGAGAGGACGAAGAGGGGTCTCCCGGTCTTTTCCTCGTGTTCGCGGACGAGTTTCCCGAGGGCAGCCAACTCTTCGCGGCCGTAGATCTGGCCCGTGGGGTTGTTGGGGGAGTTGATGATGATGGCGCGGGTTTTGGGCGACAGGGCTTTGCGGAAGGAGTCGATGTCCAGCTCGAAGGTGAGTTCCTTCGAGGGGGCGGTGACCAGCTTTCCCCCCGCGTTGGCGACGTAGGAGTTGTACTCGACGAAATAGGGCGAGGGGCTGATGACTTCGTCCCCGGGAGAGAGCACGGCGCGGAAGAAGACGTTGAGCCCGCCCGCGGCGCCGCAGGTGACGATGACGTTGGCGGCAGGGACGGTGCACACCTGTTCCCGGGAGACGAGGGAAGCCAGTTTCTCGCGCAGGCTCATGTAGCCCGCGTTGGGCATGTAGCCGATGGCGAAGGGAGCGTCGGCTTTCGCGGCGATCTCCCGGAGCGTCTCGCCCACGACGGCGGGCGGCGGCAGATCGGGGTTGCCCAGACTGAAGTCGCAGACGGCGTCCTCGCCGTATTTCTTCTTGAGTTCCAGACCGGCCTCGAACATGCGGCGGATCCAGGAGCTGTTGGCGAGGGCGTTCTTTATTTCGTCGTTGAGAAGCTGCATTGGGAGACCTCCTTACTTGGCGAGGGCGTCGGCCCCGGCGATAAAGGTGTCGAGGTGCTTGGCCAGTTCCGGAACGGAGAAATCGTCCACCAGCTTCTGGCCGGGGGCGTTCATCTCGGTCCCGGCGAGGATGGGCAGGCCGCGCTGGACGGCGGCGGCGATGAAGCGGTCCAGTTCCCGGGCCATTTTGGCGCGCTTTTCGGGATCGGGGAAGTTCCAGTTGCGGTCGGGGATGATGGTGACGGCCCGGGCGCCGTACTTCATGTGGAGATCCAGCAGCGCGCCCGGATCGGCTTCGCCGCCGGAGAGACCGTTGAGCCAGGCCACGGTGGGCAGAGCGCCGCAGGAGGTGACGAATTTGTTCATCTCCTCCAGCGTGGGGAAGGCCGAGGGATCGGGACTCATGTAGCCGACGCCGCCCTTTTTCATGGTCTTGGAGCGGATCAGGGCCTCCAGCTTCACGGGGTTCTCCTCAAAACCGCCGATCTTTTCCCGCCAGTAGGCGGCACCTTTATCCTGCGGGAAGACCTTTTCGGCCTTCATCCGGTAGGCCTGACAGACGTGGCGCTCGGTGACGTTGCCCTTGGGGGTGAATTCGGCGGCGACGGCGTCGAAGTCGAGGGCGATCTCGGGCAGGAAGGCGTTGACGGCCTCCACGACATTCCGGGTCCGGGCGTTGGCCTTGCGGCGCAGTTCGGAGGCGAAGGCGCGGGCGCACTCCGGGACCTGGGAGGAGGTGAAGCCGCAGCCCAGATGATAGGCGATCCCCGGCTCGCCGGGGGAGTTGATCTCCACGGAGGCCAGTTCGGGAACGAAGACTCTCGTCTCCATGCCCGCCACGGCGCGGACGCCCATGCGTTTGGCGGCGGCGAGGAATTCGTCCACGCCGTCGAGGACGTCGAAGTCAACCAGTCCCACAGCGCGCCAGTTGCGCTCCTTGGCCAGCACGGCGAGGTAGCTGGGGGAGTAGCCGTAGCCGTTGTACGAGAAGAAGCTGTGGCAGTGGAGATTGAAGATGTTCATCGCGGCCGCGGCCTGGTCGACGGCGGCTTTGCGGAGGGCGGGATCGAAAGAGTTGAGTTTTTCGTCGGGCATGATGTTTTTCCTTTATGTCAAAATCGTTTTCGGGATGTCTCACATGGCTTCGGGGACGCCGATGGTCAGGGTCTCCAGACCGTCGGCCACGACGCGGCGGACGGTTCCGGCCAGAGCCAGACGGCTGGCGGCCAGCTCGGGATCCTCTTTGGCGATGCCGACGACGGGGCACTCCCGGTAGAAGCGGTTGAAACTCTTGCAGAGATCCAGCAGGTATTCCACCAGCCCGGAGCAATCCCGCTTTTCGGCGCAGAGCCGGAGACAGGCGGGGTAGAAATAGAGCTTCACGGCAAGTTCCCGCTCGAAGGCGTGCCCCAGCCGGGCCCAGTTGACGGGGACGGCGTCGAGCCCGCTGCCCGCGGCCTTGCGGGTGATGGAGCTGATCCGGGCGGCCACGTACTGCACGTAGGGCCCGGTGTCGCCCTCGAACCGCACCGAGGCGGCGGGGTCGAAGGTGATGGTGGTCTTGGCATTGAATTTGAGCAGCATGAACTTCAGCGCGCCCAGTCCGATGATCTCGCTCCGGGAGGCGAGCTCCCCGTCGGAGATGTCGTCCCCGTACCGTTCGCGGCACGCCGCAGCGGCCAGGGAGGTCATTTCGTCGAAGAGATCGTCGGCGTCCACGACGGTGCCCTCGCGGCTCTTCATCCGGCCGGAGGGCAGATTGACCATGCCGTAGGAGAGGTGATACAGCCGGTCGGCCCAGCCGTATCCCAGTTTCTTCAAAATGGCGAACAGCATCTGGAAATGGAGATTCTGCTCGTCGCCCACGACCCAGATCATGGTGTCGGGATCGTAGTCGTCGTGCTTGAGGAGCGTGGTGCCGATGTCCTGCGTGATGTAGACGCTGGTGCCGTCCTTGCGGAGCAGGACCTTGGTCCCCAGCTTGCCCAGGTCGCAGACCACCGCGCCGTCCTCGCGTTTGGAAAACACGTTCTTTTCCAGCCCCGCTTTGACGGTGTCCTTGCCCAAAAGATAGGTCTGGCTTTCGAGATAGGTGTGGTCGAAACGGATCCCCATGCGCTCATAGGTGGCGGCGAAACCGTCGAAGACCCAGCCGTTCATCTTTTTCCAGAGGGCGCGGACTTCGGGATCCCCGGCCTCCCAGTCCCGGAGCATCTGCTGGGCCTGCTGCCCGAGGGATGTCTCCAGAAACAGCTCGTCGTTGTCCTTGTCGGCCAGCTCGGGACGGGCCTCGCGCAAAGCCTTGATCTCCTCCGACAGGGCCTGATTGAACTTGACGTAGAAGTCGCCCACCAGATGATCGCCCTTGATCCCGCTGGACTCCGGGGTGACGCCGTTGCCGAACATCTTGTAGGCCAGCATGGACTTGCAGATGTGGATCCCCCGGTCGTTGACCAGATTGATCTGGACCACCTCGTGGCCCACCCGCTTGAGCAGCGAGGCCAAAGACATGCCCAGCGTGTTGTTGCGGACGTGGCCCAGGTGCTGGGGCTTGTTGGTGTTGGGCGCGGAGAACTCGATGAGGATCTTCCTGCGCTGAGCTTCGGGGAGAAGAGCGCGCGCCAGCAGGGAATCCGCATCGGCGGCCCCGGCGGCGTGGAGCGCCGCGGGCGTGAGGGTGATGTTGACGAAGGCCTTGACGGTCTCGGCGCTCTCCACGTCGGGGTGATCCTCAAGGAAACCTGCGGCGGCGGCCGCCGCCGCGGCGGGATTGCCGCAGAAGCGGGCTATTTTGAAGCAGTTGACGGTGAAATCCCCCTTCTGCCCCGGAGGACAGGGGTCGGCGGCCAGGACGGCCTCCCCGGGATACCCGGGGAACTTGGAGCGCAGAAAAGCTTCCAGATCGGTCAAAAATTTCATGATGCTTTCTCAGAGGGTCGTTTTGACCACGGTACAGTGCTTGTCCGCGGTCAGGGATTCGATGGTGTAGGCGCCGAAGGCGGCGGGGAGCAGGACGCTCTCGCCGACGGCCAGGTCGACGCGTCGGTCGTCGCGGCCGATCCTCACGGGAGAGCTGATCGCGGTGATGTAATGGAAACTCTCTTTTTTCGTGTCGTCGTTCCAGGGTTCGACCAGCCGCAGTTCGGCAAAATTGAAGTACGGGCAGTTGCCGACGATGGTGATCTTGCGGTTCCACGCCACCTGGTCCACGGCGGCGGCGATGCGGGGACTGGCACGGTTGACGAAGTTGGCGGCGCGGATCCCCTGCTCGAGGTGCAGTTCCCGCATCTTGCCGTCGCTGCCGACCCGGCCCCAGTCCGAAAGACGGTAGGTGGTGTCGCTGTTCTGCTGGACCTCCAGCAGCAGGTTGCCCGCGCCGATGGCGTGGAGCGTCCCCGCCGGGATGAAATAGGCGTCGCCGGCCTGGGAAACGTGGGTCTGGAGAAGCCCGTCGGCGGAGCCGGAACGCAGCAGATCGATCATGTGGTTCCGGGAGAACTGACTGTCCAGACCGGCGAGGATGCACGCGCCGGGCCGGGAAGCGAGGATGTACCACATCTCGGTCTTGCTCTCGGCGCCGTTGCCCAGGGCCTGACAGGCGGCATCGTCGGGATGGACCTGCAGACTCAATTTCTCCCCGGCGTCGATGATTTTGACGAGCAGCGGGAAACGGTCCAGCTGCCCGGCCTTGGCGCCCAGCAGATCCCGTCCGTAGCGGCGGACGAGTTCCGAGAGGGTGAAACCGGCGAGTTCGCCGTTGACGACCCGGGACTGGATCTCGCCGCGGTCGCACAGCTCCCAGGATTCGCCGATGGGAGCAGCGTGAGGCGGCAGTTCCCGCTTCAGCACATCGGTCAGCTGCGTGCCGCCCCAGATGCGCTCCTGATACACGGGAGCGAACTTGAGGGGATAGATGTTTTCGACCTCGACGAACTGTCTTTTCTTTTCGCTGCCGTCCCAGAGGAGCGCGTCGCAGCAGGCGGCCATGTGCTCCGGCATGCGGACGGGCTTCCTGTCGGCGTTGACGCACCCGAGGATCACATACCCCTTGACCAGGAGTTCCTCGCCGCGGCGGACCTCGGTGCAGATTTTGAGCTTGACCCGCTGGCGGCTCTCCACGTAGGAGCGGAAGGTCAGCAGATCGTCGTACCGCGCGGAACCGTGGTAGTAACAGCAGGCCTCGATGACGGGCAGGAACAGCCCCTCCTTCTCCAGGGCCGAATAGGGCATGCCCGCGGCCCGGAACATCTCGGTCCGTCCGCGCTCGAAGTACTCCAAATAGTTGGCGTAGTAGACGACCCCCATCTGATCGGTGTCGGCGTAGGGGACCCGGTAGGAACATTCAAAGTACATGGCTTCTCACTCCCTGGGATTTTTTTTCATATAGCCGCGGAGCGTCTCGACCACCTGCTCGACGGTCAGCTCCGAAGTATCGACGAAAACGGCGTCATCGGCCTGCCGGAGAGGGGCCTCGGCCCGATGGGAATCCTGATAGTCCCGGTCGGAGATCATTTTTTTGATCTCCTCGAAACTCAGCTTGCCGTCGGGATGCTCCGCCATGCGGCGGCGGGCCCGCTCCTCCACGGAGGCGGTGACGAAAAACTTGTACGCGGCGTCGGGAAAGATGACGCTGCCGATATCCCGCCCCTCCATGACGATCCAGCCGGCTTCGGCGGTCCGGCGCTGGACGGGGAGGAGGAATTTCCTCACCAGCGGCTGGACGGCGATGCGGCTGGCCGCGGCGGCGCATTCGGGCGTGCGCAAGGCCGGTCCCGGATCGACGCCGTCCACCAGCAGAACACCCTTCTCGTACCTCAGATCCACCGAGTCGAGAAACGCTCCGGGCAGATTTCCGATATCGACGCCGTCGCGGAAGGCCCGCCAGGCGATGGCCCGGTAGAGGCTGCCCGTGTTGACGTAGGTGAAGCCGCAGCGCTCCGCGAGGAGCTTTGCGACCGTGCTCTTCCCGGCCCCGGCCGGGCCGTCGATGGCAACAACTTTACTCATGTGCAGATCTTCTTCTCCGAATCGCCGGTCAACACGGGCCGGGAACGGCGGGAACAAAGACAAAGAGCGCCCTGCAAAAGGGCGCTCCGGTTTTCAAAAAGCCCGTATCCGGCGGTGACGACCCTGGCCGGAAACATATCAACTGCCGCTGCGGTTCCGCAGTCTGCCGCTCTTGAGGAACCCCTCGTAGTGCCGCATGGTCAGATGGGACTCCAGCTGGCTCATGGT
Organism: Lentisphaeria bacterium; assembly: GCA_017450705.1. Taxonomy (GTDB): domain Bacteria; phylum Verrucomicrobiota; class Lentisphaeria; order Victivallales; family Victivallaceae; genus UBA1784. The sequence goes on along the minus strand of JAFSTC010000047.1, from coordinate 44,067 downwards.
GTCGAGCACGACGCCGACCATGATGAGCAGACTGGTGCCGCCGAAGAACTGGGCGACCATGAAGGGGATGCGGAAACTGCTGTACAGGAACATCGGGAAGACGGCCAGCACCAGCAGGAACACCGCGCCGCCGGCGGTCACGCGGGTCATGGCGCCGTCGAGGAAATCGGCGGTGGGCTGACCGGGACTGATGCCGGGAATGTAGGCGCCCTCTTTTTTGAGGTTGTCGGCGATCTGCAGGGGATTGAACTGATTGGCCACCCAGAAGAAACTGAAGGCCAGGATCAGGATGCTGTAAACCGTCATGTAGCCGGGCCCGTCCTGCCGGAAGAAGGTGGCAAGTTTCAGCCAGAAGCCGCCGGAGCGGGCGGCCATGGTCTGGAAGAGGTATCCCGGGATCATCATGATCGCACCGGCGAAGATGATGGGCATGACGTTGGCGAAGTTGACCTTGAGCGGCATGTAGGTGGAGCCGCCCATGAGCTGCTTGCCGACGGTCTTGCGCACCATCTGGATCGGAACGCGGCGGTAGCCCTGCGAGAGCATGATCGTCGCGGCGGTGACGACGCAGAAGACGATCAGCAGCAGGAGCAGCTGAACGGACTTGAACGTGGTCCCGTCGGGCGTGGTGCCCTTGATGGCCATGTTGACGAGTTCGATCACGGCGTGGGGCAGCCGGGAGACGATGTTGATCGTGATGATCAGCGACACGCCGTTGCCGATGCCGCGCTCGGTGACCTGTTCGCCCAGCCAGGTGAAGACCATGGTTGTGCAGGTGATGACGAGCACCGTGACCGGCACGAAGACGCCGACGCTCCCCAGGTAGAGGGGCTCGGCGGGATTGGGCAGACCGAGCTTGCTCGGGTTGACCATGGCCAGAGCCACCATCGTTCCCTGGATGAGACAGACGATGATCGTGAGATACCGGGTGTACTGGGTGATCTTCTGACGGCCGGTCTCCCCCTCGCGCTGCATCTTCTCCAGCTGGGGGATCACGGGGATCATGAGCTGGAGGATGATGGAGGCGCTGATGTACGGCATGATGCCCAGGGCTCCCAGAGCGAAATGTGCGAGCGCGCCGCCCGAAAACAGATCGATGAGAGCCATGAAGCCGCCGTTTGAACCGCTGGCGTTCGTCACTTCCTTGATGAAGCGTTCCAAAGCCGCCGGATCGACTCCGGGACAAGGGATGTTGCTCGCCACACGAACCAGGACGATGATCAGCGCAGTGAACAGGAGCCTGTTTCGCAGCTCTTTGACTTTAAGGATATTCAAGAACGCCCGCCACATAGTTCAAACTCCGCTTGTCAGAGGGTTTCGGCTTTACCGCCGGCGGCCTCGATCTTGGCGACGGCGGCGGCGGAAAACTTCGCGGCCTTGACGGTCAGGGCCTTGGAGATCTCGCCGTTGGCGAGAATCTTGATGGCCCGGTCGCCCTTGGCGAGAAGTTTCTTCTCGCGGAGACTGGAGGCATCGACGACGGCGCCGGCATCGAAGTTCTCTTCGAGGACGCTGAGGTTGATGATCTCGTAGTCGATGCGGTCGGGGTTCTTGAATCCCCGCTTGGGGAGACGGCGGAACAGAGGGATCTGGCCGCCTTCGAAGAACGGACGATGCACGGCGCCGGTACGGGAGAGCTGTCCCTTTTCACCGCGGCCGGCGGTCTTGCCCCAGCCGGAGCTGTCGCCGCGGCCGATGCGTTTCCGACGCTTGTGGGATCCCGGAGTGGGACCGATATCATGAAGTTTCATTTGCAATGCCTTCCTGGACTATCAGTTGTTTTGGGCGGAGGATCTGTCCGCGAGGCCGCGGCGGGCGTAGGCCATGTCGCGGGTGGACAGATTTGCGATCGCCTTGAAAGCGGCCTTGGCGACGTTGGTGGCGTTGGAAGCGCCGAGGGACTTCGCCAGGACGTCCTTGACGCCGGCCAGTTCGAGGATGGCGCGGACGGCGCCGCCGGCGATGAGGCCGGTACCGGGGCTGGCGGGACGCAGCAGAACGCGGGCGCCGCCGAATTTGACCTCGATCTCATGGGGCAGGGTCTGACCGTTCATGGGGACCTTGACCAGACTGCGGCGGGCGGCTTCGCCCCCCTTGCGGATGGCGTCGGAGACCTCGTTGGCCTTGCCGTAACCGCAGCCGACGCGGCCGTTGCGGTCGCCGACGACGACGAGGGCCCCGAAGCTGAAGTTTTTACCGCCTTTGACGACCTTGGCGCTGCGGTTGATCGCGATCACGCTCTCATCGAACTCGCTTGCCGCGGCTTCGTTTGCAATTTCACGTTTTGCCATAGCTGGAGTTCCCCCTTAGAACTTGAGACCGTTGGCGCGGGCCGCTTCGGCGATCGCCTTGACGCGCCCGTGATATTTGTAACCGGAACGGTCGAACACCACGGTGGTGATGTTGGCCGCCAACGCAGCTTCAGCCGCCAGTTTTCCGAGGAGTTCGGCGCCGGCCATATTGGGTTTGGCTTTTTCGGCCTTGAACTTTTCGGACAGGCTGGACGTATTGGCAACGGTGCGTCCGCTGACATCGTCGATGAACTGGCAGTAGATATTATTGGTCGTGATGCTGACGCAGAAACGCGGGCACTCCGCGGTGCCGGAGATCTTTTTGCGGATCCGGGCGTGGCGGCGGGCGCGCTGAGTTTTTCTATCGGTAACAGACATTTTTCACACTCCTTAGAGAAGCCGCCGGGATCACCCGACCGACTTGCCTTCCTTCAACACGATGCGCTCATCGACGTAACGGATGCCCTTGCCCTTGTAGGGTTCGGGTGAACGGAAACGCCGGATCTCGGCCGCGGTCTCGCCGACCAGCTGCTTATCGGGGCCCTCGATGACGATCTTGTTTTCGACGAGGGTGACCTTGACCCCCTGGGGGATCTGATAAACGATGGGATGGGAGTAGCCCAGCGAGAGATTGAGCTTGCTGCCTGCGAGCGTCGCCTTGTAGCCGACGCCGACGATGGCCAGTTCCTTTTTGAAACCGGCAGTGACGCCGATGATCATGTTGTTGATCAGGCTGCGGGCGAGGCCGTGCATGGCGTTGGCTTCTCTGACGTCGCTGGTCTGCTTGACAACGATCTGGTTATCAGCAACTTCAGCGGCGACATAGGGAGGAAGCTCGAGCGTGAGCTTGGCCTTTCCTTCGACCGTGACGACGGTGCCGGAAATCGCAACCTTGACCCCGCTGGGGATCGTGATCGGTTTTTTGCCTATGCGGGACATATTAACGGTTTCCTATATTACCAAACGTAACAGATGATTTCACCACCCACGTGCTCCTGGGACGCGCGGCGGCCGCTCATGACCCCCTTGCTGGTGGTCAGGATGACGGTGCCCAGTCCGTTGCGGACGCGGGGGATGTCGCTGCTCGAGCAGTAACGACGGCAGGAGGGCTTGCTGACGCGCTCCAGACCACAGATCACTGCTTTTCCGTCAAAATACTTGAGTTCGACAACCAGCCGGCGGGCGACGCCCTCTCCGGCGATCTCGAAACCGGCGATGTAACCCTCTTCCTTGAGGACTTCGGCGATGGCGGTCTTCTCGCGGGACACGGGGATCGCGACCTGCTTGAGACCGGCGGCACCGGCGTTGCGGATGCGGGTGAGCATATCGGCAATGGGATCTTGCATACTCATGATTTTACGCTCTCCTTAGATTACCAGCTCGCCTTGGTCACGCCCGGGATCTGGCCCTTGGAGGCCAGTTCGCGGAAGCAGATGCGGCAGAGCTGAAACTTGCCGATATAGGCCCGGGGACGTCCGCAGGCCTTGCAGCGCGTGTAGTTCCGCACGGGGAACTTATTGGGGCGGGCAGCCTTGACGATCAAACTGAGTTTTGCCATTTTTACACCCTTTCTATTCCTCGAAGGGAACTTCCATCATCTTCAACAACTCGAAAGCCGCCGCGTCGCTGCCGGCGCTGGTGACGAAAGCGATGTTGACCCCGAGGGGATACTTCAGTTTGTCGGTGTCGATCTCGGGGAACACGGAGACGTCGGGCATGCCGATGTTGTAGTTGCCGACGCCGTCGAAACCCTTCTTGGGGAGGCCGCGGAAGTCGCGGACACGGGGAAGGGCGTTGTGGACGAAGCGGTCGAGGAACTCGTACATGCGGGCGCCGCGGAGCGTGACCATGACGCCGACGGGCATGCCGACGCGGAGCTTGAAGTTGGAGACGTTCTTGCGGGCCTTGCAGATGACGGGCTCCTGGCCGGTCATCTCGCCGAGGTGTTTCTTGGCCTCGGTGACGGCATCGCGTTCCATATCAGTTCCGACACCGGTGGAGACGACGATCTTCTTGATCTTCGGGATCTGCATGACGTTTTTGAGGGCGAGTTTCGCCTGGAGGGCGCCTCTCACCTCGTCAACGTATTTTTTCTTCATATCCGGCATTTTTTATTTCTCCTGAGCCTTTGCGGCGCGAGCGGCCTTGGCCTCCTGACGGGCCTTGAGGGCTTCCTCGGTCAGGTTGACGTTGGAGACGTGGACCGAGACGGAACGCTCGATGAGACCGCCGTTGGGGTTGGCTTTGCTCTTCTTGACCGTACGTTTGCCGAGATGGCTCTCGGTCCCAGCGGCGAGGGCCAGGACGACGCGGTCCTTTTTGGGCAGAATGGCGGAAACGGTCGCCTCGGCACCCCTGAAGTTGCCGGAATTGACCACAACCTTGTCGCCTTTTTTGACGTGGTATTTACTCATTTACAGCACCTCCGGCGCGAGCGAGATGATCTTCATGAAGTTCTTGTCGCGCAATTCACGGGCAACCGGTCCGAAGATACGGGTGCCGATGGGGTTGTTGTCCTTGTCGACCAGCACGGCGGCGTTCTCGTCGAACTTGAGATAAGAGCCGTCGGGGCGGCGGATCTTGGAGACGGTGCGGACGATGACGGCGCGGACGCGCTGACCTTTTTTGACGGTCCCGTCGGGGATGGCCTCCTCGACGGCGCAGCTGACGATATCGCCGATGCGGGCGATACGGCGTCTCTGCCCGAGGACGGTGATGATGAGCAGGGACTTGGCGCCGGAGTTATCGGCGACCTCCAGAATACTTTGCATCTGCAACATGATGGATACCCTCCGGAGGAATTACTCTTCGCTCGCCGCGCGGGCGACGATCTCGACCAGGCGCCAGCGTTTGCTGCGGCTGAGGGGGCGCGTTTCGACAATGCGGACGGTATCCCCTTTTCTGGCCTCGTTCTTCTCGTCGTGGACGGCGAATTTTTTACTGACCTTGACGACCTTGTGATAGAGGGGGTGCGCGGTGCGGCGCTCCACGTTCACGATGATCGTCTTATCCTGAACGTCGCTGACCACGACGCCGACCCGTTCCTTGCGGATCCCGCGGGAGACAACAGCTTCGTCACTCATTATTTCACCTCGGCTTTGGCAGTCCGGGCCGTCTGTTCGGTGAGACAGCGGGCGATGTCGCGGCGGACCTGACGGACGCGTGCGGTCTTCTCCAGCTGTCCGGTACGGGACTGGATCTTGAGATTCAACTTCTCCCGCTGCAGTTCGACGACCTTGGCCGCCAGTTCCGCATCGGAAAACTCACGTATTTCTTTGTTGTTCACGGCCGATCCTCCTTTATGCTTCGCGCGACAGGAACTTGCAGCGCACGCAAAGTTTGTTGGCGGCGCGGCTCATGGCCTCCTTGGCGACAGCCTCGCTGCAGCCGGAGATCTCGAAAAGGACTCTTCCGGGGAGGACGGGGGCGACCCATCCTTCGACGGCGCCTTTTCCCTTGCCCATGCGCACTTCCAGGGGTTTCTTGGTGAACGAGCGGTAGGGGAACATGCGGATCCACACTTTACCGCGGCGTTTCAGGTGACGGTTGATGGCCACACGAGCGGCCTCGATCTGATTATTGGTGATGTACCCGCGGGTCAGGGTCTGCAACGCGAAATCGCCGAAATCCAATTTGTTGTTGGTGGTGGCGAGTCCGGCGTTACTTCCGCGCTGAACCTTTCTGTACTTTACCCTTTTTGGCATTAACGGCATAATTCTCTTCCTCCGCAGAGTCTTTGTGACAAACCCAAACCTTGACGCCGATCTTGCCGGCGGTCGTATTTGCTTCGGTGAAACCATAGTCGATGTTCGCCTTCAGGGTATGAAGGGGAACGCGACCCTCTTTGTACTGCTCCTCGCGAGCGAGTTCGGCACCGCCGAGGCGTCCGGCACAGTTGATCTTGATGCCGTCGGCGCCCATATCCATGGCGCTCTGGATGGCGCGTTTCATGGCGCGGCGGAAGCCGATGCGGCGTTCGAGCTGCTGAGCGATGTTTTCGGCGACCAGCTGAGCGTTGGTCTCGGCGCGGCGAAGTTCGGAGACCTCGACGAAGACCTCTTTGCCGGCGGCGAGCTTGGCGATGTCGGCGCGGAGCGTATCAAGCTTCTCGCCTTTCTTGCCGATGAGGACGCCGGGGCGCGCGGAAGCGATGGTGACGCGGACGCGGTTGGCGAAGCGCTCGATCTGGATCCGGGCGATGGCGGCCGCGGCAGATTCCTTTTTGATGAAGTTGCGGATCGCAAGATCCTCGTGAAGCCACTCGCCGAACTGGGTGCTGCCGCCGTTTTTCTTGTCGGCGAACCAGCGGGATTCCCAGTTGCGGGTCAGGGCGGTTCTCAATCCGATAGGATTAACTTTCTGTCCCACGATTTCTTCCTTTTTTTACTGAATGTCGCTCAGGATGACTTCCACGTGACTGGTCCGTTTCCGGATCCGCCCCGCCGAACCACGCGCTTTGGGCCGGAAGCGTCTGATGATCGGTCCCGGGCTCACGAGCGCCGCCTTGACGACCAGCGCCTTGCGATTGGCATCGCAGTTGTTTTCGGCGTTAGCGACAGCCGAGCGGAGGGTCTTGCCGATGAGGGCGGCGGCTTTGCGCGGGCTCAGATCGACGATCGCCAGGGCTTCGGTGACGCTCTTTCCCTGGATCAGGCGCGAGACGTGGCGCGCCTTTTCGGGAGAGATACGCACATTTTTTGTCAAAGCTCTCACTTCCATGATTGGTTCCCCATTGTCCTTTGCGGCGGCCGGTCTTTTTTAGGGATCGACCGCCCGACGTCCGTTTTGTCATCCGTGGATCTCACTTCCCTACCGCTTGTCCTGCCGGAATCCGGGGAGCGGAGAAGTTCGCACGCTTTTCCGCTGCCGATTTCGCACCCGGCGGGCGGCACTTCCCTCCGCCCCGGACCGGAATCGCCGTTCTTTCGCCGCGGCCCCGCTGTTTGCGGGAGTTCCGCGATGATCGAAGGACTCATCCGCGGTGTCGAAACACTGATTCGGACATCACCTTTCTTGTTTTGACGAACACACTAAACACACATATCGAACAACACGGTCCTCGCGACCGGAAACTGCCGGGAAGCAGTCATCGCGGAGGGGGTTCTCCCCTGCCCGGCGCTTTCACGCTCTTGGACGCTCTCGCGCTTTTCGAGGCTCCCGCGCCTTGCAGCGCTCCCGCCTCTTCAGCCCGTTCGCACCTTCGGCACTTTCGCGCCCCGATGCTCCCGCATCTCCGACGCTCACGCACCTTCAGCACTTTCGCGCCCCCGATGCTCCCGCATCTCCGACGCTTCGCACCTTCAGCACTTTCGCGCCCCCGACGCCTGACTCTCAGCAGTTCCCCGGGCGGACCCGGAACACACGATGCGGACACAAAAAGACATAAGTCCGCAGGGTGCGTTTTATTAAAATATCACGTTAAACGCGATTATTCCAGTCAAAAATCGAAAAAAAAGCGTTTTTTTGATGTTTTTCGGACGAAAAAGGGCGATTAACGATTTTTTCGGCGAAAAAACGGGCCCCGACGGGAGACGGGAAAATGTCGGACAAAAGCGGTTGAAAAAGGGCATTCCGGGGTTACATTAATAGTAATAAGGGCGACGGAAGATCACAAAGGAAGAATTCTCCCCATGAAGACGGACGCGGGCGGGAAGTACCGCATGGACATGTGCGAGGGGCCGCTTTTCGGCAAGATCGTGGTTTTCACGGTCCCGCTCATGATCACGAATGTGCTCCAGCTGCTGTTCAATGCCGCGGATCTCGTGATCGTCGGGCGCTTCGCAGGAGAGAAGGCGCTGGCTTCAGTGGGGGCGACGAGCCAGCTTGTATGGCTGATCCTCGCGGTCTTCTTCGGGCTTTCCTCCGGGGTCAACGTGGTCATCGCCCGGGGGACGGGGGCGAAGGACCGGGGGGCGGTGGTCCGGGGCGTCCACACGGCGGCGGCGGTCGCGCTCTACGGAGGGATCGTCATGGGCGTCGCCGGGATCCTCGTTTCTCCGGGCGTGCTGCGGTGGATGAACACGCCGGAGGAGATCCTCGGAAAGGCCGCGCTCTACATGCGGATCTATTGCGCGGGGCTTCCCTTTGTGGTGTTCTTCAACTTCGGCGCGGCGATCCTCCGGGCCGTGGGGGACACGAAGAGGCCGCTCTACTTCATGTTCGCGGCGGGGGGCGTCAACGTGCTGCTCAATCTTCTTTTCGTCGCGGCGTTCGGAATGGACGTGGCGGGAGTGGCGGCGGCCACGGTGATCTCCAACGCGCTGGCGGCATTCCTGGTGCTGTGGACGCTGAACCGGTCCCGTGATGCGATCCGTTTGAGGTGGGGCAAAATCAGGATCCACGGGACCTCTCTGCGGGAGATTTTTCACATCGGGCTTCCGGGAGGCATCCAGGGGGCGTGCTACTCCTTCTCGAACGTCACGATCCAGAGCGCCATCAACACCTTCGGCCGGCAGGCCATCGCGGGGGACACGGCGGCCGCGAGCATCGAAGCCATCGTGGCCGAGGCGACCTCGGTCTTTTTTCAGACGGCGATCAGCTTCACGGGACAGAATCTGGGGGCGAAAAAGTACGACCGGGTGAAAAGGGGATTCCTTTACTGCGCCGTCTGCTCCTGCGCTTCGGCGTTTCTCACGGGGGGACTGTTTCTTCTGTTCGCGCGCCGGGCGCTGGGGGTGTACAACAGCGATCCCGCAGTCATCGCCTGGGGGCTTCTGCGGCTGAACCTTCTGCTGCCCACGAAATTCCTCTGCGGGATCATGGACGTCATCAGCGGCACGCTGCGGGGGCTGGGACACTCGATCAAGCCCATGATCGTGATCCTCTGCGGGGTATGCGGTCTGCGCGTGCTGTGGGTCTGCTGGGTTTTCCCCCTGCACCGGACGCTGACGAACCTCTATCTCTCCTACCCCGTCTCGTGGGCGCTGGTGATCCTCATCAACGGGACGATGCTCCACGTCATTCTTTCGCGGATCATGCGCCGCGGGACTTCGCCCGTCACTTCAGAGACATCAGCCGCAGGGCAAGGGTCCTGATGAAGGGGTAGAACTCCTGAACGGAGGCAATGGAGAGGCGTTCATCCGGCGTGTGGATGTCGAAGGCGGCCGGACCGCAGCTCATCATTTCGAGGCGGGGGTTCTTCCCCGCGAAAAGCCCGGCTTCGAGCCCCGCGTGGATGACCTCGATCACGGTCTCCTTCCCCGTCAGTTCCCGGCGCAGGCGGGCGGCCATTCCGGGCAGACGGGCGTTCCCGGCCGGCTTCCAGCCGGGATACTCCGAGGTGACCGCGACCCGGGGGGCCAGAGCGGAAAACCAGCCGATGAGACGGTCGGTATGCTTTCTGCGCTCGGCGTCGTCCAGACTGCGGGTGCTGAAGACGAGTTTCAAAATATCTTTCTCCGTGCGGAGGGAGGCGATGTTGCCGCTGGTGCGCGGGACGCCGTACTCCGGGGCAAAGTCGGCGACGCCGTCGGGAGCGGTGGCGAGAGCCGCGAGGAAACGCTCCTGGAACGCCCCGTCCCACACCCGTTCCGGCACGGGATGACCGCAGATCTCAAGTTCGAGGGAGAATCGGGGATCCAGCTCCCGCCGGCAGACATCGGCGGCGGCGCGCAGGGTCTGTTCCGCGGCGCCGGGATCGGCGAGGACGGCGACGGCCTCGGCGCGGGCGGGGATGGCGTTGTCCACGGTCCCGCCGTCGAAGGAGGCCACGGCGCATGGGGCGGCCCGGAGGAGCCGGGCCAGCATCACCAGCGCGTTGCCGCGCTTTTCGTGGATGCAGACGCCGGAGTGGCCGCCGGGCAGACCGGCAAGAACGATCCGCACCGCCCTGCCCGCCGGAACGGGAGCGCAACCCGTGTCGAATGCCAGATGCACCCGGGCCCCGCCGGCACAGCCGATGCAGATCTTGCCTTCTTCGCTGTGGTCGAGATTGATGAGGATATCGCCGTCGAGGAAGCCGGGATCAAGTTTCGCCGCGCCGACGAGCCCGGTTTCCTCGCTCACGGTGAAGAGGGCGGCAAAATTGCCGTCCAGCTCCGGCTCTTCCAGCAGGGCCATGGCCATGGCGACGCCGATGCCGTCGTCGGCGCCGAGGGTGGTGCCGCAGGCCCGGACGAAGCCGTCTTTCACGACGGGGGTCACGGGATCGCGGGAGAAATCGAAAACCTTTCCGGGCGCGGCCTGGGGGACCATGTCCAGATGGGCCTGAAAGATGATCCGGGGAGACCCTTCCCGGCCCGGGGAGGCCTTGCGGTCGATCCTGAGGTTGAAGGCGTCGTCCATCCTGACAGCGAGGCCCAGATCTTCCGCCTCCGCGGCGAGAAAACGGGCCAGTTTCTCCTCATGTCCCGAAGGATGGGGGATGGCGCAGATCTGGGAAAAGCGCCGCCACACGGCGGCGGGCTCCGGAGAAACGAGGTCCATGGGAAAAAACTTTCTACTCGGAGGCTTCCTGCATCAGGTCGCGGAACTCCTCCGGGGAGAGGTCGCCGAGTTTCTTGCCGCGCCGGGAGAGTTTTTCGTTGAACTTGATGGCTGTCTCGGTCATGCGGTCGTGAGTTTCCTCCGAGCCGCCGACGAGGCAGAAATTGTCGCCCTCGGTGATGCGTTTGTGGCCGTCCTTGTTGTCGAGGCCGACGCCGAGGAGCAGGGAAGGATCCTTTTTTTTGCGGGGGACGTCCATTATTTCTGCTCTTTTCGTCCGAGGACTTCTTCGATGAAGTACCGGGGTCTGGCCCGGACATCGGTGTAGATCCGGCCGATGTACTCGCCGATGACGCCGATGCCGACCATCTGGATGCCGGTGAAGATGAACATCACGGCGAACATGGTGAAGACGCCGCTGTTGGCCCACGCGTCGCCGTCGGGCCAGCAGAAGCGGCGGACGATGATGTAGAGGCTCAGGAGAAAACCGCTGAATCCGGCCAGCAGACCGAAGTAGGTGAGCATGCGCAGCGGCACGGTCGTCATGCAGGTCAGCAGATTGAACTGCAGATTGATGAGTTTCCACAGGGAATACTTGGAGTCGCCGACCTTCCGGGCGGCATGGGCCACGGGGATCTCGCACGTGGTCCGGGCGAAGCTGTTGCCCAGCACGGGGATGAACGTGCTGCGCTCGTTGCACTGGAGCATCGCCTCGACGACGAAGCGCCGGTAAGCCCGGAGCATGCATCCGTAATCGCTCATGTGGACGCCGGTGGCGGCGCGGGCGGCGCGGTTGACGATCTTCGAGGCGACCTTGCGGAAGAGGGTGTCCCGACGATGCTGGCGGATGGTGCCAACGACGTCGTTGCCCTTTTCGGCGGCGGCGACGAGGTTGGGGATCTCTTCGGGCGGGTTCTGGAGATCGGCGTCCAGAGTGATGACGAGGTCGCCCCGGACGAGGGAAAATCCGGCCATGATGGCGGAGTGCTGCCCGTAGTTGCGGTTGAGGATGCATCCGATGACCTCATCGGGCCGGGAAGCGGAGGCCCGGGAAATGATCTCGCGGGAAGAGTCCCGGCTCCCGTCGTCGATCAGGATGAACTCGAACTTTTTGCCGAGGCCGTCCAGCGTGCGCAGCGTGCGGTCGATGAGCTCCTGAAGACACCCCTCCTCGTTGTACACGGGGACGACGATTGAAATATAGTTGACCGAATAATCCCTGTCCATCATTTTTTCTCCTGCGTTTTACGTGGTCCCGGAGCGGCCGCGGGGGGAGTTTTCTCCGCCGGTCCGGACGCGCCCGGGAGCGTTGCTTTTTCCGGATCCCCGTTTCCGGGGATGTCGATCAAAAAAATCACCCACTTCTTGCCCTCCCCCGGCTCACGCAGCGCCGGGACGGGTTTGTTCTTCCGGATGCCCGCGGCGGCCAGATCGGAGGAGAGCGCGGCCAGTTCCCGTTCCCGGCCGTAGCAGATCACGGCGATCCTGCCGCCCCGGCGGGAATCGATGAACTTCGCGAGTCCGCCGTTCTTTTTCCAGGCGACGGAAACGGGACCGTTCCAGCCCAGGTAGAACTGGAACTTCGCGGCGGAATCCGTTTCGTAGAACACCGTGTCCTTCAGGGGGATCCCGGCCAGGAGCGGGGCCGCGCTCCGGATGAAGGTCTTTTCCGTGCGGTAAAAGGTGAGACTGGGGACCACCGCGCCGAAGACGGCGGCCATGAGGACCGCCGTTCCGACCACCGTGGAGCCGAGAGGCGAGGACAGCCCCGTGAAACGCTCGACGCCGTTGCCCGGACGGCCGTCCGCTACACAGATGACCAGCGTCACGAGACCGGCAAAGGGAACGGCCGTCACGGCCAGCAGGGGCGGCAGATGGTTGAAAAGCATGGAAAACACCGGCAGCATCACCGGCGCGGCCAGCCCCAGGGAGGCGGCAAAGATCACGCACCAGCGCATGACGGAAAGCATGATTTTCATCCACCTCTTTTCGCCGCAGCGGCAGATCGCCGCAGCGGTGAAAATCATGCAGAAGGGAGCCAGCGGCAAAATGTAATACCATCTCCGCGAGGAGGAACAGGAGAACATGAGAAACACGAGGCCGATGCCGATCAGAAGCTCCCGGCAGGGCCCGCTCAGACGCTTCCACGCCGCAGCCGAGGCGATCAGCGCCGCCGCGAAGAAGGGCGACCACGGCAGCAGAAGACGGGGCAGATTGTAAAGATAGCTGTAGAAGGGGTCTTTGTGGTCGAAGGCGTTGAAAGCCCGGACGATGTTTTCCTTCCATACCAGTTCCAGCCCCGTGAGGACCTCGCCTTCCGGCGGCAAAAGGCCCTCCGCCGGGGGGATGCAGGAGGCGGTGAGGAACGGGGCGAGATAGACCGCCGCGCCGATGATCAGCGCGCAGAAGTTGGAGATATTCAGATGCTTGAGCCAGCGTCCGTGATTCAGCAGATGCGGCAGAAGCATCGCCGCGGGGACCGCCACGGCGGGAAGCCCCTTGGTCAGGGCGCCGCCGAAGGCGATGAGGTAGAAGACCAGATACTTCCAGAAGACCGGCTTCTCCTCGGCATAACAAAACCAGGCGACGGCCAGGACGCCTGCGGCCATGTTGGCCATGTCAGCGGCGGCGGTGCGTCCCCAGAAGAGGAATCCGTAGCACGAGAGCAGCATCCAGCCGCCGAGGAGGGCGCTCTCCCTTCCGAAAAACCTTTCGGCCAGGCGGATGGTGCCGAAAAGTCCGGCGAGGGCCGCCAGGGCGCTGGGGATACGGACGGAAAACTCCGTCAGTCCGAAAAGGTGCGCCCAGGGCACGATGAACCAGTAGGAGAGTTGCGGCTTGTCGAAATAGATCCGCCAGTTGATCGCCGGATGCAGGTAGTCGCCGGTCACGATCATCTCGCGGGTGATCTCCGCCCAGCGGTCCTCGGAGGCCCACAGGGCGTTCCGGCCGAGAAACATGAAAAGCGCCGTGACCGCGAAGAGCCAGAAAAAGTCCTCCGCGATCCCGGATCTCACATTTCTCCTGTCGGATTCCGGCAGCATCGTCACGCTCCGGCAAGGACTTCCCGGATGGCGGAGACCACGTCGTCCACGTCGCTGTCAAGCATGTCCGGGAAGAGGGGCAGCGAGCAGATGTGATCGCTGTTGTATTCGGTGGCGGGCAGGAAGCCCGGCTTGAAGCCGAACGCCTCGCGGTAATATTTCTGCAAGTGGGCGCAGCGGAAGTGCAGTCCGGTACCGATGTTCTTTTCCTTGAGCTTCGCCATGAAGGTGTTGCGGTCGATGGAGGGACTGTCGACGCGAACGACGAAAAGATGCCACGCATGGGTGAAATCGTACCCTTCGGGATCCGCGAGGGGCCGGATCTCGGGGATGGCGGCAAACTTTTCGCGGTACAGCATGGCCAGATGCGCCCGGCGGGCGTTGATCTCGCGCCAGCGCTTGAACTGGCTGTACCCCAGCGCGGCGCAGATGTCGGTGAGGTTGTATTTGAACCCCGGGCTCAAAACCTCGGCCTGGGGACTGCGGCCCCGGTTCTGACGGTCGAAGGCGTCCATGCCGATGCCGTGGAATTTCCAGCGCCGGATCCTGTCGCAGAGCTCCGGGTCGTCCGAAACGAACATGCCGCCCTCGCCGCAGGTGACGTTCTTGATGGCGTGAAAACTGTAGATGGCGTGATTCCCGGTCCCCACGTGGCGGCCCTTGTAAAAGGTCCCCAGCGCGTGGGCGGCGTCCTCCACGACGGGGATGTCCCCCGCCGCGGCCCGGATGCCGTCGATGTCGCAGGGAGCGCCGGCGAAATGCACGGGCACGATGAGCTTCGTCCGCTCCGTGACGGCGTTTTTGACCGCCTCGGGCGTCACCAGAAGCGTCTCGCGGTCGACGTCGACGAAGACCGGCGTCGCTCCGGCGAGCACGATCATGTTGGCGATGGAGACCCAGGTCATGGAGGGGGTGATGACTTCGTCCCCCGGACCGATGCCGAGAGCCTTGAGCAAAATGTGCATGGCTCCCGTGGCGCTGGAAACGGCCACGGCGCCCCGGCACCCGGAGAGGGCGGCCACGGCGGCTTCGAACTCGGCGTTCACCGGACCGTTGGTCAGCCAGCCGGAACGCAGAACGGCATCCACCGCCGCGATATCGGCTTCGGTGACAGCCGGACGGGTGAAGGGCAGAAACTCTTTGCGCATTATTCTTTTTCTCCTGTTTTCGCGGCCTGCCAGAGGGCTTCCAGACGGTCGATCCCGACCGTTCCGGGGTCCTCGCCCGCCGCTTTCAAGTTCTTTTCGATGAAACGGAAACGCCGTTCGAATTTGCGGTTCGCCCGGCGCAGCAGCGATTCGGCGTCCTCCCGCTTGCGGAAGCGGATGAGATTGACCGCCGAGAACAGCAGATCCCCCAGCTCTTCGTCGACGGCGTCGGCGTCACAGGAGTCCATGGCGCGGGAAAGCTCCTCCACCTCCTCGCGGATCTTGGCCAGCACGCCGGTCTCGTCAGTCCAGTCGAAGCCGGTCTCAGCCGCCTTCTTCTGAAGTTTCTCCGCCCGGGCAAGGGCCGAGAGATACTGGGGCACCCCGTCCAGAACGGACTCGGGTTCGGGCTTGCCCGCCCGCTCGCGGCGCTTGATCTTTTCCCACAGGGCGGTGACCTCCTCCGGGGTGGAAGCCGTCTCGTCCCCGAAGATGTGGGCATGGCGGCGGATCATCTTGCCGATCTCGTTTTTCCAGACGTCGGCGAGGGTGAATTCTCCGCGCTCCTCGGCGATGAGGATCTGGAGGAAGAGGTTCATCAGCACGTCTCCGGCCTCGTCGCAGATGGCGGGGGGATCCTCGCGGTCCACGGCGTCGATGAGTTCGGCGCACTCGCAGGCGAGGTGCCGGGTCAGGGTGTGCCGGGTCTGCGCCCGGTCCCAGGGGCAGCCGTCGGGCGCCCGCAGACGCCGGAGCACGGCCATCAGCCCCTCCGCGCCGGGAGCGTATTTTTCTTCTGCGCCCATCAGAAGGTGAATCCCACGTTGAAATGGATCCGCAGCTTGTTGGACTCCGCATCCTGATTGTTCAGGATCGGATAGGCCAGATCCAGTTTGATGGGCACGTTGAGCTGGGGGATCTTGATCCGCAGACCGTAGCCCGCGCCCATGTTGATGCCACTGAATCCCATGCTGTAGGAGTTGCGCCAGGCGTTGCCGATGTCGATGAAGGCCGCGCCGCGGACCGGTCCCCAGATGGGATGGGTCACCTCGGAGGTCACCAGCAGCATCGTCTGGCCGCCGATATTTTCCCGCCGGTAGGTGGGGCTGACGGTCCGGTAGTCGAAGCCCCGCAGCGACCCGCTGCCGCCCAGGAAGTAGCGCTCGAACACCGGCACGTCCTCGTTGCGGTCGAAGCACGCGACCGTGCCGATCCGGGCGCCCACCATGGCGACGATGGCGCGGTCGAAGAAGTTCACGTAGTAGCTTCCCTTGGCCTCCAGCCGGTAGTAGTCGGCGCTGGACCCCAGCGCCTTGGGCGTGATGGAGGCAAAGAGGTTGATGTTGTAACCCTCGGTGGGATCGGTCAGGCTGTCCCGGGTATCCCGGTTGAGGCTGATGGAGGGCTGACTCACGCGGAATGTCCCGTCCAGACCGTTGTCGTGGAAATAGTCCTTGAGCCGGGAACTCACCTCGTTGACCCGGACCACCTCGAACTTGTAGCCCACGGCGATCGAGGTGAAATCGTCGAAGATCTTGCGCTGCAGAGAGGTGCGCCCGCCGACGCGCCACTCGTTCCAGTTGTCGTACTCGGTGAGGTTCATGTAGCCGGAGAGTTCGAAGCGCAGAGGCAGATCGAAAAGCCAAGGTTCGACGAAGTCCACGTTGAAACCGGCGTTCTCGAACCCGTACACGCCCCGGATCCTCAGCCTCTGGCCGCCGCCGTAGAACCAGTCTTTGGGATTGAGCACGTCGAAATTATCCGTGGAGATCTCGGCCATGCCGAACACGGAGTTGACGTCCGAAGCGCCGGCGCCGATGCGGAACTGATAGCGGGAATCCTTCTCCTGCACGGAAATGCGGACGTCCTTCTCATCCAGCGCATCGGCGTTCACGGCGGCGGCTTCCACCTTGGTGAAGTACCCCATGCCCAGCAGACGCTGGCGGCTGACGGCGATGCGGTTGCGGTCCACGGGGTCTCCGGGCTGGATGGCCAGCTCCCGGCGGATCACCTTGTCCCTGGTGGCGGTGTTGCCCACGATGATGATGTCGCGGACGTGGTACTTGCGCCCTTCGCCGACCTCGAACTTGAGATCGACGGTCTTCTTCTCGAAATCCTCGGACCGCACGGCGCGGCAGGCCACGTCGCAGTAGCCCAGCGTCTCATAGAGCGACGAGACGCCCCGGGCGCTGGACTCCTCCTTCGCCCGGCTGAAGGTGTCCCCGCTCTTGAGGCGGATGCGGCCGGCGGCCTCGCCGTGCTTGAACACCGTGACGCCGGCCACCTCGACCTTGCCCACCGTGTAGGGCTTGCCCTCGGTGATGTGGAACGTCACGTCCACGTATTCCGGATCGTCCTTGAGGGGAACGAGGTCGATCTTGTCGATCTTGAAATCCAGATATCCGGCATCGTGATACTTGTCCCGGAGCCGGGCCTTGTCCAGCTCGAGTTCGGGCCTGTCGAGAAGCCCCTGGTTGAAATAGTCGTTGAGGAAAGGCACCCAGTTGAGATAACTGAAGCGCGTGGCGATGCTGTGGCGCAGATCCCACTGGGAGAAGACGGAGGTCCCGGCGAAGAAGACGTCATGGACCTTGAGCCGCAGATGCTCCTCGATCTTGATGGTGACGTTGACCGTCCCCTCCCCGGCGGGCACGATGGCGGGGGGCGGGATGACCACGTCGCGGTATCCCCGCTCCCGGTAGAACGTTCTCAGCTTGGCGATGCTGTCGCGGAGCGCCAGGTCGTTGAGGATGGCCCCCTCGGAAATGGCGATCTCCTTTCCCAGCTCGTGGGCGGGGAACTTCGCGTTCCCGCTGAACCGGATCTCGGCGATCCGCGGACGGGGAACGACGGTGAAGACCACATCGACCCGGTCCTTGCCGGCGGGGAGGGTCTCCGCGGTGACGTCCGAGAAATTCCCGGTGGCGTGGAGACGTTTGATGTCGGCATCCAGAGACTCCCGGGTGTACTGCACCCCGGGATGCAGCTTCACCTGGCTCGAAAGCTGGACTTCGGAGAGACGGCTGTCGCCTTTCTGCCGGAAGGTGACCTTGTTCACCTCGGCCGCGTCCGAAAATGCGGCCCCCAGCAGGATCACGCCCGCCGTCAACCATTTCAGAGTCATTTTCATCATCTGCATCCCCCCTCGGAAGTCCCCGCCGGATCCGTCCTTCGCATCCGGAGCCCGGCCGGGACCGCGGTTCCCTTCAATTTTTCGCCTGCGGCGCAAACTCCTCGCTGCACGGCGCCGCCGGCAGAAACTCCATCCGCGCCGGATAGAACAGCAGCTTGAAGTTGCCGGTCCGTCCGTTACGGTTTTTCTCGATGATCCACTCAGCCTCCACGCTGGTGGCGGCCTGGGCCCCCTTGCTCTCCTCGCGGTTGCGGTGGAGAAAACTCACGATATCCGCGTCCTGTTCGATGGTCCCCGATTCGCGCAAGTGGGCCAGCTTCGGCCGGGCGTTGGCGCCCGTCATCTTGTCGATCTCGCGGTTGAGCTGGGCCAGCACCAGGATCGGAATGTTCAGGTCCTTGGCCAGCTTCTTGATCCCGCCGGATATCTCCGCGACCTCCTGCTGACGGCTCTCCACCCGCCCGTCGGCGTGCATGAGCTGCAGGTAGTCGATGACGATCAGTTCTATTTTTTTCTGGGCCTTGAGCCGCCGGGCCTTGGCCCGCAGTTCGGCGATGGTGAGCCCGCCCGTGGGATCGATGTAGATGCTGGCCTTGCGGATGGCATCCACCGCCCCGGTCATCCGCGAGAGGTCGCTGTACTGGAAGCTTCTGTTCCAGAAGACGCTTTCGGGGATCTGGGACTCGGTGCAGAGGATGCGCCGGGCGATCTGTTCGGCGGTCATTTCGAGACTGAAGAAGGCCACGGGCCGGGGCTTCTCCCGGTTCATGGCGACGTTGCGCAGCACGTTGAGCGCGAGACTGGTCTTGCCGATGGAGGGCCTGGCGGCCAGAACGAACATCTCCCCCGGTTTGAGTCCGCCGGTGCAGTCGTCGATGGGAGCGAACCCCGTGGGGATGCCGACCTCGTGCTCCCCGTTGAGGATCTTCATGAGCTCGTCGAACTGGTCGGCAACGAGTTCGGTGATGCTGACGATGGAGCGGGAAGCCTCTTCGCCCCGCACGTTGTAGATGTCCGACTCGATCTCCTCGACGACGCGGGAGGCGTCGGCGTCGGCGTCGTAGCACTTCATGAGCCCGTTGCCGCAGACGTCGATCATGCGGCGCAGCGTGGCGTATTTGAGGAGCGTCTGGCACCAGGACTCCAGATTGACCGTGGTGGCGACGCAGTCCATGAGCTCGGCGAGGTAGATCTCGCCGCCCACGGCCTCGAGTTTGTTTTCCTCGCGCAGTCTCTGCGCGACGGTGAGGACGTCCACAGCCCGGTCCTTGCTCTGCTGGAGGGCAAGGATGACGCGATAGATCTCGCGGTGGGCGGGCATGTAGAACACGTCGGTCCGGTTGAACTGCTCCACCGCGAGATCGATGCAGCTCTCCGGTTCCTTGAGCATGGCGCCGAGGACGGCTTTTTCCATCCTGACGGCATGGGGCCGCGCCCGGTCGGGCAGAAGGTCCGCCGGACGGGCATCCTTGCCGGTCCCGGCGCCGGAGGCAGCTTTTTGAGAGCCCGCCGGAACGCCGGAGACCGCGGTGTCCGCAGGATCAGCCACGGACCACCCAGACCTTGACGGTGGCCGCGACGTCGGCATGGAGCTTCACGGCGACGTCGTAACCGCCCAGCGTCTTGATCGGCGGATCGATGGTGATGCGGCTGTGCTCGACGGCGAAACCGAGGTGGTTGAGCTCGTCGGCGACCATGCGCGCGGTGACGGAGCCGAAGAGCTGATCGTCTTCCGTCGCCTGCATGGGGATGGAGATCTCCACCGCGGCGAGTTTTTCGGCCAGGGCCTTGGCGTCGGCCAGCGCCTGGGCGCGGCGTTCGGCGATGAGGGCCTTGCGGGACTCGATGAGACGCAGCGTGCCCGGGGTGGCCTTGGCGGCCAGACCGCGGGGGATGAGGTAGTTGCGGGCATACCCGGGGGCGACATGCACTTCGTCGCCGGCGAGACCGAGTTTCTCGACGTCGTCGAGAAGAATCAAACTGACTTGAGCCATGTTATCCTCCTCCGTCAATCAGTAGACCAGCGCGATGATGCGCGCACGCTTGATGGCGATGGCGAGCTTTTTCTGGTGATCCAGACAGTTGCCGGTGATGCGGCGGGGCAGGATCTTGCCCTTTTCGGTCTGGAACTTCATCAAAGTTTCGGCGTCCTTGAAATCGATGTAGTTGACTTTCGATTCACAGAACCGGCAAACTTTCGGCTTGGCCGCACCGCGGCGGCGCCCTCCCTGTCTTCTCTGACCCTGCATGAGAATCCTTCCTGTTCTTTTTGTTTCCGTTCGATCTGTCGAACTGTTTTTATGTTAATTTATCTGCATTTCAAAACGGGATATCGTCGACGCCGGACTCCGGCCCGGCCTCCCCTCCCGCGGAGGGGTCGGGCATCGGCGGCGCGGCGGGACGGGCCGAACGGCCGTAGTTCCCCGGATTGTCGCCGAAGGGTGCCCCGTCGTTCCGCGGCGGCGGATAATTCCCCCCCTGACGCGGAGCAGCGTTCCCGTCGTTCCGCGGCGGCGGATAATTCCCTCCCTGAGCCGGCGGCGGATAATTCCCGTCGGGCTGGGAATAGGGGTTGTCCGGCTGGGGACGGCGGTTCATGAACTGGACCTGCTCGGCGATGACGCGCAGACGCGAACGCTGCCCGCCGCCGTTGCGGTCCTCCCAGCGGTCCAGCTGCAGGCGGCCCTCCACCATGACCTGGGAGCCCTTGACAAGATACTGCTTGCAGTTGGCGGCGGCGCGGCCCCAGACGACCACGTCCACAAAGCAGGTGTCTTCGACCTCCTGACCACTTCCGTTGACGTAACGGCGGCTGACGGCGATGCCCAGCTCGCACACGTTCTGTCCGCTGGGCAGACCGCGCAGATCGGGATCGCGGGTCAGGTTGCCCAGCAGGAACACTTTGTTCAGACTTGCCATAGTTTCAAGCTCCGGTTTTCGGGGTTGTCGCTCTGCGGCGAAGGCGAAAAACTTCAGTCGGCCAGCTTGTTGCCGTTGGCGTCCGCCGGACGATCATAGATGATGATCATGTTGCGGAGGACGCGCTGGTCAAGTTTGTATTTCTCCTTGATGTCCTTGACCTTGGCGGCGGCCAGCTCGAAGACGAAATCGAAGTAGAGACCGGCGCGGCGCTTGTCGATCTCGTAGGTGAACTGACGGCGGCCCATGGGCGTCACGGACTCCAGCTTGCCGCCCAGGGACCCGATCAATTCGCCGAACTCCTTGGTGAAAGCATTGCCCTCATCATCCGCCTTGCGGATGTCCAGAATGAATACCGCTTCGTACTTTTTCAAGATAGAACCTCTTTTTTTGTTGAAGTTTTGTCGTCGGCAGCCGGATCTTCGGGACGGGCGTTATACCTGTTCATGGCCCTGTCCATACCGGCGCTCAACACCATTTTTACCGCTTCCGCCGCCGTATCCAGCGCGGCGGAGAACTTCCGTTCCTCGTCACCCTCGAAGCCGGAGAGGACGTAATCGACCGTCTTTCCGGGACCGGGATGTCCGATACCGATGCGCAGCCGCTTGACTTCGCTGGTCCCCAGCGCGGAGATCACGGACTCCAATCCGTGATGCCCCGCCGCCGAACCGGAACCTTTCAGTCTGATCCTGCCGGGCTCCAGATCCATGTCGTCCAGGATGACCAGCACCCTGTCCGCCCCGATCCGGGCCTTGCGGCAGAACCCGCCGACTGCGTTTCCGCTCAAATTCATGTAAGTCAAAGGCATCTGCAGATAGAGACTGCGGCCCCTGAACTTGCCTGAAAACAGACGGCTTTCCGAGATCCGGGTCTCCTCGAATCTCCCCGCCGGGAACCCGGCGAGCAGCCGCTCGATCACCATAAATCCCGCATTGTGCCGGCTGTTCGCGTACTCGCTCCCCGGATTCCCGAGGCCGACCACGAGCTCGACCGGCGAAACACTGCTGCGGGTGACGTCCATACGACGGGATTACTTCTTCTCGGCCTTTTCCGCAGCGCGGGCTTCGGTCTTCTTCTCGTTGATGGCTTCCGGCTCGGCAGGCTCGGCCGCGGCCTCTTCGGGCTCCGGCTCGGCCTCGATCTGCGGCATCACCACGTGGAAGACGATCTCCTCCGGGTCGACGTTGGTGCGGACCCCCTCGGGCAGGACCAGGTCCTTGACGGAGAGCGCCTGACCGATGTCGAGAGAGGCAACGTCCACCTTGATGAGCTCGGGCAGATCCGCCGGACGGCAGAGCACTTCCAGCTCGTGGAGCTCCTGCTCCAGGATGCCGCCGTGAGCGGCGCCGTAGCAGTCGCCGACGGCGTGCAGCACGACCTTGGCGCTGATCTCCTTGTTCAGGTCGACCTGCTGGAAGTCGATGTGGACAACGTAGTTTTTGAGGTGGTTGAACTGGACTTCGCGGATCAGCACCGG
The DNA here is from genome assembly GCA_017450705.1 of Lentisphaeria bacterium. GTDB lineage: Bacteria > Verrucomicrobiota > Lentisphaeria > Victivallales > Victivallaceae > UBA1784. The sequence continues at coordinate 21,631 of JAFSTC010000047.1, read as the reverse complement.
GGTCTCCTTGTCGCCCTCGACCAGCGTGATGATCTGGGTCCCGTGAGCGGAGATGACCTTCCACTCGTCGGCGCTGACCTGGAGAGACCGGGGCTCCACCCCCTTGCTGTAGACGACAGCCGGGATCATCCCGGCCCTGCGGAGACGACGGGAGGCGTTGTCTCCGAACGCGGTCCGCGTCTGGGCCGCGAGTTTATGCGTTTCCTTGCTCATGGATTTCCTTTCTTTGTTGGTTTATCCTGTTCCGTCAAGGGTTTGCTCAGTGTTTGTCTATGTAAAACAACGAGGAGATGGACTTCCCGTCGTGGATGCGCCGGATCGCTTCGCCCAGCAGCGGCGCGATGCCGATCACCTTGATCTTGCCGTCCAGCGTGTCGGGCACGGGGACGGCATCCGTCGTGACCAGCTGCTCGATCTCGGGCGTGGCCAGCAGCTTGGCCTTGCCCACGTCGTTGAGCAGACAGTGGGAGACCGCCGCGTAGATCCGGGTCGCGCCGTTGGCCTTGAGGATCTTGGCCGCCGCGCACAGCGTCCCGGCCGTGCTGGTCAGATCGTCCGTGATGACGCAGATGCGGTCCTTGACGTCGCCCACCAGATGGCTGGAGGCCACCGTGGTCGCGTTGATCCGGCGCTTGGTCACCACCGCCAGACCCGCCTCCAGCATGTCGCCGTAGACCATGGCCATCTTGGCGCTGCCGGAATCCGGCGCCACCACGACGCCGTTGTCGCCGATCAGGGATTTCAAATAAGGAACCATCACGGGGCGGGCATAGAGGTGATCCACAGGGATGTCGAAAAATCCCTGGATCTGCTGCGCATGGAGATCCACCGTCAGCACCCGGTCCGCGCCCGCCACGGTCAGCAGATTGGCGACCAGTTTCGCCGTGATGGGCACCCGGGGACGGTCCTTGCGGTCCTGCCGGGCATACCCGAAGTACGGCAACACCGCCGTGATCCGCGCGGCGCTGGCCCGCCGGGCCGCGTCGATCATGATCAGGAGCTCCATGATGTTGTCGTTGGGAGGATTGCACGTCGGCTGGATCAGAAACACGTCGGCCCGCCGCACGTTCTCTTCGAACTGCACGAAGATCTCCCCGTCGGGGAAATGCGTGATGTGAACACGTCCGAGCTCGATGCCCAAATACTCGGCGATCTGCTGGGACAACTGCGGATGCGCGCACCCGGAGTAGACTCGGATGTGTTTGGCTTCTTCCATTTTTTCAACCCCCAGTAAAAAATTGCACTCTTTCCGGACTGCCGCAAAAAGGATCGCGCCAGCCTCCGGGTGCCCCCGCGAGGGTCAAAGAAGCCAATCCGGTCCCGAACGTCAACCGACGCCCGGCAAAATACCGGCCCGCTTCCGGAAACCCCTCGGTACAGCCGCAACGCCGGAATCGCCCCGCTTTTTCACGGAGCCCCCCCGCGTCGCAGCCTTCGATCCCGCCTTCGACAGGCCTGCCCGCTCACACGGACACGCCCGCGGGATCGAGGTCCCGGGACTGTAAAGACAGTCCTTCATACAACGTCTTGCCTATAATATAGCACACCTTCCCGAAAAGTCAATGCCGGGGCGGGCGGGCGGCACCCGCGGGCGGATAACAGGGGACTATGAATACTACGAATACTGGGAATACTATGAATACTGCAAAGGCCGCGGGACAAAACCGTCTCGACGGCACACTTTGCCCACGGGACGCGAGGCGGTCGCCGCCGAGCGCGCAGACCGGATGTGAATGGACCGGCAACCGAAGGGCAGCCGGATGCGCTCAAGTATTTGAGCGCAGATGAACGTAGGTCGAGCACTAAGCCGCGAGTGAGGACGGGCAAAGCCCGGCCGAACGCAGGCGCGCAACTTCAGAAGGAAACTACCCCGAGGCCCGCGCTCGCCGCAGGAGGGAACAAAAGGAGGGGTCCGGGGAGGGAAAACCGCGAAGCGGTTGTCTCTTCCCCGGCTGGGCGGCCCGTATTTCAAAAGGCGGCCCGCATTAAACTACCCGTATGGGGAACAGAGCCTTGAAAAAAAGCGCTTACACCGCTTTTCTTTGCTTACTTTTTTTTTCGTGGAGACCGTCTCGGCGGCACACTTGGCCCACGGGATTTTTTGCCGAGCTTTTTTTGAAAAAAAGCGCTTACACCGCTTTTCTTTGCCTACTTTCTTTTCTCGTGAAAAGAAAGTAGGGCAGGAAAATGAGCAGGGTGAGGAGGGCGCCGGTGACGAATATGCTGCGGACGCCGGACAGGAGGACGAGGCCGCCGCTGATGAAGGAGCAGACGATGCCGCCGGCGGTGTTGATGCCACCGGACCAGCCGAAGAAGGTGCCGCGGAGTTCGGGCGAAGTGGTCTTGGCGAGGATGACCTGGAGCACGGGCTGGAGCCCGCCGGCGGCGAAATAGGTGAGGAAGCGGGAGACGGTGAGCATTTCGACGTTGACGGAAAAGGCCTGACCGAGGGTGAAGGCGGCGGTGGAAACGAGGATGGGGCCGATGAGTTTCTGCGGGTTGATGCGGTCGCAGATCCAGCCGATGGCGACGCCGGAGAGGACGCCGCCGACGGCGGCGGCGGCGGAGATGATCCCGGTGTAGAAGGCGGCGCCGTCGGTGCCGTGGACGAGTTCGACCTGCATGGCGATGAAGGGCTGTTCGATGCGGCGGGCGATGCCCATGAGGAGGAACATGACGAGGAGCCAGAAGACGGCGGGGGTGGAAAGGTACTTGAAGGAGAAGCGGACCTTTTTCTTCTTCTCCGGGGAGTAGTCGAAATTCTCCTTGACGAAGATGTGGACGAGGGCGCCGCTCAAAAGATAGATGGCGCCGCAGGTGAAGAAGGCGGTCTTGAATCCGGCGTAGTGGACGATGAGGCCTCCTGCGAGGTAGCCGAGCATGTTGCCGCTCCAGATGGAGGTGCTGACGGCGCCGAGGACGAAGCCGTGTTTTTCGGGAGGCGTGGTGCTGACGAGGAGGGTCTGGGCGGGGCAGACGGTGCCGGAGAAGAAGGAGCAGATGAAGCGGATGAGGACGAGGACGCCGAAGTTGGGGGCCAGCGACAGGAGGGGATAGAAGAGGGCGGCGGCGTAGCTGGCGCGGAGGAGCATGAGTTTGCGGCCGAAGCGGTCGGCGAGGATGCCCCAGATGATATTGGCGACGCACAAGCTGGACATGCCGGCGAGGTAGTAGAGCGAGACGTAGAGGCCGCGGAGCTTTTCGTTGTCCACGTGGAGATTTTCCCGCAGGAGCAGCGGGATGAAGGGCATGCAGCACCCGAAGCCGATCATGGCGAGGAACTGGGAGATCCAGACGACGGTAAGGTTTCTCTTCCAGTAGGGATAGGCGTTCATGATTCAGAGATAGCGGACATTGTAGAGCAGGAAGCGCATCTCGCCGTTGAAGTTCACACGCTTGACGGTGACGAGGGCGCGGAGCTCGCTGGTTATCTCGTCGAAGTAGACATACTTGATTTTGTTGTTATCGGTGTTATCGACGAACGAGCCGAGCCGGAAATTCCGTCTGCCGTTGATCCGGATGCCGGGGGCGTCTCCGGAAACAGCTTCATAGTCCAGCCCTGTCGGAACATTTACGTTGCCGTTCGTCACAGCATCACCGTTTTTCTTGTAGGCCTGCCGGAAAACGGTGATATTTCCGCTGTTCGGAGGAACGATGGATTTGATGGTCTGGACGACGACGACGGCCTGGATGGTCGTCGGGGCGGTGGCGCCTGCGGTGAGGAGATTGGCGGTCTTGCCGATGATCTCCTCCTGCTGGGCGTCGGCGAGGCCGCTCCAGCCGGAGACAAGCCCGAAGCCGTTGGCGATGGTGACGCGGGCATCTCCGGAGCGGGGATCGGTGGAGCCTTCGATGAAATCGGCGCGGGAGATGTACTTGCCGGAGTTGGCCGACGAGGTCCCCTCGGGAACGGTCCGGGCCCGGGTGATGTGGGGGTCATCGGACACGTCGCCCCAGCCGATGGGGGTCCCGGTCTCGGCGGGATTGGCGGGATAGATGTCGCCGAGCTGCTGACCGTGTCTTATGCCGCAGAAGAGGGCTTTGACGATGCTCTTGTCCCAGTTGACATCATATCCCGGGACGGCGGGAGTCGCACTGGTCAAAATCATGTTGACATCGAGTTTGCCGGAGGTGTAGGCGGCGCCGGTCAGTTTGACCTGATCGAGAATGACGCCGTCGCCGTTTTCATAAGCCACGCCGGAGGCGGTGAGATCCCCGTTTCTGTTGTCGGTAAGGTCGATCCTGTGCTGGGAGGAACCGGAACCCATGACGGCGCGCTTGATGTTGATGGTCTCCCAGGCGGAACCGCGGTGGATGGCGCCCAGCTCCCAGAGGCTCTGCATGGGAGCGTTGCGGATAAAGGCCGTGGAGATATGCTCGTCGTCTCCGTCGCCTTTCCATGCGGGATCGGAGGTTTTTTCCTTGTCGTAGTCGATGCCCGCGTCGCCCAGCTCCGCGCCGGAGAACTTATCCTCCCCGGAGAACGGTGCGGCGGGGCTGGAACAACTGTTGCAGCTGCCGCCGGCATCTCCCGAAGAGGAATCGACCTTTATGGAACCGATCATGTCCTCGGCGACGCTCCCGGCGGCGGCCTTGGACTGGACGACCGGAACACATTTCCAGTCGCTGGTGTCGGCCTTGAAATCTCCGGTCGTCGGGGCCCTGTTGAAATTGAGATTCTGCCGGGGATCGCGGGCCTCCATGCCGGAGAGGTAGACGACGTTGGCATCGGCGGCGGTGACGCCCTTGGGCTTGAGATCGGTCGTGTTCAGTTCGAAAGAAACATCGGAAGAGGCGGTGACGGCCCCGGGACCGCGGACGAAATCGATGCCGTTGTTGTCGCCATCCCGCAGAACGGCGCTCTGGAGTTTACAGGACATACCGGTGATCTTCAGCTCGATTTTCGAGTAGGTGACGCTGAGGAGCGCCCCGGTCCCGATCCCCAATTTGGCGGCGATGGCCTGATCGAACGCGACGGTGACGGGAGCCAGAGAGGCTCCGTCCTGCTTCACGACACTGTACCCGGCGGAGAAGGCGGGTATGCTTTCGGTCTTCGGAAACACGAAACTGCCGTCGGCGGTCTTGATCGAGAAGGAAACTTCCAGATCGGTAAAATCACCGGTGGTCTCGCCGTAGGCGGCCGTGCCGGTAACTTTTGCGGTCACATTGACGACGATGTCGCTGAGCCAGGACTGGAAGGAGGCCGCGGCGGCGGGATCCTTGTAGATGCTGATGAGCTCGGTCAGAAGCCGCGGCGTGGCGGTGACCTTGAAATTGCCGAGGGTCCCGACCTTTTCGCACACGAGTTTCATCCCGACGACGAACTCGTTGATATAAGGGGTCTTTTCATTGCCCGTCCAGGCCGGCTTCTTGTCATTGCTCCACTCGTCGGCGGGGACATCGCTGGTGGGGATGTTGTCGCCGTCGCAGTAGTCGTTGAGATTGGCGGCGATCTGCTGCCGGCGCTCCTTTCTGGAGCTGAAGGAGCCCTGATCGGCGCAGATCCGCGTCAGATAGGGCAGACAGACGCCCTGGCGGGTCGCGGTGTCCTCGGGACAGAAAACCTGCCGTTTGTCCTCGGCACGGACTTTGGAACTTTGGCCGAGGAGCTCCTCGATGATCGGCTCCCTGTTCACGACCGCCGCGCCGCCGGACGAGTCGGAATAGGTCTTGAAGCGGGCGTACCACGGGTCGGCGACGGTGCCGGAGAGGGGGCCCAGATTGAAGCGGTGATAGAGGGCGGCGTCCCCCATCTTCGTTTCGGCCGAGCCCGCGTAGAGGAAAGCTTCGGGAGAAGCGTTTTTGGATTCGGAGAACCAGCGCCGGAGCCACACCTTCTTTTCATCCGCATCGCCGATGATCTGTTTGAACGGGTTGCCCTCGAAGAAGTTGTCGAAGGAGGCGACGATATCCACGCTGGCGTCCCCGGGGAGGTCGTCATAGCCGGAACCGGAGGCGAATTTCCACTCCTTCGCAAAGGTGGCGGGATCGTTGTTGGCGAGACCGACGTTGAACTCGCGGATGTCGAAGCCGATCCGGCGGGCCCACGCGGCGGGAGAACCGACGGCGGGGGGATTTCCCGAAACGGGGTTGTAAATGCCTTTGAGCACCTGATCGAGACTCATGCTGGACGTGCCGGTGGGGAGCACCTGATAGGCCATGCGCCCGGTGATGTTTCCGTCGGCATCCCGGAGATACACCCAGCCGGCCTGGCTTTTGCTGCCATCATACTTGGGCTGACCGGGCAGAACGACGTTGAGCTTGGAGCTCTGGGCGTCATCGAGCTGGTCTCTCGTTTCCAGCGCCGTGGTGGGCGTGCGGGGATTTCCATCATTGGTGCTGTAGATGATGGAATAATCGGAGACATTCTTATCCTGCCGGAGCACGGTCATCAGACTGATCATGACGCGGTTGACGGCGGAGTCCAGAAGCTGCTGCGCCTCGTCGCGGGCGCCGATGTTGGCGGCGACCTTCTGGGCGTTGAGGGAATTGGTGACGAAAGCGACACCCAGCACCGAAAGAAGCGTGAGCAGTCCGAGGGCGAAAATCAGCGCCACACCGTTTTCATGGGAGGAAGCGTGAAACTTTTTCATTGGTTGAAAGTCCTGTCGCCGAGCCACACCGTTCTGCGGAATGTGTACTCGTTTTTAGTCCGGAAATCGTCCTTTGCCTGCCCCGTGGTCATGCCGGCCCACTCTTCGGCCGTGGCCTGGTCGGCCATGAGAGAGAGTTCTATCTCGATCGCGACGGGCGTCCTCGTGGCGGTGGTCCCGCTCTGAGCCCCGCTGCGGTTCAGCGGGATGAACCGCAGTCCGGTGACGTTTCGCAAGATCGGCTTCAAATGTGCCGCATCGGTCGCCGTGTTGTTGAGGAAATTGTTGATACGCGTCCTCGCGCCGGCTTCAGTTCCGTCCAAAGGCAGGGGCGCCGTGCCGAAGGGCTGGAAACACTGGGCGAAATCGGGGTCGGTGTCGCAGAAGATGCGAAGTTGGAGAACAGTCGGTCTGTTGTTACCGGGATCGGGATCATTGTGATTTCCCGTTCCGCGCTTGAACATCAAATAGCGGATCGTGCCGCTGTCGGAGAGTTTCATGTTCGAATTGCTGACGAACATGAGAGAAGAATTCCAGCCGGTCGCCGGCCGGCTCGAATCGGGGTTCGTGATCTCGAACGGGGTGCCGAACTCAGTTCCCGCCTCGCTGTAGAAGGTGGTCTGGAGCAAGGCGGACATGAGGTTCATGGCGATGGAGGCGTCGGCGTAGACGGAAGTGCGCTTTTCGTTGGCGGTCCAGAGGGTGCGGGCGCTGGCAAAAAACTGCACCATCAGCGTCAGCAGGATGCTGAAGACCGCCATGGCGACGAGGATCTCGACGAGGGTGAAGCTGTTTTTCCGGATCTTTCTCACGTCACACCTCCGGCATCAGGGAGCTATCCCGTAGTACGGGTTGTAAACGTCCACGCGGAAGACGCGTTTGTTCACCCGGTCGGCGGCGGGCAGATCCCCGGGCCAGGAGATCTCCACCAGGACCGACTGGACGATGCTGCCGAAATTCTCCCCGTCGGGAAGCACGATCCCATCGCCCGCGACCCGCTGCGGCGCATTGTTTTTGCCGGGAGCCGTATTGGGGATGTAGATGGGACAGGCGGACTTCTGATTGTCCTTGTCATAGTCGGCAGTAAGATCGTTCGCGGGCATCCACACCTTGACGACGGCGGAGAAGGTATCATCTCCGGTGCTCGTGAACTTGTAGACGCCCGATCCGCAATTGCTGGCCCTGTACAGTTCGGGGAAATTGGCGACCGGCGATGCCGCCCATTTGAGACCATCGGACGGCTCGGATTCGGATGTCTTGTATTCGGTATCAAGGAAACCGGAGAAAGAGGACTGTGCGCTGTTGGTCCTCCACCCCGCAAGAAATTGACCGCGGATATAGCGGGTCACGTACTCGACGGCGTCGCTGCTGCGGTTCTCGTCCATGGCGGCGCGGGTGGCGTTGATGCCCACGGGGAAGAGGACCAGAACGGCGGAGAGCCCGATGGAGATCACGGCGACGGCCAGCGCGATCTCGACCATGTTGAATTTGAAACGTCTCATGGTTCGACGAACTCCACTTTACCGCTCAACACATTGAGCCGCAGGGCGACCCGGTCGTAAAAATTCGTTCCGGTGACGTAAAACTTCAGCTCCGTCTGGGAGGAGGAAACAACGGCTCCGCCGTAGGGAGAGAAGATGATCCCCCGGCAGGAACCGCAGGGAGCGCCGGTCACATTGTTGAGGCGGGAGGCCCCCTCGAAAGCCTTCGAGAAATCGCTGTCGGTCATCTTGCCCGTACTGTTGGCCGTAGCCTTGGCGGGTGTTCCCGTCGAGCCCTCGACGATCTCGACAAGATAGGCATCCCGGCCCTGATTGCGCCACTCGGAATCAGGCACCCAGCCGTCGAAGGCGAAAGCGCCGGAGTCGTCCACCGCCACGTAGGCCAGCCGGTAGCCGCCGCGCTGGTACTTGTAGACGGGGTCGGACGTATTGCCGATCCCGCAGGGCAGAAGCGCGGCGACATGGCGGCGGGAGGCGGCGGCGAGGGAAGCGGCCCGCTCCATGCCCAGCTTGAGGCCGGAGGCGTGGCTCTCCACGTCGTTGCCCCGGGTCATGCGGTTGAAGGCGGGTCCCATCAGCGTCAGGAGCAAACCCGCGATGCCGATCACAACCAGGACTTCGATCAGGGTGAAGCGGCGGCGGCACGGCGGCAAATGACGGACGCCCGTCGAAAAGTGACGGCTTTCCGCCGAAATATGCGTGTCAAACTGTGAGATCATGTTCGTCATTTCCCCGCACGGGCCCCTGCCCTCACCTACTATAAGGCAGAAAGCGGGGTTTTTCAAGTCTTCCGCAAAAAAATTCACCGTTTTATCAATAAAAAGCGGGCAGAATAGGCCGGATAGGCCCCGACGCCCCCAGACCCAAAACACTCCGCTTTTCTCGAAAAGGAAGGGGGCCCGGGGGAGGACGGCGGCTTCGACGGAGGGGAAGTCGGGGAGGTCGAGGGTGGCTCCGGCGGCCATGAGGTGACCGCCGCCGCCGAAACGGGCGGCGATGGGGGCGACGGGGAAGCGGGGGTCCTTGCTCCGCAGGGAGATTTTGAAGCCGTCGGAGGAGCGGTGGACCAGCATGGCAATCACGACACCGTCGATGCCGCGGAGGATGTCGATGATGCCCTCGTCCTCCTTGAGGGAGAAGTCATGTTTTTTCAGGAGTTCCGGGGAAACGTAGGCGTAGGCGAACTTGCCGCCGCAGGCGGTCTTTATTTCTCCGACGAGGTCGCTTTCGAAGCGCAGCTGTTTTGCGGGCTTGCTGAAAAAGAGGATGTTGACGAGTTTCTCGAGTTCCGCTCCGGCGTCCAGGAGTTTTGCGGCCATGCGGAGGACGTCCCCGGTGGTGTTGGAGAATTTGAAGCCGCCGGTGTCGGTCATCATTCCGGATAAGAGGAACTCCGCGGTGCGGCGCGAGACGGGCTTCCCCGACTGGAAGGCCAAAGCGGCGACGATCTCGCTGGCGCTGGAGGCTTTGGGGTCGACGAAGTCGAAGACGGGGGCCTTCACCGAATTGGTGAAGTGGTGGTCCAGGTCGAAGAACCGGGACTCGTCCGCAAGACACGCCAGCGCGCCGCCGTCGGCGATGCGGGATCTGACGGCGCAGTCCACGGCGACGAAGGTGTCGTAAAGGGAAACGTCCGCGCGGCGCAGGGCGTCCCCGGTCCCGAGCTTTGCGTACCGGGCGGGGGGATCATCGGGCAGGACGACGTCGGCGGTCTTGCCCAGATCGCGGAGAAAAGAGCGCAGCCCGAAGGCCGATCCCACGGCGTCCCCGTCGGGCCGGACGTGGGTGAAGATCACAAACTTCTCCCCGGCCAGCAGGGCGGAGACGATTTCCTCAGGGATCCTGACGGCCATTTTCCGCCTCGTTGAGAAGCTCCAGCACGCGGTCGCCCTTTTCGCGGCGCAGATCGCGCTTGAAGAACAGCACGGGGGTGTGCTTGAAGCCCAGCTTCTGCGCGATGACATGCTGGAACTCCGCCCGGGCGCGGACGAGCTCGTGCATGACGTTCTCCTGCTGCTCGGGGGTGCCGCCGAAGATGCTCACATACACGGTGGCGTTCCGGAGATCCACGCTGGAGTTGACCTCGGTGACGGAGGCCAGCACGCCGGGGGAGGAGATGATCCCCCGCCCGATGGCGTCGGCCAGTTCCCGCTTGAGGAGCTCGTTGACCCGGACCAGACGATCGACTTTTTCCGGCATGTCACAGGGTCGCTTTCTTGAGTTCGATCTCGTAGATCTCGATCTCGTCGCCCACGGCGAAATCGATGAAGTTGTCCAGCCGGATGCCGCATTCGAGCCCGGCCTTCACTTCGCGGACGTCGTCCTTGAAGTGCCGCAGACTGGCCACTTCGCCGTTGTAGATCAGCTCCTTGCTGCGGCGGACGCGGGCCTTGGCGCCCACCTTGACGACGCCGCTCTCGACCTTGCATCCGCAGATCTTGGGCCCCTTGGAGAGCTCGAAGATCTGAAGGATCCGGGCCTGGCCCAGGGTCTTTTCGCGCTTCTCGGGCTCCAGTTTGCCCGCGAGAGCGTCGGTGATGTCCTCCAGCAGTTCGTAGATGATGCTGTAAAGCCGGATCTCCACGCCGCGCTTCTTGGCCAGGTCGTTGACGCCGGGGTTGACCCGCACGTGGAATCCAACGACCATGGCGCCCGTGACGGCGGCAAGTTCGATGTCGCCCTCGCTGATGGGCCCCACGCCGTTGGAAACGACCTCGGCCTTGATCTTCTCGGAGGGCAGTTCCCCCAGAGACTGGGCGATGGCTTCGCCGGAACCCCGCACATCGGCCTTGATGACGATGTTGAGATTGTGCTTGTTCTTGTCTTCGCTGTTCAGACGGCTGAAGAGGTCCTCGACGGAGGAGATGCCGCTGGAGGCGGCCATCTGGCCCCGCTTGTCGGCGATGCGCTGCTGGGCCTTTTCGCGGGCCTCGCGCTCGTTGGCGCAGACCTCCAGCTTGTCCCCGGCCTCGGGGACGCCGGAGAGGCCTACGACCTTCACGGGCATGCCCGGCCCGGCGGACTTGACCCGGGCGCCCTTGTCGTCGATGAGCGTGCGGACTTTGCCGTAGTGCTCGCCGACGAGGACGATGTCCCCGGCATGCAGGGTGCCGTCCTGGACGAGGATGCTGGCGGTGGGGCCGAGCCCCTGCTCCAGCTGGGCCTCCAGAACTGCGCCCGCGGCCTTGCGGTCGGGGTTGGCCTTGAGCTCCAGCATCTCGGCCTCCATCAGGATGCGCTCGAGGAGATCGGGGAGCCCCGCGCCGGTCTTGGCGGAGACCCGGACCGTGCCCACGTTGCCGCCCCAGTCCTCGCTGGTGAGGCTGTTCTGCTGCATGTGGAGCAGGACTTTGTCGGGATCGGCGTCCGGCAGGTCGATTTTGTTGATGGCCACGATGATGGGCACCTTGGCCGCCAGCGCGTGGTTCATGGCCTCCACGGTCTGGGGCTTGAAGCCCTCGGAGGCGGAGACGACCAGAACGACGATGTCGGTCACGTTGGCCCCCCGGGCCCGCATGCTGGAAAACGCCGCGTGTCCCGGGGTGTCGATGAAGGTGATCTTCTTGCCGTTGTACTCGATGGTCGAAGCGCCGATGTGCTGGGTGATGGCGCCGGCCTCCCCGGCGGTGACGTTGGTGTGGCGCACGGCGTCCTGAAGAGAAGTCTTGCCGTGGTCCACGTGGCCCATGAAGGTCACGACGGGGGGACGCTCGCGGAGAAGCGCGGGGTCGTCCTCCGGCGCGAGGGCGGCCTCCTTCTCCGCGGCGGGGGCTTCCCCGCTGCCGATCTCGAAGGCGTAGCCGCAGCCGGAACAGAGCTTGCGGGCGTTGGCCTCGCTCACGGGCTGGTTGATCCCGGCCAGTTCGCCCAGCTTGATGAGGTCCATGATGAGTTCGTTGGGCTTCCTGCCCAGGGCCTCGGCCAGATCCTTGACGAGGAACGGCGGCGTCAGCCGGACGACTTTATCCTGAGCCTGACCGGAGGCGTCGGCGCGGCCTTTGCCCTTGCCTTTGGCGTTTTTGGTCTGCGGAACGGTCTCCGTGCCGGAGCGCTTCTGGGCGCCCTTGCGTCCGGAGTCCCCGCTGCCGGAGACACGCTTCGCCACGGCGGAGGAGACCGCCGCTTCCACGGTGTACAGGTCGTCGAAATAGGCGTCGATCAGCTCGATCATATCCTCGGGGATCTTGCTGGCGCCGGCCTTGGGCGTTTCGATGCCCTGGCCGTTCAGCTCCCGGATGATCTCCTGCTGCGAGACTTTGTATTTATCCGCAAAGTCCTTGACGGTCATCGTATTTTTCGGCATATTCCCCCCTCCTTCGCGCGTCAGTCCTTCGCGAGCCGCTCCAGAGCGGCGTTCAGTTCTTCGGCGTCGATGCCCTCGATGGCGGTCAGCGTTGCGGGATCGGCGAACTTGACGCCGTCGATGGTGACGAATCCGTTTTCGACCAGGCGGCGGGCGGTCTCCACGGAGACGCCCAGATCGGAAGAGAGCTTCTCGGCGGCGGCAGCCATCTGTTCGTCGATGGAGGGAACAGCCTGCGCGGGAGCCTCGTCGGCGTTGCGCAGAGAGATGTTCCAGCCGATGAGCTTGGCCGAAAGACGCACGTTCTGGGCGCGGCGGCCGAAGGCGATCTTGGACTGGTCGTCGGAGACGGTCACCAGGAGTTCGTGCTTCTCCTCGTCGACCTCGACGCTCTGGACCTTGGCCGGCGCCAGAGCGTTGGCCGCATATTTTGCAATGTCCTCGTCGTAGGGGACGATGTCGATGCGCTCGTTGTCCAGCTCATCGGTGACCCGGCGGACCCGGATGCCCCGGATGCCCACGCAGGCGCCCACGGGATCCACCCGGGGATCGGAGGAGGTGACGGCGATCTTGGTCCGGCGGCCCGGCTCCCGGACGCAGGCAACGATCTTGACGATGCCGTCGTGCATCTCGCTCACTTCGCGCTCGAAGAGCTTCACCACGAAGTCCGGGGAGGCGCGGGAAACGATCAAACTGGGACCGGCGCTGTTGATGTCCACCTTCTGGAGCAGCACGTTGATGCGGTCGCCGGGCATGTACTGCTCGTCGCGGACCTTTTCCTTGGCGGGCATGATGCCCTCGGCCTTCTGGAAGTCGATGATGATGCTGCCGCCCTCGAAGCGCCGCACGGTGCCGTTGATGATCTGGCCGACGCGGTCGGCGAATTCCTCCTGGACGTTCTCCTTCTCGGCGCGGCGGAGCTGCTGCACGATGGCCTGCCGGGCGGTCTGGGCGGCGATGCGCCCGAAGTTCCGGGGGGTGACTTCCCAGTCCACGGTGTCGCCGATCTTGACGTCGGGGAAGCGCTCTTTGGCGCGGTCGATGATCAATTGGTCGCTGTTGGGGTTGGAGGCAACGACCTCCAGCTTTGCCCAGGCCTTGATCTGCCCCGTGCGGGGATCGATCTTCACCGTGAGGTCGCTGGCCGGGTGGATGCTCTTGCGCGACGCCGTGAGGATGGCGCTCTCCAGCGCCTTGATGAGGTTGTCGCGGCTGATGCCGCGTTCCTGTTCGATGTACTCGAGGATCGTAAGCAGTTCATTGGCCATTTGTCCATCCCTCCTTCTTTTCTTTGGAAAACCGTCCCGCTCCGAAAACGCACTTCGCAAAAAAACAAAAAAGCGGGAGAAATATCCCACTTCTTCCAGGCAGACCGCTTTCCGTTGTTGTTATGTAACCTGCATGACGATAATATAAGCCTCTTTTTCGCAGTTATCAAGTCCCCTTTGCAAAATTTCCTCCCTTATTTCGCCGGAGAGTACGTTTGAGTTCTTCGCAGCTGACGATCTTCTCGACCAGAGACAGCGGCGTGTAGAAGTAATGGTTGCTGGCCTCAAAGCCCAGACGCGAATCTCCGCGGACCAGCGTCAGGAGGCGTTCGACGCAGCGGATCTCGTCGTCCACGATCTCCTCGAGTTCCTTTCCCGACGCCCCCCCGTCGCGCCTGCGGACGAAGCGGATGTGGTTCCATGTGCTGTTGATGTGACATCCGGCGGCCTCGGAGATCACGGCAAGTTCATGCGCCTGAGGCGTCCCAGGCGCATTTTCGCGCCACAAAGCCACCCCCTGCTGCCACAGACGGTGCATCTTTTCGAACTGCTCTTCGAACAACGGCTCCGGATAACAGCTGCGCCAGCCGGTCAGATCGTCCCAGGGGAACCCCACCATGGTGGCTTTGCGTCCCGTTTTTTCGAGGAAAAACGGTGCCGCAGGTCCGGAAGTCATCGGAGAAAAATAGACGACCACGATGGAAAAGGGAAACATCCTGAAGGCGTCGCTGAACATTTTCCAGACGCGCAGCGCCAGTTCCGCCGCGCCGGGGAAGTCCCTCTCCGCCAGTTCTTCGGGCGTATGCCGCAGCAGTTCGAGGTTGCCTCCGGGGTAGCCGCCCAGTGTCCAGCTGAGCATCAGCCCCTCCACGCCGCATTTGCCGATGTTGTCGAGATGTTCCCGGATGAGGTATGGAACGGGGATGTAGGGCAGTGCGGAAAGCTCCCACGAATTGTTGATCTGCACCTTGGCGGCGCGTTCGAGTCCCCGGGCCCGGGCGGCTTCCCACAGGGCCGCGGAATCAGGACTCGGCCCGGGGTGGCTGATGGAGTAGTCCGCCACGCTGGTGTCAACAGATCCCAGCTTCACAGGCTGGCCCCACTCGCTTATGCACATCACAGAGACGTTTTCCGGAAGCCGCGAGAGGACCCGCAGCTTGAAAGGCAGACAGTTCCGGTCGTGACGGCCGTCGGGCGTCCACTGCTGCCACGCCCAGTCTTCGGCAATGACCCGCGCCCGGGGATTGGCGGCGTGGATCCCCTCCTCCAAAGCCCGGATGCACTCGGCTATCATATCCGCCGTATCCCGGGAGGCGCAGCGCGGACACCCGGCTTTGCCGGCGCGGGAATCACAATGGGTCGCGTTCTCGGACATGTTGATGAGGAAGGCTCCCGCCAAATCGGGCGCGGCGGCAAAAACCGCCTCGGCCGCCTCCCGGGTCCATTCGAGCACGGCGGGAACGCTCGTACAGCAGCAGTACGTCAGTTTCGCCGGACAATCCGCTCCGGTCCAGTCGGGACGGGCCTTGAAAAAATCATAGCCGATGCCCCGGGGTTCATTAAGATAAAGGTAGAGCGGCACACCGGCCTGTCTGCACTTTCGGGCGATGGCATTCAGATTTTCCAGACGCCTCCGCCAGTTTCCCGAGAACTTTTCCGCACCGGGAACGGGGTGGAACCGGTACAGAACGGCATGGAGCCAGACGCCGCGGACCCCTAATGCGGCGTAGCGGGCCAGCAGCCCCTCCGGCAGCGGATCCCGCTCCGGGTAATCGTCGAACACATCGCCGCAGCCGGAAAAATAACCGTGGATGAAATTGAAACGTTCATCCGGTCCGGACTTCGAAACGGGCGGCATGGGCAGATGTTCCGGGTCCATGAAGAAAAAGGGAGGTTCCCTGTACCGGAAATCGAACCGGTCGACGATCTTCCGGAACCGGGCCGTCGCCTCCCGCTGCGGCGCGGTCAGCGGCTCCCAGAACACGGGCGGACACGCGGGTTTGCTCCTGCCCAGTTTGGCAAAGAGGAAATCCTCCTCATGGAGACAGCGGTTGAGACGTTCCGCGTCCCACTCCAGGAGCTCCAGCAGTTGGGGACAGTCCAGCAGATCCCAGTTGCTTTTGATGATGGAGAGATATCCCTGTTTCCGCCACTGCGGATCGGGACGGATCCCGCCCAGTCCCAACTCCTCCGCGGCCCGCCGGTATTCTTCGACCGGACAACGGAGCAGAGACGCGATCTTCTCCGCCGGGAAAAAAGCCGCGTTGCGCCAGATCACCGCCTGCCAGCGCGTCGGGAACCAGGGAAATTCGATTCCCGGCGAGGAAGGACCGCATTCGACAGACTGACTCATTTTTCCTCCGCCCACACACCGGTGCTCATGGGAGAGAGCGTGACGCGGGCCGCTCCGTTTTCAACCGGCACGACGGCTCCCGTAAAAATCTCCCGGAGACGTTTCGTTCCGGGAGCGGGACGAAGCACGCGCGCGCCGCCCTCCGCCGCCGTATGAACGGCGATGATGCCGTTTCCCGCAAGCGTGGTATCGCCGCAATCGTCGTTGACGATGTGAACGCCGCTTGCCGCGGCGAGTTTCCGCCACGCTTCGGCATCGGGGGGATCCCCGGCGGACAGGCATTCGACGCGGCATCCGGCATTCCGGAGAGGTTCCGACCACTTGTCGTCTTTGAAGTTCAAGCAGATCACCAGAGGATAGTCCTTCAGGACTTCCGCTTTTTTCTCCTTTAAAAAGAGATCGAAGCCGAACCCGGCGTGGGGAATGACCCTGAGCTGCTGACGGGCGGCAAAATGCACACGGGTCCGCTGGGCGGTCCTGCGGACCTCCTCCTCGTCGAAGACGACCGCCGCCTTTTTCAGGAGGTGCCCTCCGGGCACGGCAGCCATTTGCCGCATCGTCCGCTCACCGGCGGCAACGACTTGCATGAGCCGGGGATCGCCGGCGATCCAGCCATGGTTGAAATAGCCGAATTCCAATCCGGCGCCGAGGACGAGACACCAGGCGATCTCCCGTTTGACGACCTCGATGGAGCCGTTGACGTCGGCCGGCTCGCCGAAGGCGTTGCGCACGGCAAGATGGGTGCGGTGGTCCGCCTGGAGAACGACGGCTTTGTTTCTCAGACGGAAACTGCCGGGAACGGTCATCGTCCCGGACTCCTTGCCCGGATCCCTGTTGTCGTAGCGGAAGATAGACACCAGCAGATCCACATCGGGGGAGTCGAGCAGTCGTTCGAGCATGAATCCCCCGGTTTCGTTCCAGTCGGGCCGGGCGATGTAGAGCGGGTAGCCGTAATAGGTGCCGAAGAGAGACCGCCCGCCGGAGGCTTTCTTGATCTCCCGCGCCAGATCCAGCAGAATGCCGCTGACCAGTTCAGAAAAGTAATCGCGCATATCCCTGACCTTTTCGGAGGGAACCGGCGCCTCGCGTTCGGCCCGGCCGGGCATGGCGGTGTCGCACCCGGCGCCGCGACGGCTCTTTCTGTACGCGGCAAAGCCCTCGCGGAAGGGACGGCTGTAGTCCACGAAAAGCCTGTTGTGGGCTCCGTAGTACTGCCATTCATGCCCCAGCCCCGCCAGAGGGAAAAATCCGATGACATGTCCGGCATAGGGGGATTTTTTCACGTGGTCCACGACACTGCGGGTGATGCGCCGCGCCTCCTCCTGCCACGGTTTCGATGCAAAACTCGCGGCGGAAATTCGGACTTTGTTCTGAAAGATGAAAAGTTTCGTACTGCCGTTCTCATCCATGACCAGTTCGTCGGGATGTGCTCTGTTCCATTCCTCCATGGCGCTGTTTTCGTAGACCGAGGTCCCGACGGGGAATTCGATGAAGAGAAGCGCCTGCGGGTCGGCGGCGATGACTTTGCGGCACAGGGCGTCCAGCTTCGACCAGTCGTATCCTCCTTTTTCGAGACGGCCGAACTTGACGCTTATCCAGTACTGGCGGATCCCCGCTGCACGGACATTTCTGATCCATCTTTCGGAGATGTCGCTCCACAGGTGATTCAGCGTCCGTGTCTCCCCGCCGATCTCCAGAAGGGGAATATTGCCGCCGCCGAAACGGATCCGCGCCGCGGGAAGTTCCGCGCGCCTGTACCGGACGGCGTTTTGTCCCGCAGGAGGAGGCGGGACATCGCCGATGAACCGGCCCTCGACCGAACGCAGCGGCAGGGGCTCCGGCTGAACGGCAATGTCCTCCCAGGCCTCTCCCGGCAAACGGGCTTTGAAATTTTCTCCCGTGACGACGCGCCGGACTTTCCCGCCGGGGAAGTACATGACAAGCTCCCCGTGGACTCCGCGGGAACCGCCCAGATCGCGAACGGCGAGAAAAAGCGTGTTCTTGCCTGCGTCGAGCAAAGGCGCGACCTCGTGTTCATCCATGGCAAAGGGCGTTCCCGCGTTGACGCCGGGCGGAACATCCTTTCCGTTCAGCAGGATCTTTTCGACGACGTCATCGGCATCGATCTGCAGAATGGCCCGTTGAGGCCTCTCCGGAATGATGAACTGCGTCTGAAACTCGACCCGGGAGGACTTGTGCTTTTCTCCTCCGATCCAGATCCATCTCGCAGGCCACCCGCCGAAGAGGTCGCCGGGACCTCTGACAGGCTCGATGCGCAGACTTCTGAGGACGAGCTCGCCGGTCCGCGCGGGGACGGCGATACGGCCGTCGAATCCCGCCGCGGAGGCGGGAAGGCTGAACTCACCGTCCGGCAGAGGCGCGCTGACGGGCGCAAGGTGCGCCCGGAAGGCGTCGAAGGGAGAGATCTCGATCCGGCTTCCCTCCGGCAAAGTCCCGCCCGCATCGAGAACCGCTTTGTACCGCCCTGTGCCGGAGGGAAAATTCAACCAGGCGCGGGGCAGTTTGACCGCGGCCGCCGGTCCCGGCGGCAGAGCGACCGTCTGCCCCGACCCGCCGGGGACCACCGCGGACCGCCCCCGGAACCGGTCCAGAGAGGGGCGCATGGTCACAGCGGGTTCGGGAGGCGGGACCAGTCGGATGTTCCGGATGTCCACGGCGACGCCGTCGGCAAAGATGGAGTCCAGCCGGAAAAACACGGGACCGGCCGCGATTTCGGGCAGTTCCAGACGATAGATTTTCCACTGACCGCTGCCGTCCACCTTGAAATCGCACCGTCTGTCGTCGCTGAATTTCTCCTTCCCGGACCGGAAAAAAAGCCGTCCGATCCCCGCCTTTTTCGAGCGCATCTCGAAGCAGAATACGCGTTTCCCCGCAAACTCGACCGGCGGCGAGAACAAAAAGGGAGAGGTCTTGCGCCGGACGAACACGGTCGTCCCGGAAAAAACGCCGTCGGCCATCCGGACTTCCTTGTAGTTGTACGGTTTCCATTTCTCAACCGGCAGCGGAATATCCGCTCCCCAAAGCGATGACACCCCGGCAAAGACGAAAAGAAGGCAGAATACGGTAAGATTTTTCATAACAGATTGCTCCATGGATAACTTCCACTTGACGGAAAAACAGTACATTCGGGGAGGGCCCCTTTCCACGTCAGGACGTGGCCGTCGACAAAGGCCATGTTGAGCGCCTCATTGCCGTTGTGCCGGAAAGCCGGGCTCTGGGGATTGTCCGCGGCACAGCTGGTCACCGTGTAGTGGTAGCCGTCCAGCAGCATCGCCACACGGGAAGCCTTGGCGATGCGGTCCATTTTGAACGGCTGTTTCTGGATGGTCGGATTCCCCGCGTAGCTGATCCCCCGCGACGCGGTGGACAAACCGAAGCTCATGGCGTAACTGAAGGCATACGTCGGGTACGCGAAATGGCTCCCCGGCGCGGAGAAGCGCATGTCCGACGGACACCCCCACGCCCCCGCTTTGGGAAACTGCCGCTTCACGGTGTAGCCGTCGAGAGGATACCACCCGGCTTTGGCGATGACTTGCATGAACATGCGCGAAGGATACTGGTTCGTGACGCCGTCTCCGTTGCCCATGTAGTTGTACCAGCCGTAAGTGCCGTCGTACGCCGCGGGGACCCAGCCGTCGCTGCTGTCGCGATAGGTGAAGAAAACGTCGGTGCACTGCTTGAGATTGTTCATGCACGTTATGGTTTTTGCCGTATCCCGCGACCTCTGCAATGCGGGCATGAGCATCGCCGCCAGAATGGCGATGATGGCAATGACGACAAGCAATTCAATAAGCGTGAAATTGCCCGGCCGTCGCCGAATGATCCGTTGTTCCGTCATGTTGCACTCCTTTCGTTGAATATTTTGTTCAGCGCCTCAGACGCCGTCGAGTAAAATCCACACACTGCTGGCAGGAACGCTCCAGATCCTTGAGCATGGGCCGCAGTTCGCCGCCGTGGCGGAACCACATGTCCAGTCCCGACTGGAGCATCAACCGTGCCTGAAACGGGAAAAAATAATCCTCCGGGCGGCTGACAGCCCGGGCGGTCGTCGATTCGAAGGCGGGAAAAAACTCCTCGGCAAGCCAGTCGGGACAAAGACGGCGGCGCACGGGCATCATCGAACGGGAGAGGATCCTCTGGACGTCCGGAGAAAGGGTGTAGCGGATGAAATCCCAGGCGCCGTCGTAATTCAGCGAGCCGCAGCAGATGCTGAAGACTTCCGAAAGAACACAGTGCCGGGCAGACGGGAAACTGGGAGAAGGCACAGCGAACACCCGGTCGCGGAGGGGAAGCCGGGCAAGGAAAAACTGTCCCGCGGCCGCTCTCCGGGATCGGAAGAGCCGGTCCCGGTCCCAGTGGTGGAGATAAATATCGGAAAAGCAAGGCGTGAGCTGCCGCTCGATTTTGTCCTTGAGATAATAAAGAGGATCGGCGAAACTGTCGGGATCGAAGCGCAGACGGCCGGTGGCGGTGTCGACCATGTCGATGCCGTTGTCGAAAAGAAAAGTCACGTACCCGTCCAGCACAAAAGCGTACTCCAACTCCGGACATTTCCTTTTGGCCTCCTCCAGCCGGGGGGCCAGAGACGGCCAACTCCAGGCCTCTCCCCGCAGATCGATGAGATCCGGATGACCGGCGAGGACCATGACGTTGAGTGCGGGAGCGATCCCCCAAAACCGTCCCTCCGGATCGGTCAGAAACGCCGACGGATAAAAGGCGCTTCGGTCGATCTCCGCGGCCAGCTGACCCAGATTGACCCACGGCAGGGAGTTTTCGGGCGTCCCGAAAAAAAACGGATTGGAGGGAAACAGGACAAAATCCCCCTTCCCCTCCTGCGCGGCGGCAACGCAGGCCTCCGGACCGTCCACGGGAAAGGGCACGACGGCACTGCGGGATCCACGGTTGTAGGCTTCGATGACGGGCAGCCATTTGTCGAGACAGTAGCTGCAGATGATGAGAACGCAGTCACGCAATTTCTGAGGGGTCTTCCCCGCGGCGGGTTTCCGAAGTTTCCGTCGGGCGGAGCTGACGGTGCCGAAACTCTCGGCCAGCGCATGGTGAGCCTGCGTCGCGGTTCGCTGTCCCACGCGAAACCGTTTCTGGATCCGCCGGATCGAAGGCAGAGACGCCCCCGGCGGCAGTTGAAGCGTCTCCTCCCTTAAAATGGAGTAGATCTCAGCCGCCCGGTCGGAAAGTGCGATGGCGTCGCCAATCTGCATCTGTCACCCCTGAAAATCTGCATTCGCTGCACCTGTGTCACTTATAGCGTAAAATGCGGGATACAGATTTGCAAACGCGATATCGCGCAAAAATCGAAAATTTTTTATCTTTCCGCCTCCGCCAAGGCTGCGGCGGGACAAGTCGGGGACGCGCCGGAGGATAGGCCGGATAGGCAAAATGGGACCTATAGGACCCATAAGATTTATATAACCCAAGAGGCCAGGCCACCCGCCCTCCAAATACCCCGCTTTTTTTGAAAAAGGATGGGGGGGGGCGGGGGGGAATGGAAAAACTTTTTTTCCCGTGAAAAAAAGTTTTTACCTTCCCCCCGGCTCCCGCAGTCCCGAGAGGTGCCGACGGGGGGAGCGGTG
>JAFSTC010000046.1 GCA_017450705.1 Lentisphaeria bacterium | reverse complement strand
AACAGCCGCCGCGACATACCGGTGCCGACGTTTCGCCCGATCAAGGCGAGTCGTGAGCGCAGCGAACAGCCGCCGCGACATACCGGTGCCGACGTTTCGGCCGGCCCGGGGAAAAATGAGGTTTTTTTCCGCGCGGGCTGTTGACTTCAGGTTTTTTCCGTGCTAATTTAATTGAAAGTCAACAATATAGTGTTCCGGGTCAACCAACGGAAGGAAAGGGAAAAATGATGAAGTCGCATGAAATTTTCGGGTCCGCGGGATCCCGCCGCGCGGCGGAAGGACGCTTCACTTTGATCGAGCTCCTGGTCGTGATCGCGATCATCGCCATTCTGGCCGCCATGCTCATGCCCGCGCTCCAGCAGGCTCGGGAACGGGGCCGCACTGCCTCGTGCATCAGCAACATGAAGCAGGTGGGCCTCGCCATCCAGTTCTACCAGAGAGACTACGATGACTGGAGCATGCCTTTCGAGTTCCCGGAGCGCACCATAACGTGGGGCACGGGTCTCATCCGCTACAACTACATCAGTCACAAGGCCCTCGACTGCCCCACCTACGCCGGGGAGGCCATGAACCCCGCGCTGGATTTCAGCCAAAGCACCAGCAAGTGGGCCGTCAGCGCCTACAGCCCCTACGGCTACAACTACCGCTGGATGGGCGGCGGTCAGAATCAGCCCCTGATCAAGATCACCACGTGCAAACATCCGTCGAAACTGCTCATGATCACCTCGACCTACAACAATCAGACTTTCCGGCGGGGGTATTACGTCCTCAACTCCGCCAAGCAGTCGGCCTCTTCGACGACCGGCGTCCCCTACGGGCGGCACAACGGCACGGCGAACATCCTCTACGCCGACGGCCACACCGGGCAGAGAAAATTCAACGGTCTCGATCCCTACACGCTGGACAATCTCGGCAACCACTCCACCATGCCCATCAACTGGAAGCCGCTCGGCCAATAACGGGGAGGCGGCCATGAAACGCTCGCTTTTTCTCCTTGCTCTGCTGTCGCTCCTGCCCCTGACCGCGGAGGAACTTCCTTTTGCCGAGTTCCGCAAAAAAGCGGCGCAGATAGAGAAACGTTCCTCCGAGGACTACGCCCTCGGCAGGGAACTGGCCGCCGCCATGCAGAAGACCGCGCTGGAGCGCAAGCCCTTCTTCGACCGCAGCCGGCTGTTTTTCGAAACGGTCCTGTGGCGGGGCGGCCGCCTCTGGTTCCCCGAAAAGTACTGGAGAGACCGCTCGCTCATCACCAACCGCAAATTTTTCTCCAAAAGCAGATCGTACGAGAAAAACACCGCCCTCACCTACCGGCTGATGCGCGACTACGACGCCGACGGCTGCAACTACTTCGCCAACAAAAGCGCCGCCAACATCAACCTGGACGCCGGGGACATCTGCGGTCTCCCGCCCGAAGAATTCGCCCTTCTGCCGACCGTCTGCCCCAGCCGCAACCCCTACTGGCAGATGCTGGATAAAACCCTGCGTTCGATCCCCGGCCGGACCCACACCTGGCGCATCGGCGGCAAACCGGTCTACCTGACCTACGAAGGCGACATCCACAAGGGTCCCCGGGAGATGAAAGAGTTCTTCGACACCGTCAAAAAGCGCAGCGGCAGCGACCTCGTCTACATCGTCGACATCACCGGCAACCACATCCACCTCTATCCCGACACGCAGTACGCGCAGCACCGCGCCGTGGCGGCGACGGATCTGCTGAGGTATTTCGACCACATCTCCGACTACCTGGAGTCCGCCATCGGCGTCGAATACGGCGTCTATCTGGGCAGACAGGATCTGACGCTCCACGCCGCGTACATCGACGAAGTGCTCCTGCCCCTCTTCGGCGCGGCCTGCGGCCAGAAGCGCTTCGACGGCAAGAGGATCCTCTCGCTCAAGGTGGTGAGCAACTACACCAACTGCAACGGCTCCCAGACGGTCTACGCCGACGGCACCAAGACATTGCGGAAATATCTCGAACTTTGCCGCAAATACAAGGTCGACCTGATCCAGGGCTTCGAGTGGGACGAGCACAACGAAAACACCAACCTGGAGCCCACCGTGGCAAAGCCCATGGCTTACAAGCGGATCATCCGCTATTACATGGGGCAGCTCAAGGGGAAGGCCCCCGCGCCGCTGCCGGGGGACGATCCGAACCGTCCCAACGTGATCGTCAGCACCCGCAGGCAGATCGGCTGCGGCGAGGAGCTGGAGCTGGAACTGCTCAACGTGCCCGACGGCGGCAAGGAGCCGTACTCGATCTCCGTCGAACTCTTCGACCAGAGCGGCAAAACCGTCTGGCGGTCCGAAAAGATCGACTTCGATCCCCTGCTTTTCCGTGACGTCACGCTGACGGTCCCGACGGAAAAGTATCCCGACTCCCTGTTCCTCCAGCCCCGTCTGGTGGCGGACTTCAAGGGCAAAAGCCGGACCTTCGACGGACTGCCCCCCGTGGTCGTCCGGGGCACCGTGGCCGAGGACCACACCTGGTTCTCCACCCCGTTGCGGAACCTGCTGACGGCCGAGGGCACCGTGAGGTACACCGAGGGGATGAAGATCCGTCCCGGCGCCCGGGAGGTGACCCTCGACGCGGATCTTGCCTTCGACGACAAGCTCATTTCCGCCGAAGCCGTGCAGAACAGTCAGGACATCTTCGTCTTCGACCCGAAGGACGAATTCCGGACCGCCGACGGCATGAACCGGCTCTTCAAACTCGGCATCCGTTCGCCGAACGCCCTGCAGTTCGAGCTTGCGATCGACCTGCCCCCCGCCTGGAAATTCGACTTCTCCGCCCCCGGGGACCCGGCAAAAATCCTCCCCCTGAGCCGGACGCAGAAGTTCCGGATGGACCGCTCCTCGCGGCGGGACGATTTCTTCATCGTCCCCGGGACCGTCCTCGCCGACGCCGTCCTGAACATCAGCGGCAAGTTCCTGAACGGCAAGACCGAAGGCAGAGCCTTCTCCTGCCGGTTCCGTCTGGCGGACGTCCTCAAGACCGGGGTCGCCGGCACGGTCCTGCCCGAGGGCGTCCAGTTTGCCCTCGAGGCCGATCCCCGGCCCATCATCATGGCGCTGGAGCTGGGAACAAACCGGGTGAATTTTTCGGCGCCGCTCCTGATCGACACCCCCGACGCCGTGACGGCGCTGCGCATGGTCTCCCAGTCGGGCAAGATCTGGTGGTCGCGGGCCCACGCCCCGGCCCCCTCGGGGAAGCCGGTCCCGGTCACCGCCCTGAGCAGCAAACGGGGCGTGGTGGACTTCACGCTCCCCGTGTCGCGGGTGCCCCACATCGTCTACGACTTCGATCAGCCGCTCTTCGGCAACATCCTGCCCACGGCCGCCGGCAGGGAGTTTTACGCCCACGTCGGCGGCTACATCTCGCTGGCCACCGGCTTCGAGGGCCTCATGGGCGGCCTGAGCATGCCCGGCTCCTACATCCCCGGCGCGGCGAAGATGCCCGAGTGGCGGCAGCTGCCCGGCGGCGGACGCAGTCTCGTTTTCAACGGCAAAGACACCCAGGGCGTCTTCTTCCCCAAGACCGCGATCCCCCAACGCCACGGGTTCACCCTGATCCTCGATCTGAAGCCCGAAGACGTCCAGCGTGATCAGATCATTTTCGAACAGCGGAACAACCACTCCTACATCACGGGATTCCTCATCCGGCTCGTCAAGGGGAAACTGGTTCTCGAGCACAACTTCCGGGAGCCTCACAAGGACCGCTCCGCCCTGACCACATGGGGAAAATATCCCACGGACCTTGAACTCAAACCCGGCGTCCGCCAGAAACTCGTCCTGCGGTGCGACCGCCGGACCGCCGTTCTGGAAGCCGGCGGCAAAAAGGCCGAATTCCCCGCCGAATGCATGGATCTCTGGCTCACGCCCTCCGCCTTCGGCGGCCGGGGGAACGAACGCTTTGCCGGAGAACTTTTCGGCGTCGAGATCATTCACTCGCCCGCATACAAATAACCCCCCAAAAAAGGATGGATCCTCTCATGAAAAAAATGCTGCTCCTCGCCGCCGCCGCGGCTCTTCTGCCGTCGTTCGCCGAAGTCGTCGTCTGGCGGGACAATCCCAAAAAGTGTTACTGGATCGCCGCGGACAAAAAGGCCCCCTTCACCTACAAGGACGGCGTGTTGACCACCACGAACAGCTTCTTCCTGGGCGAGACCCTCAGAACGGTCAACCCCGGCGGCGAAAATCTGCCCGGCTGCAAACTGAAGTTCTCCGTCGAGGCCCGCGGCAAGGGCGAAGTGGAACTGGGCATCTGGAACTACCAGTCCGGCATCCGCCCGAAGTGGAGCCCGAAAATCGCCCTGACCGACGAGTTCAAAACCTACTCCGTGGAATACACCCTCGAACAGAAGGCGCCCTATATCCGCTGTCTGATCCGGGGCGCGGGCGAGTTCCGCAACGCCACGCTCACCAACATGCGCAAGGAGGGCTACGTCCTCAAGGCGACGCCCCCCTATCAGATGTACGCGAACATCCCCGAAAAAGTCACCTATACTCTCTACAAGGACGGCGTCGCCGTTCCCTGCCCCGGTCTGCGCATCGACGGCGAATTCGCCAGCGACCCCGACTCGGGCGCCGTGGTCAAAGCCTACGCCCAGAAGGGCGACACCGCCCCCTTCGACGCCGAAGCCAAAAAAATCAAGCTCGACAAGCCGATCAAAGTCCTCTACCTGGGCGACAGCCTGACCCATTTCGACGAGGGCTTCAACCATGCCGACAAAACCGTGTTCTTCCTCAATAAGTTCAACCCGGGCAAAGCCGAGCTCTTCAACCGCGCCGTCCGCGGCGACTCCTGCTCCATGACCCTCGACCGCATGAAGGACAAATACAAGGACGCCTATGCCGCCCGCTTTTCCGGATTCAGGGATCACAAATACGACATCGCCTTCATCTTCCTCGGCCAGAACGACACCCGGGCCCACGTGAACGTGCAGTACAAGGCCCCCGTCATCCCCCCCGAACGCCAGAAGAGATACTACCGCGAAATGATCTCCATCCTCAAGAAGATGGGCGTCCCCCGCATCATCATCATCTCCTGCGCCTCGCTGGACGAACCCCGGCTCAAAGCCCAGGCCATGGAACTGGCCAAGACCCGCCCGAACAAACACGCCATCTACGGCAAACCCGAGTTTCTGGAACAGTTCAACGCCGCCTCCAGGGACCTCGCCAAAGAACTCGGCGTGGAGTACCTCGATATCTATACCCCCATGAAGGCCCTGCCCGACAAGCCCTCCTACTTCGTCGACGGCTGCCACCTCAACCGCAAAGGCCACGACTTCGTCGCCCTCGAGACCCTGAAGCACCTGGCTAAAAAATAACGCCCTGTTTCCGACAAGGAAGAAAAGATCCGGGGGAGGGGGAAAACTTTTTTTCACGAGAAAAAAAGTTTTCCCCGG
The DNA here is from genome assembly GCA_017450705.1 of Lentisphaeria bacterium. Taxonomy (GTDB): domain Bacteria; phylum Verrucomicrobiota; class Lentisphaeria; order Victivallales; family Victivallaceae; genus UBA1784. The sequence goes on along the minus strand of JAFSTC010000046.1, from coordinate 2,014 downwards.
GCCCCTTTCCCTTTTCAAAAAAAGCGGCGTATTTGGCGGCGGGATTGCCGGAGCGGACTTGACAATTCGCCCCGGGAACACCATATTATGCCGCGGGGGGAGCATCTCCCGCATTTCCTGATCGAAGCAAAAAAGGGGTACAGATCATGACGACGCAGAAAAACGAAACGACGGGATCCGCATCCGAAACGCGCCTGGCGGATTTTCGCGCGGCCCTCGCGGGGACCGCTTTGGGGGACGGGCAGTGGGAACTGGCCGATTACACCACCACCGGCGGAGACGGCGTCATGCTCTTCTGCCGCGGCCGCCGCACCCCGGACCCCGTCACCGTGCGCCCGAACATCACCGGCTGGCACCGCATCTACGTCTGTCTGCTCTGCAGCGGCTTCCCCAGCCCCGGGATCGCCATAAAACTTGCCGGCGACCTCGGCCCCGGCTTCTTCCGCCGCAGTCTCCCCAACCCCAAGTATCCCGTGTGGAACAGCGCGGAACTCTCCGAAGAGTTCTTCTGGCAGTGCGCCGACATGACGGGGCAGGAAATAACCATTTCGAAACTGCTGGACGACTCCCCCCACATGATCGGCCTTCTCTGGTTCCGCTTCGAACCCATGACCCAAGCTGAGATCGAAACGCACCTCGCCGAAAAACGCCGCCCCCGTCCCGGCGTGCGCGGACTCCACGCCCACACCGATCTTGACTGGACAAGTCAGGTGCAGAAGGCCCCTCAAGACCTTTTCGCCCCCTTCGTCCAGAGCATGGCCGACTCCGACGCGGAACTGCTCTCGGTGGAGTTCTACCCGCTCCTCATCAACCCCAAGTTTCTGGCGGAAAAAGCCGCCCAGCCCCAGGGCGCGGGGAGATACAAGGCTTTCCGCGAACTCGTCGCCGATCCCGCCAAACCCTATTCCTGGCTCACGGAGCGCTGCCACGAACGGGGGCTGCGGGTTTACGCCGCGCTGCGCCACAGTCTCCCCGTCTGTCCGCCCCCCTCCGACGCGACCGCGATCGCGGGGCTGGACTTCGCCGAAAACCATCCCGAATTCTACTGCGTGGACCGCGACGGCGAACCCTTCTCCGTCATCTCCTACGCCTTCCCCGAGGCTCAGGACTACATCATCGGCGAATGCCTGAAAGTCCTCCCCTTCGGCTTCGACGGCATCAACCTCTTCTTCCACCGGGGCGTCATGACCGCCTTCGAACAGCCCGTGCTGGATCTCTGCCGCAAACTCTATGACGTCGACGCCCGGCTCCTGCCCCTGGACGATCCCCGTCTGGTCCGCGTCCACAGCGATCTCTTGACGGGGTTCATGCGCAAACTCCGCCGGGCCATGGACGACTGGGCCGCCTCCTGCGGCCGCCCCCGGCCGGATCTGGCCGTCGTGGGAGGCTACACGCTGGAGGACAACGCCCGCTACGGCGTGGACATCGCCCGCTGGGCCGAAGAGGGGCTCCTCGATACCGTGATCGTCGGCAACATGACCGTCTTCGAGAACATCGACGACTTCCGGGACGAAAAAAATCCGGGTCTCGTCGATCTCGACAAATACCGCGAACTCAAATATCACGCGACGCTCTCGCCCGTCCAGCGCTTCTTCTACAACGACCTCGACCGGATGCGGCGGGCGGTCCCGGGCTATCTGGAACTGCAGAAGCGCTCGAAGCTGGCCGTCTACTTCGAAATCCCCTGGGAATGCACCTGCCCGCCGGAAACCCTCCCGGACTACGCCCGGCAACTCTACGAGGCGGGCGCCGGGAACCTCTCCCTGTGGGACGCCTTCCACACCCGCGTGATGAACCGCGCCGAGTGGAACGCCGTCTCCCGCCTGGGCCACAAGGACGACCTGAAGGATATGCCCGCCGACCGCGACGGCTACGGCCGCACCTGCCGCATGCTCTCCATCAACGGGATCTCCCTCGCAACCTACCACCCCGCCTGGCGCGGCTGAGCACGTCTCGAAGAGAGCGAGGTGTTCCGGGGGAGGGGAAAAACTTTTTTTCACGTGAAAAAAAGTTT
>JAFSTC010000045.1 GCA_017450705.1 Lentisphaeria bacterium | reverse complement strand
TGTTCCTTTCTAATTGAGTGTGATTTCTGTTGCGAGACGTCTCCAGCCGCCGTCGCCCTATCTACAGTAACACACTTTTTAAGGTTCAGCCACTTTTTTTACTCCCGGTTGCTGCTTTTCTTTTACCATAGCAACTCATACGTTCTCTTTCACCTCTGCCTCCCCCAGCATTTTCGCGGATTCGACGAGGGCGAGTGTGATCAGGGGCATGACGTAGATGTGCTGCCCGCGGGTGATGTAGTAAGCCGGATTTCGATAGGCGGGGAGGGTGCCGCGGCAGTTGCCGGAGCCGTAGCCGCGCCAGAACTTGCGCTTTATGGCGTTCCGGGCGCGGCGGATCATGGGCAGATAGAAGTCCCGATCGAAAAGGCCGTTGTTCACACACCAGGCGTAGACGGCGGTTATGATCACCGTGCAGCTGGTCTCGTCGGGGGCGGCGGGATCGTTCAGGATGTTGCGCCAGAAGCCGGACTCGGACTGGACGCGCCGGAGCGCCCGGCCCGACCGGTCGAGGAAGGCGACGACCTTTTCCTTCTCTCCCGCGGGCATTTCCGGGAAAGTCCGCAGCATATAGAATGCCCCCAGGAGCGCGTGGGTATTGCCCCGGCCCCACTTGACGCCGATGGTCTCGCCGCGGCGGCTGGCGTGAAAGAGCAGTCCGTCGGCCGGGTCGCGGTGCACTCTTTCGATATGGTCCAGCAGGGCGCAGGCCTCGTTCAGATACTTCATGTCCGACGTGACGGCAGCGGCCGCAGCGAAGGTGCCGCCGAGATAGTGGAGCTGTTCGTTCAATACCAGATCCCTTCGGGCCGTCGTGAAGGCGTTCCGGCCGAAGAGCTCCGTGCCGGCCATGGAAAAGAGCAGCGGATCGTCGGCGAAACCGCCGGGACCGGGGAGCCCCTCCGCCGTGCGGGGACGGCGCCTGACCAGTTCGTCGCACAGACGGACCAGAAACTCGACCGGGCGTCTGTTCCCGGTCCGCCGGAAACAGGCCCGGGCGAGCATCCAGGCCGCCACCTGATCGTGGTCGCCCTGGATGTCCTCGTGGCGGAACATGCTTTCCATGGCGGCGTTGATGCGCTCCGTCCATCCCGGCGGCGCGAAAGGCGTCCCCTCCAGCGCCATGCAGCCGATGAGGAAATGCAGATGGTACTCGTTGAAGAACCGGCGCTCGGGAACGGTCGCGAAATACTCCTCTGCCCGGCGGAAGAAGCCGTCGATGATGACGCGATCCGGCAGGGCGGGGAATTCCTCGCGCTTCAGTCCGGATGCGGCCTGAAAGACGTTCAGCTCCACCGCGAAGAAATCTTCCGCGGCCCGTAAAGGCAGAGCGGGATCGGCCGCGTCGCGGCCGATGATGTAGACGTAGTTGCGCGAGGCGTAGGCTTCGAGCCGTCGGCGCATTCCTTCGTCGGCGTCGCGCAAAATCTCCTCGTCGGCGATCAGGGCGGGATAGGACTCGAAGTCCGGGGGGATCTCCCGGGGGAGTTCCTGTTCCTCCCAGCCCCGGAAGCGGATCCCCTGTTCGATCAGCTGGTTGACGATGGTCCTGATGCAGACGGATTCGTTGTCATGTCTCGTGACGAAAGTTATCATGTGTTTTTTCTCCCAAGATCCAGTACGCTTTCCCGCCGGATGAGCCGGGAGTTGAGCAGAATTTTTTTCCGCGGCCGGCCCAAAGAGGCGATCTGTTCCGTCAGCAGGCCGACCATGACCTCGGCATTGGCGTCGGGGGAGCCGAAACTCACGCTGGTCAGCGCGGGCAGGGCGTTCCCGCAATAGGAGATGTCGTCGTGTCCGATGATGCTGATGTCTTCGGGAATGCGGAAGTTCCGTTCGCGGATCCGGCGCATCACCTGCAATGCGGCGTTGTCGTTGTGGACGATCAGGGCCGTGGGCAGATCATTGGCGCCGTTCCTCTCCAGAAGCCGGTCGAACAAAGCGGCGTAATCCATATCCCTGCAGTCGATGCGCCAGCGTTCCGGGAACTCCAGTTTGCGGTCCTCCGCCTCAGAGATCAGGTGCGGGACCCGGCTGTCCTCGAGCTGTCCCAGATAGCCGATCTTCGTGTGTCCGCAGGCCGCCAGGTGTTCGATGATCAGCCGGGAGTCCTCCCGAAAATTCGGGCAGACGCTGTCGAACCGGGGATCGTCGTAGTAATAACTCACCACGGGCAGGCCGATGTCGTCCGGCAGGATCGACGCGGCGACGGTGATCACGCCCGCCACGTGCAGCGAAAGCAGCTGTTCGAGATTTCCCGGCACGGGATTTTCGTAATTGTCGATGGTGAAAAAGGGGGTGAACCCATGGGATGCGAGGCACCGCTGGATGCCCATGCAGAGTTCGGCGATATACGGGTTGTCCCACGGGGGCATGACGATGCCGATGAGATTGCTTTTCCCGGTCTTCAGGGCGATGGCGGCGTGGTCCGGGCAGTAGTTGTGCTCGGCGGCCACGCGCAAAATCTCCGCGCGCTTCTCCTTCGAGACGCAGTTGGGGCGGCTGTTGTTGAGAACGGCCGTCACGGCCTGCCGGGAGACCCCGACCATCGCCGCTATGTCCTTACACCTGACCATGCCCCGATCCTCCCGGAAGTGGATTTTTTTTTGATTAGGTTGCTCGTGCTACTTGCTTTTAATGTAGCACACGTTTCCGCAAAGTCAAGCCGTGGTGAAAATTTTTCGCGCGGCGCGGGGAATTTCGTCGACGCCCGACTGGAATTTGCGCATTTCCCGGTATATATTTTCCCCGTGCCCGCCGCGTCGAGGGCAGGGCGGATCACAGGAGAAGGAAGTTATGGTCCAGGTAAAGATAAACATGCTGGCCGGGTGCGGGGACCTGATCCCGAAAAAGGCGCACGAAGACGATGCGGCTTTCGATCTGCGCTCCCGGGTGGACGCGGTGCTGCCCCCCCGGCGGAGCGTTCTGATCCCGACAGGGGTCTTCATGGAGCTTCCCGCGGGGTACGAGGCCCAGGTTCGCCCCCGGAGCGGTCTGGCGCTGAAACACGATATCATGCTCACCAACAGCCCCGGGACCGTCGACGCGGGGTACCGCGGCGAGATCGGGGTCATCATGTACAACGGAGGAACGGAGGATTTCACCGTTTCAAGGGGCGACAGGATCGCCCAGATGGTCATCGCCGAACTGCCGGAGGTCGAACTGGTGACCGCGGACGAACTCTCCGCTTCGGACCGGGGCGAGGGCGGCTTCGGCAGCACAGGCAAAAAATAGTTTTCCCGCCTGTCAGCTGAAGGAAATTTTGAAAAGCTCTCCTTCCACGCGGCTGGAGAGGATGGAGCCCAGTTCCGCCGCGGTTTTTTCCGCGCCGTCGGTGACGGCCAGGAACTCCGCGATGAAGTCCAGCATGTCGGGGATCGACAGGATGCACGGCAGAGGCTCCTCCGCACCCAGTTTTTCCGTCAGGATCGTCCGGACGTTTTCGAGGACGCCGCTCAGTTTGTAGAGAAGCGGCTCCACCTGCAGTTCGATCACGGGGGGTTTGAGCGACTCCATGGCGGCAAAGCACGTCATCGAGAGATAGAAGTGGATGCAGGGGAAAAGCATCGTTATGCCGTTGATCCGAAGGACGCCCGCCTTGTAGAGGGTCAGTGCCTCCGGCGGCAGCAGGCCGAGGATCTCGTCTTTCGTCAGCGTCCTTTCGATCATCGGCTCGGGGCAGGGCGGTTCCTCGTCCTCCGTCTCCCGCTCGAAATGCCGGGCCAGTTCCAGCCACAGGTGAGGTGACGCCTCATTGATCCCCAGCTTTTCCGCCGCGGCGAGAAGTTCCCCCAGCACGCGCTCGAAACGCTCCGCCGAACAGGCCAAATGACCCCTGAGCAGAGCGGAAAGCGTTTCCCGCGATGCGTTGACGAGAAGCCGCGTCTCCGGCTGGCCCCGGCGGAATATTTTTGCCACATCGGGGAGCCCCGCCTCCTCCAGAAGCCGGATGACGGCGGCGTCGATCTCCCCCCGTCCGAAGACGGACTCCGGACGGTCCACGTGGCTCAACGTATACTCAACGGCCAGCGCGATGTCTTCGGCCATGAAACTTGAGTCGCCCCGCCCGGCGGCCAGAAAACAGCCGATGAGCCGCGTCTGCAGTTCCGTGGCGTCGAAGGGTTCCCGCGTGCCGTCGAAATTCAGGACGTCCACACGGACGGGGGTGATGGCTTTGACCATTTTTTTACTTGAGTCCGAGGACGTCCTGCATGTCGTAAAGACCGGGCGTGGCCCCGGCGAGGAACTCGGCCGCTCTCAGGGCGCCCCGGGCGAAGGTGTTGCGGCTGGAGGCCTTGTGGGTCAGCTCCACCCGCTCCCCGTTCAGAGCGAAGATGACGGTGTGGTCGCCGACCACGTCGCCGCCCCGGAGTGAATGCATGCCGATCTCGTGCTTCGTCCGCTCCCCGACCACGCCCACTCTTCCGTGGCGGACATCCTGCTCGTAGCTCCAGTCTCTCGCTTCGCAGACCACTTCGGCCAGACGGGCGGCGGTGCCGGAGGGGGCATCCTTTTTGAGGTTGTGGTGCATCTCGACGATCTCCACATCCGCGTCGGTCCCGAGGATCAGCGCGGCCTCTTTGACCAGTTTGAAAAGCAGATTGACGCCGACGCTCATGTTGCCGGCGACGACGATCCGGCCGCCGTTGTCGGCCAGACGCCGGAACTCGGCCCTGTCCTCCTGGGTCAGGATCGTGCTTCCGATGACGACGGCCGCTCCGGCGGCCACGGCGGCAGAGGCGGCTTCGCGGACCCCGGCTGTGGCGAAATCGATGATGACGTCGGGCTTCTTTGCGAGAACGGCGGCAAGATCATCGGTTATGGCGACGCCGAGCGCGTCCACGCCCGCGATGAGCCCCGCATCCTTGCCCAGGACGGGGGAGCCGGAATACTCGATGGCCCCGGCCAGCTCGAAGCGATCGTTCGCGGCGACATTGGCGACCAGCATCCGGCCCATGCGGCCGGCGGCTCCGACGATGACGGTTTTTATCATGACTGGATCCTCTTATTTTGAAAAGTACTCGAGGAGGGCGTCGCAGCAGAGCACCTTCTCGATCAGTTCGTTGCGGTAGTAGAAGTAGTGGTTGCTGGACTCGAAGCCGATGCGGTCGTCCCGCTTCTGGAGCTCGAAGAGCCGCAGGGCCATTTCCCTTTCGGATTTGAGGATCTTCGGCAGCTTCTCCCTTTCTCCCCTGTCGCGGTGATAGACGAACTTCAGGTGATTGAGGGTGCTGTTGAAATGGCAGTAGCAGGCGTGGGCGATGACGGTCAGATCCTTCACGTCGTCGTTGCCGTCAAGCGCGTCGAGGACCGCCAGCCCCTTGCGCCAGCTGTCGGTGAGGAGCTCGAACTGGCGGATCATGATCTCCGGCGTGTAGTGGCCGTGGCATGTCCACGAGGTCATGTCGTCGTAGGGATAGCCGATCATGGTCGCCTCGTAGCCGGTCTTCTCGGGGTAGAACAGCGCCGAGGGGCCGAAGTTCTGCGGGCCGGTGTAGAGGAAGTCCGTCCTGTGGAAGGGAAATTCTTTGAAACCGTCCGCGAAATACTGCTGGGCCTTCAGCGCGGCTTCCGCGTCCTTGCCGAAGCGCTTGGCCGCCAGCTCCTCCTTTGTCGCGTCCACCAGCGGCAGGTTGCCGCCGGGGAAACCGCCGAGGGTCCACGCGGCCATGATGTTGCCGACCTTTTCCTGACGCAGGCCGTTGAGGTGCCGCTCCACGAGGGAGCAGACCGGCAGATAGGGCACGAAGGAGCCCTCCCAGGTGCAGTTGAGCTGGGTCTTGGCCATGGTGTCGAGGCCGTTCTCCCGGGCGAGACGCCAGGTCTTCTTCGCCACTTCTCCGGGACCGACCTTGGAGATGGAGTAGTCGGTGACGAATCCGGCCACGCCGCCGGCCATGGTGGGCACGCGGGATTCGCTCACGCACATGACCTTCACTTTTTTGGGCAGGGCTTTGATCGCCTTTTCGATCCACTCCGGATCCCACGCCCAGGTCCACGCGATGACGTCGGCCTGCGGGGAAACGCGGTGCACGCCCTCTTCGACGGCGTGGAGCACGGAGACGGGGAAGGTCCACACCTCCTTGCCCTTGCAGCGGGGGCAGGCGCATTTGCCCGGATTGCGGCTGTGGCAGTGGGTCAGGTTCTCCGACATGGTGATGGTCAGCACGCCGCCGAGGAGCGGGACTTTTCGGAAGAGTTCGCTCATGCCGTCGCGCAGGGCGTCGAGGACGCCGGGGGCCTCGGTGCAGATGGCGAAGTTTTCCCCGCTTTCATCGGGTTCGCCCTTCCACTCCGGGCGGTATTCGTCGAAAAACTTGCCCGGCATGTTCCGGGGCTCGTTGGTGTAGAGGAAGAGCCGGATGCCGTATTTCGCCGCTTTTTCGGTGAGTTTTCTCAAAGATTCGCAGCGCCGTTCCGCGCCGGAAGAGTAGGCGTCGGTCCCCAGCCACGGGATGAGGGTGTAGAGCGTCCCCTGCATCCAGACGGCGTTGATGCCGGCGGCCTGATAATCCGAGAGCAGAGTCTCGGGGTAGGGATCCAACTCGGGGTTGAGCAGCGCGTCGCCGAACAGCGCCGAGTAGGAGTGGACCATGCGGATGCCGAAATCTCCCTTGTGGGGGAACATGGGACGCAGCTGCCCCTGTTTGGCCAGAAAACGCCAGGGTTCGAGCTCCTCACCCATGCCGCAGGCTTCGACGGTGCGGCGGAGATCGGCCGTCTTCTCCTTCTCTTCGGCGGTGAGCGGACGGAACTTCACTTCGGGAGAATCGGGCTTGAGCAGACCCAGCTTGTAGTAGAGAAAATCCTCCTCCCTGAGAGAGAACAGCAGTTTTTCCGCGTCCCAGTCCAGCAGATCCAGCAGCTGCGGATAGGGAAGAAGCTGCCAGTTGCGGCGGATGGTGGTGAGAAATCCCCGCTGATCCCATTTTTTCGTGAAGCGCTCATCGGGGACGAGGCCCATTTCGCGTCCGCAGGAAACGACATCTTCCTCCCGGCATCCGAGGACCTTCGCGATCCTCGAAAAGGGCACGGCGTTCCAGTTGCGGAAGATCACGGCCTGGTGCCGCGTCGGGAAGTGGATGAAATCGAGGGCTTTCGGAAAATTCCCCACGGGCAGATCTTTGGCTGTCAGCATATTTTCTCCTGTCAGAAAAGTTGTTTCGAACGCAAAAAAGCAGTCCCGTATAAAATACAGGACTGCGGGAATTTTGTCAAGCAGATTTTCTGCCGGAGATCACTTGAGCGTGTACACGGGGGCGGACTGTCCGTTTTTGACGGAGGCGTCCGCGGCGGACAGCATGGCCATGATCTCGATGGAGTCGGCGATATCCACCGGCTGTTCCCCGGTGGTGAAGAACTTGACGATCTCCTGGACCAGCATCTTGTAGAAGGGGATCCGCCCCGTGACCTGGATGAGACTGGCCTTGCCTTCCGCGTCGCGGCAGGCGGTCCCGTAGCTCCAGCAGTTGCGGGAGATCTCGACGATGCCCCGGCGTCCGTCGCCGTAGATCACGTGGAAGACGTAGCCGTTGAGATCGGCGGTGCCGGAGACGGTGACCGCGCCGCGGCCCATGACCCGGTTGAGGATCTCGAAGGCGTGGACGCCGTACCAGACGATGGAGGAACCGGCGGGGGCACGGCCCACGGGACCCCAGACCATCGCGGACTTCGGCGTATTCACTTTCTGCAGTCCCTCGACGATGTCGATGTCGAAACGGAGACTGGAGGCCGTGAAGAAACGGACGTTCTTCTCTTTTGCGATATCCAAAATTTTGACCGTGTTCTCCAGCGTGTCGGCGAAGGGCTTGTCGAGGAAGACCGGCTTGCCCAACGCGGCGCACTTTTCGAAATACTCCAGATGGAACGCCGGATCGTTGATCTCCAGCATGATGGCGTCGCAGTCGGCGACGGCCTCGTCGAAATCCCGGGTGACCTTGACGCCGATGCTCTCCAGATATGCCTGTCGGTCATCCTGGCCCTTTTCGCTCTGGAACGGGGTGGGGAAGCGCAGACAGGTGACGGCGCGGAGTCCTTCGACCCGGTCTTTTTCCGCGGGGTCCTGCATGAGCTTGGGCAGGGCGACGGAGTGGCTGGTGTCGAGACCGATGACGGCGATCTTCAGGGGATCCATGATGATTTTCCTTATGTTGTTAAATGCTTTTCCGGAAGCGCTCCGGAGATTTTTTCATGATTTTCTTGAACTCGCGGGAGAAATGGAACGGGCTGGCAAATCCGCACTCGCCGGCCACCTCCTTGACCAGTTTGTCGCTGGCCAGGAGCAGCTGCGTGGCGTAACGGATCCGGCACTCGATGACGTACTGCCACGGCGCGCGCCCCGTCGCCTCCCGAAAAAGACGCCGGAAATGGACGCAGGAGACGCCGGCCGCCCGGGCTTCCTTGTCGAGGTCCCAGTCGAGACCGGGATCGTTGGCGATCCGCGAGGCGAGGACCGCAGCCTTTTCCCGACCGGCGGTCCGGGAGCGTCCCGAGGAAGCGTCGGCCGTCGCCAGAAGCAGTTTTTCCAGCAGGAGGACCGCTTCGGCATGGGAGGTCTTCCGCCCCTGGCGCAGCGCGTGGAGAAGCGACTTCCACACGGGCAGGACCGCCTGTTCGTCCGGGACCGGGTAAAACCGGGGCCCGGCCGTTTCGGGGATCAGGCCGCCCGCCTTGTACCGCTCCACCCGTTCGCCGCGGAAGCAGACGAAAAGGTGATCCCGGGTCTCCCCGGCGGGCGTTCCGTAGGAAAAAGCGATCCCGGGGGCGGTGAAGAAGCACACCGGCCCCTGGGCCGAAACCGGTTCGGAATCTCCCGTTTTGAGGAAGATCTTTCCCCGGCGGACGAACTGGAGTCCCCAGTAGCCGTCGAAATAATGCTCCCGGTACGCGCTTGAGACGCCGGTGCTTTCGCCGCTGCAGACGAACTCCAGATCGTCGAAGAACTTCATTCAGAGCGTTCCTTCGGGGACCTTCACGAATTTGGGCAGGGGGTTCTGCCGGTGACACTCTTCGATGATGGCGATCTGCCGCCGGATCTGCGACAGTTTGACCGCGATCGGCGTCCCCTTGGTGATGGCGTCGTAGATGTTGAGATAATATTTCGTTCCCCAGTCGTCGAAGCCGGAGGCCTCGGGGGGACAGGTCCACTTTTCGCTGTAGAAATTGAGCTTCTCCGAGCAGTAGATCGGCAGGCGGGCGGCGTCCTCGATGGGGGCGATGCTCACCTCGTGGCTCCCGGCCTCGGCGGGGTTGTAATACTTCCATTCGACGGTCTCGCCGTTGCCGACGAGGGAACCTTTTTCGCCGAACACCTGATACTGGTAGGTGGGGAAGAGACACTCCTTGCTGACCTCGAGGTCGATGACGGGGTGATCCTTGCCTTCGAGGATGACCTTGACGAAATCCTCCGCGTCGCCGTAGTTGTTGATGCACGCCAGTTTCGCGAAGATGCGCTCGGGATCGGTCTCGCCGAAACTCTCCCAGAGTTCGACCATCTGGTCCAGCGGGTGGGGGGCGGTGTTGAGCAGTTCGCCCGCGCAGAGATCCTGGATCGTCTGCCAGTCCCAGCGGCGGCCGAAGCCGTTGTAGGCCACTTTGACCATGGCGATCCGGCCCAGCACGCCGGAGTGGATCACTTCGAAGATCTTGCGGTAGAGCGGACGGAAACGCGCCTGCTGGAAAACCGCGAAGAAACGGCCGGTCTCATCCTTGACTTTGAGGAGCCTGTCGACCTCGGAGACGTGTCGGGTCAGGGGTTTTTCGCAGACCACGTTGTAACCGGCCTGCATGGCCTCGATGGCGATGTCCACGTGCTTGTGGCTGCGGCAGGCGTTGACCACCAGCTCCACGTCCTTGTCCTTGAGGATCTCCTTGTAATCGGCGTAGCGGCGGCAGGCCGGGTCCGCGCCGGGATTGGTCGGTGCGGTGCGTTCGCTGATCGGATCGGCGACGGCGATGACGTCGAAACGCTCTTGAAGCAGGGGACTGCATTCGAAAAGGTGGCGATGGATATTTCTTCCGCTCCGGCCCTGACCGATGATCCCGACTTTGATTCTTTTCATGGGAGTCTTTCCTCTTTTTGTGATGTGATGAACGGCGGCACTTTTCCCGTCGTTTGTCCTTAATGTACCTTGCCAAATCGTAAAGTCAACCATGAAAACCGTAAATCACATGCTTTTTCTGATCATTTTTGCATCCGGGAAAGTCCTCCCCCGCGTGAGCGCTTTGCGGCATAAAAAAGAGGAAAAAAGATCGAATGCCTATTGACATTGGAAAAACATTGTGGTATAATATAACTGGACAAGCCAGTTTTGACAGGCGGGGAAACAGGAAAATGAACAAGCAATCCGAAACGGTGCGCAAATACGTGCTGGAAAATCTCGAGAGCGGGGTTTTCCAGCCGGGGGCCCGTCTGCCCGGGTCCCGGAAGATCGCCGATCACCTCGGTATCTCCCGGCCCGTGGTCCAGAGCGCGCTGGATACGCTGGTCAACGAAGGGTTGCTGGTTTCCGTTTCCCGATCCGGGCTTTATGTGGACGGGGACTGGACATCGCGGCGCATCCGCGCGTGCATCAAACTCTACACTCACCGGGAGTTTCTTCCCTGGCTCGGGATGTTCGAAAAGGAGATGGCTTCTGCCGCCCCCGAGCTTCACATCAGCACTTGTTGCGAAGAGGGTACGTTCGAGATCGTGACAACGGCCGTGGCCCAGACCCGGTTCCGGGAGTATGTGGATCTTGCTCCTCTCGTCAAATCGTGCTTCCCCGACCTTTCGCCGTTTCATGCCGAACAGCTGCGCCCCTTCATGCACGGGGAGCGGCTGTCCGCGCTGCCTTTTCTCTTCTCTCCCCGCATCGTCGCCTGCAACCGGCGAATGCTGGCAGAGGCGGGGTGCTCCGAACCGGGGCCCGACTGGAGCATCCGGGATTTTGCCGACATCATGACGAAACTCCGGGCGCATTTCCCGCCGGAGAGGGTCTTCCCGTGGAACACCAACGCCTATCTGTGGATGAATTTCGTTCTCTGTTTCGGCGGCAGACTCTTCTGTCTCGAAAAGCCCGATCCGGTCTGTTTCGATTCTCCGGAGACCGTGCGGGCGCTGACTTTCTTCAGGTCTCTTGCCGCCAAGGACGCGCCGCCTTCGGGCAGGGAAGATATAGCGCATTACGCCCGGTTCGCCGTCTCCGTTCTGGACCGTCAGCTTTACAGTCCCATCCGCCGGGATTTCGACGACGGATTTCTGTTTCTGCCCATGCCCGGCGTCTCCCCTGAACACAGCGGGCGCTCCATCCAGGCCACGGAGCTTTTCGTCATGCGCCGGGGCAGCGTGGACCGGGATCTCTGCATGCGCATCATGCGGTTCCTCTGGTCGGAGAAATTTCAGGACCACCTGGCGGAACTGCGGTACGGACTTCCCATCCGCCGCAGTTCCCTCGAACGGGCTTTTCTGCCGGGGAATCCCGCCGACGCCGCCTTCCGCGACGCCATGGGGCGGTTGTGCAACGAGTACAGCGTTTCCTCTCCGCCGCTCTTCGATCTGGTGCTCACGGGCATCAGCTCCATCATCGCCGGGGGCGGGGAGATCGAGTCCCGGCTCCGGGAGCTGGCCGCCGGGGTCCGCGTTTACCTCAAATATACAAAAAAAGAGTTTTGATATGAGTCCCAAACAGGTTTTCCGCAAACTTTTCAACGACAGAAGGAGGTTCGTCATGTTTGCAAAGAAAAATGTCAGGAAGAGTTTCACCCTCATCGAGCTCCTGGTGGTGATCGCCATCATCGCGATCCTTGCCGCCATGCTCATGCCCGCGCTGCAGCAGGCGCGGGAGCGGGCGAAGACCGCCAGCTGCGTCAACAATCTCAAGCAGCTGGGCATCCAGGTCTTCGCCTATTACGCGGCCTTCGACGACATGCTCATGCCCCAGGACGGCATGACCCAGTACGACAACAAAGGCAGCGTGGAGTGGCATGTGGGGACCAGCTGGTTCTGCAACACCATGAAAAAATCCATCGACTACCGGGATTATGAGAAGGACAATGTGCCCAAGGCCATGATCTGCCCCTCTGTCCCGCCCAGCGCCAAGCGGTGTTTCGGGTACTACGCCACCCTTTGGAAATGGCGCAGTTACACCATGCCGCAGCAGACAACCTGGTCCGGGATGCTCGCAAAAGACCCCAACTGCGTCAAATACCTCAAGTTCCGCAGCCCCTCCAAGGTCATCCACATCATCGACGGGATCGGTATGCCCAGCTACTCCCAGGCCTACAAGCCGGACTTCGACAGCGAGTATCCCTTCGACGGCCGCAGCGGCCGGCGCGTCGACTACCGGCACAACGGTTCGGTCAACGTGCTCGCTTTGGCCGGCAACGTCGTCACTACCAACAAGCTCAAGCAGGTCGGCGACAAAGGCAAATGGGATCAGCAGGAAGCTCTTTGATGATCTTTTCGAAAATTCTTCAACCGTAAAAGAAAGAAGATCGGCTATGCGCGCGAAAGTCAGAAAACGTTTCCCGTTCACGCTTATCGAGCTCCTGGTGGTGATCGCCATCATCGCGATCCTTGCCGCCATGCTGATGCCCGCGCTGCAGCAGGCGCGGGAGCGGGCGAAGAGTTCTACATGTTCAAACGATTTGAAGCAGATCGGTACGGGGGCGGGTATGTATGTGGCCGACAACGGCGACTATTTCCCTCCCGCCCGGGACGGACTCAACCGCTCGTGGTGCGCCCACGTCGGGATCTATGTCGCCGGGATCTCCTCCCTGACCGAATTCGACACGATCCGGGCGGAATTCAACAATAACTACCGGAACCGGAAGAAATTTGCCATCTTCATCTGTCCCTCCATCGCCACCGTGACCTGGAACGACAGGAATGCCGGGTTCTGGCCCTTTGTCGGCAACTATATCCACAACAAAAACATGTACCGCGACAAGACCAAGACGGGAAAGAAGATCACCGCCATCCGCGAGCCCTCCAAGATGGGGCTCAACTGGGACGGCATGGGACCGTATCTCAACAGCAACGAGGGGCTGTCGAGAAACAGCATCACCATCGACGCGACGACCAACGTCACCGGCCGTCCCCACAACGAAACGACGAACATCGTCTATGCCGGGGGCAACGTACGTTCGGGAGCAACGCAGCAGCCCCATCTGCCCATGTTCATCAATTCCGACAACTATCTCGATGACGAGAAACAGCAGGTGTACTGACCTGGGAGGCCATTTGAAATGAAAAAAGCTTTTTTTGCGATTTTTCTTCTGCCGCTGATGCTGGCGGCGGGGATCAAACTGGACATCGACGGCCGTGCCGCGGGCATGAACATCAAAGGCGTGGCGTGCAGTCCCAAAATGTCCTGGCAGCATCCGGCGTGGGCGAAGTCCACCGGATATCTCATCTTCACCCGGGGCGCGGGGCCCTACTGGGGAGAGCACTTCTGCACCTTCGTCTCCGACAAGGACGGAGAGCTGGAGATCGCCCGGCGGGGCACCTCCAGCAAGCCCTCGGAGAACCACTGGATGGTCTACAAAGATGTCACCATCACGGGCGCGGAAGTGCTCTTTCACTCCGCGAGTGCCGCGGCGACGAAAGATCTGCCCCCCGGCGAGGAGCGCTGCGGCCATTTCCACTCCGTGGTCGACTTCGTCAAGGTCAAGGCCGGCGTTCCCGTGACGGTCAAATTCAAGGTCCGCCGCGAGGGGACTTTCCCCGCGGACAAATTCACGAAAGAGGAATACAAGCGCAAGATGCCGCCCAAGAAGTCCGCGCTGCGTTTCGGCGTGAGCGGTCTGGCCGGACACATCCCCGTGACGGCGGCAACGCCCGCCGGGTTTGCCCGCGAGGAGAAACCGCTTCGTTTCGGCGGCGGAACGGGGCAGATCGATCTGGTCTCCCGGCCCGTCATCGGCACGGAGTGGACGAAATTTTCTTTCTCCTTCACCCCGCAGCTCGACGGTGAAGTCTGTATTCAGCGCCGCGCCGCGGGCGCTCTTGTGCGCGGCATCGCCGAGTGGGTCGAATTCCGCAACTTCAAGGTGACGGGGGCGGAAAACTCCCTCACGCTGCGGGCAAAAGTCAACAAAACCGTCGACGGTCTGGACCGCATGTGCAACCGGGCGCCGCTCTGGGACAACGTCCTCGTCAGGAAAGGACAGCCCGTCACCGTGGAATTCGAGGCCCGCGCCGCCGCCGCCGAACCGGAATCCCAGTACGGCAGAACGGACTGGTGGCTCCAGCCCCAGAAGTACGACGTCGCCTGGCAGGACAAGAATATCCAGCTGCTTTCCGGAAAAGACCGGGGCATGACTTTCACGCCCCACGGATCGGGTTTCCACTCCCTCGACTGCGAGAAGGCTTCCTTCGACCGTCCGCAGACGGCAAAGGCTCCCGCCTGCGACTTCGCCGTGCCGGTGGAGGTGCTGGAAGAGGACGGCATTTCCCGCCGGGCCCCCGTCCGCTTCGGTTTCCCGCTTCCTGAAAAATCATTTTACAACGTGAAGAACATCGCCGTCTTCGATGCGCAGGACAGGGCGGTCCCCGCCGCCGTCTATGCCACAGGCTTCTGGCCCGACAAGTCGGTCAAGTGGGCTTTCGTCGCCTTCGAGACTGCCCTGAAGGCCCATGAGAAGGCGGTCTTCACCGTCAAAGGCGGAAAAGATGTTTCTGCCGTTCCCGCCCCTGTCCCCGCCGTCACGGACGACGGCAAAAAGCAGATGATCCGGGCGGGGGACCTTGCCGCCGTCATCGACCCCGATTCCGACGCGCTGCTCAAAAACATCGTCTGGAACGGAAAGTCTTTCGGCGACCTGAAACTTTTCGCCGACGGGGATGCCAAGAGCCGCATTTTCTCCGTCACCCGCGAGAACGATGAGACCTTCCGTTTGGACGGGACGCTCGTTTCGGACCGCTACGCGGGCGGCTTCACCGTGCGGCTGATCTTCTCGGCGGCCTCCCCCGTCCTGCGGGCGGTCGTCACCTTCCGCGCGGACAACCTGGAGCGGGAGATCAACGAACTCGACGCTCTGCATCTTGTCCTCGCCTCCGGCGCGGGGAAACTGGCCTCCGGCGGCGTCTTTCAGGGGAACGATCTCAAGTACACGGTCAACGGCGCCGAAAAGAAGGGCTTCATGCCCGAAACGGATACGTTCACATCTCCCGCCGGGACCGTTTCCTTCGCGCTGGCCGATGCGGGAAAACGCTATCCCAAGGCCTTCGCCTGCAATGCGGACGGGCTCGACATCCAGTTGCTCCCGCCCCAGCCGTCCAAGGAGTTCAACAGCGATCTGCCCGGTTATCTGCGCTTCCCCTACATGGCGGGCAAATACCGTCTCATGGCCGGGATGAATTTCACCGAGGAGGTCACTTTCGACTTCAGCGGCGGAGCGGTTTCTTCCCGGGACGTCGTCGCGGTCATCCCCCCGTCGTGGTACGCCCGCACCGGGGCCATCCGCGGGGTCTTTGCCGACGATACGGTCAAACCCTTCGACGACCAGGCGATCCGCGCCTTCTACGAACATCTGAAGCGCAAGGCCTTCCAACGCGAGTACGGCTTCCTCAATCTGGGCGACTGGTTTGGCGAACGCGGCGGGTGCAACTGGGGCAACAACGAGTATGATTTCGCCTACGGACTTCTGACCCTCTTCGCCCGAACCGGCAATCGCGACGTCTATCGCCTTGCCATGCAGACGGCCCGGCACCAGTCCGACGTGGACATCATCCACGCCACGCCTTACTGGAATCTGATCGGCGGCAACTACATGCACTGCGTGGGCCACACGGGCCGGCGCGGCGAACCCGGCGGCAAGGCCGTGCCGTGGTTCACCGGCGGCAACTGTCAGGGCTACGCCGCGGCCACCAACGGCCACTCGTGGTCGGGAGGCATGTTCACGGCCTTCCTCATGGGCGGCAAAGCCGACATCGGCGACTCCGCAAGACTGCTGGCTTCCGAACTCATCCGCTTCTCCGGCAGTCCCTACCGGAACAACGGCAATCCCCGCAGTCACGGCTGGATGCTTGAGGGCCTGATGCAGGCCTTCGACGCCACCGGCGACGAAAAATATCTGGCCGCGGGCAAGTCCGTCGCCGACGGCTTCTTCAAGTGTCAGGCTCTCGACAAGGGCGGGGCGTGGCCCTTCGACCTGCCCCGGGGATATCTGAGCGGCGGACGCAAAAAAGGTTTCGGCACCAGCTGCTTCCAGATGGGGATCGTCATTCAGGCGCTGCACCACTACTGCCTGCGGGCGAACCGGCCGGAACTCAAAAAGAATCTGGTCGCAGCCGCGGGCTGGATGCGCAAGTCCCATATCGCGGGAGCTGTCGGCTGGCCCTACGTGGCGCAGTGGGACGGCCAGGCCATGTGGGCCCCCAGCTCGAATCTCAACATGCTGATGCTGGCCGCCAGCGCGGCGGACGGCGATCCCGAAGGGCAGGCGATCATCCGCCGCGGCATCGGGCTTTACAATCTGCGCGGCGTGGGTTCCGGCGGGGACGGCAAGAATCTGGCCATGGATCTGGTCTTCGCCCCCGTCGCCTTCGAAATGCTCAAGGCGATGCCGGGGGAGAAGGATTTCTCCATTCAGGGCTTCATCGACGATTTCGGCAAGACGGCGCACCTCATGCGGCTCCGCGGTCCCGAACACATGACCCTCGATCTGACGCTGGCCAACCCCCGCACGACGCTCTTCATCGAGCGCAATTTCTACAATCCGCGGAAGGGCGAAGTCACCGAGTACAAGGTCGAGGTGAAGGATCCGGCGGGCAAAGTCGTCTTCTCTTTCGGCGGAAACGTCGATGACCGGACCTTCGTGTCGAAGAGCTGCGTGCTGGAGGGAAAGCCCGGGGACAAATACACCGTCTCCATCGCCGACAACATCAGCAGTTACTGGGAGGTGTACACCTCCGACCGGACGCCCGTGCGGGCGCATGTGACACCGGTTTCGCAGTTCTCCAACGGCGTCTCCCTCTTCTTCGGCGTCCGGGTCCCCGCCGGGGTGAAGAGCTTCACGCTCAAATACACCAGCTGTCACTTGGGATTGTACGGCATCGTGGTCATCGGGCCCGACGGCAAAGTCCGGTCGGTCAAATCGAAGATCAACACCACGCTGAAGCTGCCGTGGGTGAACAACCAGGACGTCAAGGGCAGTTCCCGCTGCGACGTCACGGTCGACCGCGAGGATCCCTCGAAGGAGGAAGTCTGGCGCTTCTTCACCTGGTCTGGCGGAGATGTTCTGCTCAACCTGGAGGGCGTGCCCCCCGTTCTGGAATTCGTCCGCTGACGTTTTCGGAATCCGGGTAGGAAAAAGGGAGAGGCCGGGCCTCTCCCTTTTTTTTGCGCTCAGAGGTGCTGACCGCAGTCCACGGGCAGGACGGCGCCGGTGACGGAGTCGCACGCCAGCAGAAAGAGCACGGCGCGGGCGAGGTCGTCCGGTTCCACCCGGCATCGGAGGGGGAGGGCGGATATGGTTTTTTCCATCTTCGACTGCGGCAGTTCCGCGGGGGGGAGCATGGGACCCGGCGCCACGGCGTTGAACCGCAGATCCAGGGGACCATATTCTTTCGCGAATTCGAGGGTGGAGGCCATCAGAAGCCGGCGGCTTTCGAGATAGGCATTGTCCCGGGCGCGGGGCGAGAGGATCTCCTGATCCAGCACGTTGACGACCGCGCCGCCCCCGGCGGGAGGATTTTCAGTCAGCAGACGCATGAGGGCGAGGGGACTTCTGTAATTGACTTCGTACAGCCTTTTTTTTGTCGCCTCGTCGTAATCGCCGCCGTGATGGTAAAGAGAAGCGTTGCTGACGATCGCGTCCAGCGGGGAGGCCGCCCGGAAAAGTTTTTCCGCTTCGCCCGGCAGGGCGAGATCGAAAGCGAGGACCTTGTGTCCCGTCCCCGGCAGGGAACCGCAAAGTGTCTCCGCTTCCGCAAGGGAGGTATTGCAGTGGATGACGACCCGGGCGCCTTTTTCCGCCAGATGGCGCACGATCACGGCGCCGACCCGTTTGGCCCCGCCCGTCACGAGGATGTTTTTTCCGTCAAGTTGCATCGAATTTTCCTTGAATTATCTTCGTTTGCATATTATATTCCCTCACGTTCGGTTTATCAAGGAGATTTCGTTATGAAAAGACGTTTTTGTTTCACCCTTGTCGAAATTCTGGTCGTGACCGCTCTCGTGGCTCTGCTGGGCGCCATCGGTTTTGCCGGGTACGGCTACGCCATGGGCGCCGCCCGCCGTTCCGCCACGGAATCCCTGATCAAACAGATTGAGGCCGCCCTCGAGAACTTCAAAATCAAGAAGGGCTACTACCCGTCGTCGTCGGGCTATGCGACGATCGGCATGACTTTGAACAACTCCCAGATTGTCAGCATTACATTCGGAAGTACGACATGGAATGCCACCGGAACCGGTGAGGCAGAATTCAAAACATTTCTCAAGCCGCTGGATCAGGAGAAACTCAAGAAAAATATCGAAAACAGCACTCTCGTCGACAGCTGGGGCGGGGCGATCCGTTACCGCTATCCCGGCGCGGTCAACACGACAGGGTTCGATCTCATCGCTCCCGGACCGGACGGGCAGTTCGGGGTTTCTCCTGCGGCGACTCCGGCCGATCCACCCACGGCAACGACTTACAAAAGCGGCACCGATTGGGCCTGCGACGACATCGCCAACTTCATGAACAAATAAGCGGATCGTCTCCATCCGTTTCCCCCGTTTCGAAATGCGACAAATTTGCACGAATTGCAAATTTATCCACTTTTTTGCCTGAAAATCCAACGACAACGGGGCGGACGACGGCTATATTATTGCCGTTGACTTGAGAAGCAGCCGCAAAAGGAAGGAGTCCCGGGAATGAGGATCTGCATGATGTCGCTGATGATGGGGGATTCTCCCGTTGAGGAGATCGTCTCCGTCGCGCAAGCCTGCGGCATGGAGGCCATCGACTGGATCGGTCTCCACGGCAGGACCGCGAAGGAACTGAAAAATCTTTGCGATGACCGCGGACTGCCCATCGCCGCCCATACCATGATCAAGTGGGGCTTCATCAACGGCGATCCGGCCTACTTCGACGAATTCAAGGCGTCTCTCGACGACGCGGTCACGCTGGGCGCGCCCGTGCTCATGCTGCCGCCCTTCGCCCGCGCCGCGCAGACCGGTTTCGCCGACGACCGCAAGCACTACGCCGAATATTTCGCCCGCGCGTACGAACTGGCGCACAGCGCCGGGGTGACGCTCACGCTGGAGAGCACCGGCTATCACAACAGCCCCATCACCACCGCCGACGAGTGTCTCGAGATATTGGATCAGGTCCCAGGCCTGAAGATCACCTTCGATCAGGGCAACGTGGCCACGGCGGAGGATCCCGTGCAGGCGTTTCAGCGCCTCCGCAAGTATGTCGTGCATTTCCACGTCAAGGACTGGAAGGTGTCGGACGTCCCCCGCGAGGGATACACGCCCAAGCGCTGCGGCAAATATTACGCCGACGCCACGATCGGCGAGGGGGATATGGACATCCGTTCCCTCTGGCGTCTCACAAATGCCCGCGAGCGTTCGCTCTGCGTCAATCCCGAGACCCGGGACTACTCCGGCAAGCGCACACACCTCGAGACCTTCAAAAAAGTCTGTGCCGAGATGAAAAGCTGGGAGAACGACTGACCGTCCGCATTCTTCCGGCATCAAAAGACAGGCGGAGTTCCGGGGAACTCCGCCTGTCTGGACGACGACCCGCGACTCGCCCACCTCTCCTCAAAACACTTCGCTTTTTTTGAAAAAGGGAGAGGGTCCGGGAGAGGGAAAAAACTTTTTTTCACGTGGAAAAAAAGTTTTTTTTCCTCTCCCGGGGCTCCCTCAGCCTTTATCGGAAGAACGGAGCGTTACTTGTAGAGCGGGCCGAAGTTGGCGCAGGCGCGGTAGTCGGCGCCCTCCTTGTCCATGCCGAAGGCGTTCCACGCGGAGGGCCGGAAGATCTTTTCCTCCGGTACGTTGTGCATGCACACGGGGATCCGCAGCATGGAGGCCAGGGTGATGAGATCGGCGCCGATATGGCCGCAGTGGAACGCGCCGTGATTGGCGCCCCAGTTTGCCATGACGCTGTAGACGTCCTTGAACGCGCCGCTGCCCGTCAGCCGGGGAACGAACCACGTGGTCGGCCAGCCGGGATCGGTGCGGTCCACCAGCTTTTTGTTGACCTCTTCGGGCAGTTCGTGGGTGAAGCCCTCGGCGATCTGGAGAACCGGGCCCAGGCCCTTGATCATGTTGAGACGGCTCATGGTCACGGGCATGCCCTTGCGCGTCAGGAAGGTGCTGGAGAAGCCGCCGCCGCGGAAGTAACCCAGATTGGCCGGGGTCCAGACGGTGGCGTCGACGCAAGCCTGGGCCTCCGCTTCGGTGATCTCCCAGAAGGGCTTCATGGCGGGGTGACCGTCCTTGGTCTGGCATCCCGCGGCGTCCAGCGTCGTGGCGCCGGAGTTGATGAGGTGGATCAGTCCCGGCACGTCGAGATCGAACCCGGTGTTCTCCTTGACCGCCCGGGGACTCCAGTAGGTGCGCACGTCGCTGAATCCCGCCGCCGCGTTGGTGAGCAGATGACCGAAGAGCATGGCGACGCCGTTGCAGCAGTCGTTTTCGGTGGCGACCACGTAGGGCGCGCGGATGCCGTTCCAGTCGAAGGAGGAGCAGAGCACGCTCTCGAGGAAATCGCCGTTGGGCATGAAATCCGTCCACTGACGCTGGCCCTGGAACCCGGCGGCGATGGCGTTGTGGCCGCAGGACTCCTCGACGAAGCCCATCAGGGCAAGTTTCGGATTGCCCACCATGAGGTCCCGGGCGATGATCGCCATCTTGACGACGTACTCCCAGGTGGCGTCCTGTTCCGCCTGGGGCTTCCCGGCGTTCCCGTTGTAGATGTCGGCGTTCTGTTTGCAGTTTTTCCGGGTCCAGGCGAGGGCCTTCTCGTACTCTTCCTTATCGAAAATGCCCTCCTTGACGCGGCGGATGATCTCGCTCATGTCGACGGATTCGCACCGCATGTTGAGGTATTCCTCGAAGAAATCGGCGTTGACGATGGAGCCGGCGATACCCATGGCGACGCTGCCCATGGAGAGGTACGACCTGCCGCGCATTTCGCCCACGGCCACGGCCGCCCGGGCGAAGCGGAGGATCTTTTCGCGGACGTCATCCGGGATCGCCGTGTCGTCGGCGTTCTTGACGTCGCACCCGTAGATGCCGAAGGCGGGGATGCCCTTCTGGGAGTGGGCGGCGAGGACGGCGGCCAGATACACCGCACCGGGGCGCTCCGTGCCGTTGAAGCCCCAGACCGCCTTCTGGGTGAGGGGATCCATGTCCATTGTTTCCGACCCGTAGCACCAGCAGGGGGTGACGGTCAGCGTGGCGGTGACGTTGGCCGCCGAAAACTTCTCCGCGCAGCGCGAGGCTTCGTACACGCCGCCGATGGTGGTGTCGGCGATGACGCACTCCACGGGACTGCCGTCCCGGTAGCGCAGATTGGCGGAGATGAGCTCCGCGGCCGCCTTGGCCATGTTCATCGTCTGGATTTCGAGCGACTCCCTGATGCCGCGGCGGCGGCCGTCGATGGTCGGGCGAATGCCGATCCTCGGTTTCAACATGATCCTGTCTCCTTTTTTTGCGGGAATTTTCCCGGTGAATCCGAATCCGCTTTAATTTACCTGACGGGAGCGCGCCTGTCAAGCCGAAAAGAGAAAAAAGTCGGAACGAAGAAGGAGCAGGATCAAAGAGTCTTCGAGTTTTTGACGGCCCGGATCCGTTCGAGCTTGGCTTTGAGGATCTCCTTGAGGTCGCCCAGTTCGCCCGTGGCGGCGATGACGGGAATTATCTCGATGGGGTCTGAAGAGAGTTTTTCCCGCAGCAGGGCCAGATTTTCCTCCGAAACGGGCATGTCCATTTTGTTGGCGACGATCACCGCCGGCCTTTTGGAGAGGCCGCTCATGTAAAGTTCGAGCTCGTTTTTGAGACAGTCCAGATCGTCCAGCGGGGAGCGTCCGTCAGTCCCAGCCATGTCGAGGACGAAGGCGAGGATGTCGGTCCGCTCGATGTGTTTCAGAAAGGCGTGCCCCAGCCCCACGTTGTCGTGGGCCCCTTCGATGAGACCGGGGATGTCCGCGATGAGGATCCGGCTGTAGTCGGGGTACTCGACGACGCCCACCACGGGGTTGAGCGTGGTGAATGGGTAGCTGGCCACCTTGGGCCGGGCCGCCGAAACGGCCCCGAGCAGGGTCGATTTGCCCGCATTGGGGAATCCCACGAGACCGACGTCGGAAATGGTTTTCAATTCAAGTTTGAGACGCTTTTCCTCCCCGGGACGGCCTTCCTCGCACTGGCGGGGGGCCCGGTTGAAATTGCTCAGGAACCGGGCGTTGCCCCGGCCGCCCCGGCCGCCCGCGGCGGTCAGGACGCGCTGCCCCGGAACGGCGAGATCGGCGATGAGCTCCCCCGTCTCCTGATCCGTGACGAGGGTCCCTGTCGGGACCTTGAGGACGACGTCCTCGGCGTTTCTGCCGTGACAGTCGGAGCCTTTTCCGCCGACGCCGTTGGCCGCCCGGAAACTGGTCTGGTACATGAAGGGAGCGAGACTCTGTTCGTCGCTGCTGGCTTCGATCCACACGCTGCCGCCGTTGCCGCCGTCGCCCCCGTCGGGACCGCCTTTTGGCATGTATTTCTCCCGGCGGAAACTGCAGCATCCGTTGCCGCCGTCACCGCCGCGCACGAAGATCCGCGCCTGATCGACAAACATTTTTCACCTCACAAAAAAATCCCGGAAAACCGCTTGCACGCTTCCCCGGGACAAAACAAACAAAAGAAGACGATCTCGATAAATCACTCGGCCGGCGTCGGAACGATGCTGACCTTGCGCTGCTCCTTGCAGAACTCGACCTTGCCGTCGCAGAGCGCGAAGAGCGTGAAATCGCGGCCGCAGCCGACGTTGTTCCCCGGACGGAAACGGGTGCCGCGCTGACGGACGATGATGGAACCGGCGGAAACTTCCTCGCCGCCGTAAGCCTTGATACCCAGGAATTTCGGCTGACTGTCACGGCCGTTGCGGCTGCTGGACTGACCTTTTTTGTGTGCCATGATGATTCTCCTTCCTATCTGTAAAACAAATCAGAATCGTACACTGAATTTCAATAATATAACTCCCTTTCCCCGAAAAGTCAAGGGCGTTTTCGAAAAATCCGCGTCTTGTGCGTCAGAAACCGATCCTGCTCTCGATGTAATCCCGCAGCTGGGTGATGCCCACACGCTCCTGCTGCATGGTGTCGCGGTCGCGGACCGTGACGGCGTTGTCGTTGAGCGAATCGAAGTCGAAGGTCACGCAGAAAGGCGTGCCGATCTCGTCCTGCCGGCGGTAGCGCTTGCCGATGCTCCCCGTCTCGTCGAATTCGCAGCGGAAGTAGCGGTCGATGCTCTTGTAAAGCGCGTAAGCGTTTTCCGTGAGCTTCTTGGACTGGGGCAGGAATGCCGCCTGGATGGGGGCCACCAGGGGAGGCAGATGCAGAACGACACGGACGTCCTCGTCCTTGCCTTCCTTCTTCGTTGCGGCGGTGTCTTCGTCGTAGGCTTTGCTCAGCAGCGCCAGCATGGTTCGGTCGAGACCGACGCTGGTCTCGATGACCGTCGGCATGAGTTTGCGGTTGTTGTCGTGGTCGAGGTACTGCAGATCGACCCCGGAGAACTCGCTGTGCCGCGAAAGATCCCACGTGCCGCGGTGGTGGACGCCCTCCAGTTCGCCCCAGCCGAAGGGGAACTTCACCTCGATGTCGATGGCGGCCTTGGCGTAGTGGGCCAGTTTTTCATGCACGTAAATGCGCATGCAGCTGTCGTCGAATCCCAGCTTGCGGTAGTAGTTGAGGCGCTGTTCCTTCCAGTACTCGAACCACTTCATGCCCTCTTCGCCGTCGCAGAAGAACTCCATCTCCATTTGGGTGAATTCCCGGCTGCGGAAGGTGAAGTTGCGGGGATTGATCTCGTTGCGGAAGGCTTTGCCGATCTGGGCGATGCCGAAGGGCAGCTTCTGGCGCGTCGCCACCCGGACGCTGTTGAAGTCCACGAAGATCGGCTGGCAGGTCTCCGCCCGCAGGTAGGCCACGTGCTCGTCGTCGAACACGGGACCCACGAAGG
Source organism: Lentisphaeria bacterium (assembly GCA_017450705.1). Classification (GTDB taxonomy): domain Bacteria; phylum Verrucomicrobiota; class Lentisphaeria; order Victivallales; family Victivallaceae; genus UBA1784. The sequence goes on along the minus strand of JAFSTC010000045.1, from coordinate 39,056 downwards.
TCTTCATCATCAGGTTGAATTCCCGGGGCTCGGTCATTTCCTTGGAGCCGCAGGCGGGACAGGTTGTGGGATCCTCCATCTGATCGACCCGGTAGCGCGCCTTGCACTTCTTGCAGTCGGTCATGAGATCGCTGAACTGGTCCAGATGTCCGGAGGCCTTCCAGATGGTGGGGTTGGCGATGATGGTGGAGTCCAGCCCCTCGATGTTGTCGCGGGTCTCCACCATTTCGTGCCACCAGAGGTTCTCGATGGCGCGCTTCATGCGGGCGCCGTAGGGGCCGTAGTCCCAGAAGCCGTTGAATCCGCCGTAGATCTCCGAACTGGGGAAGACAAATCCCCGGCGTTTGCACAAACTGACCAGTTTGTCCATCAGTTCCTGATTGGTCGCTTCGTCTGCCATGATAACGATTCCTTTATATGTGTGTGTTGAAATCAAGTCAAAATCAGATGATTGCCAGAAGCTCGACGTCGAAGATCAGTGCGGCTGCGGGCGGGATGGCTCCCGGGGCGCCGCGGTCGCCGTAGGCCAGTTCCGCGGGAATGAAAAAGCGGTATTTCGAGCCGACGGGCATGAGCTGGAGACCCTCGGTCCACCCGGCGATGACCTGCGTGAGGCCGAATTCCGCGGGTTCTCCCCGCTGGACGGAACTGTCGAAAACCTTTCCGTCGATCAGACGCCCCGTGTAATGGACCCGGACGCTCTGATGTTTCGCGGGTTTGGGACCGGATCCCTGCGACAGCACCTGGTACTGGAGACCCGACGCCGTTGTTTTCACGCCTTCCTTTTTCGCGTTGGCCGCGAGGAAATCCCGTCCCGCGGCGCGGTTGCTTTCTGCGGCCTGTTTCACCGCCTTCTCGCCGGCCTGCCGGACCTCCTGCTGGAATTTCTGCATGTATTTCGCATACTCCTCACGGGGCAGTTCCGCGGATTCTCCCGCGAGGACTGTTTTCAGCGCCCGCTGCAGACAGGCCGTGTCGATCTCAATGGGCAGTTCCGAGAGGTTCCCCGCGATGTTCATCCCCAGGGCGTAGCTCATCTTTTCGATATCGTTCATCGTCATTTTCCCGCAAATGTTTGAAGTTACCCTTTTCAGCCGTTTCGGCGGCATTCGCCTAATATACCACGGAAACGCCTTCTTTTCAATGCCGTCGGAGGAAAAGCGGAGAGGGCGGAGTTTCCCGTTTCCCGGCCCGCCCCCGGACCGGAAACCGCTTGACCCGGTCCGGGGGCTTCATAATCACTCCTCCTCACGCAAGACGGCGGGACGCCGTCGAAAAAAAACACGTCGGTCCGGCGCCGGATCACTCTCCCGCGGCCGGACGGAGGAAGGCGGTTCCTTGCCTCCTTCTGCAATCTACTATAACGGACTGGTCAGAAAAGTCAAGTTTTCGGGCGAAAAAAGGGCGAAAATCGCGTTTTGCCTTAGTTGAAAAATCGGAAATACTGCGAAATATTTCGCAGTATTTTGATGTTTTGACGCAAGTTAAACATTTGAGTGAAAAATGTTTGCACCGATTTTGACCGGTTTTGTCAAAAAAAACGATGCCCAAGGGCGTTCGGGGGAGGGCGTCAGAAAAGGGTGCCCTGGATCGGAAGATCCTCTTCTTCCGCCGGCGGCGCGGGCTTTTCGCTCTTTTCGGGGACGGGAGACATCAGGGCGGAGAAGAGATCCGGCTCTTCCGCCGCGGCGGGCTCCTCCGGCTCCGGTTCCCGGGCCGCCGGGAGGGGAAGGGTCTTCAGTATGCCGTTGAAGGCGTGTTCCCGGCACAATGCGGCGATCTTTTCCCAGTCCGGCGGCCGCCGGGCGAGAGTCCCCGGCACATCCGCAAACTCATCGGGGAGCGTGGTCTTCAGCCGGACGAGCACCAGATTGTCCCGGAGCCGCCTCTCCTGCCCGGCAAGTTTTGCGGCGAACCGGCTGCCGTCGAGCTTTTCCAATCGATCGATCCAGCCTTCGACGGGACCGTATTCGTTGAGCAGGGCGGCCGCGCTCTTGGGACCGATTCCGGGAACGCCGGGGATGTTGTCCGCCGTGTCGCCCACCAGGGCGAGATAGTCGGCGACAAGCTCCGGGCCGACGCCGAACTTTTCGACGACCTCCTCTTTCCGGCGCAGCGCAAAGCCGCCGGCAGATCCCTTGGCCGGGACGAGAATGGATATCCGGTCGTCGACGAGCTGGGAGAGATCCTTGTCCGACGTCACGATCAGGACTTCCCCGGGAAGAGCCCGGGCGAAGCCGCCGATGAGATCGTCGGCTTCGTAATTTTCCGCAGAAAGAAGCGGCCAGCCGAAGGCCGCCGCCATTTCGCGGATGGCGGGCATCTGCTGTCTGAGTTCGTCGGGCATCGGAGGGCGGTTGGCCTTGTATCCCGGAGCGACCGCCAGACGGAAACTCACCTTGCCGCAGTCGAAAAGCATGGCTCCCGTCGGGCACGGATGTTCCTTTTCGATGCAGAGCAAAAGCTTTGTGAAGACGAAAAGCGCATTGACGGGGCGGCCCTGCGGATCGGTGAGGGCGCGGATGGCGTAAAACGAACGGAAGATCTGACTGTATGCGTCGATCAAAACGGCCTTGTCCATCTGCGGCATCATCCCCCTGTGCGCGAAATCGAAAAAAAGGAGGCGTCCAAGGCCGAGTCTCTCCAGACACTTAGAGGAGTAATTATGAAGAGGAGAAATTGCGTTTAAGGTGCCTGAAAATCCCCAACCCTGAACACCTCGACTTTACTATACGCCTTTTTTCCGTAAAATCAAATGATTTGGCGCAAAAAAACTCATTTTGAGCGAAAATCCCGGGAAATTTTCAGCGAACGGACCGGAAAGTCGTCCGCAGACCCCGCGTTCCGCAGGGACCCTCCACCTCGGTGTCACGCCTATCAGCCCGGCGTCCGGCGCGTCGTTGCGCCGGACGCCGGCAAGGCGGTCGCTCTCGAAAAAGATCTCTTTTTCTTCGACTTCTCCGCCGAATGCTGTCAGCTGTTCCCCGCGGAACTGTAAAAGGCTTGCTTTTTCGCTCGGAAATGGTATATTAACTCCGCAGAAAACGACGGATCTCATTTGCGGAGGAACAGGGGATGCTCAAAGAGGTTCTGTTTCAGAACTGGATGCCGACGGACGGGGCCGAAGAAACGGAGAGGTCCTGTCCGGAAAAACTTTTTTTCCTTTCGGAGGCGTTCATCCGGAAATACTGCGCCGTTGCGGGACTGCCCGCAGAGCGGCTCGAACTCGTGCTCGGGAAGGCCGCATCCTTCGACGCCGATGAGGATATCCGGCCTCTGGCGTGGCATCTGTACCGGAATTTCTGCAAAGTCAAGGCGCGGGAGTTCCATCCGTTCCCCGAGTTCATCCACCCGCTGGGATACGACACGGGGATCCTCTATCTGCTTTTGCTGCTGGCTCTGATTCCCGAACTGGAGGCCCGGGCGGAAAAGGAACATTTCCCCCTGCGGTACGCCCACGCCGCGGCGACGCGGATCGGGACCTTTCCCGTCTATTATGCTCAGGCCTTTCCCGAGCGTTTCGGCATCCGGTCCCGGTCGATGCATTTCATGCTGCACTTCAAGGACTCCCCCATGTTCCGCATCGGGCGGTTCGATTTCGTGCTCGAACAGGCGGGGGAGCGTTCCCCGCTGGTCTACGCCCGCGGCGGCGAAGTGAAGATCTTCTGTTGCAAGGGGTGGCTTCTGGACCGGGACGGCGACCGGCTCGCCCCCGACACCGCGCCGGAAAAAATCGCCCGCGTGACCCGTTTCAGTGACGACGGTGCTTTCGTTTGCGGGACGGAGGCGGATATCCGGACGGGGCTTGCCCTTCCCGGGGAGACCCGGCTGGACGCCCGGGAGTGGAAGCGCGTCGCCGCCCCGGGCGACTGGGTCCTGCACTTCCATATCCCCGCGGGGGGAGGGATGTCGCCGGAGATCTGCCGGGCCTCCTTTGCCGAGGCGCTGACCTTCTTCGCCGCGCAGTACCCCGACCAGCCGGTCAAACTGATCTTTTCCATTTCGTGGATCTTCAACCACGCGTGGCTGGATTACATTCCCAATTCCAATATGGCCGCGCTGATCCGCAGTTCGGCGCTCTTCCCCAGCGCTCATGCGGCGAACGCGGGGCTGTTTTTCGTCTTCGGGCGCGAGGATGCCGATTATGCCGGTTATCCCCGGACGAATTCTCTGGAACGGGCCGTTCTCGACTGCATCGCCGACGGCCGTCCCCTGCGGGCGCCGGGCGCCGTCATTTTGCCCCTTCCGGGGGAAAAACAAGGATTTTCTACGGAAAGGAAACCGCTGTGAAAAAGAAGATATTGCCGTATTGTGCCGCCGCCGTCTTTCTCTGCTGCTGCGGCTGCGCTGCTGGAGCCGTCAGCCGTGACATCCGCATCGAAGCGGAAGACTTCTCCTCGGAGGAGGGCGGTTCGGTCGTGATCCGCACCGACAAGCCGGGGGTCTCCGGCAGGAGCATTTCCTACTGGGATGACAAGTGGCATATCGTCAACTGGTCCTTCGACGTTCCCGCCGCCGGGCGGTACCGGCTTTCTCTGCGCAGTGCCTCTCCGCAGAATGCTCTGCGTCGGCTGTGGATCAACGGCAGGGACTGCGGCACCTTTTCCGTGCCCGCCACGGGCGGCAACGGGTCTTCTCCGGAAAACTGGCGCGAGTGCTCCCCGCTGTGCGGCGGCAAGCCGGTCGTCGTCGATCTTGCCGTGGGAAAGAACACCCTGTCTCTTGAAAACATGGACGGGAACAGTCTTAATCTCGACAGTATTTTGCTCCGGCGGGCGGATTGAACCGCAGGTTTGATTTCGGTGGAAGGTTTTATGTTGAGCGAGACGTTCCGGAAAAGCAGGGTGTTCTGTTCTTTCTCCACCCGGAGTTCCTTTCTGCGCCGGGTGCGTTCCGGCAACGAGGCCGCCTGGTTCGAATTTCACGACAGATATGTCCGGATGGTCCGTCAGATCGGCGCGCAGCGGGGACTGACTTCCGACGAGTGCGATGAGCTGATGGTGGACGTCATGCTGATCTTCTGGAAGAAGATGGATGCGTTTTTCTACGATCCGGGGAAGGGCCGGTTCCGCAGTTACCTTGCGACGATCGCCGATTTCGCCGCGAGAAAAGTTCTTCGGAACCACCGCAAAAAGTCGGAACTCCCGCTCTCCTGCGACTACCCGGCGGACGTGGATGCTTCCGAGATGGAGGAGTGGAAAAATCATCTGCTGAAAACCGCCCTCGCGGAACTCCGCGAAAGCGTGGACACCGTGACCTACGAGGCGTTTTTCATGCTCGCCGTGCAGGGGCGTCCGGTGGAGGAGGTTTCTTCCGTCACCTGCAAATCGGCCAATACGCTCTACGGGATACGTTTTCGCTGCATCCGCAAGCTCAAGAGCATCATCGCCGATTACCGGCAACTCGAGGACGGAGCCCTCGATTCGGCCATTCGCACAGAAAAAGCCGGCCGTACTGAGCGTCGTAAAACTCCCCCTCCTTCAGCATGACGAAGTTCCTGTTCCTGCTGGGAATGGGAAAATCGTTGTCTTTTTTCAATTTCAGAGTGCACTCTTTGCCGGAGAGCCAGAACCACTTGTCTCTTTTGGCGTAGCCGCCGAGCATGATCCTCCGGTCCCTGTACGCGTCGAGTTTCCTGATCAGGGCTTCGCGCAGTTCCGGCGTCTCCGGACAGGCGAGCCGTCCGCCGAGGAGTTCGCAGAAGCGGCAGGCCGCATTCCAGAGCATCGGCGAATCGATGAGCATGAAGGTCCTGTCGCCGACGGTGAAACGCTCGAGTTCGCCGGGGAGTTTCTTACCGGTGAGCAGCTGATCGTTGCGGCGGGGAAAATCCTTCTCATCCCACTCGCACAGGAAGATCCCAGACCGGTAGTCTTTTTCGGGCTTCCATTTTTTTTCTCTGAGCGTCAGGTAGTTTTTTCCGTCATTCTCCCGGGCGGCCGGATGCCATTTGCCGAAGTCGATCTCCCGACCGCTGCGGAGCCATTTCCATTTGCCGCCGGTCTTTTTCCCGCCGATGAAGCAACCCCAGCCGCCTGCGGCGAGGGGCATGTTGCGGATAAAAAAGTCCAGATGGTCCTGATCCTCGATCTCCGCCAGCCGCCCGCCGAGGAGCTGACAGAGGTCATGGGATGTCTCCCACGTGAAAGAACCCACGTTGCCGCCGATGAGCTCATAGACTTTGCCCCGCGTCCGGAGCTGAACGGGACCGCTGAGGAAGAAATGCCGGTCGTAGTAGCTTGCGTCGCCGGGGGCGATGACCATGCGGGAACCGATGTCGAAGGGGATGAACTGATACATCAGATAGGGGACTTGCCGGAAACAGCTCTCGGGCTTGCTTCTGTAGGAGCCGCCCCGCACCATGACCGCGTTGTGCAGCGCCGGCTTTTCGAAGGGCCGGACGATCTCGGCCACGTTGCCGTACATATCCAGGAGCCCCAGTTTGTTCGGCAGTTTGCTGCCGGGGGGCATGCTCCTGTTGTTGGAATTGCTTTTGATGACGGCGCGGTCTTCCAGCGGGGCGGTGTCGGGCCCCAGCCACGCGTTCTCGGCCGCGTATTCCCACTCTTCTTCGGTCGGGGGGCGGACGATGTACCCGGGCGGCAGCTGACCGCGGGATCGCAGAAGCTTGTCGATTTGAAAGCAGTAAAAGAGGATGTCGTTCCAGGAAGCGCGCTCAAGCGGCGTGTTGGGGAAGGGGGACTTTTGGGGCGCGATGTCCAGTAACCGGGTGAAGCCTTCGTGGGATATCTCGATCCTGCACATCCAGAAGTGATAGGGGATCCGGGCGATCTTGCCGCTGTGGCGCATCCTCACCGCGCCGGGGGGGACGAAGACCATGGGGTGGTCGTAGTCCTGATGGGTGTCCCAGTCGCGGTCGCACCGGGGACCGCTCCAGCCGAGATAAACTTTCTCTTCCGCGTCGGCGAGGCGTTTGCGGCAGTCCTTTTCGAGACCGGGGTCGAGGTAGGCGGCAAGGGGCGTCGAGAGAAATCCCCGCACGGCGGCGACGGAACTGAAGTCGCCCGGGAGCGCGTCGGCCTTTACGGCGGGGGAGGGGAGGAGTTTTGCGGCAAGGCTGCTCAGAAGATCCCGCAGGTTTCGGCAGTATGCCGCAGCCTGTTTCAGGTCGTTTCGCCGCCGCGCGTTTTCAAGTTTCCGCGACAGACGCTCGAACGGGCCTTTGGCCTCGGGGGCGTAGACCTCCAGCTGCAGCCGGAGCAAAGATTTCCGGCCGCCGTCGATCGCAAGAAAGGCGTCGATGTACCGCTGCCGTTCGGCGGAGAGCCGGAGCTCCCGGACGTGCCAAAATGCGGCGCCCGCCGCGGCGGCCGTCAAAAGGAGACATGCGGTCACGATCGCACCCAAAAGGAGCCGGGCCTTGCCGGGATTGAGAAGCCGCCAGTCCCGGAAATCGGTGCGGAACTTTTCGAGCCGGGTGGGACGGGCGAACTTTTCGGGCAGTCCGGCGCGGAAGGCGGCGGCGGAGGGGAACCGTTTGGACGGATCGCGGTTGCACATGGCCGAAAGGGCGGGGAATATCTGGCGGCAGATCTCCACGGGCATATCTTTCGGCAGCTCGGGGTACCGTCCGGGAGAGTACCCCGTGATCATGCAGTAAAAGACTTTGCCGATGGCGTACAGATCGGCCTGTCTGTCGGCGGGGGCGGCGTTTTCGATCATTTCCGGGGGGATGAAGCCGGGCGTGCCCGCGAGGGAGGCCGGTTCCCCCTCGGTGATGACGAGCCCGGGGTCGCTGAGTTTGGGTTTTCCGCCGATGAAGATGATGTTGTCGGGCTTGATGTCGCGGTGGATCAGCCCGGCGTCGTGGAGGATCCCCGCGCCCGCCAGAAGTTCCCGGGCGATCCCGACGGCCTCGTCGGGGGAGAACTTTCTGCCGAGCCGCATCAGGTTGCCCAGGGTCGCCGGGAGATAGTCGGGGCCGGTTCCGCAGTCGTCGGCGGCTTCCATGGTGTAGAAGAAGCCGTCCTCCGTTTCGCCGACGTGGAAGATCTGCAGCAGATCGGGGTGAGACTCCGCGATCCGCATGTAGTTCCGGATGCCGTTGAGTTCCCGGTCCGGTCTGTCGGTCGCGCCGACGATTTTTATGGCGATCCTGCGCCCGAGGGGAGTCCGGGCGAGATAGGTGACGCCGAAGGCCCCCCTGCCGCACAGCGACAGGATCTCGCATCCCGAAAACGTATCCCCGCGTTTAAGAAAAAAAGCCACAGCCTCGCCCCCGACCAGTTGAAACCCTATAACATATCACGCCCGCGGAGAAAAGCAAATCCCCCGGCGTCTCTCAAAGCGACGGCGTCGAGACCAGCGATTTGAAAAGATCCAGTTCGCCGGGATCGACCTCTGTCTCGCAGAGTTCCTTCAGCAGCTGCCGGCCGTCGGCGGGGGCGATCAGGTCGTTGCCCTCGTAGTATTCGAGGCAGAGCAGAGCGTAGAGCAGTTTGGGAAAGACGAATTTTTCGTCCAGCGCCATGGCGGTCTGGATGTATCCCGTGATCTCTTTTGCCTCCCGCATGGTGATGGAGGAAAGGGGCTGGCCGTTGACGATTGTCAGCGCGTAATAGTAATACGGCTCCGCGCACGAGGGCTCGTTTTCGATGAGGGAGGCGAGTTTCTTCCGGGCCAGGGCGTAATTTCCTGCGATGAGGTAGCAGAGGGCCAGGGCCAGACCGCTTTTTTCCTCCGGCGGTTTTTTCCCGCCGCCGCTGACTCCGGCGGCTTCGAAAAGCCCCCGGAGTTTTCCCAGATCGTTCTTTTCGACGCCGCTGAAGGAGGAGATCCTCCGGAACTCCACCCGGCAGCCGCAGTAGGGACACTCTCCGGAGAGTTTGTCCCCCACCTCCGCCATGCCGCCGCAGGTCAGGCACTGGATCTTGCTCATTTGGCGGCGACTTTCTTCTCCTCGATCATCTTGCGGATCGCGTGGATGATCTGTTCCGCATTGTTGCGGCGGGTGAAGTTCCCGTTGTTGGCTTCGATCCACTCGTCGCAGACGATGGTGATGCCCGTACTCTTGCCGGATCTGGCCGTTATCGTGAACGTCTCGGATTGTTTGATTTTTGTTTTATTCGTGTTTTTCTGGGGGATGATCTTTTTCAAACAATTCAAATCAAATGAGGAGCAAAGAATGGCAATCAGACCGCCCGTCAGGAAGACGGAGACTGAAATTGCAAAGAGAAACGGTTTTTTTACCCATTCCATTGAGTTAAAAACCAACAAGCAGAGAATGAGAGATATCGGAAATAATACGGCTGCTGTTATGAGTGTTTTATTCAGAGAAAAAGGTTTGACTTTTATGTCAGTCGGGAGTGTGTAAAAAGCGTTCTTGCTGTCGGCATAATTCGTCGAAGTGGAAATGTCGCAGATTTCGTTAAAGAAAAATGCCGACGTGCTTTCATCGAAAAGGTTCCCCGTCGTGTAATCCCATACGGCGGAGAAAATAAAGAGCTGATCCTCGAATGTGTACAGTTTTGTCACGTTCTCCCTCGGATACAGAAAGTTCGAATTTTCATCAAGGCGGAAAACGTAAATGTCCGGCGAGAAGAGGGTGTGACTTTCGGCTATCAGTTGTTTTTCGCTTTTTCCGAACCGGGGCAATACATCGAGCTGTTTGAGGTATTCCTGATCTTTGTCGGAGGTTTCACACCATAACTGATAGGATTTTTTGGAAACCGGCTGAAGTGAATCTTTTAGATCGGAAAAAAGTTTTGCGATTTTTTTTCTTTCGAGTTGTTCCTGAGACGCCAGTTTCTCCCGGGTGATTTTTGTATATGTCTTTTCCTTCGTTGATGAAAAGTTTGAACGGCTGACCATAGAACCAACAAGGAAGCTGATCGCGGCGAAAAATGGAACAGCAGCAAAATGGACGCCTCCGAAGATCAAATTTATCACCGCACAGACAATGAGAAGCGAAATGGTAACCGCCGGGATTATCAATTGCCAAAGTTTGCGGTAAATCCCTCCGTTCCGGATTCTGTTGGAGAGTTCCAATGTGTCGGACACGTTGAAACGTTCGTTTTCCTCTCTCTGGATTTCGTCCAGTTTTCCCATGATGCCGGAATGTATTTCCCTGAATTTGTCTTTCAGATCCGGCCCGGCTTCTTCGACGTCATCCACGAATACGGCCTCTTCCGCCTGGGGGGCCGTCTCCGTTGTCGGCGATCCGGCGGTAAAACTCTTGCGGCAGGTCGGGCACTCGACCTCCATGCCCAGATATTGCTCTTCGATGCTCAACTCCTGCCCGCAGTGCGGACAGCTGATGTTTTTTTCGGCCATTTCGTTCCTCCTTTGATCATTTGTGCGATTTGCTCTGTTCGTTTCTGATTTTTATGTCGGTCAGCAGGTCCCGGCAGAGCGCCGGGACATCGGCGTTCCGGTGCGCCTTGACCTTGTCGGCCAGCTGCCGGAGCTTTTCTCCGATGGCGTTTTCGATCTCTTCCAAATGCTCGCCGCTGACGGGATCGCCGTAGCGCAGCGCGTCGGCGACCGCGGAAACGTCCTTGCGGATCTCCGCGTCGGCGATGACCGCGAGGGCCGAGGCGTCCTGCCGGAACTGCCGCCACCGGGAGGTCGCCGCTTCGACCTTCACGCCGATCTCTTCGATCTTTTCTTTTCCCGAATCCATGGCCAGAAGTTTCCAGACGAAGAGCCCCGCCAGCAGGGCGTGACAGAAGAGGAACCAGCCCGCCGGCATGGCGTATTTGTTCTGTTCCCTGAGCAGAATGACCGCGACGCTCAGCAGAAGATCGGCCGAAAGATACCCCGCCGCCGCCAGCGGAAAGGCCGCCGTGGTCACATATTCGCCGTGGGTCCGGTTGGCGCCCCGGTACAAACTTCCGGCGACGGCGAAGACGCCCGCCAGCGCGAACCCCCAGGCCGTGAAGAGGAGCCCGTCCCGCGGAAGCAGAAAAAGCGGGATCGTGAGAACGATGACCGCCGTGACGGTCCCGAGCAATATGCGGTGATTGTCGTTCATTTTTTACTCACTCCGTCTTGGTCCCGCATTCGGGACAGAATTTGACTGCGGGGTCCAGTTCGTGCCCGCAGTTTTTGCACTTTACCGCAAGGGGAGAACCGCACTCGGAACAGAACCGGCTCCTCTTGACCGTTTTGCCGCACCCGGGGCAGACGACTTGATCCGCTGGTATGACCTTTTCGCCGCATTCCGGACAGAATTTCACGCCGTCCTTAAGTGCCGCGCCGCACTTCGCGCATTTCGCGGCGGGAGCGGCGGGAGCGGTCCCGGTGCCGAGGGCCCCCGAGAGGATGTTCGAGGTCTTCTCCCCGACGACGCTGCCGACCGCGCCGACCATCCCCAGACCGACGCCCATGTTGGTGAAGCCGCCGACGCCCTCGTTGTTGGCAAACCCCTCCGCGACGTCGAATTGACGTTCCTGCTGGTAGGTGTAGCCCTCGATGGAGCGTTTCTGCGCCAGCGCCTGGGCCTCTATGACCGTCTTCTGCGCCTCGGTCTGCTGTTCGATGATCCCCACCTGCTGTTTGAGTTTTGCCTCGGCGATGTCGGCGTACTGGCGGAAATGCAGCGACTTGAACCGCTGGTAGGCCGGATCGTTTTCCGGCTTCATCACCGTCGTGATGAAAAAATGTTCCAGCGCCACGCCGTATTCGGCGAAATCACCCTGCAGCGCCGTCTGAACGGCGCCGGAGAGGACCTGCAGATGCTCGTCGATCCGGAAGATGTTGATCCTGTTCTCTCGGATATAACTCACGATGCAGGGTTTTATCTTGAGCATCATGAAGGCCCGGAGTTTCTGCACCATGGCGCTCTGACCGAGGAACTCCTCGGTCCCCACGACCTTGATCAGGAGTTTTCGCCCGTCTTCGACGCGGATCGACATCTCGCCGCAGGCGCCGAGCTGGATGGGGAAGCCGTAGGTCGGCTCGACATACTCCATCTTGGTGTCGGTCCCCCACTTCACGGCCAGCTGTTCCGTTTTGTTGATGAAGTAGACTTCGCAGTGGAACGGGGAGTCTCCCCCCATGACGCGGTTGAAAAACCGTGCGACCAGCGGCATGTTCTGCGTCTCGAGCGTGTACCGGCCCGGACCGAAGGAGTCGAGGGCCTGACCGTTCATGTAGAACACGGCCTCCTGCGACTCGTGGACGACGAGCTGCGTACCGCTGTTGAAATCCTCATCGGGATGCTTCCAGATGAGCGTCTGATTGTTCCCCTCGTACTTGATGACTTTGGCAATGTTCAACACATCGGCCCTCCATTCCAGTCTGTTCCATTCTGCGGACACGCCGTCCCTGAGCCGGGCTTCTTTCCCTTCCCCGCGTTGTCGCTAAAATTTATTGTTTTATATTAATTGCCGGACAATAGTTCTTTTCTTATGCGCCGGGAAAAATTTTTTTATGTTTTTTCGATGCGCAACAAAAAAGGACCCGGCACCGGGCGGCATCGGGCCATCGAAGGGGAGGGGCGGGATGCGGTCCTTCAGGGACGCTCTGTTTCCCGCAGGGGCAGGCGACAGTTTTAAAATAGAACGCTTTTCTCGAAAAGGGATGGAGGCACGGGGAAAAGAGAGTCCCCTCTTCCTCCGGACAACCGACCTTTACGGCAGGAGTCGGCTCATCACGCTTTTTGCGGCGCGGAAGTCGTCGTCGAGCCAGAAGGCGGCCGCGGCGGCACAGGAACCGTCGGTGGCGGAGGCGGGAATGGTGACGACGCGCTTTTCCCCGGCCTTGAGCGCGATCTCGGGCGTTTCCCCGAGGCGCATGTTTTCGGCGAAGGCGTTGAGCTTGAGCCTGCGGTCGGCGGGGAGGGGATTGACAAGCTCGAGGCGGATCCCCGAGTCAACAGCTTCGGCTTTTGAGACGAAGGGCTTGTTTACGCTGACGGTCCGCTTCTGCCCGCTGACGACGGGGAGCTCGAATCCGGGACCGTTCCCGGCCCTGATTTTGTACACCGTGCCGCCGGGGAGGGTGAGACGGCCGTCGGAGGTTTCATGGACTTGGCCCGTCAGCGTATCCGTCGCCCGTATCTCCTTGGCCCCCTCGAAGCGAAGGATCGCATCGGCGGAGAGGATCGTGAGCGCGGCGGTGTAGGCCCCCTGGGCCTGGGTGTAGATCTCGTAGCGGCCGCAGTTGCGGTTGTAGGGCAGTTTCATCACGCCCTCCGCGATGTCGGGATTGCCCATCATGCCGGGGATCCAGCCCAGATGCGTGGACATGAGCTGACAATTGAAGTTCGTCCCGACGTCCGCCATCAGCGAACGGGCGCTCTGGTTTTCCCCCAGATTGTAGCGCAGAACTTCCGACGCGGCCTTCTGCAGGCGGGTGTCGGTCAAAAATTCTCCTGCGAAGAGCGCGTCCAGCGCGAAGATGCCGGTGATGTCCGAGAGGAAGCGCTTCCTGAAATTCCCGTAAAGCACCTCTTTCCCCCGCCGCGCGACGGGGCGCGGGGAGAACTGTTTGAACGCCCGGCGGTTGATCATGGGGTAGATCGCGTTGTACGGCCTGATCCGCGCCTCGGGGTTGGTCAAAAAGCCCTCGGCATAGATGCGCAGAGCGTTGCTTATTTTGAGATACTCCTCCATCGATGCCCCCTTTTCGGCGTACAGGGCAAGGACGCTTGCGACGTACTGCGGCCCGTCCCAGTCCGTGCCGCGGAAGGTGTTGAACCAGCCGGTGATGCGGCCGTTTCCAGCAGCGTACCACTTGCGTTCCTGTTTGGCCAGCAGCTTCTGCACGAGGGCGGATGCCTGTTTCCGGAATGTTTCGTCATGGGTGTCGATGTAAAGCGCGAGCAGATTTTCCAGCCGCAGGAGCTCCATGCGGGTGAAATTGCGGTCGAAGGGGATGATGCCGTCGGCCTTCAGCGCTTTGTCGTCGGCCGTTTCCAGACGCCGGAAGTGTGCGAGACTCCGGGCCGTCGCCTGCTCGAAGGCGGCGCGGTCCTTCGCCGCCAGCCGCAGCCAGTTGCCCGCGGCGGTGATGCCGTAGTGAAAGTCCTGCCTGTCGTGGGGGGAACAGGGACCGTCCGCCTTGGCGAAGTGGATCCCCCGTTCGTCGCCCGTCCCCGGTATGTTGTCGGTGTAGTATTTGTTCATGGTCCAGAGCCCGTTGTTGGCGATGATGAATTTTGTCGCCGGATCGGGCTTTTTCATATCGACTTTTTTCGTCGCCCGGTAGACCATGAAGTGGCTGATGACGGTGAAGGGCAGTCCGGTCTTCTCCTCGTAGATTTTGTTCAGCAGTTTCCCGCCCCAGAGGGCTTCGCTCTCAAGCTCCGGCACGTTGAAGCGGCAGAGGGCCGCCAGCAGGGGCCGGGTGATGCTGGTCGCCGCCATGGCGTGAAAGCCGCAGAGGTCGGAGGCGTCGAACCAGCCCCCCGCCACGTCGATCTGCTCCCCCGTGTCGGACCGGCGGGCGTCGTCGGCCAGATGGGCGTGTTTGGGATAGATCGGCGTGGTCGTGCCCATCCGCATGCAGGACATGAAGAAACGGCTTTTTGCCGCCGCGTTTTTCAGGTGATCGTAACCGATCTCGAAGGGGACCGACCGCAGACGCCCCGAGACGAGCCGGTAGCGCCCGGGGGTATGAAAGGCGGAGAAATCGGCGATTTTGAATTTGCCCGTCGGATAGGCGGCGGGGAGGAGTTTCCCGGTGAAAAACTTTTTGCCGTCCGAAACGAGAGAAAACTCTTCCGCGGGATGATTGCCCGGGAGCAGGGCCTGTTTCGTCTCCCCCGGCGCGTAACCCGTCTGGGGAAGGGCGATCTTTTCGGGGGAGACCTCCCAGGTGTCCTCCGTGCCGTTCACGACGCGCTCGAGGCGGAAGTCTTTGAATTCGAAGCAAGTGAAGCGTTCCTCGCCCTTCGGGGTCCCGAAGGAGCCGAAACCGAGCGAAATGCCGGTGATTTTGCGCGCCTCCTCAGGCGGCAGACAGGACCAGTTGACGGCGATCTTGTTCCACTTGCCGCCCTTAAGCGGCGCAGCGGCCTGGAGCCCCGGGTGCTTGAAGCGGCCCAGCACGTCGAACCAGAGCGAGGATCGGTCGTGGGGACAGTTGGGCCTGACGAGGACCGAGAGCTGATTGTATTTCGTCCAGGTCTCCGGCGGCAGGGGGATCTCCCGGTCCAGACGGCAGGTGAGTTTCCCCTTGCGGAAGTTGTAGGGGAAAAGGGATTTTTCCAGCTCCCCCGTGCTGGTGTCGAAACGCACCTCCAGCACGCCGGGAGTTTTTGACGGCAGGATCTCCAGCCGCGGTTCCGCGGCTCTTCTGGTCCAGCCGGAGGCGATGTCGAGGGCCGCGGCGGCTTCGATCCGCTCACTGTCCGAGTCGATGACTTCGGGAACAGGGAAGACCGTTTCCCGGAGCGCCGCGGTCGGCGGCGGTTCCTTGGCATCCAGCGCCAGTTCCCGGATGATCAGTTTCCCCGTCTTCCCGCCCCGGGGGGCGACGAAAAGATACCCGTCCCCGGCGGGAACGCCGTCGAAAGTCAGCGTGAAGGCGTTCGATCCGTCGGCTTTTTGCGACATGTATTTTCTGCGGATGCTCCTCGAGACGACTTTTCCACCGACGGTGATTTTCGCATAAAGTGTGTCCGCATCCCCGGCACAGCTGCCTGTGAGAACGAGACGGCCCGGTTCTGCGATCTTGACGGGAACGGTGACGAAATGGCCCTGCGCCTGATCCAGTTCGACGGCCTTTTTCCCGCCCTGTTCCGCGACGCGGGCCTTGAAGACGGCGAAGCCCGCCGCTTTGCCCGACGCGTCCAGCAGGTCGAAGTTCAGGGGCAGCAGATCCCCTGCGGCCGCCGTCAGTGCAAGGAACACCGCGCAGATGCGGATAACAGCTCTCATGACTTGGACCTTCAGGTTATTTGTGGCCGCCCCAGTAGACGTTGAGATCTGCGGTCTGCAGCAGATATTTCCCGGGTTCAGGAAGGTCGCTGACGGTCAGGTCGCCGCCCACGTTGGACTTGAAGTTCTCCACGTGCCCCGCGATGTAGACGGCGTTGAACGTGCCGTTGTGCCGGGTCCGGAAGGTCTGCTCGAATCTTTTGAAATAGGCCTTTTTCGAGTCGGCGAACATCAGCGTTTTGCCGGGGTTCCTGATGCTCGCAAGATTGTATCCCTCGACATTCCAGTCCAGGGCGACATGACCGTTGACGGCGTAGGTGTAGTAGAAGCGCAGACCCCAGGAGCCGGAATACAGCACCGAATTGGGATTCGTCTCAGAGGGACAGAGGGCGATGTTGGTTTTTTTCGCTCCCGGCCGGAGGGTGTCGGCGATCTTCGCCAGCGCGTAGCTGCAGTCCTTGCCGGATTCCAGCCGCATGGGCGGGAAGTGCTCTGCGTAACTGTCGAGATAGAGGCTCAGCGCCAGTCCCTGCTGGTGCAGATTGTTTTTGCAGTCGTTGCCTTTGGCCGCCTCCCGGGCCTGACTCAAAGCCGGCATCAGCATGGCCGCCAGAATGGCGATGATGGCGATGACGACCAGGAGCTCGATCAACGTGAAGGAGCGGCGGTTTTTTTCGGGTTCCATAGTCAAATTCCTTTCCTTGTGGAGGTTTTATCGCAAAGGTCTTCCTTGCCGATGAAAATTCTCATTCCGATCTCGTGCTTCTGCGGCGTGCGGATCTTTTTCTGCAAGGTGAGCAGAAGCAGCCGGATGACGGCTTCTCCGAACTCCGCGATGGGCGAGACCGCAAAAATCGTGTCGTCCCGGAAGAAGCTCCTGTCGCCGCCGTTCTCCAGCACGAACACGGCGAACCGGGGCAGGGGGTAGGCACATTTTTCGATGAGGCGCATGATCGTCTGCCAGTCGGCCCCGTTGTTGGAGAGGATGACCGCATCCGGGCGCTTTTTTTTGAGGAACGTTTCGAATCCCGTGAAGGCTGCGTCCGCCGGGCGGAAGATCTCCGTCATGTCGGGGACGAGACCCCGTTCGGCGTGAGCGTCTTTCCAGCCGTCGATGCGGTTGCGGATGAACGCCGCCTCGCGGATCGTTCCGAAGACCATTGCCACGGAGCGGGATCCGTGATCCAGCAGATATCCCGTGATCTGCCGGGCGGCGGTGCGGTTGTCCGCCGTCACGGTGGAGACGGGCCGCCCCTCGAACTTCTGACCGATGACGACGACGGGGTTTTTGTCCTGAAACTCCTCCAGCGGATTTGCATCGTCGGAGCTCAAGTAAAGGGCGATCCCCACACACTGCTTCTTCGCCCGCCTGAGGACGCTTGCAAGGTGTCCCGTTGCCGAGGAATAAAGATAGATGTCGAGGGAGAATCCGGCCTGAACGGCGGCCTCCTGCATGGGGATGATCATCTCCTTCCAGCTCTGGTATCCGGAAGCGGGAAAGACCAGGGCGAACACCCGGGAGTTGAGCTGGGGATCGGAGTAATCCTGAGAGGAACACCGCAAAGTCCCCCGGTGGGGGATCCTGCACACGAGGTTTTCGTCCACCAGCAGACTCAACGCCCGGTTGACTGTCCCTTTGCTGACATGGTATTCGGCGGCCAGCTCCAGCGTTCCCGGCAGTTTGTCGAGACCGGGAGTCGAAAGCAGCCGTTTCTTCAGTTCGTTTTTGAGCCGGATGTACAGGGGGACGACCCCGTCCGTCCCGAACGGCAGCCGATCGGTCTTCCGGATGTCCTCGATCTCTCTCAAAATGTCCCTCCGCGTCAAAAAACGAGCGAAACGCCGCTTCTTTTTCTTCCGTGCATAAATATATGCAAAGCTCCCCCCGATGTCAAGACCCCGGCCTGTCCCGAATGCGGGTTTATTGTGGGTTTATTTGTGCCGCTCCGCCCGGCGGTATCGATTTCCTGCGGGGGGGGGCAGGGAGGGGGCGGATGGGTCCGACAAATCGGACGCGCCCGCCGGACCGTCCCGATTTCCGCTGCCGCCTCGGTCTCGGCCTCGGACACAGCCGTGCCCGACCATGGCTTTTCTCACTCTTTTTTTGTTTTCACTCTTGAAGTTGCGACGGGACGGCAGTATTTTATCCCCGGCAAACATCTCAGGCACAAAAACTCGGAACTCGGTGAAGAATGGCGTCCTATTATGTCTCCAGCGGCGTGACCTCCACGGGGGTCGTTGTAGCTAAAAGCTCCATGTATGTCTCCAGCGGCGGCACCGCAAACAGCACCACCGTCAATTCCCGCGGCAGTATGTATGTCTACGGCGGCACCGCAAACAGCACCACCGTCAATTCCCGCGGCTGCCTGGAGGTTTCCGGCGGCGGCACCGCGAACAGCACTACCGTGAATTCCCGCGGCTATCTGGAGGTTTCCAGCGGCGGCACCGCGAACAGCACCACCGTCAATTCCGGCGGCAGTATGTGGATTGATGGCGGCACGGCGGCAGCGATTATTGAAAACGGGGGGTATGTCGGAGGGTACGACGCGAATATAACCTTTGTTCCCAATACTTTTTCCGGACTGGTGTTGTTCGATGGAGTTACAGTCCACTCCGGCACAACGGCCGCCGGCACCACCCTGTCCGGCTGCGATATGTATGTCTGCAGCGGCGGCACGGCCAACAGTACCACTATGTCGGGAGGCAGCATGATCGTCTCCCGGGGCGGAACGGTCGACGGCGCCACCGTCAATTCCGGCGGCGCCATGTATGTCTGCAGCGGGGGCACGGTAAACTCCGCCGCTGTCAGTTCCGGCGGCTATATGTATGTCGAAAGCGGCGGCACGGCGTTGGATATCGATTGGACCCCCTTTGTCGGGAGAGTAATTGTCGGATACGACGCGACCGCGACGTTTGCCGGCAGCTGCAGCGGCGTATATTTCGGGTCCGACACTCTTCTCTCCTCCGCGATGGTGATGGAAGGGATCGTTATCTCCGATTACCACTCCATGTACGTGATGAGCGGCGGCACGGCGAACAGTACAGCCTTGTCAGGAGGCTGGATGATCGTCTCCAGCGGCGGCACGGCGAACAGCACCACAGTCGATTCCTGCGGCAGGATGACTCTCTCCCGCGGCGGAACTGCCAGCAGAACTGCCATCAATTACGGCTGCGAGATGGATGTCTCCAGCGGCGGCACGGCGAGCGTCACCACTGTCAATTCCTACGGCGAACTTTTTGTCTCCAGCGGCGGCACGGCGAGTGTCACAACCGTCAATTCCGGCGGCAGGATGACTGTTTCCAGCGGCGGCACGGCGACCGATGTCATCGCCTCCAGCGGGGCTTTGCTGGAACTTTTTGTCGTGCCCGATACCCGCGTCAAGGGAACCTTCGCGGGATCCGCGTTCGAGATCAAAGACGCCAGGTTTTCCGGATGCACGGTTCGTGGCGGAATCGTTGCCACTGTAGGCAGCGGCGGCACGGCTGACACCATCACCGTCGATAGATACGGCGAGCTTTATGTCTCCGGCGGCGGCACGGCGAACAGTACCACCGTCAATTCCGACGGCAGCATGACAGTTTTCGGCGGAGGCTCCGCGAACCGCGTCACCGTCGATTCCGGCGGCGAGCTTTATATTTCCAGCGGCGGCACGGCGACGGATCTCGTCGTCATAAGCGGGGCCTGTATGGAGCTTATCGTCGCCCCGAACACCTGGATCCGGGGAACGTATGCCGATTCCGTATTCGAGATGAAGAACGGGATGATCTCCGGTTGCACGGTCACCGACTATTGGGATATGTTTGTCTCCAGTGGCGGCACGGCAAACCGCACCACCGTCGGTTCCGACGGCAGGATGTACGTCTCCAGCGGCGGCACGGCAAACAGCACCACCGTCAATTCCGGCGGCAGGATGGTTGTCCGCCGCAGCGGCGGCACGGCGAACAGCACCACCGTTAATTCCGGCGGCTCGATGAGCGTCTGGAACGGCACGGCGACGGCCATCGTGGAAAACGGGGGGTACGTCGATGTTGATGACGAAGCGGATGTCACCTTTGCTTCAAATGTCATCAGCGGACTGGTGCTGACGGATAAGATGTCAGTGCACTCCGGCACGACCGCTGTCAGCACTGCCATCAGTTACGGTGATATGTGTGTCTTCAGCGGCGGAACGGCCAACGGTACAACTGTCAACCGTCACGGAGGGATTTATGTCGAGAGCGGCGGCACGGCGAACAGCACCACCGTCAATTCCGGCGGCGAGCTTTATGTTTCCAGCGGCGGCATAGCAACCGGGCGCTTGGAGATCGCAGGCGGCGGCATTGTTTCTGCCGAAGAGGGCGGCATCATCGACTTCGACGTTTCCGGTATCGCCCCGGGAAACACGGTACTGGTCAACGACCTGTCAAGGATCGAGGGGGCTCCCTCGTACACCCTCACCGTCTCCGGCCGCCAAGCGGCCGGTGCTTACGCGCTGGCCGGGGGCGCGGCGAACTTCGCGGCAATGGTCTCTGTCGGAACTGCGACGGAGGACTTCGGCATCGCCGTCATCAATGGCTCTCCGCTTTCGCACAACAACTGCACCTATACCCTGACCGTGACCGACAGCACGCTGACTTTGCTTGTTGAAGGGGGCGGGATCCCGCCGATTGCCGTTTCCGGCGATCTCAACGGCGACGGACGAGCCGATGTCATCATGTCCGTCACTCAGTCCGGCCACGGCGCGGAAGGGGCCACGGGCGCCTGGCTCATCCAGAACGATCAAACCGCCGCGTGGGGCGACCTGAGTCAGCGCAACCCGGGCTGGGAGATCTTCGGCACGGGCATCACCGACGCGGGAAAGGCGACCAATGACGTCTACGTGAAGAGCTCCGACAACATCATCGGTGCGTGGGTCACGAACGATTCCGGCCACGTCGCGGGCTGGACAACCATCGGCCAGTTCGACGACGCCACCCGGATCCTCGGCCTCGGCGACTTCAACGCCGATGGCCAGACCGATCTGCTTCTCCGCAACGTCAACGGCGCCGTGGGATGCTTCTTTACCAGCGGCCCGATCACCGGCTGGAACTACTTCCAGAGCCTCGGCGACGAGTGGAAGATCACCGCCGTCGGCGACCTCAACGGCGACGGCCGGGACGACGTGGTCCTGAAGCACGACGCGGGTTTCGCCGGAAGCTGGCTCACGCAGTCTGACGGCACCATGGTCTGGGCCGATCTCGACACACTCCCGGCGGGTTTCGCTGTCGTGGGATGCGGCGACTTCGACGGCGACGGCGTCGACGACGTGCTGTTGAAAAAGGATACCTACTACGGCGCATGGCTGGCCCAAAACGGCAGCGTCAAGAGCTGGTTCGGCATCGGCGACCTCGGGAACGTGACGGTCGAACAGATCGCCGACTTTGACGGCGACGGCAAAGACGATCTGCGCATCCGCACCTCCGCGGGCGATCTCGGCGCTCAGCTCGTCCGCGCTGCCGACACCCTCGAGTGGCGTTATTACGGTTCCGTCGGCGCCGAGTGGTCGACAAGTCTCGCCGTCATCTGACGGTCGGGACTGCAGGCGATGGGCCTGTGTTTTTCCTGACTAAGTTTTTATTTGCAACGACGGGTTTTTTGCAGGCGGAACGGATTTTGTCCTTAAAAACAGGCGCGGTAAAATTTTTTTTCGGCTTGCATTTTTTATTTCCCGGTGTTACAGTAATACGCAGAAAAAAATCTGTTCGCGCGTTTGAGCGCGATTTTTTGGTAAAGAAAGTTAGCGTAGACTAATTTTTTTGTTCAGGTAAATGCCGTCCCCCGGCGCGGGAAAGCCAGTTTGACAAGGCCGCCGCGGAGACAGGCGTTGAGAATTTACGGGTCAGGGAGAGTTTTCTATGAAGACGCTGAAGGATGTCAGGATCGGTGAGACGGTGAAAGTCGTCAGGATAACGGGCAGCGGCCCCCTCAGGCGGCGGATCATGGACATGGGGATCATCCGGGGGACCGATATCTTCGTCCGCAAGATGGCGCCGCTGGGCGACCCCATCGAGGTGACGGTCCGCGGCTACGAACTGAGTCTGCGCCGGGACGACATCGACATCATCGAAGTGGAATAGTTTCAATACGGGGATCTGTGCGAAATGAGCGGGGGGAAAACCATCCGGATCGCGCTGGCGGGGAATCCCAACAGCGGCAAGACGACTCTCTTCAACGCGCTCACCGGTTCCAACCAGTTCGTCGGCAACTGGCCCGGTGTCACGGTGGAAAAAAAGGAGGGCGGGCTGAAAAAACACGATGATGTCATCATCACCGATCTGCCCGGCATCTACTCCCTTTCTCCCTACTCCCTCGAAGAGGTCGTGGCGCGCAGCTATCTCCTCGACGAGGAGCCCGAGGCGATCCTCAACATCGTCGACGGGACAAATCTCGAGCGGAATCTTTACCTCACCACCCAGCTGGCCGAGCTGGGGATCCCCATGGTCGTGGCCATCAATATGATGGACGTTGTCCGCAAAAACGGCGACCGCATCGACATCGAGACGCTTTCCAAAGCGATCGGCTGCCCGGTGGTGGAGATCTCCGCGCTGAAGAACGAGGGGACCGTCGAGGCCGCCGAAGCCGCCATCGCCGCCTCGAAGCAGGGCCGCGTCATGCCCATGCACACCTTTTCCGGCCCCGCGGAACACGCCATCGCGCACATTGAGGAGGCCGTGCTCCACGATATGCCGTCGGAGAAGCAGCGCTGGTACGCCATCAAAATCTTCGAGCGGGACGAAAAGGTCCTGCAGAAACTGCAGATCCCCGAGAAGACGCTGAAACATATCGAAGAGGACATCGCCGCGGCCGAGAAGGAACTCTCCGACGATTCCGAAGCCATCATCATCAGCGAACGCTACGGTTCCATCGCGGATATCGTCAAAAAATGTCTGCACCGGAAGAACGCGGGCGGTCTCACAACGTCGGACAAGGTCGACCGCATCGTCACCAGCCGCTGGTTCGGGCTGCCGATCCTCGCTGCAGTCATGTTCCTGATCTACTACATCTCCATGGTGACCGTGGGGCAGATGGCCACCGACTGGGCCAATGAGGGCGTCTTCGGCGACGGTTTCCACCTTTTCGGCGTTGGTTCTTCCGCTTACGAACAGGATTCCGAAAAGTTCACCGCGGCAAAAAATGCCGTGGCGGCTTTTGTTCCGAAAGACCTTGCCGCAAAACTCAGCGGCGAAAGTGAAGATTTCAACGCGGGAAACGCCTCGATGCTCCTGCGGAATTTCGTCAAGAGCGTCCCCGAGGAAAAAACGGCGAAGATCAAGGTGACGAGCAAAGAGGATCTCTCTTCCGAAGAGATCGAATTTACCGGAGAGAACTTGGCCGAAGCCGTCCCCGTTATGGAAAAATTCGCCTTCCGCGCCCCCGATCCCGCCAGGTACGGGTGGTGGGTCCCCGGCGTTCCCCGGGTGACGGAGTCCCTGCTGGACAGAATGAAGTGCGCCCCCTGGCTCAAGGGGCTGATCCTCGACGGGATCGTCGCCGGCGTCGGCTCCGTGCTGGGCTTCGTGCCCCAGATGCTGGTCCTGTTCCTTCTGCTGGCCTGGGTGGAGGCCTGCGGCTACATGGCCCGGATCGCCTTCGTGCTGGACCGGCTCTTCCGCCGTTTCGGCCTCTCCGGCAAAAGTTTCATCCCGATCCTGGTCGGGACCGGCTGCGGTGTGCCCGGCATCATGGCGTCCCGGACGATCGAAAACGAACGGGAACGCCGCATGACCATCATAACGACGACCTTCATCCCCTGCAGCGCCAAGACGCCTTTCATCGCCCTCATCGCCGGGGCGATCTTCGGCGGATCGCCCTGGATCGCGACCAGCGCCTATTTCCTCGGCATGGCCAGCATCATCATCTCGGGCCTCATGCTCAAAAAACTGCGGATGTTTTCCGGTCTTCCCTCTCCCTTCGTCATGGAGCTCCCCCCCTATCATCTGCCCACGCTCGGCAACGTTCTGCGGCCCATGTGGGACAACGGCTGGAGCTTCATCAAGCGCGCGGGAACGGTCATTCTGCTCTCGACCGTCTTCGTCTGGTTCGCCTCGCGGTTCGGCTTCGTCGACGGCTCTTTCCGGATGCTGGCCGAAGATCGGCTGGACCTCTCGCTTCTGGCGCGGATAGGCGACGCCTTTTCCTGGATCTTCATCCCCCTCGGCTGGGGCACCTGGCAGGCCGCCGTCGCCTCCTTCTGCGGCCTGATCGCCAAGGAGAACATCGTGGGGACATTGGGCGTCCTCTACCAGTCCGGCGCGGCGGACAGCGTCTACGGCAATCTGGCGCTGGTCTTTTCCCCGCTGGCCGGATACACTTTCCTCGTGTTCAATCTGCTCTGCGCGCCCTGCTTCGCGGCCCTCGGCGCCATCCGGCGCGAGATGAACAGCGCCAAATGGTTCTGGTTCACCGTGATCTACCAGTGCACCTTCGCCTATGTGATCGCCCTGCTGATCTACCAGACGGGTTGCCTCCTGCAGGGCAGGGGGAACGCCGTGGGCGTGACCGCTGCCGCGCTTCTGGCCGCGGGCATGATCTTCCAGCTGGTCCGCCCGGACAAAAACGCCTGACACGGATCCGGGAAGGCGGCCAAAATGTACGACTGGCTCTGCGAAAACGGGGGGACCCTGCTCGTCGGATCCCTGCTGATCGCCGTCATAGCGCTGATCGGCGTCAGCCTCGCGCGGAAAAGGCGCTCCGGAGGGTGCGGGTGCGGCTGTGCTTGCTGCGATAAAGACTGCCGGCGCTGAGCCGATCAGTTCAGGAAAACCGCCATGGCTCCAGCGAGGTCACGGAGCAGTCTGTTGAACAACGGGGCTTTTTCCTGAGCCGTCGCCATCACCTCTTCCTGCGTCAGGGGCGTTTCGGAGATCCCCGCCGCCATATTGCTGATGCAGCTGAGGGCGAGGACCCTGTACCCGCAGTGGCGGGCGGCCGTCGCTTCCGTCACGGTGGACATGCAGACGGCGTCGGCTCCCATCGTTTTCAGGAAACGGACCTCCGCCGGCGTTTCGAAGTTCGGTCCGGAGGTCTGGACGAGCACGCCGTGACGGAGCGGGATCCCGGCCCGTTCCGCCGTGGAATCGGCGATGCGGCGCAAATCTTTGTCATAGACGCATGTCATATCGGGGAAACGCGGTCCGAGGAAGTCCGGATTTTTTCCCCGCAGAGGGGAGGGGACCAGCAGGGAGATATGATCCTCGACCAGCATGAAATCCCCGCATTCGAAATCGGTGTTGATCGCTCCCGCGGAATTCGTCAGCAGCAGGATCTTCGCCCCCAGCATCCGGAGCACCCGCAGGGGCATGACCGTTTCCCGGACGTCGTACCCCTCGTAGAGGTGGACTCTGCCCTGCAAGACGGCCGCATTGACGCCCGCCAATTTGCCGAAAACGAGTTTTCCCGCGTGGCTCGGCGCGGTCGACACCGGCATGCCGGGGATCTCTGCGTAATCGATGACGGCAATTTTCTCCATCGTCTCGGCGAAGCCGCCGAGGCCCGAACCGAGGGTGATCGCGATATCGGGACGGAAGGGGGTCTTCTTCTGCAGAAAGTCGAGAGCCGTTTTCAGTTTCTGTTCGATCATGGCTGTTTTTCTCCTTTGCCGATGCGCATGGCCGATGCGAAGATTCTGGGATAGGCCGGGTCCTCCGCCGGGGAGAGGTGCCGGACGACGTGCCGCCACGTCTCCGTCTTCGCCCGGATCATGGGATCCAGCAGCATCGCCGCCGCTCCCGCGAGGGAGGCGTTGCCCAGTTTGACGAACCGATCCTTCGGCAGACAGGGGAGAAGCCCCGCCGCGATGCCGTTGGCGATGTCCAGATGTTCCGCGAAACTTCCGGCCAGGTAAACTTTTTCCACGTCTTTCCACGCGAGCCCCGCATGCCGGGCGAGCAGAACGAGGCCGCTTTCGACGGCGGCTTTGGCCGTGACGAGTTCGGCCATGCGGGCGTTGTCGGGCAAGAGCGTTTCCGGGAGGCCCGGGGAACGGACCCATCTGCCGAAATCGTCGATGAGATCGTTCCTGCGGCTTTCGGCCAGCAGGTCCGCGAGGGCCGTGCCGCAGAGGCCGGAGGGCGTGTCCGTTTCCGGTGTCAGGAACCACTTGCGGTCCGCGTAACGGATGTGCCGGACGCATCCCGCCTGACCGGCGCGGAGATTCGTTCGTTCGAAGGCCGGTCCCGCCGCCGCCGACAGCGCGGTGTACCGGCCCCGGTCGTTGAGGACCATCTCGCAGTTGGTCCCGATATCCATGTAAAGTTCGCGGGCGTTTTCCGCGCCGAAGCCTGAGACGGTCATCCCGGCGGAGATGTCGCCGCCGATGAAGCCGCAGACAAGTTCCGCGCCGGAAACGGGTGTCTCCGGACGCAGTCCCGCAAGACCGCACGCCTGCGCCGTCGCGGAAAAATGCATTTCTTCCGGCGTGAAGGGGGCCCGTCCCATGGAGGAGGGATCGGCGTCGAAAAAGAAGTGCGTCATCACCGTGTTGCCCGCGGCGGAGACGGCTTCGATCTTTTCGGGCGAGTCGGTGAGGCGCCGGAGCAGCGGCATGACGGTCTCCTCCAGCAGAGCGCGGCGCAGTTCCGCCGTGCCCTCCCTCCGGGCGGCAAATGCGATCCGGTCGATGACGTTGTCGCCGCACCGGATCTGGGCGTTGAGCTTTTCGGCAAAGCGGACGATCCGGCCGTTTTCGATCAGGACCGCGGCGACATTGGTCGTGCCGAGGTCCAGTGCCGCTGCCGTTCCGGTAAAGACGGGCCGGATCCTTTCCAGTCCGGGAAGAACCGGGAGCCCCTCATCGAATGCCGTTTGCGGTTCCGCGGGGAACGCCGCCGAGCCGCTGCCGCTCAGCAGATACAATGTGCAGGCTCTTTCCTCAGCTGGATGCGCCGGAGAGACTTCGAACACCCGACCTCCGGAAGAAAATGTGCCGGAGATAAGTTTGATCGTGCATCTGCCGCAGCGGTTTTTTCCGCCGCAGGCGAGCGCGACGGGGACGCCGCCGCGCCGGAGGGCGGAAGCGACGGTCTCCTGCGGGAGGACCGGGATGCTTTTTCCTTCGAAGACCAGCGTCGGCATGATGTGTTCACTCCAGCCGGATCCGGGGATCGGCCCATGCATAGGCAAGGTCGGTCAAGAGGTTGATGACGACGAAGAGGAACGAGCTGAAGACGACCAGCGCCTTGAGGAGCTGGATATCCGAGTTGTACAGGGCGTCCACGCCCGCGAATCCCAGTCCGGGGATGCCGAAAAAGGACTCAAGTAACAGACTGCCGGTGAAGAGGAAGGGCAGGGAAGCGCCTGCCCGTGTGATGATCTGGATGGCCCCGTTGCGCAGCAGGTGCCGCCCGTAGATCCTGGCGGGGGAGGCGCCTTTTGCGGCGGCGGTCCTCAGGTATTCCCTGCGGAGTTCGTCGGAGAAGACCGTCCTGAAAAACCGGACATTGGTCCCAGTCCCGCACAGGATGCCGATGGTGACGGGCAATCCGAGGTCCGTCACGCTGCCGAAGCCCCAGATGGGGAAGAGCTCGAGGTAATACCCGAGAAACCACTGGCCGAGGATGATCGCGGTCAGATAGCTCAAACTCATGCCGGCGACGGAGATCAGCACCAGCAGCCTGTCCGGGAGCCGGTTGCGGAAAGCCGTGGCGACCAGGGCGAGGAAGACACCGAGGCTCAATTCTCCCAGGAAAACGGGGAGCATCAGCATGAGCGAGGGGCCCACGCTGCGTTTGAAGATGTCGCCGATCCTTTCCCGGGTGGTGACGGTCCGTCCGAAGTCCAGTGTCAGGATCTCTTTGACGGCGCGGAGGAACTGGGAATTGAAGGGGGAGCGCTGGAACCGGAAGAACTCCGCGCTCACGACCCGGTCGCCGGGGGGCGCCGAGAAGCGGATCTCCCAGGTTTTCCCGTCGATTGGCAGTTCCCGGCGTCCCGATCTTTTGCAGCGGATCACGGCGACGCCCTTTTCGGCGGGGAAGTTCCTCTTGATGCGGATCGCCGCCGAATCGCCCTGCCATGCGGGAAAGGCCTCCGTGCGGCATTTTCGGCCGAAGAGCAGGGGCAGATCGCTCCCCAGTTCCCTTCTCAGGGATTCGATCTCCTCGGGTCTTGCGTTTTTCCCGAGGACCGCCGCGGCGGGGTCGCCGCTGCACAGATTGAAGAGGACGAAGGTGAAAAAGACCACGCCGGCGATGATGAGAACGGAGTATTCCGTGCGGCGGATGATGTACCTGACAAGCGTTGCTGACATGAGGCTTACTCCCGTTATCTCGGCGCTTTCAGAGGCGGCAGTCCCCGGGAGGCCAGTTCTTCCTGCAGTCTCTGCCAGAGACCGGGGTCCCGGAAAAAGTTCTTTACGAGCGAAGACGCGGAAACGCCCAGATGCGCGGCCGTTTTCCGGTAATCGAAATCGTTTTCGGCAAAGGCATCGAGAACGCGGGCCAGCCACAGCGGATAATCCGGGCTGGTCAGGGCGCAGGCCGGTCTGTCCGGGGGCAGGGCGGGGGAGACCCGGCGGGTCATGGCGAGTTCAAACCTGAGTTTCCGCAGGGCGTTGGCGCGGTTCCGCGTCTGGCTGCGCTCGGTGCAGTCCGTCGCCGCGACGTCGAATCCCGGCAGAAGGACCCGCACCGCGCTCGACGTTTTGTTGCGCTTCTGGCCGCCGGGACCGGTGCCTTTGAAGAACTCCAATTTGCAGAGAGCGGAGAGTCCGGCGTCATCCAGACGCAAGATGTCATCCCTTTCCGTCATGCTATTAATATTCCACGTCCGGGGCGCAAATACAATCTTTTCCGCGAAAAAAAGCGGAGGAAAAACACCGGAAAACCTTGAAAAAATCCCCGTTTCAGTATAGTTTATAAAATAATCACCCCGCGGAACGCGTTATACGGACCGAGGAGAGCGGCAGGAAAGGCCGCTGTGATTTCGAGGAACTTTTCAGGAAGGAAAGCACATATATGAAGATCGTTTCGAAACTGATCGCAGTTGCGGTGATCCTTGCGGTCGCCGCGGGAGTCTGGTTCGGGTACCGCAAATTCGCGAAACCGGAAAACGCCGTCCAGTTCCGCACCGAGGTCATCGAAAAGGGCGACCTGATGAGCGTCATCAGTTCTTCCGGGACCGTGGAGCCTGAGGAACTGGTCAACGTGGGTGCCCAGGTGACGGGCAAGATCATGGCCTTCGGAACGGATGTCGACGGCAAAACGGTGGATTACGGTTCCCGGGTGAAGAAGGGCATGGTCCTCGCCCGCATCGACGAGGTCCTGTACGAGGCGGAACTGCGGGAAGCCGAGGCGGGCAAAGCCAAGGCCGAAGTCGCCATTTTGAGCGCCAAGGCCAGCATCCAGCAGTCCAACGCGAAACTCGTTCTGGCCACCCTCAACTGGAACCGGGCCAAGGAGCTCCATCCCAAGGGCGCGCTTTCGAAGAGCGACTACGACACCAATCAGGCGGCCTTTCTCTCCGCCAAGGCCGATCTGGCCGTTTCCGAAGCCCAGCTGAAGCAGGCTGAAGCCCAGCTTCAGGTCGCCGAAGCCGCGCTGGTGAAAGCCAAACGGAATTTGAGTTACTGCGTCATCACTTCCCCCGTGGACGGCATCATCATCGACAGAAGAGTCAGCGTGGGGCAGACGCTCGTCTCCAGCATGAGCGCATCCAGCATCTTCCTGATCGCCACCGATCTGCGCAAAATGCAGGTCTGGGTCTCCGTCAACGAGGCCGACATCGGCAGCATCAAGCCGGGGATGAAGGTGATCTTCTCGGTGGACGCCTATCCCGACGCGGAGTTCGTCGGACAGGTCCACAAGATCCGGCTCAACGCCACCATGTCACAGAACGTGGTGACCTACGTGGTCGAGGTGACCACCGACAATGCCGACGGGAAGCTTCTTCCGTACCTGACGGCCAATGTCAAGTTCGTACGGGCGGAGTGCAAAAACGTCCTGATCGTCTCCAACGCAGCGTTCCGCTACACGCCCGACGTCAACTCCGTCGCGCCCGCGTACCGCAAGGAGCTCGAGCAGGAGCGGACCGACCGTTCCCGCAGACTGTGGGTCCCCGCCGGGAAGGGGCTTCTCAAACCCGTGTACGTCAAGACCGGACTCAATACCGGGATCTCGAGCCAGATCCTCTCCGGCGACGTCAAAGAGGGCACCGTCGTCGTCAACGGGCAGTCGGAGATCGCCGCTGCGCCGGGACCGGGCGGCAGCGCCCAGCGCAGTCCCTTCCTGCCGCAGCCGCCCCGCCGCGGCAACCGCAACCAGAACCGCGCCCGCGCAGGACGGTGATTTTTTTCCGGAGAACTTCTGCAAATGCCGCTTATCGAACTGCGCAACATCACCAAAACCTATTTCCTCGGCGAGATGGACGTTCCCGTCCTGAAGGGCATCACCCTGGACATCGACAAGGGGGATTACGTGGCGCTCATGGGCGCTTCGGGCTCGGGCAAGAGCACCCTGATGAACATCCTCGGCTGTCTTGACCGTCAGACGGCGGGCGACTACTTTTTCGAGGGTGAGGAACTGGGCCGCGCTTCCGGGGACCGTCGCGCGGTCGTCAGGAACAGAAAGATCGGATTCGTTTTCCAAAGCTTCAATCTTCTGCCCCGGACGAGCGCCCTCGAGAACGTCATCATGCCCCTCTCTTACACCGCCGGCGACTTGAGCGCCAAAGAGTGCCGCAAACGGGGGCTGGCCGCGCTGGAAAAGGTCGGTCTGGCCGACAGGGTCGGTCACTATCCCTCGCAGCTCTCGGGCGGGCAGCAGCAGCGCGTCGCCATCGCCCGGGCGCTCATCAATCATCCGCCGGTCCTCTTCGCGGACGAACCTACCGGCAACCTCGATTCCCATACCAGCGAGGAGGTCATGGCGATGTTCGGAAGCCTGAACGCCCAGGGCATCACTGTGATCCTGGTGACGCATTCGCTCGAGATCGCCGCCTTCGCCCGGCGGGTGGTGCGCATCTCCGACGGCGAGATCAAAGAGGACTACCTGAACGGGAAGGAGGGCGGAAAATGAGTTTGTGGAACACGGTGAAAGTCGCCCTCCGGGCGCTGATGAGAAATCCCTCCCGGGCGCTTTTGACGACCCTCGGCATCGTCATCGGCATCGCCGCGGTCATCACGATGATGGAGATCGGCAACGGCTCCTCCACGTCCATCCGGCGTTCCATCGAGAAGATGGGGGCCAACTCCGTTCTCGTTCTGCCGGGCTGGATGCGGCCCGGAGGCGTGAGCCAGGGAGCGGGGACGGCGGTGTCCCTGACCCCGGCGGACGCCGAAGCCATCGGCCGGGAGTGTCCTTCGGTGGCCCATTATTCGCCCATCGTGCGTGCCGGGAGCATCCAGGTGATCTTCGGCAACAACAACTGGGTCCCCTCGCAGATGTACGGCGTGAGTCCCGACTACATGAAGATCCGCAACTGGGAGCTGGAGGAGGGGCGTTTCTTCTCCGAGCGCGAGGTGGAGCGCAACGCCCGGGTGTGCCTCGTGGGCAGCACCATCGTCAGGGAGCTTTTCGGCGGCAGATCGCCGCTCGACTGCGAAATGAGGATCCGCAATTCCACATTCAAAGTCATCGGCGTTCTGAAGACGAAAGGCGCCAATATGATGGGCATGGATGAGGACGACGTCGTCCTCGCGCCCTGGACGGCCGTCCGCATGCGCGTCACGGGCCGCCGCAGCGGATCGGCGACGAGCACCTCCCGGACGGCTGCGTCGACCCCCGGAGAACTCTTTTCCGGTTCCGGCGTCGCGCTTTACCCGGAGCAGGACAGCAGTCTGACCAAAGACAAACTGCTGGTCCCGCGTTTCACCTACATCGATCAGATCCTCTTTTCCGCCGTGTCGCCCGACAAGGTGTCCGACGCGGTGCGCGAGGTCACACGCCTGCTGCGCGAACGCCACCGGCTCAAGGCCAGTCAGGAGGACGATTTCCGGATCCGCAATTCGGCGGATTTCATGAAGATGCTGAACAACACCTCCACGGTGATGACCAATCTGCTGCTGGTCGTGGCGCTGATCTCTCTCGTCGTCGGGGGCGTCGGCATCATGAACATCATGCTGGTCTCGGTCACGGAGAGGACCCGGGAGATCGGGCTGCGCATGGCTGTCGGCGCAAGATCCCGGGATATCCTCAAACAGTTCCTCATCGAGTCCATCGTCCTCTGCCTCGTGGGCGGTTTCACGGGGATCATTCTCGGGCACGGTGCGGCCCTGCTGGTCGAAAGCCAGCTGAACTGGCCCATCGAGTCCAGTCCCGGCGCCGTCGTGTCCGCAGTGATCGTCTCCGCCGCGGTTGGCGTCATTTTCGGTTTTTACCCCGCGTGGAAGGCCTCGAAGCTGGATCCCATCGAAGCGCTCCGGTATGAGTAGAGACTTGATTTTTTCCGGAAACTGAGTATATTGTTTCTCTCAGAGGAAAAGGCTCCGGAATTCGGTTTCCGGCCGGGAGTAAGTTCCGGAAAATGAGGAGGCTCTTGTCATGACTTTCAACGATCCACAATATTTCTGGTGGATGATCCCCGTCGTCGTGCTCGTCGTCGTTCTGGCGTGCCGCGCGGGGAGAAAAAGGAGAGAACAGCTCAAACTTCTCCTGGGGAGCGCGGCGGAGGATCCCGATGCCGTGATCCTCTCGAAAGGGCTCAGAAAATTCAGGCTCTTTCTGCTTCTCGTCGTCCTTCTGTTTCTTGCCGCGGCGGCGGCCCGTCCGTACTGGACCAGCCGCATGGTTCCCTATTCCCAGCCCGGACGGGACATCATGGTGCTCTTCGATGTTTCCAAGAGCATGCTTGCGACGGACATCGCCCCCTCGCGCCTCGCCCATGCCAAATTCATTCTGCGGGAGCTTGTCAAGGGCGATCCGCAGGATCGTTTCGGGCTGGTCGCCTTTGCCGGGACCGCCTACACGGTGTGTCCGCTGACATCGGATCCTGTGGCCTTCGAGCAGTACATCGACGAACTTTCTCCCGATCTCGTGCCCGTCGGCGGGACCAATCTGGAACAGGCGCTTCTGGCCGCGTCCCGGGCGTTCAAAGCCGCCGGCGGCTCCAACCGGGCCATCGTGCTCTTCACAGACGGAGACGAACTTGAGGGCGACAGCGCCCGAATTCTTGCAGAGCTCAAAAAGCGCCATACGCCGCTTTTCATCGTCGGTCTGGGTGACCCGCAGGCGGGAGCCCCCGTGCCCGACGGCAGCGGCGGATTCCGCCGGGACGGCAGCGGCAAGCTCATCGTCACGAAACTGGCCGAGTCGAAACTCATCCGGTCCGCCGAGGCGACGGGCGGCATGTACGTGCGCAGCACCGTTACGGACACCGGACTTGCCGCGCTCCAGCGCAGGATCCGCGCGCTCTCCACGGCGGAGCAGTCTTCCGGCGTGAGGACTATCCCCGTAGAAAAATTCCCTCTGGCACTGATCGCTGCCGCCGCCGTCCTGCTTTTGTATCTCGTCATTTCCGAGCGGCCGATGGCAAGACACATGGTGATCTTTCTGCTTCCCGCGCTGCTGGTTTGCGGCGCGGCGGAAAATCCCGCGGCCGACCGGCAGGCTGTTCCGGCGGTCCGGCAGGAGGAGAAACTGCCCGATACTCCGGAGGAGCTTTACAATCTTGCCCGCGAGCGTCAGCTGAAGGGGAACGGGGACGCCGTGCGGCTTTACGAGGAAGTTTTGAAAAGATCGGAGAACCGTTCCGGTCTTCAGGCCCGTTCGCTTTTCAACATCGGAACGGGCGTGCACATGGGCGGCCGCGCGGTCGTGACCGGCGCCCGTTCTCAGCTTCAGGCCCAGCAGCTCGATCCGGCGCTGGAAAAACTCAAGGAGGCGAAAAAAAGGCTCGACGAGGCGGAGGAGCTTTACGCCCGGGCCCTTTCCATCGGAGAAGCTCGGGAGTTCCACGCCGAGGCCGCCGGAAATCTTCAGCAGCTCCACGCCGACCGGAAAAAGATCGAAGAACTCAAGAAGCAGATCGAAGATCTGAAAAAACAGCAGGAAAAAGCCCGGCAGGACGCCAAAAACGCAAGGGACAAAAACCAGCAGAAAAAACAGCAGAACCAGCAGCAGAACCAGCAGCAGAACCAGCAGAAAAACCAGCAGAAAAACCAGCAGCAGGACCGGAAGGATCAGCAGAACCGGAAGGATCAGCAGAACCGGAAGCAGAACCAGCAGCAGAACCAGCAGCAGAACCAGCAGCAGAACAAACAGCAGGAGCGGCAGTCCGTCGATCAGGCGATCGATCAGGCGCGGCAAAGTTCTCAGGACCTGCGGAAAAAAGCCGACGAACTCAAACAGGACCGCCTGAGCGAACAGGCGAAGAAGGCCCGTGAGGAACTGGACAAGGCCCGGCAGGAGACCGACAAGGAGAAAAAGCAGAAGCACCTCGACGCGGCATACAAGGCCCTCGGCGGAGAAAACGCCGACAAGAAGGAGCAGAAAAAAGAGGGTTCTCAGCAGGAGAAGAAAAAGGACGGAAAAAACAAAGACGAAAAGGGCAAAATGCCCGAAAAATTGCCTGCCCAGCCCCAACAGGGGGAGGGGGAGAAGCAGGAGAAAACCGACGGAAAGACGGCCGAGCAGCTGCTCAAAATGCTCAACGACGAGGAAAAACAGCGCCGGGAGCAGTTGATGAACATGCGCCGCATGCGCCGGGCTCCCGTGCAGAAGGATTGGTGATGCGCAAATGAAAAAGTTTTTTCTGACGTTGTTTCTTCTGCCGCTGGCGGTCTTTGCGGAGAAGTTCGAGATCGAGACGATCTTCCGCCCCGCCGTGGTGACGGCGGGGGAACCTGTGGAGGTCATCCTCATCTCCAACAAAAGCGGCTCACTGCAGTTCAGTCTTCCCGAGATCGCAGGCGGGCGGTGGCTGCGCAATTACATTTCCTCCAGCACGCAGACCAGCTTCGTCAACGGCGCCGTCAGCGTATCCGTTCGCCGGACGATCCCGATCATGACGGAGAAGCCGGGGGTCATCACCGTTCCCTCTTTCACCGTCACCTGCGGCAGGGAGACCGCCCGGACACGGGAGCTGGTCATCAAGGTCCTGTCGTCGTCCGACCGGGCCGCAAGTCCGGATCTTGCCGCGCCCGAGCCGTCGGGCGTCATGACCGTGCCCGTCAGAGGCCGGGATTTCTACGCCGGGGAGGAGATCCCCCTCGTCCTCTCGCTTTTCATCCCCGCGGGGCTGGAAGTGCGGGAACTCTCCTATCCCGAGATCACCGGGCTGGGCAGCGGCGTACTCTCCGATTTCTCCAAAAGCAATCCGCGGAGCCGCTTCTTTGCGCCGCCCGTCGAGCGGCGGCGGGTGGTGGGCAATCAGGAGTGCACCGAGATCGTTTTCCAAACCGCCTTCCGCGGACTGAAGCCCGAGACGGTCTCGCCCGAAGCTTCGGCGACGCTGGGGATTGTCCACCGCAGCCGGAGTCGGACGCCGCGGAGCATGTTCGACGATGACTTTTTCGACGGCTTCTTTGCCTCCTCCTCCGCCCGTGTGGTCCCCCGGCGGATCGACTTCAAATTCGAGGGCGGCAAACTCAATGTCCTGCCGCTGCCGCCGCCGCCCGAAGGCGCCGATTTTCTGAAACTCGTGGGTCCGTGGCGTCTCGACGTGAAACTCGGCAGCGCCTCCGCAAGAGTCGGGGAACCCGTGGAGCTGGTCGTGACCCTCACAGGCGGCGGACGGGGCGAGACGCTGGAGGCGCCCTCGCTGAGCCTTGCCGGATTCCGCGTCTACCCGCCAGAAGTCAAGCGCCATCCCGACAGGATCGAGATCAAATACGCGCTCATCCCTCTCGAAACGGGGGAGAAAAAGCTGACGCCCGCGTTTGCCGTGTTCGATCCCGCGGCCGGGCGTTACGTCGTCTGCCGCCGGGAATTGCTTCTGCCGGTCTCCCCCGGAAATACCGTTCCCGCCGTGACCGCGGTCTCGCCCGCGGCCGCCGAGCAGGAGAAGAAGGCCCCCGCCGTCGAACCGGAGAAAAAAGCTCCCGCACCGGAGCGTCAGGAGCTTTTTTACCAGAAAAACGCGCCCGGGCGCGCCGTCGAACTGCCCCTGCTGCGCAACCAGCTGGCGGGGATCGTTCTCGCGCTGGCCGCCGGGATCGCGGGTGGACTTTTCCTGAGACTGCGCGTCCTGCGCCGGGAGCGGGAAAGGACCGATGTTTCCTTCCGCAGAAAAAATGAATTGCACCATCAGCGCAAAGCCGTCGTTTCCGCGCTGAAGGAGGCGGATTTTTCGCCGGAGAAGGTCCGCGAAACGGCCGTGCCGTTTCTGGCCGAATCCATGGGCTTGTCCCCCGGCGCCACGCCGGAGGAACTGGCGGAGAAGGTCGATGACCGGGAACTTGCGGCGTGGCTCCGGGCGCTGAACGCTTCCGGCTTCGCCCCCGGCGCCGCAGCGGATGAGGGAAAACCCACCCCGGCGCGGATTCGCAGTCTCCTCCGGGCGCTGAAGCGTTACGGCGTCGTCCTCCTGACGCTGTCGGCTTTTGTTCTTCAGGCCGATTTCAACAGCGCTTTCGACAAGGGTGATTACGCACAGGCCGAGAGGGAGTACGCAAGGTTCGTCACCCGGGATAAATGGTCGGCCAACGCGCTCTACAATCTGGGAAGCGTCTATTTCATGAAAAACGATCTGCCCCGCGCGCGGCTCTGCTTCATGCGCGCCCTGCTTCTGGCCCCGTGGGACGCCGAGACGCTGGAAAATCTCAATCTCGTCAACCGGAAACTGATGCAGCCCGAGGTCGGCTCCACAGCGACGCCCGGCGAGCTTCTGGTGTGGTGCCGCGACAGGATCCGGCCCGACCAGTACATTTTTCTTGCTTCCGTCGCGGCCGCGGTCCTGCTCATCCTTGCGGGATGGGGCGTCTTCGGCGGTCCCTCCTGGCGGTACTGGGCCTGCGGCATATCTTTTGCGCTTCTTCTGCTCTTTGCCGCCGCGGCCTCAAGTCAGATGGCGGGTCCCTACAGCCGCGGCAACGCCGTGGTGGTCGCAAAGTCGCTGAAACTGCGGCGCCTTCCCGTCGCGGGCGGCAAGGTCGAAACGACGCTGCCCGGCGGCGGATCCGCCCGCGTCATCGAGTCCCGGGACGGCTGGAGCCGCATCAAGATCAACGGCCGGGACGGCTGGGCGGAGTCCTCGCAGATCGAGACGGTCTTCCCGGAGGGGCTCTGGTGACGCCCGAAGAGATCAGAAGCCTTCCCTTTTTCTGGAGCTGCCGCAGACGGCGGTACTGGCGTCAGTGCCGCCGCAGGTATTTTCTCCACTACATTGCTTCCCGGCTGGGGCGCCGGGGCTGTGACGACGCCCTGTGCCGCCGGGCCTTCGCCCTCGACAGGCGCGTGACGCCCCGGTCGTTCGTCCGGATCGTGCTGTGTCAGACTTTGCACGAGGCGTTTTCAAGTTCGGAACACGGCTCTCTTGTCCAGCGGGCCGTTTCGCGTCTCAGGCGCGATGTGAACGACATGCTGCTTTACGGCGAGACGGCGCCGCTGCTCGTCGAGGGGATCGACCGCGGGAGCGGGAATGTCAAAGAGCTGGCCGACCGCCTCGCGGAGGAGGTCCGCTGCGCCGCGCTCCGGACGGAGGAAAATTTCTGGAACAGGATCGACCTCGTTCCCGCGTACGACCGCCGTCCGGTCGACCGTCCCCAGCGGGTGAAGTTCATGGAGCTGGACTGCTACTTCGTCCCGGTGCTGGCGCTGGTCAGGCACGGCGAGCTGTGGGTCCTCGAGAGCAACGCGACCGACGACGACGGCGAGTTGATCTCCTGTCTCCACAGAATGTGGGCGTACAATGATTTGGGGCGGGATCCCGCCCGGGTCAAGTCACTCTATCTCGACGGGGAGTTCCAGCTGCGGGAACTGGATGCGCTGCCCTCCGTCAGCGCAAGTCTCGAAGAGATCCGCCTCACCATCAGCGCCATGAAGGAGGCCGAGATGGAGGGCTTCGTCACCATCGCCGACTTTCCGCCGACGCGGGGAAGCGTCTGCGCCGGATGCCAGTTCAAAACCTTCTGCGCCGAAGAAAAGACAACTTGACGGAAGAATAATCATAAGGGGGGAGTTTGTATGAAAAAGTATATCGGAGCGCACGTGAGCGCTCAGGGCGGCGTGGAGAACGCGCCGCTGAACGCCCGGGCCATCGGGGCGACGGCCTTTGCGCTGTTCGTCAAAAATCAGCGTCAGTGGAGCGCGCCGCCGCTTTCGGAGGAGTCCGTCGCGCGGTTCAAAAAGAACTGTTCCGAATGCGGGTACGCGCCGGGCACGATCCTGCCCCACGACGGGTATCTCATCAATCTGGGCCAGCCGGATCCCGACAAGCGCCGCCAGAGCGTCGAGGCCTTCGTCGACGAATTGGAGCGCTGCGCCGCGCTGGGGCTTGACCGGATGAATTTCCACCCCGGCAGTCATCTGCGCCTGGTGGACGAGAAGGAGGATATCTCCATCATCGCTTCCAGCGTCCGCGAGGCTCTGGAGCGCGTTCCCGGCGTCACCGCGGTCTTCGAAAACACGGCGGGGCAGGGGAGCAACATGGGATACAGTTTCGAACAACTTGCCGACATGCTGGAACAGGTGGGTCTGCCCGACCGGGTGGGCGTCTGCATCGACACCTGCCACGCCTTCGCCGCCGGGTACGATTTTGTCTCGCCCGATTCTTTCGACAAGGTCTGGCGCGATTTCGACCGGCTGATCGGGTTCCGGTATCTGAAGGGGATGCACCTCAACGACGCAAAGGCGGGCGCGGGCAGTCACTTGGACCGCCACGAAAGTCTGGGGCAGGGGACTTTGGGCTGGGGCGTTTTCGAGCGCCTGATGAAGGATCCCCGTTTCGACGGCATCCCGCTCATTCTCGAAACGGTCGATCCCGACCTGTGGCCCGAAGAGATCGCGCAACTCCAAAGCTGGGCGAAATAAAAAAAAGGCTCTGTTCCCCCATGCGGGTAGGTGACGGAACAAGAACGTCTCAACGGCACACTTTGCCCACGGGACGCGAGCGGGTCGCCCGCGAGCGCGCAGACCGAATGTGAATGAACCGGCAACCGAAGGGCAGCCGGATGCGCTCAAGTATTTGAGCGCAGATGAACGTAGGTCGAGCAGTAAGCCGCGAGTGAGGCCGGGCATCGCCCGGCCGAACGCAGGCGCGCAACTTCAGAAGGGAATTACCCCGAGATCCGCGCTCGCCGCGGGAAGGAACAAAAGGAGGGG
>JAFSTC010000044.1 GCA_017450705.1 Lentisphaeria bacterium | reverse complement strand
CTGGAATATGACGCTGGGCGGGTATTCCGTCCCGGAGAGCACACTTCTCTCGTTCTACAAGGAGGCCTCCGAACTCTCCGAGAACATGGGGAAGGGGAAATACATCAAAAACGACGAGACCGGCTACGCCATCCATTACGGCGCGCCCTATGACCGGGGACTGGCCGCGGTCCAGGCCGAACTGACGACGCGGACCATCATCCTCACCCGGACCGCCCCCGTCCTCTGTCTGGAACTGCACATGCCCGCTTGGCGCGGAAGAGATCTGCGCAAGATCAGGGACGACGGCGTCCTCATGACGACCGTCTGGAAACCCGTTCTCTTCGGCAAGGAGATTTACGATGTTCCCCTGCCGGGAGGCGCGGCCTACGCCACGGCGGCGAGACTTCTGGCCTTTGCCAAGTTCGAAAAGAAGATCGTTTCCGGCATGAACTATGCCTGCGTCTTCACCAAAGCCGACGGCAAAACGCTGGCCGCCCTTTGGAACACCGAGGCGAAAACGACGATCGCCCTCGATCTGCCGCAGGGAGCTCTGCTCACCGACATGGTCGGCGCGGAAACTCCGCTCGCCCCCGGGAAAAATACGGTCCAGCTCTCCCCCGCGCCCGTTTATCTTGCGTGCGCCGTGCCTCCCGCCGAACTGGCCGCGGCCCTCGAAAAGGTTCTTCATGCGGCGGCTCCCGCCGCGCTGGAAGGGTTTGCCAAACGTCATGACGGGGAGACCATGACCGTGTTCGTCAAAAATCCGGGCGGTTCTCCCGTGGACGCCGTGGTCACGGGTGACGGCAAGGTCCTCTTTTCCGGCAAGGCGGCCCCCGGCGTCAGCACGATCCGGGTCCCCGTCCGCGGGAAACTCGAACTGGTTTCCGGCGGACAGAAGAGCGTGATCCCCCGGGACGATACGTTCATTTGCGTGAAGCGGCTCAAAAAGAAGCCGGTCTTCGACGGAACGGGCGCGTGGCTCGAGGGGCTCTCCCTCAACAGACTGCGGGTGCCTCATGACGTTTATCCCAAATCGGCGCTCCAGCCGGAACTGGCCTATTTCAAGACGAGTCTCAACCCCAAAGGGCATGATTTCGCCGCCGATTACTTTCTCGGATATGACGACGAAAATCTCTACATCGCCGTCAAAGCCGACGATCCGGAGCACATCAACAAGGTCGCGAACGGGTATCTGTGGGAAGGGGATTCCATCCAGTGGGTCCTCTCCGACCGGGATATCGCGCCCGCCGCGGTCCGCTCCCGCCGGGCGGAGGTCAAAGAGTACATCAGCGAACTCAATTACGGTTTGGCTCTGACCCCGAAAGGGGTGGAGTACCGCCGTTTCCTCGGGCGGCCGGGCCTGCTGAATCATCCCGCCCGCGTCACCCGCAAAGGCAATGAGACGTTCTACGAGCTGGCCCTGCCGTGGCGGGAGTCCGGGATATCTCCTCATGGCGGACGGGCCGTCCGGTTCAGTCTGGTCGTCTTCGACAAGACGACGGAAGCCCGACCGGGCGTGTCCTATTATCTTGCCGTCACCCCCGGCGTCGCGGGCGGCATGGACGCCGGGCCCTACCGGCTTCTCCTCTTCGAAAAATAAGGATCTTTTCGCCATGAAAAAAACGATGATCCTTGCCGCCCTTTCCTTCGCCCTCTGCGGCGGCGCGCTGGAGTTCGACGCCGTGTTCCAGAGTCACATGGTGCTCCAGCAGGGCCGGGCTCTTGCCGTCAGCGGCAGGGCGGCTCCGGGGGAGCGGCTCACGCTGGCGTTTGCCGGCCAGAAGGTTTCCGGCCGGGCGGGAGAGGACGGGCGCTGGCGTCTGGAACTTGCCCCCCTCGCGGCCTCGGGGACGCCCCGGAGCATGATCCTTTCGGGAGAGAAGAAGAGCCTGAAACTGGACGACGTTCTCGTGGGCGAGGTGTGGCTCTGTTCGGGCCAGTCCAACATGCACTGGCAGCTTGCCCGCTCGCTGAACGGCAGGGAAACGGCGGCCGAAAGCGATTTCCCCGGGATACGCGTCCTGAAAGTCGACGGCGTTCCTGCCGCGGCTCCGCAGGAGAGCTTCAAGGCCAAATGGCAGGCGCTGACGCCGAAAAACGCGGGCGGGCTCTCGGCAGTCGCCTTTTATTTCGGAAGAAAACTGTACAGGGAACTGGGCGTCCCCGTGGGACTGCTCTGCGCCCACCGGGGCGGGACCATGATCGAACCGTGGACGCCCGCAGGCGCTTACGACGCATATCCGGAACTGAAAAAAAGCCTCGCGGAGCGGTTCGGAAAAGCGCCCGATCCCAAGAGCAAAAGTCCCAAGGACTGGCCGCAGAACCGGCCCCATGTGTTGTACAACGGGGCGATCCATCCGCTGACGCCCTATGCGTTCCGGGGCGTCGTCTGGTATCAGGGGTGCTCCAACGTCTGGTACGACACGCAAAAGGAATATCTCCTCAAGCAGCAGGCCCTCTTCGACGGCTGGAAGAAGGCCTTTGCCGCTCCCGGGATGAAGTTCTACGCGGTGCAGATCGCGCCGCTGAAACGCACCGGTGCGGCGGCCCGGAACCACGTGGGCATCTGGCTGGCCCAGCAGGAGTTCGCCGACCGCAACCCGTCTGCCGTGAAGCTCGCCGTCATCAATGACGTCGGCGATCTGAAAAACATCCATCCGGCGAACAAGGAGCCCGTCGGTCTTCGGCTGGCGGATCTGGCGCTCAAATACGATTACGGCAGAGACGTTCCCGCGGACTTCCCCCGGTTCCGTTCGGGGAAACGCGAGGGAAGCGCCCTGCGTCTTGCCTTCGATCATGTCAAGGCGTGGAAGACTTTGGACGGGAAAGAGATCCCGAATTTCGAGATCGCGGGCTCCGACGGGAAGTTCTTTCCCGCCCGGGTCCGGGCGGAGGGCGCGATCCTGTCCCTCACCGCGCCGGAGGTCCCCGAGCCCGTTGCCGCGAGATATATGTACGACTGCTGCCGCCTCGGGAATCTGGTGAACGAAGCGGGCCTGCCGCTGGGAACTTTTGAAATGAGATCGGAAAAATGAAGGAAGTCTTTTACGATATCGTCGTCTGCGGCGGGGGCGTCGCGGGCGTGGCCGCCGCCGTGACCGCCGCGCGGGCGGGATTTCGCACCGCCCTCATCGAAAAACAATGTCTGCTGGGCGGACTGGCCACGTCGGGGCTGATCTACATCTACCTCCCCCTGTGCGACGGCAAGGGGAAGCAAGTTACTTTCGGCCTCGCCGAAGAAATGTTCAGGCGCTGCGTGGAGTACGGCCCCTTCGAAGTGCCGGAGCGGTGGGGCGGCCCCGCGGGCGGCGATCCCGGGATCGCCGGAGACCGCTGCCAGTGCTGTTTCTCCCCGGCGGGGTTCACGCTGACGCTCGACAAGATGCTGGAGGAGTCCGGCGTCGATCTTTTGCTCGACACCCTGATCGTCGGCGTGCGCAAAGAGGGCCGCCGCGTCGCCGCCGTGGAGACCGCCGATCTTTCGGGCCGGGTCTGGATCGGCGGCAAGTGCTTCGTCGACGCCACCGGCTGTGCGCAGCTGGCGAAGCTTGCCGGAGCACGGGTGCTTTCGGAAGGCAACCACAACACGCCGTGGATCATGGAGATGGCCTCCGATCCCTCGTTTTTCCCCTTCACCGAGTCTCTGCACGTCCGGGTTTTCGGCAAGCATACGTCCGAATACGCTTCCGAACCGCCCTGCGACGGCCGGGCGGTCACGGAGTTCGTCCGCCGGTCGTGGCGGATGATCCGCAGTCATTACGACCAGTTCGACCGCGCCGGACGCAGAAGCAATTACCCGGTGCATCTGCCGGCCATGCCGCAGATCCGCAAAGTCGCCCGCATCGACGCGCTGTACAACCTCGGCGACGGCGACGCGGGGAGACCGTTCGACCACGCCGTCGGCACGGTCGGCGACTGGATCCGTCCCGGGCCCGTGTGGCAGGCGCCTTACGAAGCGCTCGTCCCGAAAGATCTCGACGGCGTCCTCGCCGCGGGGCGCTGCATCGGCGCAAGCGGCTACGCGTGGGAGATGTTCCGCGTCATTCCCGCCGCCGCCCTGACCGGCGAAGCCGCCGGGGCCGCCGCCGCGCTGTGCGTGCAGAAGGGGCTCGTCCCCAAAGAACTGCCCTGGAGTCTTTTGAAAGAGCGCCTCGAAACCTCAGGCGCGTGACCGGGGGAATTTCCGCAAAATTTTTCGGGACGCCCCGTCCTTGCGGCGGAGGAGATGTCGGAGTATATTAGTTTCGCGGCAGCAAAAACAAGGAATATTTCATCATGGCGAAAATCGATCTTTCCGGTGTCTGGTCTTTGACGTGCGATAAACCGGGTTTCGGGGCGATCCCGGCGCGGATCCCCGGCGACAACTGCTCTGCGCTCATCGACGCGGGGCTCGCGGCCGATCCAAATGTCGGGTTCAACGAAAACGACATCCAGTGGGTGCGGCAGTACGACTGGACGTGGACCCGGACATTCCAGGTCGACCGCGCTTTTCTCGAGCAAGGGCGTGTTTGGCTCAACATCGATTCCCTCGATACCGTGGGGGAAGTCCGCATCAACGGGCGGACCGCCGCCCGGAGCCGCGACATGTTCCTGCGCCTCCGCGAGGACGTGAAAGCCTTTCTGCGCGAGGGGGAAAACACCATCGAGGCCGTCATCACCGCCGTCGAAAAATACACGTCGGCCGAGGAGGAAAAGTCCGAATTCAAGATCGGCGCCAAAAGTTACTACCGGCATATGCCCGACCTCAATCTCGCCCGCAAGATCCAGTGTCAGGGCGGTTGGGACTGGGGCATCTGCATGCCCGTCTCCGGCATGTACGGTTCCGTTTATCTCGAGGGCTCGGCGGGCGTCAGGATCGAACACGTTTACACGGCTCAGATCCATGCGCCGGGAACGTGCGAGCTTGCCGTCACGGCCGAGATCGACGCCTCTTCCGACGGCGTCCGTGAGGTGACGTTCACCTTCGACGGCAAGGAGAAAACCATTTCGGCCGAACTGCGCCGGGGCGTGAACGAGGTCCAAACTTCCTTCGTCGTGAAGGCCCCCCGGCTGTGGTATCCCGCGGGGTACGGCGCCCAGCCGCTGTACGATCTTGCGGTCGAGACCGATTCCTGCCGGGTCGAAAAGCGCATCGGACTGCGGGCGTTGAAAACCGTCTGCCACCCGGACGAGCACGGCATCTGCCTCTATTTCGAGGTCAACGGCATCCCTGTCTTCTCCAAGGGCGCGGACTGGATCCCCCTGGATTCCCGCCCCCAGACCTACACGAGAGAGCGGTATGACAGACTGCTCTCAGACGCGGTCGAAGCCAACATGAACACCCTGCGGGTCTGGGGCGGCGGCCTCTACGAAAACGATGACTTTTACGACCTCTGCGACGAAAAGGGCCTCCTCCTCTGGCAGGACGGCATGTTCGCCTGCGCCCAGTATCCCTCCACGCCGGACTTCCTCGGGCTGGTGGAAAAGGAACTCGCCTATCAGGTCAAACGGCTCCGGGATCACGCGTGCATCGCCCTCTGGTGCGGCGACAACGAGTGCGGCTCCTTTTTGCGCGCCGCGGGTCCGAAGGAACTGCCCTACGTGCTCAATTACGACAGGTTCAATCAGGCGGTGGGCAAGGCGGTCAGGGCGGCGGACGAGACAC
Organism: Lentisphaeria bacterium; assembly: GCA_017450705.1. Lineage (GTDB taxonomy): Bacteria > Verrucomicrobiota > Lentisphaeria > Victivallales > Victivallaceae > UBA1784. Next base: position 6,589 of record JAFSTC010000044.1, on the reverse strand, counting down.
GCACCTTCTGGCCCACCAGCCCGTGCAACAGCCCCTCGGACATCAGCGGCTGGGACGACGACGCCAAGGGCGACATGCACTACTGGAAAGTCTGGCACAGCGGCGCGCCCTTCGAAGCCTATTACGACGTGATCCCCCGCTTCTGCTCGGAATTCGGCTTTCAGGCCTTCCCCGCGCAGAACACCGTGGACTTCTACACGCAGGGCCGTCAGCGCAACGTGACTTCGCCCCTGATGGAGCACCATCAGCGCAACACGGGCGGCAACTCGAAGATCGTCGAAATGTTCACCCGCTACTTCCGGTTCCCCGCGACCTTCGAGGACTTCATCTACTTGAGCCAGGTCCAGCAGGCGGTGGCGATGAAAACCGGCGTGGAGTTCTGGCGCACCCTCCGGCCCGTCTGCATGGGCACGCTCTACTGGCAGCTCAACGACAACTGGCCCGTGGCGTCATGGTCCAGTCTGGACTACTTCGGCAGCTGGAAACAGCTCCACTATCACGCCAAACGCTTTTTCGCCCCGGTCATGGCCGCGGCGATCCGCAAGACGCCCGAGACCGTCGAACTGCGCATGGCCAACGATTTGTGCACCCCCGTCCGGGGGCAGCTCGTCCTTTCCGTCCGCAGGATCACGGGGGAGGTCCTGTCGGAGAAGCGCTTCGCCGTCGATCTCGCCGCCGGATCCGCCGCCGTTTTGCAAACGATCCCCGCTGCGGACCTCTCCCGGACGCCGACGGAGGACTTCCTTTCTCTCGAGTTCCGGGGCGAGAGCGGCGGCCGTCAGGTGAGTTGCGCCAACGAGTGCTTCCTCGCCAAGTACAAGGAGTACGACCTTGCCGTCCCCCATTTCCGTCACCGGATCCGTCGGGACGAAAAGGGGGTCTTCCATCTGGAGCTTTCCGCCGACCGGGCGGCGTTCTACGTCTTTGCCGAGTTCCGCGGCATACAGGCGGTGTTTTCGGACAACAGTTTCACCCTTCTGCCGGACCGTCCCTGCGACCTCACTTTCCGCACGGACGCAGACCTCGACGTCGAAACGCTGGAAAAGGCCCTCGTCATCCGCCATCTCCGCGGCTCCTACGAGGAGTAGAAGGGGGCGGAAAACGCCGCGCCGGTCACCGGCTATCCTCCCTTGCGGAACGCCGCGGGGGAGACGCCGAAAAGCCGTTTGAACCGGTTTGAAAAGTAGTAGCGGTCGCACATGTGACAGGCTTCGGCGATGCTTTCCAGGGAAAGATCGGTGTTGAGCAGCATTTTCTTCCCCTGCCGGAGGAAGAACTGTTCCCGGTATTCCCGGGGGGAACACCCCATTTCCTTCCTGAATATCTGATAGAGCAGGGGAACGCTTATGCCGCACTTTTCCGCGATCTCCCCGATTTTGTAATTCTGTTCCCCCGTCAGGAGCCGGATGATCTGCCGGATCCGGCTGCGGGTCCGGTTCATGCCCGGCCGGATCCCGCCGGAAAACCGCTGGAGCACCGTTTCCACCAGAAGCAGGGCGAGGGCCTCCCAACCGGGCCGGTGGATTTTTTCCAGCTCGACGGCTTCCCGCAGTTCGGCGAGGATCCTCTCCTGGATTTTCGGGTCGGGCTCCCACATCCCCAGTCCGGGGATGACCTCGTCGAAATCCATCTGCCCGACCATGTGATCCCGAACGGGAAAGTGGAACCACAGATAGCGCCACTTGCCGCAGGATCGGAAGGTGTAGCGGTAGCCCGGCTTGTAGACGCAGAGGACCCCCTTCGGCGCCGTGACGGCGGCATCGTTCAGAGAGATATTCCCCGTTCCCTCCACGGGAAAGAGCAGTCCCCACGGATCGATCAGCCGCCGGGTCCAGGCGAAGTCGGTGTTGATGTTTTCCGCGCCGTCCAGCTCCGAAAAAAGAGGTTTCTCCTGTGATTTTATAGGATCACACATTTTATTCAGCGGATCATCCATTGCAAAAACTCTTTTTTTGTGTATAATTTAACATTGACAAGGGTAAATTTCAAATGCAAGGGGGATGATTTTTTCATGAAGATCCGCAACGCACGCACCGACAGATTTGTTCCGCCCGCTGTCGGAGACACCGTTCTGCGGGGGGATATCGGAGAACTGGCGGAACGGATGTTTTTCCGCCGCGTCAACTCTTCCGAGGCGCGGGATGTCGTCTACCGGGAGACCGTTGACGCCTTCCGGAACAAACTGGACGATGCCCGAAAAGTCATCGGCATCTGGCAGGGCGAGTTTTGGGGCAAATGGGTCATCGGCGCTTCCCGGGTCGCCCGGTATCAGCACAACGAGGAGCTGAGATCCTTTGTCCGCAGCGCCGCATGGGAACTGATTTCCCTTCGGGACGGCGACGGATGCATCAGCACCTACCGGGAGAAAAACGTCTTTTCCGCCGCTCCGTTGGAGGAGGTCGTCAAAGTTCTCGGAGTCCCCTGCGACTGGTGGTGGAACATCTGGTGCCGCAAATACACCCTCTGGGGCTTGATCGAAGCCGCCGAGCTGACCGGGGACGACCACATCATGGAAGCGGCCGGAAAACTGCTGGACCAGCTGATCGACACGCTGGAAGAGAAGAAGATCGACATCCGCCGGACGGGGACCTTTCAGGGGATGCCCAGCTGTTCCATCCTGAAGCCCGTGGTGATTCTTTACCGGGAGACGGGAAATGAGAGGTTCCGGAAATTCGCGGACGCCATCGTGTGCGGGTGGGAACGGGAGGACGGTCAGTCTCCGAATCTCATCCGGAACAGTTTTTCCGGGAAGCCGGTCGACGAGTGGTATCCCGAGCCCAGCGCCTGGACAAAGGCCTACGAAATGATGTCCTGTCTCGACGGACTGCTGGCGTATTACCGGCTCACCGATTACGAAAACGCCTTGAAGTCCGCGGAGAACATATATGAGCTTCTGTTGAAATACGAATCCAACCGGGTGGGGAGCGTCGGCTACAACGACCAGTTCTGCCGTGCCGGCGTCTATCTGAACAGTCTGTCGGAGCCCTGCGACGCCGTCCACTGGCTCCGGCTCTGCTTCGAACTTTTCGAACTGACGGGCAAGCCCCGTTACATGGATACCTTCGAACATACGTTTCTCAACGCGTTCCTCGCAGGGATCTTCAGGGACGGCAGCTGGGGGATGCGGGCGGTCCGCAGTTCCGGGCATCACCTGACGGCTCCGGAACAGGCGAAGATGAAGTTCAATCACTGCTGCGTGAACAACATGCCCCGGGGGCTCGTCAACGGGGCGGAGAGCTGTGCGATGCTTTCGGAGTCGGGGGTTGCGGTAAATATGTATATCCCCTTTACCATGAACACGGTCTCCTCCGCGGCGGGGAAGGTCGGCATCGCCGTTTCCGGACCGTACCTCACGGAGGGGAAGGTTCATATCCATGCGGAAAACGAGAGGCCGATGACCCTTTCCCTGAGGGTCCCCGCCTGGAGCGGGCATGCCTTTATCCGGTACGAAGGGAAAACTCTGGAAGCGGTCCCGGGGTATACGGATCTGATGCTTGAGGCGGGCGTCCATGAGATCGATCTCGAGTTCCGGTTTGATCCGGTCGTTGCCGTCTTTCCGTATCCGGGCGAACCGGAAAAACTCCCCGAGTGGCACCGCACACAGTATTTCGAGGGAAAGGGGTCGGAAAACCTGGAACTGCTGAAGGGATATTACGCCACGGTATCGGCGGGGCCTCTGCTCCTCGCCCGCAGCAAGCTGATCGGGAACAGCGAAGAAGAGATGTTTGCCCCCTCCCGTCTGGCCGAAGGGAAATGGACCGTGACGCTGACGCCCGAATCCATGCCGGGGACATTTGCCGGATTCAAGGCGAAGTTCCGTTCTGCAGACGGAACGGAATTTTCAACCGGAGTCTGCGATTTCGCCTCCGCCGGAAACATCGACAGCAAAGATCCGAAACTTTTCAATATGTTCTTTTAACCCAAGGAGAAAAAAAGAATGAGCCGCCTTTCGAAACACATCCTTCCCGCCAACCTTCGTCGTTTCACTCTGATCGAGCTCCTCGTCGTGATCGCCATCATCGCGATCTTGGCCGCCATGCTCATGCCCGCGCTCCAGCAGGCCCGGGAAAGAGCGCGTGAAATGTCCTGCTGCAATAACATGAAACAAGTTGCCATGACGCATCATTTTTACAGCATGGACCAGGGAGGTTATTTGATCCCGAGCACGCAATACGGCGTGGATTCCGGAAGCAAGACAACCTTCTACTGGTACAGGACCGCTCTCACCGCGATGAAGATGGCTCCTACCTTTTTGAGTTGTCCGGGAAATAATATCAACATCACCCCCATCGGCAATGTCACAGGAGATACGACTTGCTACTATAACTATGCCGGGTTGCAGAAAAAACGCCGCACATATCAGCAGAATCTCCTGATCGGACGATGCAATCAGCCTGCCAACAACAAGGAATACCGGCCCGGCTGGTGCCAGCGAAGGCTTCGCAAACCGTCCATCTCCATTGTTAATTTCTGTTCGTACTGGAAGAATGCGTACGACGCTGCTCTCGGTATCGGCGAATTGTACTATCTTCAGCCCGCGTACACGGGGAATGGAAAATATGATACCGTCCACGGGGACAAATACACATTCTCATTCGGCGATGGTCATGTTTCCCTTGTGACGCGCGGCAAGTTTCAGGCGGACTACTTTCTCGCCGACGGTCTGGGCAAGGGCATTGCCGGCGGGACCGGGGCGGCGAACGCAAAACTGACGGACGTCAACCGCGGATGTGCGAACTGGATCCACGGTCAGGGGACCGACTGGTAGGTTTCGGGGTGTCGAAAACGGAATAGATGAAAACCTGAACGGAAACGAGATGAAAATCCAGATATTGAAGAACAACTGCATCCACTATTGTTCCAGGCAAACATATTTTTCCGAGCGCTTCGAAAACGGACGGCTCTTCACCGAATACTGGAATGCCTGCGGCCAGGAACTGAAAATGGTCGAACCCCGTGTTTGGGAAACGGGCAAAGATTCTTTCCGTTTGACCATCGGACCGCATGAAATGCAGGGAAACTTGTGTCTCAAGACCGTGACCGCATTGGCCGAAGACCACGCAGTCATCACACTGGAACACAATAAACTCCCCCTGACCGTCGAGGTCCATACCCTTGTTCCCGACGACGGTTTTCTGGTTCGCTATCTGACCCTTGTCAACAGGGGAAGGAAACCCTTGCCGATCTATAAAGCGGAGATATTTTCCGGGCAGTTGTGGAAACATCGCGTCGACTTGCACGTCGATGCGGATACGCCTCCATACCGCGCTGCCTACACTCACGACTGTTCCTATACGCATGAAGGCGACTTCTATTACACGCCTGTTGCCTGCGGTCAGACGGTTTGCGACGGGGGGCTCCACGGCCGAAGCGGCTGGGGACGACCGGCATTCTGGGCCAACGATCTGAGCAACGGACAGACCTTCGTCTGCGAATTGGCCTGGGGCGGAAACTGGCACTTCATCCTTGATTGTGAATCAACGGAGATCCAAAATAAAATAGACGGGATATTCGCCCCGCCGCTGCTTCGGCGTGTGGCGTCACTGGCCTTCCGGATCGGTCTGGCCGGAGAGGATATCCTGCGCGTACTGGACTCCGGCGAAACCCTGACGACTCCCGAGGTCCATTTCGGAATGTTCCACTGCGGCAATGACGAAATCGTCCAGCTGACTCATCGTCACGTTCGGGAGAAAATCGTTCCGAAATCACCGGACGGTCAGATAAACGATGTCGAGATGTGCCATCGCGGCTATCTGGCGGGCGAAGAGAACACGGCCGACATTCTGGAGGATATCAGGTTGGCCAAAGAGGCGGGCGTGGAGTTGTATATGATCGATGCCGGGTGGTTCGGGAGGGATCCCGACAAATGGTACGCCTCTGCCGGCAACTGGCAGGAGGGCGCCTGGATGAAGGAAGGCGGGGGATTGCGCACCCTGGCGAAAACTGCCCACTCGCTCGGCATGAAGTTCGGGTTGTGGATCGAGGCGGAGGCTGCGGGCGAAGATACGGAAGTCTTCAAAATGCACCCGGGCTGGCGTCTGCGCCGCAACGGATCGATCCCCGTCGGGAATGCGGACAGAGCATTGGATCTCACTCAACCCGAAGTGTATGAACACGTGAAGAAAACCATTGCCTACTGGATCACGGAACTGGAACTTGACATGTTCCGGCTGGATCACAACCACTGGATCATGCCCGAACCCAACCGGATGTACCGTGGTTACCGCGAGGGGCTGATCTGGCGTTACTATGAGGCGTTTTATCGCATGATAACCGAATTGCGCGAGCAGTTTCCCGACGTGATGTTCCAAAACTGCGCTACGGGCGGCGGGCGTCTGGACTGGAAGACGATCTCCCTGTTCCACAACAGCGAGATCACCGACTGTACAGTGGAACCGCAGCAGTTCAAGATCCTCAATGGTGTCACCATGTCCATCCCTCCGGAATTCCTTCTCTCCCGCATCGGACTGAAGGCAAAATCTTTCGACATGGATGCCGGTACCTTCGATGACATGGTACGCGGAATGAGCCGCCTGAATATTCGCGGCATCGCCAAAAAGAAGGAAACCCTCGGCCCGTATTTCGCCGG
>JAFSTC010000043.1 GCA_017450705.1 Lentisphaeria bacterium | reverse complement strand
GTTGTGATTTGATGTTTTTTTGAGGTGTGCTATATTCCAGCACTGCGGCCGCAAGCAGGGCAGGGAGTTGTGATTTGATGTTTTTTTGAGGTGTGCTATATTGGCCTGGTCGTCGGGAGCACGCCGCCGGGAGTTGTGATTTGATGTTTTTTTGAGGTGTGCTATATTGTCGAGCAGCGTCATAATGCGCTGTTGGCAGTTGTGATTTGATGTTTTTTTGAGGTGTGCTATATTATATTTCCGCAGTTCCCGCAAGACTTCCAGGTTGTGATTTGATGTTTTTTTGAGGTGTGCTATATTCGCTTACGCGCCGCTGTACGCCTCCCCCGTGTTGTGATTTGATGTTTTTTTGAGGTGTGCTATATTCCGATTGCCTCTTCGAATGCCGCAACCAGGGTTGTGATTTGATGTTTTTTTGAGGTGTGCTATATTGGAAAAGGAAATGGCCCGGATCGACGAGGAGTTGTGATTTGATGTTTTTTTGAGGTGTGCTATATTGCCTCGCCGTAGGAGAATTGCCGCCGCCGTGTTGTGATTTGATGTTTTTTTGAGGTGTGCTATATTCCTCGCTTCAGTTCACTGCACCCCAGGCGTGTTGTGATTTGATGTTTTTTTGAGGTGTGCTATATTTCAAGGTAGTAATTCTCCGTCGCGTGCTTGTGTTGTGATTTGATGTTTTTTTGAGGTGTGCTATATTTGAAAAGACAAAGAACGAACTGAATCTGCTGTTGTGATTTGATGTTTTTTTGAGGTGTGCTATATTAACGTTGCTGATTTCTGCCCGACTACTGTGTTGTGATTTGATGTTTTTTTGAGGTGTGCTATATTTTCGCCGAACGCAACAACGTCAAGGTCCAGGTTGTGATTTGATGTTTTTTTGAGGTGTGCTATATTCGACAGCGGCAACGGCGCGCAGCTCATGTAGTTGTGATTTGATGTTTTTTTGAGGTGTGCTATATTCCAGCACTGCGGCCGCAAGCAGGGCAGGGAGTTGTGATTTGATGTTTTTTTGAGGTGTGCTATATTTTACCTCCGGAACCTCTCCCGCAACGTCATGTTGTGATTTGATGTTTTTTTGAGGTGTGCTATATTTTCGGCATCCCTTGGCGTATTGTGAAACGTGTTGTGATTTGATGTTTTTTTGAGGTGTGCTATATTCCGATTGCCTCTTCGAATGCCGCAACCAGGGTTGTGATTTGATGTTTTTTTGAGGTGTGCTATATTCGAATGGCAGATACTCAACGCCGCCGACTAGTTGTGATTTGATGTTTTTTTGAGGTGTGCTATATTCGGCTCAAGAAGGCGGCAATTGCCGAAGCGGTTGTGATTTGATGTTTTTTTGAGGTGTGCTATATTCAGATGGCGGTGCTGAAGGTCGCGGCGGAAGTTGTGATTTGATGTTTTTTTGAGGTGTGCTATATTTCCGGTATGCCGACGAAGTGACACCACAGAGTTGTGATTTGATGTTTTTTTGAGGTGTGCTATATTCGGCTCAAGAAGGCGGCAATTGCCGAAGCGGTTGTGATTTGATGTTTTTTTGAGGTGTGCTATATTTTTGGGCCAGTCCGTCCTGTACCCATCACAGGTTGTGATTTGATGTTTTTTTGAGGTGTGCTATATTTAATTGTGCCACTACCACCGCCACTGGATGGTTGTGATTTGATGTTTTTTTGAGGTGTGCTATATTCCGGTTCATCAGCAATTTCCGGAGAACGAAGTTGTGATTTGATGTTTTTTTGAGGTGTGCTATATTATCCTCGACGCCATCACGCTCACGCCTGCGTTGTGATTTGATGTTTTTTTGAGGTGTGCTATATTGTTCACGGCGGCCAATCTCCGGTTCGCGTAGTTGTGATTTGATGTTTTTTTGAGGTGTGCTATATTAAGAACCTGGCCAAAGACCGAGGCTACACCGTTGTGATTTGATGTTTTTTTGAGGTGTGCTATATTAGAAGTCCGTCAACATCGCGGTCCGCCCGGGTTGTGATTTGATGTTTTTTTGAGGTGTGCTATATTGATGATCGCGGAAATCTTCTGCGGCGTATAGTTGTGATTTGATGTTTTTTTGAGGTGTGCTATATTTTTCGTCTACATTTTGGCACGAGAAGTCGAGTTGTGATTTGATGTTTTTTTGAGGTGTGCTATATTCGTGAGGCGCGTTATTGCTGTATGGAATACGTTGTGATTTGATGTTTTTTTGAGGTGTGCTATATTACTGGAACGGCACGTATACGGTCACTGCCGGTTGTGATTTGATATTTTTTTGAGGTGTGCTATATTGGGACTGACCGTCAAGGACGATGCCGTTCAGTTGTGATTTGATGTTTTTTTGAGGTGTGCTATATTCGAGATCCGCAAAATGTCAGGCGCGGTCTAGTTGTGATTTGATGTTTTTTTGAGGTGTGCTATATTAGATGCCGCCAACGATCAGCGCGGCAACGAGTTGTGATTTGATGTTTTTTTGAGGTGTGCTATATTTCACCCCAGACGAATCGACTGCGGAGTTGGGTTGTGATTTGATGTTTTTTTGAGGTGTGCTATATTTTGAACGATCTTTTCGTCAACGGCCTCGGCGTTGTGATTTGATGTTTTTTTGAGGTGTGCTATATTGCAGGTCTACGGGGACGCGAAGGTATACGGGTTGTGATTTGATGTTTTTTTGAGGTGTGCTATATTCATCTTCAACGCGCGGGACATCGACACGCTGTTGTGATTTGATGTTTTTTTGAGGTGTGCTATATTGGCCTTGTAACGATTGTTTGCAGGCGTTTGGTTGTGATTTGATGTTTTTTTGAGGTGTGCTATATTATTTCTCGGCGATATCGCGCAGGGACGACGGTTGTGATTTGATGTTTTTTTGAGGTGTGCTATATTTCTTCAATAGGACTTGAAAGTCCCAATGCTGTTGTGATTTGATGTTTTTTTGAGGTGTGCTATATTCTCTGTTCTCGGCGATGGCCTGTTCGACGAGTTGTGATTTGATGTTTTTTTGAGGTGTGCTATATTCACCCCTGAACACCTTGTGTCCGTCACCCAGTTGTGATTTGATGTTTTTTTGAGGTGTGCTATATTATTGACGACACAACATCTTTAATATAAGCACATTGGATCTGGTTCGGCACACAAGAAAAAGCGGCATACCCCTTGCGAAGAGGGGCAAATAACGGCGCGACGTCAGAAAAACTCCAGCTGCAGCGGGGCTTCCGGCGGCGGCGTGGAGCGCTTGCCGACGAAGTTCGTCATGTTCCCGAATTGACGATCCGTAGCCGGAAGTGCGGAGACAAGCCCCTCCTCGGGGATCGCCGCCTGAACGCGTTTCAGATGCACCGCAAGAGATTCGCTGCTGGCGCAGTGGCGGACATAAACGGAGTACTGCATCATCGTAAAGCCGTCCTGACACAAATCCTTGCGGAAACGCGCGGCGGCATGGCGCTGTTTCTTCGTGTTGGTCGGCAGATCGAAGAAAACGAACAGCCACATCACCTGATAGGCACTGAGTGCGGCGAACTGGTTTGCCATTGAGGAAACTCCGGATAATCGATTTCGGAACCTTCCTTCAGGAAACAGCGGGCGAGCGATGCGGTCGTGTACGACATCGCGTTCTGAAGCGGTCGTTTCATGCCGCAAATCATGACGTCGGCGGTCAGAACCGCAAGCAGACGCCGCTTCATCTCCCGCGTGATCTCGTCCCCGAAGAATGCTTCCGGCGAGCCGAAAACCTCTTCATCGATGAAAGCCCGATAGGGCTCCATGATGTCGTCGGCAAGGCAAAGGGGATCATATTGATTGTGATGATGGATCCCAGCCGCGCAGAGCAGCCCGGATCCGACCAGCGCCCGGGCTATGGCCGCCCGGATCACCGCATAACCGTAGTTCAACGCGGCATTGGGCATTTCCCCCTCCGGCGAACGGGAGAAGCCGGATCGGTCCGTGACTTCCGAAAAATAAAACCGGGCCGCCACCCCCTCGGTGTTGTCGGGATCGCCGTTTTTCACCTGACCGGCCAGCCGCTCGAGACGGGCAGCGCCGGTCTTCCCGCGCCGTAGCAGCACCTGCGCCTGATTGCGTATCTTCGCGGCCGCAGTCAGTTTCCACAACCGGTTCTTCATCGCCTCGGTTGCGGAGAGCTGCGCACGGATCACCCGGCTGGCCGTGGCGTTTCCCGCGGCCGCCAGACAATAGGCGGCCGGCAGGTGTTTGTCGTCACAAAAGACCGTGACGGCGTTGTTGGCGATCAGCGCCTGAATCAAGGCGACGCTCAAAGTGATCTGCCGGTTCTCGATGACGACGATGCCGATGTCTTCGATCGGAACCGTTTTCCGGACGGGATCCCCCTCTCCTCCCCGCAGAGAGAAAGACAACTGACGGTCGGCAAGGGCGAGATGCCCGGGCGACTCGAAAAACAAAGTCCGCTTCAACATGGTCTTACCCAGGGTCCGTCACAGGAAGGTTATTTCTCCAGAAATGGAGATTCTGAAATGGATCCCCTCGAAGAGAAGGTGCGATTTGAAATTACTGGGACTTATATAGAGCAATTCCTGCAATTCATCGAATTTGAATTGCGATTCGCCGTCTTGATTTTTCCCTACAGACTTCAGGTAATCCGCCAAGGCGCCACTCGCCCGGGCCTCTCGATGGTATTTCAGCGTCATACGTCCCGATTTCTCGACCTTTACAAAATAATACAGTCGACGGGCAAGTTCCTCCCGGGAGAGAGAACGCAATTCATCCGGAGACGTTTCGTACTTCAGCGCGGCGCAACCCTGATAGACGAAGCCGAGGAATTTCCCGGCGCCCCGCTGTTCCGGCGGCGGGCAGGCGGGATCCTTCATCTCCTTCGCCCGCGTGAGGATATTGTCGACCTCAAGATCCCAGTATTCCACCATCTGCCCTTTGGATTTTTTGGTCCGCAAAAAGAGCGCGAGCCTGAAATTGGCCCCGCGGGCGGAGTTGACGTAGTAGAAATTTTTATACTCCGTTTCCGACGGAGTCAGCTGGCGGCGCAGACGATGCGGTTCCGTGACGCTGTCGGCAAAAATCCGGACACGGAGGATCGGAACTCCGTTTTTGCCGTCGGCATCTGGCTTCTTCAGCCACAGCGGCTGCTGGATCGCGTCTTTGAAAGAAAGCCCCTGCGCGCAGTAGGCATTCACCTGTTCGACGACAGCGTCCCGCACGCCCTTGTCGACGATCTTGCCGAAATCCTTAATGGACTTGAACACATCGGCGTCATAGATGAACTTGCGCACGACAAAACGCTGTGTTTCCGCCCCGGGGGGCGTAATGCAGCCGTAGAAAGTCTCCTCATGCAGCTGCCCCCTCACCGTGTCACCGGCAGCGGGAACTTTGCGCAGCACTTTCCCTGCAACAGTCTTCTGCGGATGAGCCAAGGTCACCCCGTTGCGGAAAGTCTGTTTGAATTCGTGATGCCGCGTCAGATATTTGACGAAGACAAGATCCGCCGCTTTTTTGGCACTGAGGGCAAAATCCTTCCACGGCGCAATGCCGGCGAGCAGCTCTTTGCGCCGCTCCGGATCGTACGCCGCATTGCCGTCGTCCTTGAAAAGCGAACAAATTTCCTGAAAACGCTTCCGATCCAAGGCGGCGATCACGATGGCGTCAAGCACGTGATGCGTGTGGTCGACACGGTCCTTGGCTTCGAACTGCGCCTGAAGCCCCCAGCACTTGCGCGCCCACGCGACCGCCACGCCGTTGACCGGGTACGTATTGGGATAAGCCGACCGCAGAAACGCCACCGCGTGGCGCGTCATGATGCCGGTATCGACCAGCTGGCGGCTGAGGAACCCCTCCTCCATCTCGTTTGCGCTCATCTCGAAATACCGGACCTTTTTTTCCCAGTAACGGCACTCGAACTCCGTAACCAGCGCCTTCTGCCATGCCGCCGCCTTCTTTTCCGGCGATGAGGGGTCGGCATTCTTTGCGCTCTTCTTCTGCCCCGCCAAACGGGCGCGGAGTTCGTCCCGCTTCTCGATCCAAGGTCTTATCCGGGTCAGGATCTCGTCGTAGTTGGCGCACTCCGACGGGAGCCGCCCCTTCTTGATATCGCGGTTGTAATGGGAATCGCAAAGGGTCTTGTTTGCAAAACTGTTGTCGCCGGAACGGGAACGGGGGACCGTGTGTTCGATGTCAAAGGGCGTGTTTTCGGAGAGAAGATCGGTGATCCCTATTGAATTTCCCGTATAGAGACACTTGCCGTTCTGCTCCGTCCGGAGAATAAAACGATCTATCAGATCCTCACTGGGATCCGCACCGTCTTTCAGGTAAGGCCGCAGTTCTTCCACCGCGGCCATGCGCGCTGCGGCCCGCTGCTTCTGCCAAGTCTCCCACGCCATCCGCCGATTCCGGTCGTTAACATTGCGGGCAAGTTCGATGTTGATCTGGGTGAATTCATCGATCTTCCCGGCCCGGCGCAGAGCGTTGACCAGTCGGCGCAAAATGGTCATGGACCTCTGCACCAGCGGATTGCGAATCATTCCCAACTGAACGGGCCCCAGGATCTCGCGCGGTTTCCCGCTGTCATCCACCGGCGCGTAGACGCTCGTGTTCCAATAGAGTTTATCCACCTGTTCAGGGGAAAGTTCCAGTTCGTTCTCGAAATATCCGCGCAGCCGGGTGTTCAGCGGGATCAATTTCGTCCCGGCCTCGGCGTTTTTCTTCTCGGCGCGGTAATTCGCCACGATTTCCAGAACGTCGCGGATGATCCGGCCTGCGGCGCTTTCGAATTTCTCGCGTCCGAGGACTTCCGGGACCTTCGCCAGAATAAGCGATGTCGCAAGATCGATGCCGCTCCTCAGGAAAGGCAGAATGAGCCTGACCGCGTACAAACTGTAGTTGGCGTACCCCTCCGGGATCTGCACCTTGACCAGTTCCGCGGCCTGTTCATCGTCGAAACCGAGCGTGTTTTTCCCGAATGCGCGCAGCATCGCGTCATCATCGTAAAAGGTCAGCGCATCGAAGACCGTCTGATAAGTGTACACCCTTTCTCTGCCGTCCCTGACCCGGGTTCGGCGCCATGTCAAAAAGTCGTCCACACGAAGCAGTTTGTTCAGTTGATGCGCGACCCGACACGATGGAACGGTACGGTCGGAGCGGTAGTTGAAAGCGGCCGGAGCCGGATCGTCGGACTTCTTTTTCCCTTTCGCCCGCGGATACAACGCACCGATGATCCGTTCGAAGTCGAAATAACGCTCTTTGCGGAAAAAGACCGCCGCGACTTTTTCGCGCTCCTCCGGGTTGAGTTTTCTCATTCCCCGCCCGTCATCCAGCATGATCGTGTTGATGAATGAATACATGCGGAACAATTCGAAAAGCGGATGCCCGATCTGGCATCTCGGGCGGGACTTTTCGAGCGGGCAGTTGCCGACCAAATGCTTCTGCGAGCGCAGCGGGCGCTGCGAAAACAGGGCATGAAACAGTTTTTCCCGGAGTTCCGAAGAAAAGTTCTGCACCTCCGCGATACGCGCAAACTCCGCCTGATAGTGCTCCACCCGGCCGATGTGACGTTTGCGGATCTTCGTCCCGCTTTGATTCAGGCGATAGAAGTATTGACCGAGGGTACAGCCGGTTTTGGCCAACTCGGCGCTCAGCTCGGCGATCTTCCGTTTGACCTGACCGGGGTCATCCGCTTTTTTATTTTCCTTTTCATCGCTTTCGCCCTGATCCTTGCGGGAACTTTTGAACCCCCGCCGCTGCGCGAGATGATACAGAGCCCGGCCCAACAGCAGAGGATCGATCTTGTGTTCCGCCGCCGCGGCCCGGGCATAGTAGGGGTTGATATGGACCGGTTCGGAGCTCGGCACGCTCTTGAGCCACTCGATAAAAGCTGGATTCTTCGGCGGCGTTCTGTGATTGGCCATCTCCCGCAACTCATCGCGCGTGAGGGGACACATCCCATTGTCGATCAAAATGTCGAGCACATGGAGTTTCCGGATGCGACGGCGAAACTTCAACCGGCGGGCCATCCTGTGTTTGCGCCTCTGGGCGGCGGGGGTCTCCAAAGAATCCAGCCCCTTGTTCCGGATTATTCCCTCATCGAAGATAACGACACCCTGATCGACGATCCTGTCCTGCTCCAAAATCGCCCAACCGAGGGAATTGGAACCGAGGTCAATTCCGAGACTTCTCATTTTTTTTCTCCGCTTTTATTTGAAATGTCGAAAAAACATGCTACATTAAGGGCAACATCTTATCACAACAAGGCTACTCAGCCGAAGGTGATGAACCTGTGGCCCGCTTCGGCGGGTCAATTTTTTTCTTCCGATATCCCCACCCCGATTTCACCCAACATATCTAACAACTTTGATTTGGGCGTAGAAGAACCAACGCGGCCCTACTATAGCATTTTTCGTCGGGTTTTCAAGCCGTGCACTCTATACCGACAGGAAAAAAGCGGAAAGCCCGGGACCGGCACTCTCCCCAAATACCCCGCTTTTCTTGAAAGAGGTTGGGGTCGAGGGGAAGGGGAAAACTCCTTTTCACGTGGAAAAGAAGTTTTCCCCTTCCCTCGTTTCCCTCCCCTCTTGTGAGAATGGGGATTGATTTTTCGGCGGATCGGTTTTTATTGTGGGGAGAGGAGTTTCAGCGGTTGTGCTGAGGAAAGGAGTAACTATGAAGAGAATGGTTGCGGCGTGGTGTGCCGCGGGGGTGGTCTGCGGGGGGTGTGCTTCCGCGGGGGCGCCCCGGGAGGGGGAGAAGGCGGGACAGGCTCTGGTGGACGGGTTCTGTTCCGGGGAGGCGGCGGCATTTGCGTCGCGATTGCCGGAGGAGATCCGGAAAGATTTCGGGGAGAAGGAGTTCCGTTCGTCGCGGGAGAAGGTTTGCGGCAAGATGGGACAGCCTGTGGGGAGCCGGAGTGCGAGGCGATTGGCGCATCCGTTTTTCGACATCGAGTTGTGGAAGATCGCCTTCGAGCGGAAGGGGACGGATGGGGAGACGCTCCGGCAGGAGGCTCTTTTCCAGGTCGTTTCCGGCCGGGAGAACGGCAGGGAAAAGATCATAAGTTTCGGTTTTCTCTGATCTGGACTGAGGGTGATTTTCGATGAAAAGGATATTTCTTTTTTTTGCGGCGCTGGCGGTGTTTCTGCCGCTTGGTGCGGAACAGGTTTCCGACTCGGGGACGCGGCGTCTGCGGTTCGTCCAGGACGACGCCCAGGACTACATGGTGTCGAAGCTCTACCGTCTCAAATACGTGCAGGCCAATGACATCACGCCTTTCGTCATGGGGATCGTCATGCGTTACAACATGAATTCCAGCGTGGGGTGCATCGAGTACGGGGCGAACAACGAGCAGATGCTGACGGTGACGTGTCCGGTGAAGATGATGCCCTATGTGGACGACTTCATTTCCAAGGCGGACCGGGACGTGAAGATCGACGGCAAGGTCCCGGGGGACATCGTGCGGGGCACGGGCATCACCCGGGCGGTGTACCAGCCGCTGTACCGTTCCGGCGGGGAGATGCTGAACATCCTCGTGGATACGGTGATCGGCGCGGGGCCCGCCAGTTCGGTCTACGCGTGGGACAAAAATTCCAACCAGATCTACTGGAAGGACAACACCTCCAACACGGCTTACGTGTACCAGTTCCTCGGGTACATCGACCGGCCGGTGCCGCAGGTGACGCTGAACTTCACCGTCTACGAGGTGCGCGAAAGCACTTTGCGGGACATGGGCATCGAATATCTGGCGTGGAAGAACGGTCCCGGACTGAACCTCTTCGAGACGGGCTTCCGGGTGCTTTCGGCCAGTTCCGCCGGGAGCGCCGCGATCCAGGCCGCCGCCGGGCCCGCGGGAGGATTTCTCTTCGCGCCGCAGTTCGACGCGTCGTTCATCCGGCTCCTCCAGCAGAACGGCAAGGCCGACATAAAAAATACCGCCGTACTGACGGTCTCCAACTCGGACTCCAACAGTTACAAAATCTATTTCGACCCGGAATTTCAGAACATCCTGAAATCCGACAACGACGCGACCTCCGTCACCGGAGGGACCCTGGGCCTGCCCGCGGGATTTTATCAATTGTTCCTCCAGATCGACAAGCCCGTGGTGAACATCCATTACGGCGAGTCCCAGGCGGGGTATCCCGCCAGCGAGGCCTTCGAGGTCAAGCCCTACCGGCAGGGCCTGTACGCCCAGCTGGACGGCACGCTCTTTTTCAGCTACACCGCCCAGACCGCCAACGTGCTGGAACGGGACGACCTGGGCAACGAATTGGTCGAGACCAGCCAGATCCAGAGCAGCCTCCTCATGCCCCTCAAGGAAGAACGCATCCTCGCCTCGTGGGAACGCGATCAGGAGGTCGAACAGACCATCGGCGTCCCCTTCCTGAGCCGCATCCCCATATTGAAGTACCTCTTCGGCACCACCACCGTGAGCCGGGAACGCTCCCGGGTCTACCTGACCGTCACCGCCACCATGCTGGATACCTCCAAACCCGACGGCATGAAGGCCGGAGAAGTCTTTCAAATACGCCCGTGCAAGTTCAAATGAAAACCCTCTCTTGAGAAGGGAGAGGGTCGTTCCGGGGGAGAGGGAAAACTTTTTTTCACAAGAAAGCCGAACGTCGGCTCCGGTATAACTGCGGCTCTGCCCTTCGGGGAAGCCGCAGGGGATATGGGCTTGTGAGTTGTCCGGCGCGTCCCCGCAGGGCAACGCGCCGTTACCCGCCCGCGGGTGCCACCCGCCCCCTCCCCCGGGCCCCCTGCCCTTTTCAAAAAAAGCGGGTTATTTTGAGATTGCACAGGTACATATAAAAAAGGATTTATCAAAAGATGAAAAAGATAGTTTACGCCGTTTGCGGTCTGGCGCTGTGGCCGCTGTTTTCCGCCGAGATCCCCGGGGTGCCCCGGGACTCCAACTTCAACAACACCGGGGGCTACGACGCCACGCGGATCGAAGCAAAGCTCCTGGTCAACGTCAAGGACGACACCCATACGGTGCACTTCATCCGCGACAACAACGACCCCCGGGTGGTGACGAAAACTTACGTGCTCAAAAACGTGGACGCGTATCAATTCCGGGACTACATCCGGCAGATCGTCCAGTCCAAGCGCGTGGGCAACTCCAGTCTGCAGCAGCAGTATCCGGGGAACACGGCGACGGCCCCCTACACGGCGACGCAGAGCCAGCCCGTACTCGCCTCGGCGGCGGCCCAGCCGGGATACAATCCCGCCGTCCAGCTGGGGAGCAACACCGCGGTGGAGTGTCTCAAATACGTGGACGGCACGGGACTGCTCCTCGTCAGCGCCGAGGAATACCGCTTCAAGGACAGCGGAAACGGCATCGGCATCGACACGCTGGTCTCGACGCTGGACGATCCCGCCCTGGGCGACCTCAATTACGGCTATCAGATGTTCCTCTACATGCCCAAATTCGTCCCGGCGCGGAACCTCAAGCCCCTGATCGAGAACTCCGGCATGAACGTGAACGACGTGAGCGAGTTGTGGCAGGGCATGGACATCGTGGCCTATGACAGCGGCCTCAACTGGCTGGCCTTCGACGTGGCCAATTATTCCTGCGACAACATCGCCGCGATGCTCAAGAAGTTCGACGTGCCCATCCCGCAGATCAAGCTCAGGATCAAGGTGTACGAACTCACCAGCGAGAACGACGACAGGATCGGTCTGGACTTCCAGAACTGGAAGAACAACGAGGGCGCGGACTTTTTCTCCGTCGGCGGACGCTACCGCAACAACTGGAGCGCGACCTATTCCGCCGGGGCCCTGATGCCCGACCGCACCTTCGGCTCGGAACGGACCAGCTTCTTCAACTTCAACCCCAAATGGAACACCCGCTACATCGACTTTCTGGAGAGCCGCGGCAAGGCCAAAGTGATCCACACGGGGGAAATCACTATCCGCAACTCGGGCGCCGGCTCCTTCGCACGGACCACCCAGCTCATCTACACGGACAATTCTCAAAATTTCCCCGGCGTCTCGGATCCCGCCAAGGGCGCGCCCGATCTGGGCATCGCCGCGTACAAACTCCTGCGGGATCTCGCCGGGAACATCCTCTCGAACGATCTCGGCTCCGCCAAGGGCAAACAGCAGACCACCACGGTTTCCACGGCGACTTTCGGATTCCAGATGACCGTCAACAGCGTCACCGTGGGGACGAAGGAGACCCAGTTCGACGTGACGCTCTCCAACACGAGTCTGCTGGGCTTCCAGTCCAACGGCAAGCCCCGGATCTCGGCGGGGAACACGGTCAATCAGATCGTCAGCCTGCCCGCGGGCAAGGACTGCTTCATCATCGGCGGACTGGTCAAGCACAACGTGGTCACCTCCACCACGGGGATCCCCTACCTCGTCGACATCCCCTTCATCGGACCCTATCTTTTCGGGACGACCTCCAAATCGGTCAAGCAGTCCCAGCTGCTGGTGGCGGCGCAGTGCATCGACGACACGGTGCCGGACAAGCCCGCCGTCAAGGGCATGAGCAAGCCCGAGACCCGGGGCAAGGAGCCGGCCGCGAAACCCGCCTCCTGACGGCATAGACGGACCGTCCGAAAAAAAATGAAAATTTTTATAAAAATGAAAAAACAGGCCCTTGAAATCGCGGCGGGCGAACTGTACATTACCGCCGATCGTTTTCCGACGTTTCCCGCACGCGGCGGCGGCCCCGCAAGTGCGGATGAGCGTCTGACGGATACTTCATGAATCGCGGACACAGGGGGGGAATGTATTGTGAACAAAGGCGGCGTGGTATTATTCGGAGTCATGGCGGGGGCACTGGGCGCATCGGTCGCCTGCAACTTCATTTTGAACGAGCGGGTCTGCCGCATGGAGGAACGCCTGCGGCAGACGGCCCGGGAAACGGCTGTCCGGAAGAGCGGAAAAGCCCCGGCTCCGGCCGCAAAAAACGATGCGGCAAAAGAGAAGAAGCCCCAAAAGCCGAAATTCAGTGCGCAGCTGCCCGAGACGCCCATATTGTTCAAAAGCGCGACGTGGCGTGACGGCGACGTCGTGCTGGATTTCGAATCCGGGAGCGAGATCGTCTCAGCCTCCTTCGGGGTCTCCCCCGAGCTTCCGGTCAAAGGCCGGCTCAACGGCAAAAGGATCCTGCTCTCCGGCGATTTTCTGCCCGGCATGAAGTACCGCTTCACCGTTCCCGCCGGGATGAAAAACGCCCGGGGCGGGACGCTCGAGAACGACGCCGTCGTCGAGATGCGGATCCCCGACCGGCCGCAGGAAGTCACTTTCGCCACCTCGGGGACCTACCTCCCGCTGCACGGGAAAAAACTGGTCCTGCCCTTCCGCACCGTCAACTGCGGCAAGGTCAAGGCCGTCGTCTGGAAGGCCTTCGAGAACAATCTCAACCCCTACGTCATCGGAAGTTCCGCCGGCGATGAAAGAATGATACGCGTCGCCGAAAAGACCTTCGAGTTCCAGACGCCGAAAAACCGCGAGGTGTTCCATGAGCTGGACCTCGAAGCGCTGACCGGCGGACGGAAGCCCGGCGTGTACCGGGTGACCCTCAACGGCGCCGAACAGTATGTCTACATCACCGACATGGCCCTTCAGGTCGTCGAGGATGCCGCGGCGGGAAAACTCGCCGTGTTCGCAAGATCCCTGGCAACGGGCAAACCCGTCGCGGGCGCGGAACTGGCCGTGATGAGTTTCAAAAACCAGCTCGCCGCCTCCGGCAGGACCGATGAAAACGGCAGCGCGCTGCTGACCTACGATCCGGCGTGGGATTCGAAAGGTGACCGCACCGTGGCGGTCACCGCGCGCAAGGACGGCGACATCGCCTACTTTCTCCTGAAAAACGCCCGGTCTTACGACCGCACCGGCGAGGCGGCCGTTTCCGGCGCGCCCCGGGCCTTCGTCTTCACCGAGCGCGGCATCGCCCGTCCCGGAGAAAAGATCACCGCCTCGGTGTTCCTGCGCCGGGAGAACAACGGCACCTTCGAACCCATGAAAGAGACCGCGCTGGAGCTCCTGCTGCTGGATCCCGCCGGGAACAAGATGTTCGGCCGCGCGGCGAAGAGCGACCGTCACGGATTTTTCCAGACGGAATTCGTTCCGCCGGAGACGGCGGCCACCGGTCTTTACACCGTCGTCTGCCGCGCGGCCGGTTCCAAGGCGTCCTGCGGCAACACGTTCATCCGGATCGCGAATTACGTTCCCGACAGGATCAAAGTCTCGGGCAAGGACCTCTCCGCCGGATCCGGCGTCGAAGACATGCTGGAGTTCGAATTCGACGCGAAATATTATTTCGGTTCTCCGCTGGAAAACGGCTCCTGGCAGTACACCGTCCGCTCCTTCCCCGGAGCTTTCCCGGCCCACTGGGACAAGTCGTGGAGCGTGGGCGACCCCGAGGGTTTCGTCGCGGCGCAGGTGCTGGCGGGCAGGGGCAAAAAGGGAAAAGATCCCGTAAAACTCCAGTACCCCGGCTTCGCGCCGCAGAACGGCAAGTCCTTTGCCCCCGTGCGGATCGAAGCGGCGTTCGAGGCCTCCGAGCCCGGCGGACGCGGCGTCACGGGCCGGGTCTCCCGGCAGCTTTACCCAACGCCCTTTTTCATCGGGCTCCGGGAAGCGGAGAGCCCGGCACGGGAAAAACGCTTCGAGTACACGCTCCTGCCCGCCGAAAAGGCTGACGCGCTGAACCTTGCCGAAGCCTTCGACATCACCTTCGAACTCGCCCGCAAGGAGTGGGAATACGTCCTCGCCCGGGGGAGCGGGACGTGGAAACGCGAGTGGGTCCGGCGGGTGATCCCGCTTCCGGACCGGAAAAAAACCGCCGCCCTTCCGGCCGGGGCTTTCGCCGTCGGCAGAGCCGCCGCCGTCTCCTGGAACGATCTGCCCTCCGGGGAGTACACGCTGACCGCCCGCAGCGGCGAGCGTCATCTCACGCGGCTCGACTTCTCCTGGTACGCGGGGGAAGGCGGGGAACGCTCCGCCAACCCAAATCTGCTCTACTTCCGCACCGATGCCGAACAGGTCTCTCCGGGAGGAAGTTTCACATTTTCCTTCGATGCGCCCGGTGACGGGGAGGCTTTCCTCGTATCCGGCGAACGGACCCTCTCCGGCCGCAAGACGCTCCCCGTCAGGGCCGGGAAAAACTCGGTGACGATGAAAGTGCCGGAGAACATCCACAGCTCAAATTTCTTCATCGGCTGCACCGTGGTGACGAAGCGCGCCGGGACTTTCCTGCGCAGTTTCGGTCTGCTCAAAGTCAAGGTCGATCAGACAAAGAACCACCGGCTCCTCGTGACGCTGGAACACCCGGAAAAGGCCGAGCCCGAAGCGGAGTTCCCCGTCAAAGTCGTCCTCAGGGATGCCTCGGGCAAGCCCCGGAGCGGCGCGGTGTGCCTTTACGCGGCGGATTCCGGCGTGCTCTCTCTTACGGACTACAAAACGCCGGACATCTTCGGGCGTTTCTACGGCGACATCGCCTGCCCCATGGACTTTTTCGACATGTACGGCCTGATCTTCGAAGAACTCAAGATCACGCCCGACGGCAGGATAGGCGGCGACGGAGACGCCGTGACGCGGAAACTGGGCAAGATCAAACAGAAACACTCGGTGCGTCTGATCGTGCCCCTGCTGGATGTCCCCGCTTCCGGAACGGCAACGGTCATGGTGCGTCTGCCCGATCATACCGGTGAGCTGACCTTCTTCGCCGTCGCCAGTGCCGAAAAAGCCGTCGGATCGGCGAACAGCCCCGTCGTCATGCGCAAGCCCGTGACGGTCCAGCTCTCCGCACCGCGCTTCATCGCGCCCGGGGACACCGCGGAAATCGCGGTCACCGTTTTCAACCACGAATCGGAGAAGAGGGACTTTTCGTGCGCCGTTACGCTGCCGCCGACGCTGAAAGTCCTCGACGGGACTGCCGCGGCCTTTGCCGTCAAGGGGCTCGACAAGGGGAAACAGCGGACTTTTACCCTGAAAGTCCGGGCGCAGGAGACCTTCGGCGCGGGGAGCATCTCGGTCCGTCTTGCGGCGGATCGTGTTTCCGCCAAAGACGAGACCTTCGTCACCGTGCGGAGCCTGAACGTCTCCCAGGGCGCGTACCGCTTTGCCCTCCTGAAGCCGGGCGAGAGCTTCAAGACCGAGTTCTCGGGAGATTACATCGGCGAAGTCACGGGCGCCGTCCGGCTCTCCGCCTCTCCGGCGCTGTCGGTCAAAAACGCGCTGGACTGGCTGAACGGCTACCCCTACGGCTGTCTTGAGCAGACTGCCGCGGCGGCCTTCCCCTTCATTTCGCTGCCCGCGCTGGCCAAGGCGGGGCTGATCGACGAAAAAATGGCGCAGACCCATGCCCACAAACCCGCCTCAGCCTACGCACAGCTGCTGGCGATGGCCCTTTCAGACGGGTCCTTCGCCATGTGGCCGGGGGGAACGCAGCCGTGGAACGAGGCCACCGTTTTCGCGCTCCACTTCATCTTCGAGGCCGAAAAACGCGGTCTGATCTCGCCGGACGCCGCAAAACGCAGCACGTACATCAACTGGCTCCGGCGGCAGATCAACGACGCCGATCCCAAAAAGCGCACGCTCCGCGCCTGGAGCGCCTACGTGCTCGCGGTGGGCGGCGACAGGACCTTCGTCACCGCCGCGCGCAACATCATCGAGGGCGCGGAAAAACCCGATTATGCGCTGCTGCTGGCCGGCGGCGCGCTGGTGAAGGGCGGTTATGCCTCCCTCGGGGCGCCCGCGATGCGTCAGGCCCTGGCGGCCCATTGCTGCAACGAAGACGGTGTGCCGACGGCGTATGCCGACAAGGCCTGCCGTCTGGGCATGGCCCTTTACATCCTCATGGACTGCGCGCTCCCCGATGAGGAACTTGCGGCGCGCCTCGCACTGGAACTTGCAAAAAGCATCCGTCCTGACGGCAGCGCGTGGGGCACGACGCAGGCGAACGCCTGGGCGGCCCTCGGTCTGGCCGCCTATGCCGAAAAGTATCCGCCGATGCCGGCGCAGGCCCGGGTCACGGTCAAGGGAAAAAGCGAAGACAAAACCTTCTCGGGCGTCGTGACGCTCCCGGCCGAAAACGGGGTCTCCGTCGTGAACGCCTCGAACGGCACGCTGATCGTCGAGTCGGGCATTCGCGGCATCCCGCGCAAGACGCCTCCCACGGGGGGAGCCGTCAGGATATCCCGGCAGTATCTGAACGAAAAGGGCGAAGCGGTCACTTCTGTCCGTCACGGCGACAAGGTCCGGGTGCGGATCCGCTTCGAGACGCCGGTCGCCATCGACAGTTTCGTCATCGCCGATCTGCTCCCCGCCGGACTGGAGATCGAAGACGAACTCCTCGCGGGCCGGGCGGCGACTTTGCCGGATACCGGGAGCGCGCGGTCCGGCGCGTTCCGTCCGAAGCGGCTGGAAAAGCGGGACGACCGCTTCATCGCCATCGGCAGCACGGACAAGGGCGGAAGCGAGATCGTTTACCAGACCCGGGCCGTGATCCGGGGGACTTTCGCCATACCTCCGGTCCATGCCGAGTCGATGTACCGACCTGATCTCCGCGGTATCTTCAGCACGCCGGGCGTATTCACCGTCGAATGAAGATCCCGGGGGGGCGTCCGCTGTGCATCGCTTGCGCGTTCTGCGCGGCCTTGCTCGTTTCGGGCTGGGTGGCGTGGATCGCGTCACCGTATTTCGTGGAGGATCCCATGGAGCTGCTGGCCCGGCAGACGCCGGTCCGGACGTGGACCGACCGGAACGGGCACGTGCTCTGGCATGAACGCACCTACGATGCCCAGTGGCGTTTTCCGGTCCCGCTGGACCGGATCTCACCCCACGCTGTGCGCGTCATCCTCGCCGCCGAGGACGCCTCTTTTTACAGACACTCCGGCGTGGATTATTTCGCCGTCTGCCGCGCACTGGGACAGAATCTCGTCTCCGGCCGCCGCATTTCCGGCGCGTCCACGATCTCCATGCAGCTGGCGGGGATGGCCCTGCCGCCGGGCAGACACGATCTCAAACGCAAATTCCTTCAGGCGGCCATGGCCCGGAAGATGGAGAAGCGCCACGCCAAGGAAGAGATCCTCGAAGAGTACCTGAACAGGATCCCCTTCGGCGGCAAGCTCTGCGGGATCGAGGCGGCGGCGCAGTATTACTTCGGACTCCCGGCCGGGAAACTCAATCTGGCGGAATCCACGTTCCTCTGCGGCCTGCCCCAGAGGCCCGGTTACTTCCGCCCCGACCGGCACCTCGCCCGGGCGAAGGAACGCCAGAGGATCGTCCTCAAACTTCTGACCCGGCGCGGCAAACTCAGTCGGGAAGAGGCGGCAAGGATCCTGCACCGGGAGCCACTGCGTCTGCGGGATTTCCGCTGCCGGGCCCCCTTCGAAAACGCCGCGTCTCCGGGAGAGTTCCGGCATGCCCTGGTCTTTTCGGGAGCCCGCTCGGGGCGGACCACCCTCGATCGGGAACTGCAATTCAGGGTCCTCGCTCTGCTGCGGGAACAGCGGGCGCGTCTCACCGGCGTCAGAGACTTTGCCGCGCTCCTCATCGACAACCGGTCGGGCGAGGTGCTCGTCTATATCGGCACGCCGGATATCACCGCGAAACCCGACGGGGAAGTGGATTCCGTCCGCGCCGTGCGGAGCGCCGGATCCAGTCTGAAACCCTTCATCTACGCCGAGGCCATCAGCGGCGGGTTGATCGTGAGCGCGACGAAGATCCTCGACGCGCCCGTCCGCTACGGCAGTTATGCGCCGGGCAATTACGACGGCAGGTTTTACGGCAAGGTCAGTGCGGGATCCGCCCTCGCCCGGTCCCTCAACACCCCCGCGGTCCGCCTTACGGCGCGCCTGGGCGAAAAGCGGGTGAACGAGACCTTCGAACGCATCGGGCTGTCGATCCGCCGCCCCGGAAGAAACGTTTCCGCGGGACTGTCGCTGGCGCTGGGCACCCGGGGGTACACCCTGTGGGACATCACCCGCGCCTACGTCCTGCTGGCCCGGGGGGGGGATCTTCTTCAACCCTCATTGTCGAGAGACGGCGGCAGGAAAAACGAACGCAAAAAGTGTTTCCCGCCCGAGGTGTGTCTCATGGTCTCCGCCATGCTCCGCGAGCGGCCCTTCGGTCACGGCGGTACGGACGCGGCCTGGAAGACCGGGACCAGCAACAACAACTGCGACGCCTGGTGTTTCGCCTTCACGCCCCATCACACGGTGGGCGTCTGGTTCGGCAACAAGGACGGCAAACGCTCGCCCGATCTGGTGGGGGTTTCCGCCGCCCTGCCCGCGGCCTGCGGGATCTTCGAACTTCTGTACCCGAACGGGACCTCGCCCCGCTGGCCCGATGCCGGGAAAAGGCTGGAACTGCGGCCGCTCTGCGCCGAATCGGGCCTGACGCCCGGCGCGTTCTGCCGCCGCCTCAGCCGGGAGTTCGTCATTCCCGGACTGCCGCTGGAGTCCTGCACGGCCTGCGCGCCGGAAAAGCGGCCGATACTCACCATCCTCTCGCCGGCGGCGAAACAATACCGGGTCGCGCCGGGGCAGAAAAAGGTGCGGCTCCAACTCCTGACCGACGGGGGGAGCGTCTCGTGGTTTCTGAACGACCGCCCCATCGGCGAGGATCTCGCGGAATACGGATTTTCTCCCGGAGCCCGCTATACGCTGCGGGCGCTGGAACGGACGGAGGACCACAAGGTCCCGCCGCGGTCCGCAGAGGTGACTTTTTCCGTGGCGGGAGACGGACCGTAAGTTACAGACCCGGCTCCTCTTCGGTACGGCGTATGCTCCGGATCGAAGGACTGCGCGACACCGCGGGCCGGGCGTGAGCGAGAAGCGCGTCCAGATCCCGCATCGTGACGAGAGCCGAAGCCTCCGCCCGCAGCGCGGCGGGGAACCCCCTGCCCTTCAGGTAGTCGTGCACGATCTTGCGGGCGCAGCGCAGGGCCGTTTCCTCGCCGTAGAGGGAAACCATGTCCGAAACGTGGCTCCGGACCAGCTCTTTCCACTGGTCAAGCACCGGGTCGTCCGCACCTTCGGCGATCTGGGAAAACAGCCAGGGGTTGCCCATGGCCCCCTGGGCGAGCATGAGACGGGAACAGCCCGTTTTTTCGCGCATGATCCGGGCCGTTTCGACCGAGATCACGCCGCCGTTGGCGATGACGGGGATATGCGGCAGGGCCTCCCGCACCGCCCGGATGACGGCAAAATCGACTTCTCCCGAATAGAAGCCCTCCCGGGTCCGGCCGTGAACGGTGATGGCCCGGGCCCCCCGTTCGACGAGGCCCCTGGCCAGTTCCACCGTCGGCCCCGGATCCCCGGCGCAGACGATCCTCATCTTGGCAGTCAGGGGGAAGCGGCTGTTTTCCGCCAGCGCCTCGAAACAACGGAAGGCCAGTTCCCTGTTTCTCCCCAGCGCGGCGCCCGCCCCCTTGCCGAAGACCTTGGGAACGGGACAGCCCAGATTGATGTCCAGCAGGGAAAAGTCGTGATCGTTCAGCTTTCTCGCGGCGATGGCGAAATGCTCCGGAACGGCGCCCACCAGCTGGACGCCGAGGAAATCCTCGTCGCCACCCCGGTACAGCATGAGCCGACCTCTTTCTGAGGCGTAGACCAGACTCGCACAGTCCACCATCTCCGTGAAGCAGAAGCGGCAGCCGCAGCGGCGGGCGGCCCGGCGGTAGGCCCAGTCGGTGTATCCGGAGAGCGGCGCAAGGATCAGGGCCGACTCCGGATAGATCATCTTCCTGTCATCGGTGCCGCCGCTCATCGTCGATCATCCGGTCGTGAAGTTTCTGCAGGGCCTGATTCTGGATCTGGCGGACCCGCTCGTTGGTGCAATTGAGTTTCTTCCCCACCTCTTCGAGGGTGAGGATCGGAGAACCGTCCAGACCGAAGCGGAGCCGGAGGACCTGACGCTCCCGGTCGGTCAGCGTGTCCAGCAAAGAGAGCAGCTGCTCGATGTCCTCGATCTTCAGAAGGGCCTGATCCGGCGGCGGGGTGATCTCGTCGGCGAAGAAGTCCTGAAACTCCGTCCCGTCCTGATCGGAGTTCGAAATGATGGCGTTCAGCGACTGCATGTCCGCCTGACGCTTGTCCCGCAGCCGCTGGACCGTCACCAGGGGCAGTCCGGTCTTCTGCGCGACCTCCTCGTCGGAAGGATCCCGGCCGAGGACGGTCTCCAGCTCCCGCACACAGCGCTGGATACGCCGGGAGTTCTGCTGGGTGCCGATGGGGATCCGCACCGCCTGGGCCTGTTCGGCGATGGCCTGGCGGATCGCCTGTTTGATCCACAGGGCGCTGTAGGTGCTGAATTTCGCGCCCCGCCGGGGATTGTAGCGGCGCGCCGCCGTCATGAGTCCCCGGTTGCCTTCCGAAACCAGATCGTCCCAGGGCAGACCGCGGCCGAGAAAATCGTTCGCGATCTTGAGCACCAGCCGAAGATTGCCTTCGATCAGTGCCTCGGCGTCCAAGTTCCGAGTCTCCTCTTTCTCAGATATCTTTTTCACGCCCACCTCCTCTTTTGTGGGTTTCCCGGAGTTCTGTCCGTTTCCGCGCCGGGCGGAAACGCTCCGGATTGGGTTGCCGCGCGGCGTCCCGCAATGAACAAACGGTTCCTCACGCCGTCTGTTCCGGTTCTCCTCCGTACCGGACGCCGCGCTGTTTTTTTCAAACCTGATCGAGCGTCTCCTTATAGTTGCGGATCAGCTCGTCAAGTCCGACACCGATCTCTCCGCAGTCCCGTCCGGTGAACGAGAGTTCGCCGTCCGCCGTGACCGTGCCGATCTTCGCAAAGGTGCTCCCGGCCAGCGCGGCTTCGAAAGATGCCGCCTTTTCCGGAGAGACCGTCGCGACGAAGCGGCCGCCGGACTCGGAGAAAAGTTTTTCCGTATCGCTGCACTTCTCCGACGCCGGGACGGCGTCGAGGTCGATCTTCATGCCCAGCCGGCCGCCCATGGCGGTCCGGGCCAGCGCCATGCCGAGCCCACCGGGCCCGGGAACCGACAGAGAGGCCGCCAGACCGGCCTTGACCAATTTTTCCACCTTGCGGTAGAGCGCGAGATTGACCGCGGCGTCGACCTTGGGAACGGCATTGCCCGTGAAGCCCAGCATGTGATAGTATTCGCTCCCGCCCAGCTCGGGTTTCGTGTCGCCGAGGATGTAGATGAAATCCCCGGCCTTCTTGGCATCGGAAGTCACGGCCATGGAAATGTCGGGACACTTGGCGATGACGCTGAAAAGCAGCGACGGCGGGATGGAGATCTTGCGCCCGCCGCGGGTGCTGTCGTTCTTCATGGAGTCCTTGCCCGAGATGCAGGGGCACAGGTAAGCCGTGGTATAGTCCGCCAGAGCCTGATTGGCCCGGACCAGCTGAGCGAGCTTGTACTCGCCGTCGGGGGTCTTTTCGCTCTGCACCGGATCGGGCCAGCAGAAGTTGTCCAGCACGGCGATCTTCGAAAGGTCGCCGCCGACGGCCAAAGCCCGGCGGACGGCCAGATCCAGCGTGGAAGCCGTCATGTGGTAGGTGTCGATGTCCCCGTAGCGGGGCAGGATGGCCGAACTGAGGACCACGCCCTCGGAACTCAGGGGTTCGATCATGGTCACGGTGGCCTCGGCCGCCACGTCGCGGCACTTGCCGCCGTAGGGCTTCACCACGCTCAGGCCCTTGACCTCGTGGTCGTACTGCCGCGCCTTGTACTCGCAGGAGCAGAGGTCGAGCTGTCCCGCCAGTTTCGCGAGGTCCTTCCCCATATCCCGGCCGGAAAAGTCGGGTTCGGGGAAGTGCGGCGCCTTCCAGCGGGCTCTGAGCTCCATTTTCGGCAGCCCGGAATGCATAAAATCGATATCCAGCAGGGCGACGGTCTCATCTCCGTAGGTGATGTGGAACTTGCCGTCGCAGGTGAATTCGCCGAGGACCGTGACCTCCACGTCCCGCCGGGCGGCGAGGGCCTTGAATTCGTCGATCTTTTCCGGCGGAACGGCGAAACTCATGCGCTCCTGCGCCTCGGAGACGAGGATCTCCCACGGCTGAAGTCCGGCGTATTTGAGCGGGGCCTTCTTGAGGTCCATGCGGCAGCCGTTGCAGAGCTCGGCCATTTCGCCGACGCTGGAGGAGAGACCGCCCGCGCCGTTGTCGGTGATGAAGCGGTACAATCCCCGGTCCCGGGCCTCCATGATGAAGTCCGAAAGTTTCTTCTGGGTGATGGGGTCGCCGATCTGCACCGCCTGGGCGGGACTGTCCTTGTGCAGCTCCTCGCTGGAAAAGGTGGCGCCGTGGATCCCGTCCTTGCCGATGCGGCCGCCGCCCATGACGATGAGGTCGCCGGGTTCGATGGTCTTGCTGGCCCCGGGGACGCCGTTGATGCTCTTGGGCAGTTTGCCCACGGTCCCGCAGTAGACCAGCGGCTTGCCGATGTAGCGGTCGTCGAAGAACTCCCAGCCGTTGCCGTAGGGGATGCCGCTCTGGTTGCCGCCGTCGATGACGCCCTTGTGGACGCCGTCCCGCAGCCGCCGGGGATGCAGAAGTCCCTCGGGAACGAGTTCCGGATCGGTGAAGGGCGAGCCAAAGCAGTAGCCCCAGACGTTGATGAGCAGTTCGGCCCCCTGCCCCGTGCCCAGGGGATCCCGGTTGACGCCGACGATCCCGGTCATGGCGCCGCCGTAGGGATCCAGCGCCGAGGGGCTGTTGTGGGTCTCCACCTTGTAGACGACGTCGCACTTGTCGTTGAAATCGATGACGCCCGCATTGTCGCTGAAGACCGAGACGAGATAGTCCACTTTCTTCTGGATCTCTTTTGTCGTCTTCTGGATGAAGGTCTTGTAGCAGGAGCTGATGCGCTGTTTTTCGCCCGTCTCGCAGTTCTCGTAGTCGATGTTGGCGCTGAAGATCTTGTGCTTGCAGTGTTCGCTCCAGGTCTGGGCGATGACTTCGAGCTCCACGTCGGTGGGGGACTTGCCCAGACCGAACTTCTCCCGACCTTGCGCGGTGCGGAAGTAGTTCTGGATGGCCTTCATCTCGGCGAGAGAGAGGGCCAGCGTACCCTTGCGGCTCAGGGCGATGAGATCCTCGTCGGAGACCTCAAGATCGTACTCGCGCACCTCGACGCGGCCCTCGCCGGAGACTTTCGGCAGATTGAGGGGGATCCCCGATTCCGCCTCCTGAGAAGAGAGCACCCGGACGCTCTGGATGAGTTCGTTGGCCAGCAGTTTTTTGCCGACCTCCTCCATCTGACTGCGCTCGAGACCGCTTCCGCTGATGAGATATTCGGCAGAGGAGGCGACGAATTCGTCCTCGCGGAGCTTGCGTCCGAGGATGTCCGCCGCAGCGGTCCGGAAGGTCCGGGCCACGTTGTCGGTCACGCCGGGACGGAAGCCGACGACGATGATGTAGTCGCAGGGGGGAAGCGCCGTGAAGTTCTTCGACCGGACATTGCCCGTCTGCCAGCACTGGAGCACCGGATCGCAGAGCAGTTCCGCCAGTTTCTCCGCCTCCTGCGCCGTGATGTCGGCCGAAAGAGTGTAGACGTCGCGCACGCGCACGTCGCGCACCTTGAAGGGGAAGAGCTGATTGATCTGCCCGGCGACGCCGGTCCCGCGGGCGTCGCGCCACTTCGGCAGCGGGGATATCTCGATCCGGTAATTTGTCATTTTTATCTGAACCTTATGTTTCCAGGTGTCGTTTTTCAGTGTTTTCCGTCAGAGACCGTCCTTGCCGTACACGTCGGAATAGCTCTTGTAGGAGACGGCGTATTTTTCGGCATAGACGGGGCTGAAGCTCTGTCTTGCATACGCCCTGTAGCGCGCCAGCCGGGGATGGGTGGCAGTGAAGAGCCGCCGCATGAGATCCACCAGGTTCTCCTCGGTGCTGCCGAGCATTTTCTCGCTCTCGGCCAGCCGGGGATTCTCTCCGTTGGCGTCGAATTCGGCCAGGGCCTTCCGGGCATCCGTTCCGAGCATGCCGCCGAGAGCGGAAAAGTCGCCGAGGGTCACCGCCGAGGCGTGGAGCGTGGAAATGAACGACCGCAAAAGCTTTTCCCGCGAAATGGTGTCCTGGCTGGAGAGGCCCGAGATGATCTGGTCGCAGTCCTCCAGCGCCAGGGCCAGCAGCCGCGTGATGCGGCCGTAGACGGCGAGACGCTTTTCGGCGGACAGGGAAAAGACATCCGAACCGATGCTTTCCGCCGCCTGGTCGAAAGCGGCATCCCGCCGGCCCATGAGCGGGGCGAGATTGACTTTCAGCACGGGATCGATCTTGCGCACGCCACAGCGGACGCCCCCCGGGGAGCGCCGGAATCCGAAACTCTCCCCGGTCCTGTCGAAGGGGCCGCCGTGATGCGCGCTGTCCAACTTTTCTGTTTCCCTTTTACGCCATGCAGCTGAATTCGAAGATGCGGATGGCGCTGACGGCCTCGCCGATCTTCTCGACCAGCATCTCGGGAACTTCCACATTGGTGGTGACCACCGTGAGGGAGCGTCCAGTCTTTTCGTCCTGAGGCGCGCGGATGTCCACGATGTTGATGTTCTTTTCACCGAGGAGCCCCGCGATCCGGCCGATGACACCGGGCGCGTCGCTGTACTCGACGAAGAGGTGATGACCGGTGGG
This sequence comes from Lentisphaeria bacterium, assembly GCA_017450705.1. Taxonomy (GTDB): domain Bacteria; phylum Verrucomicrobiota; class Lentisphaeria; order Victivallales; family Victivallaceae; genus UBA1784. The sequence goes on along the minus strand of JAFSTC010000043.1, from coordinate 14,118 downwards.
CTCGAGGTAGAGGTTGTCGTAGGCGTTGACCCGCGAGATCATCAGCCGGTTCTCGGTGACGGTCCCCCGGGCACCCGCGATGTGGATGGGGTTCCGCCCCGCGAGAAGGTCGATGGTCATGGACTGGCCGTAGCCCTTGGAGTTGTCGACCTCGCGGTTCACCAGCTCGATCCCGGCGTTCTTGAAGAAGGCCGCGGCGTCCTTGGGGCCCTGATCGACCTGAGCGTAATCGGCCATGAGCCCGGCGGCGATGGGAGCGGCCATCCACGAGGAGAATTTCGCGAGATCCCCGTAGAAGCTCGTCTCGATGCGCATGGGATTGTGTTCCGCGCCGAGGTAGGCCCGGCACAGGGCGGTGAGCACGTAGGCCAGCTGCTGGTACTTCGCATCCAGACCGTCCGGCAGGGCCTTGTTGACCACGCAGCTGGTGACGCCCTGTTCGAAATAGGCGATGGTCTGTTCAGCGGATTTTCTCGCGGCGTTGAGATTGGCCTCGACGGTGTTGGCGCCCAGGTGGGGCAGCATGATGTCAGCGATGTCGGCCACGGTCTTGGGACCCTCGGCGTCCTTGGGATAGACGTCATTGCAGAAGACGATCTTTTTCTCGGCCTTGGCGGCCCGCAGGTCGTTTTCGTTGATGATGCCGCTGCGGGCGCAGTTGATCAGCATGGCACCGGGCTTCATCATGTCGAAAAGCGGCCGGTTGAACATGCCGCGGGTCTCGTCGTTCTCGGGGATGTGCAGCGTGATGAAATCCGCTTCGGAGAAGATCTTCTCGATGGTGGTCATCTCGACGCCCAGCTTGTTGGCCATGGCGGGAGCCAGGAAGGGATCGTAGCCGAGGACCTTGACCTCGAAACCGGAGAGGCGCTTGACTACCAGCTGACCGATATGGCCCAGACCGACGATGCCGACGGTCTTGCCGGTGAGCTCGCGGCCCATGAATTTGCTTTTCTCCCACTTGCCCTCGCGAGTGGAGATGTCGGCCGCGACCACGTGGCGGCAGGCGGCGAGGATCAGGGCGACGACCTCCTCGGCCACGCCGTTGGAGTTGGCGCCGGGGGTGTTCATGACGTCCACATTGCGCTTGCGGGCGTATTTGATATCGATGGTGTTGAAGCCGGCGCCGGCGCGCACGACGAGTTTCAGCTGCGGCAGGGCGTCGATGACCTCCGGCGTGACTTTCTCGCTCCGGACGATCAGCACCTCCGTGTCGGGATTGGCCTTGATGAGGTCTTCCATGGGGGTCGCGGCGTCGAGGATCACGTTGTACCCGCGATCGGTGAGCATATCCGCGGCGAACTTATCCAATTTGGTAGGGATCAAAACTTTACGCATGTCGCACTTCTCCATTTTAGCATTTGTCGGACACCCCTCGCGGGGAGATCCTGCGTTATCTTCCTTTCATCCTGATAATATACAGCCGTTTTCCCCTTTTTTCAACCGGGGAAATATTTTTTCGGAGACGCCTTGAAACTTCCTCCGTCCCGGTGTACATTACGCGACCGCACAACTCCGGCAAGGCAGATCGGACCATGTTTCAGCAGCTTTCGGAATTTCTGGAAAACATTCCTTTCTTCGGCTCCACCGCCTTCGGCGTCATCGCCATGGTGATCGTGGGAGGCTCCTGGTGTCTCGTGGGGCTCGTCATGGGCGACGCGCCGAAGAAAGGAGTCGAGGCCAGCCTCGTCCAGCTGTTCGGCGCGGCCTTCTCCGTCGCGGTCAGTTTGATCATCCTCTTCGCAACATCCGCGTATTCCACGGCGTCGATTTCGGCGACCTTCCTCACGTGTCTGGCCTACTTCGTCGGCTGTATGCTGAATTTCGTCATGCTCCAACTCATGTCCCAGGCGATGCAGTGCGGTCCCAACGGGATCGTCTGGGCGATCATCCAGTCGGCGCTGGTTTTCCCCTTCCTCGGAGGGATCCTCTTCTTCGGCGTCGATTTCACGCTTCTCCGGGGAATCGGCATCTCGCTGCTGCTGATCGCCCTCGTCCTCTTCGCCCTGGCCAGGAACAACCGCAGGAAAAGCGGCGGCCGGTGGAAGCTCCTCGCCTTTGCGGGACTGGCGATCACGGCCGTCCAGCAGAACCTGACCACGATGCCCTCCTATTTCGAAGCGGCGCGGGGCGTTCCCAGCATCCTCCGGGCGCTGTCCGCCTCCGCGGGGACCCTCGCCATGGGCGTGCTGTGGGAGCTCTTCCGGCCGGGCGGGGCCCGGTGGGAAAGACTCAAAAACGGCATAAAAAATCCGCTGCTGTGGAAATACGTCGCCGCGCTCCAGTTCTTCAGTCTCCTCTTCGCCTATACCCTCTTTTACCCCGGCATGAACGTCATGGCCCGGGCGGGACTGGGCGGCATGTGCTACCCGATGATGGTCGGTTCGTGCATCGTAAGTTTTACGCTGTCAAGCATCTGGCTGCTCAGGGAAAAGGTCTCCCGCATCCAGCTGGCGGCGCTGGCGATCTGCATCGCGGGACTCGTCCTCATCTGCACGAAATAGAGGGGTTTTCGCGGAAATTCCCGGGAAAAGTTCGAAAAAGAGCTTGACATTTCCCGGGATCTGTGATATTTTATGGACTTGTTGCACGGCGGGTTGATAGCTCAGTCGGTAGAGCATCGCCCTTTTAAGGCGGTGGTCCCGGGTTCGAGCCCCGGTCAACCCACCATTTTTTAGTTACAGGACGCCGTCGTCACGGTTCGGGAAAGACCTCCGGCGGACGCGGACAGGCGGAGACGGCGTTTTAGGGTTTCGAGTCGTCAATACAACGCAAGCGAGGATAAAATGAGCAGAGTCTGTGCTATGTGCGGGAAGTCCAAGGCCAACGGCGGCTGTATCACCCGCAAGGGTCTGGCCAAGAAGGCCGGCGGGATCGGTATGCATGTCGTGAAGAACACCAAGCGGACTTTCGAGGTCAATCTGCAGTCGGTCAAGATCAACGACGGCGGGACCGTCAAGACGGTCAAGCTCTGTGCGGCCTGCATCCGCACCGGGAATTTCCAGAAGGCGTGATCCTGCCGGGGATCGGCTGATTTGTCAACCGCGGGCGGACGGGTCTTATGCCTCGTCCGCCCTTCGTTATTTTCGGAAAGGCGCAGTATGTTCGGTTTGGGGGACCTGTCAACGGTGATCGCGATGCTGGGAAGCGTCGCCGTCACGATCGTCTGCATCGTTTACGGCATCGTCATGTGGAATCGCGACGACAACGAGGGGGAGGAGAAGAAATAAAATGACTCCCGCGAACGGCATCAACAGCTTCGTTTTCGGTTTTCTCATCCTCGCCTACGTGCTCCTCATCGGCTACCTCGGCTGGCGGGGCTGGAAAAAGACCCGCGACAGCAAGGACTATCTCCTCGCCGGACGCACGGTCAACCCCTTCGTCATGGCCATGAGCTACGGCGCAGCCTTCATCAGCACCTCCGCCCTCGTGGGCTTCGGCGGCATCGCGGGCGAGTTCGGGCTCGGCGTCATGTGGCTGGTCTTCATGAACATCGCCATCGGCATCTTCGCCGCCTTCGTCTGGTTCGGCAAACGGACCCGCCGGATCGGCGTCGCCCTCAACGCGAAAACTTTCCCCGAATTCATCGGCAAGCGCTTCCGCTCCCCCGGACTCAAGATGTTCATCGCGCTGGTGATCTTCGTCTTCGTGCCCCTCTACTCCAGCGTGGTCCTCATCGGCGGCGCCCGGTTCGTTCAGGAGATCATGCAGATCCCCTACGCGTGGGCGCTGACCATCTTCGCCACCGTCGTCGCCATCTACGTCATCTTCGGCGGCCTCAAGGGCATCATGTACGTGGACGCCCTCATGGGGACCGTCATGATCTGCGGCATGCTCCTGCTGCTGGTGACCTGCTACTGGAAACTCGGCGGCGTCATCCCCGCCCATCAGGCCCTGACCGAAATGGCCCCGCTGGTCAAACAGCACCTGCCCGCCGAATACGAACTCGGCCACCGGGGCTGGACCGTCATGCCCCAATTCAACTCCGTCTGGTGGTGGACCCTCGTCTCCAGCATCATGCTGGGCGTGGGCATCGGCGCGCTGGCCCAGCCCCAGCTGGCCGTGCGCTTCATGACCGTCAAGAGCGGTATGGAGCTCAACCGCGCGGTCCTCGTGGGAAGCGTGTTCATTCTGCTTACCGTGGGTTCGGCCTACACCGTAGGGGCCCTCTCCAACGTCTTCTTCTACCGAACCGACCTCGGGATCGCGGGCAGTTACCAGTCGCTGGCCATCCAGGCCGCCCGGGGCAATCCCGACCTCATCATCCCGATCTTCATCCGCGAGGCCCTGCCCGGCGTGGTGCTCTACCTCTTCTTCCTCACCATGCTCTCGGCGGCCATGTCCACGCTGAGCTCCCTCTTCCACGTCACCGGCTCCTCCATCGGCCACGACTTTTTCCGCACCGTGGCAAATTCAAGGCATGACAACCTCACCATGACCCGCATCAGCATGGTCTTCGGGATCGTTCTCTCCATCATCTTCGCCATGATCCTGCCGCCGGGCATCGTCGCCCGGGGCACGGCGATCTTCTTCGGCATCTGCGCCGCGGCTTTCCTGCCCGCCTACTTCTCGGCGCTGTACTGGAAAGGCGCCACCCGGGCCGGCGTCTGGGCCAGCGTCGCCACCGGCGTCGCCGCATCGGTCATCGGACTGGTCTTCCTGCACCGCAAGGAATCCGCCTCCATCGGCATCTGTCAGGCCCTCTTCGGCAAGTCCGAACTCATCTCCGCCCATCCGTGGCCCTTCGTGGATCCCTTCATCTACTCCCTGCCCCTGGCGGCGGCGGTGCTGGTCGCGGTCAGTCTCCTCACAGAGAAACTCCCCGTCCGCCACCTCAACAGGTGTTTCAAAAAGAAGTGAAATAATTTTTCATCATATCCCCAGAGGTTTCAACCATGGCTTTTCCCAACATCTCCAATCAGGTCGATTTCCCGAAGCTCGAGGAGGAGATCCTCGCGTTCTGGAAAGAAAACGATACTTTCGAAAAGTCGCTGGACCAGCGCCGCGGCGGCAAAGAGTTCGTCTTCTACGACGGCCCCCCCGTCGCCACCGGACTGCCCCCCTCCGGCCACCTCCTCGCGGGAACGATCAAGGACGTCATCCCCCGCTACCGCACCATGCGCGGGGAGTACGTGGAGCGCCGTTTCGGCTGGGACTGCCACGGCCTGCCCATCGAGGCCCTCGCCCAAGACGCCCTCGGCGTCTCCGGCGCCCACGAGATAAAGAGTTTCGGCGTGGACAAATTCAACGAGCAGTGCCGCTCCATGGTCTCCCGCTACGTCAGCGAATGGCGTCACACCGTGACGCGCATGGGCCGCTGGGTCGATTTCGACCACGATTACAAGACCATGGAGCCCGGCTACATGGAGAGCATCTGGTGGGTGTTCAAACAGCTCTGGGATCAGGGACGGGTCTACAAATCCTACCGGATCATGCCCTACTCGTGGAAGCTCTCCACCCCCCTCTCGAACTTCGAGGCGGGGAGCAACTACAAGGACGTTCAGGACCCCGCGGTCACCGTCCGGGCAAAAGTCACTGCGGGCGCGGATCCCGCCTGGGGGACGACCTATCTCCTCATCTGGACCACCACCCCGTGGACGCTCCCCGAAAACCTGGCGATCTGCGCCGGGGCCAATGTCGATTACGTCGTCGTGCGGGACCTCACCGACGACGCCCGGCCCTGCTACGTCATGGCCGAAGCGCGTCTCGGCTCCATCTTCCGCAAGGAAGGGACTTTCGAAGTCGTTTCCAAAATGAAAGGTTCCGCCCTCAAAGGCTGGAAATACGAACCCCTCTTCCCCTGCTTCGCCGATTTCGCCGCGCAGGGGTGCTTCACCGTGCTCAACGACGATTACGTCAGCACCGACGACGGCGTGGGACTGGTCCACATCGCCCCGGCCTACGGAGAAGACGACTTCCGCGTTTGCCGCGAAGCGGGCATCACCGCCATCGCCGATCCGCTGGACGCCTCGTGCAATTTCACCGACAAGGTCCCCGAATATCAGGGCCGTTTCTGCAAGGACTGCGACAAGGACATCATCGCCCGGCTCAAACAGGAGGGCAAACTCGTCCATCAGGCGACCATCACCCACAGCTATCCCTTCTGCGACCGCACCGACACGCCCCTCATCTACCGGGCCATCGAAGCCTGGTACGTCAAGGTGGAGGATCTCCACGAGCGCCTCGCCGCCAACAACGACACCGTGCACTGGATGCCCGACTACGTCGGCGGCAAGCGTTTCGGCAACTGGCTGGGCAACGCCCGCGACTGGAACATCAGCCGCAACCGCTTCTGGGGCTCCTGCATCCCCGTGTGGATCAACGACGACGATCCCGCCGACCGCATCTGCGTCGGCAGCGTCGCCGAGCTGGAACAGCTCTCGGGCGAAAAGGTCACCGATCTGCACAAGCACTACATCGACAAGATCGTCATCAGAAAGGACGGCAAGACCTATCACCGCACCCCCGAAGTGCTGGACTGCTGGTTCGAGTCCGGCGCCATGCCCTACGCCCAGCAGCACTATCCCTTCGAGAACAAGGCGCACTTCGAGGAGAACTTCCCCGCAGACTTCATCGCCGAAGGCCTCGATCAGACCCGGGGCTGGTTCTACACCTTGATGCTCCTGGGCACCTGTCTCTTCGGCAAGTCCCCCTACCGCAACGTGGTGGTCAACGGCCTCATCCTCGCCGAGGACGGCCGCAAGATGTCCAAGCGGCTCAAAAACTACCCCGACCCCCTGGACGTCATCGGCCGCTGCGGCGCCGACGCTCTCAGGCTCTTCATGCTGGGCAGTCAGGTGGTCCGGGCCGAAGACCTGAAGTTCTCCGAAGCCGGCGTCAAGGAGATCCTCCGCGGCATCATGATCCCCATGTGGAACGCCCTGAGCTTCTTCTGCACCTACGCCAACGTGGACCACTACACGCCCAAAGCCGACGTGAGGCCCCCCGAAAATCCCGCCAACGTCCTCGACCGCTGGATCCTCTCCAGCGCCTCGCAGATGGTGGAGGAGATCCGGCAGGAGCTTGACGACTACAATCTCCAGAAGGCCGCCAACCGGTTCAGCCAGTTCATCGACGACCTCACCAACTGGTACATCCGCCGCAGCCGCCGCCGCTTCTGGAAGAGCGACTCCGACCGGGACAAGAACGAGGCCTACGCCACGCTGCACTACGTGCTGCTGGTCTTCGCCAAGACCGCCGCGCCCTTCATCCCCTTCACGACGGAAGCGATCTACCGGGCCCTGCGCACCGAAAACATGCCCGAATCGGTCCACCTCTGCGACTACCCCGTTCCCGACGACTGCCGCGACGAGTATCTGGAAAAGCAGATGGCCCTCACCATGACCGCCGTCTCCCTCGGACGGTTCCTCCGCACGGCCCACAATCTCAAGGTCCGCCAGCCCCTGGCCCGCGCGGTCCTCGCCGCCGGAAGCCCCGAAGCCCGGGAGATGCTGGAGAAAACCGCCGGGATCATCGCCGACGAACTCAACGTCAAAAAAGTGGAATTCACCTCCGACGAGTCGGAACTGGTCAAGCGCAGCTGCAAGGCCAATTTCAAGGTCCTCGGTTCCCGCCTCGGCAAAAACATGAAAACCGCCGCCGCGAAGATCGCCGGCCTCTCCGGTCAGGAGATCTCCGACATCCTCGCCGGCAAGCCGCTGGCCCTCACCTTCGATGACGGCACTTCCGCCGAGATCACCGCCGACGACCTCATTATCCAGCGCGAAGAGAAACCCGGCCTCGTGGCCGCAAGCGAAGGCGGCGTCACCATCGCTCTGGCCACCGCCCTCACCCCGGAACTCGTCGCCGAAGGCCTCGCCCGCGAGCTGGTGAGCCGCGTCCAGAATCTGCGCAAGGAAATGAAGTTCGACGTCACGGACCGCATCGACCTCGTCTGCGTCATGCCCGAAGACAAGGCCGTCCTGCTGGAGCCTTTCAGGCAGTACATCGCAGGCGAAGTCCTCGCCGAAAGCATCGCCTTCTCCGGCGAAACAACCGTTGAAGCCGAACTCAACGGCGTCCCGGTGAAGCTGGGGATCCGGCGCAGAGAGGCGTGACATGACCGAAGTCACCCGCGCCGACATTTCCGCCGCCTTCAAGGCCGCCGGAGCCGTTCAGGGCGACACCGTCATGTTCCACGGCTCCCTCAAGAGCATGGGCCATGTGCAGGGCGGCGCGACGGCCGTCATCGACGGCATCCTCGACGCCTCCTCCCCCGGCGGCACCGTCGCCGCCGCCACGCTGTGGTACAACGGCAACCCCGAGGAGTGCAAAAAAGAGGATTTCGACGTGGCGACCTCCCCCACGTGGACCGGCCTCCTGGCCGAGACCCTGCGGCGGGATCCCCGCTCCCTGCGCAGCAACAGTTTCAGCCACTCCGTGAGCGCCATCGGCTCCCGCGCCCGGGAGCTCACCGAACGCCACGGCGAAGGCCGCCCCTTCCCCTCCCCCTGGAGCGAACAATCCTTCGCCGAGATCTCCCCCTGGAGCAAGTTCTACCAGTGGAACGCCCTCTACGCCTTCATCGGCGTCGATATGAACAGTTGCACCATGAAGCACTACATCGAGTCCCGCTTCGTCGCCGAACTCCTGGATCAGCTTCCCCCCGAACGCTACACGGAGTTCCGCTCCCAGATCGCCATGGACTGCAGATCCATCCTCTGGATCTTCTACCCCGGCGCCAAAATGCGCCCCAGACTTGAGGAGAAAGGCATCGTCACCAAAGTTCCCCTCGGCGATACCACCCTCATGACCATCCGCACCCGCCCCCTCGTCGAGGCCACGCTTGACATCCTCCGCGCCGAACCCGAAAACTGGTGCACCCCCGAATTCGCCTCCTGGCTCTCCCGCGTCAAAGCCGCGCGCCTTTCGTAAGAAGGCGAGAGGAACCGGGGGAAGGAAAAAACTTTTTTTCCACGTGAAAAAAAGTTTTTTCCTTCCCCCGGCCCCCCATCCTTTTTCAAAAAAAGCGAGATATTTTGAGGAGACGGGCGAAACCGCTGCTCGACAATTTTGCCGCTGTGGTAACGGCTTGCCGCCCGGCCGTCCGTAATCGTCCGTATTCGTCCGTGTTCGTCCGTGCCCGTCGGCCGTCCGTGTCCCGCGCTCACCGCAGTTTTGAGCAGGCAAATTGCCGCCATGCAGGGGAGCGCGCCGATCTCTATTTTACGAAATGCCGCCACTCACGCCTTTTGGCTTCGTTCATCTCCCATTCGCAATAGAGGGCGATGCCGGAAATGCTTTCGTTCCGGTCGGCGGCGGAAATGCCCCGGAGGGCGGGCACGCCGAGAATGACCGCCAAAGCCGCGGTTATCCGCAGGACGCTTTTTCGGATTTTTTCAAAGCCTCTTTCATTCGTTCACCCATTTCGGCAAGCAGGTTCTCTAATGTACCGATGTTTGCCCCAGGATACAAGGGAGAACGGAGTGAAACGGATGGGTACGGAGTTTTACGGGCTGTCCCGGAACCCCGCCGCGGCCCTGTGCGTCTTCTAAAAATACGCCGTTTTTTTGAAAAGGGACAGGGTTACTCCGGAACCCCTGATTTTTATCGGGAACGGCAAGTCACCAGGTTTTCCCGAAGTCGGGAACGGGGACGATCTCGCCGTCGCGGCAGGCGGACTTGTGGGCGGCAACGCCCATGGCCATGTACATGGCGGCGTCCCAGGCGGAAATTTCCGGACGGCGGCGTTCGGCCACGGCGCTGACGAATTCATGGACGAGATAGGGATGGGATCCGCCGTGTCCGGAGGGGACGAAATCGCTGTCGCCGTCCTTGATATCGAGCGCTTTGCGGAAAGCGGAAGAAACCTCCTCGGGCAGAGGATCGCGCATTTCCTCGGGGGTGTACCGGACAAGTTTATTGGGTTTCTTTTCGGGAGTCGGAAGGATGCGTCCGTTGTCGCGCCACTCGTTCAGAGAGTAGCTGCCGCGGGTGCCGAAGATCCTCAGGTCCTCGCCCGCGAGGCCGATATTGGAAGATATCTCGCGCATTTCCGCAGCGCGGAAGGAGGCGCCGTTATCCATTCTGAAGAAAGCGACGATGTTGCTGAAGTCGTAGTTCTTGAAATAGGGATCGTTATTGGCGTTGCGGTAGCCGATGGCGGAAACGCTTATGGGTTTGCTCCGCATGACATCGACGACGCCGGATACGGAGTGGGTGGGGTAGCTCATGGGATGGCTTTTGAAGCCCTTTTCGCGGTAGGGCCGCATGGCTTCGGCCAGTTTTTCGCCGATTTTCCCGGTACTGCGCCGCTGCTGGACTTCGCGCAGGGAGCATTCGGAGTCCAGATCGTGGGCGTATTCGGCTTCGGCGTAGACGAAGTCGCCGAAGAGCCCCTGACGGGCCATGCGGCGGCAGAACATGGTCTGGGGGCGGTAGATCGTGGTTTCGCCGAGCATGTATTCCATGCCGGTACGCTGGACGGTGTCGATGATTTTGCCGCACCAGTCGAGGATCTCCCCGTCGTCGGGGCACGAGATGACGGGGACGGCGGAGTAGACATACTTGCCGGACTCGAGGATCTTGATGCACTGGGGCGCATGGAGCTGAGGCTGGGTCATGACCACGGCGCCGTCGCAGTCGGTCCGGCAGAACTCATCGATGGTGAGCATTTTTCCGCTCAGTTTGGCCGCCACCGCCGGCAGCGCGGCATTTTTCTCGATCCTGTCCGCCTCGGCGTCGCAGAGAACGATCGAATCCACCAGAGGATGAGAGGCGAAGAGCGGCGCAAAGGCGCTGCCGAAGGTTCCCAATCCGACGAGACCAAGTTTGATACCCATATTTTCCTCCTGTGATCCCCCGGAAATCCGCCGTTTCGCGCAATGGCGCTCATGCCCTCGCTCCGCTCGGGTTCGGCTCATGTCCGGGGGGACCCCCGCGCTCCGCACCTCCAAGGCTCAGCCGCTCCCGCGGCTTCTTTTTTTCGGTACTGCGCGTAAGGTCCTGTTATTGGTTTCAACGGGATAACATACCGTCTCCCGTTGGGTGTACATCGCATAAAATAGCTTGTTTTTTTTAAATTGCATGCTATTTTTTATGGCAGAATTTATATAAAATGAATGAAAATTTACAAATCTGCAAAAAAAAATGATCCTGCCGAAGATACTGAATGCGGGCGTTTACCGCCACGCCCAAAGATCGGAACAGACCATACAGGCGATCCATCTCGCTCTTCATATCCGGGGAGCGGTGTGGAACAATATGTACTACCCTGACGGCACGCTCTGCAGCACATTCGACGCACGCAAGGAAGATATGACGCCGCACCTTTCGATCGCCACCCGGGGGTTCCGGTTCGCGTTTGAATTCGATTCCACCCGCGAAAACTGGGTGATCATCATTGCCTTTCCCGCCATCGAATATCATGCGGACGATCACCGCATCTATTGGAATTATCAGGGCCACGCCCTCCCCCTGCCCCAGCAGATTCCCCTGACCGAAACGGAGTGTTCCGCCCTTCGTCAGACCTTCAGCACCCTGTGTCAACTCCACCGGAGCGCCCTGCCGCAGAATATGCTGGAATCGGAACTGATGGTTTTGCAGATACTGCAACGCTTTCTGCAATCTCCGGGGAACGACGATGACGACGTTGAACTCCTCCGTCGGCGCCTCGCCGAAGATACCCTGTGGAAACACTCCATCGCCGAACACTGCCGCTTCCTCGGCGCAAACCGCGATCGTCTCCGCCGGGAATTCACCGCCCGCTACAAGATCGCCCCCGGCGACTACCGCATCCAGATGCGTCTGCACAAAATTTTTTATCTGCTGGCCTACAGCGACCTGTCGTTCAAGGAGATCGCCTTTCAGGTCGGCATGAAAAATCAATCCCACCTGAGCGCCTTCATCCGTGAACGCTGCGGCAAATCCCCCTCCGAACTCAAACGCGGCCGTCCCGGTTTGCCGAAGGATTAAGGGGAACTCGGAAGACGGGCGAAACCGCTGCGCGATGATCTTGCCGCCGCGATCCGATATGCCGCCGGACCAGGCGTGTTCTGCCCCCATGTTTTGCTCAAAATTTGCACATGTGTTCAAAAAAAGATAAGCCTTTTCGGATGCCGTTTTTGTTTTTGAACCTCCGGAGCATTTTGGCACGGGAATTGCTCACGTCAAAGTGTCGTCTGTCATCGAAGGTGCGGGCAAAATCCGGGAAAACATGGAAAGAGCGCTTGACAACATGAGTTTGCGGCATTATGGTAAGCATTGGCACGAAAATGAATTCGGGAGGTGCTTACCGTCAAGAACGAGTGATTTTACATTATTAGCTGCAGCTTGAGGAGTTGATAAGTGACGACGCGGTCCAACAATTTGCCGAATTCGTCAACGGGTTGCTGCGCATACTGTTCAAAATCGCGCCCGAGGCTTTGGCTCCATGTTACGGACAAGCAGACAAATTGTGCAAACAACTGCAATCGATGGAGATCACGCCATTTACAGGGAGGAATCGCTGGTGGAACCGAAACGAGCTGTCCGGGTATAAATTGGATGGGCATACTTTCGGCATCTCTCTGAACCTGCGTTCCCGGGGTTGCCAAGCCGTAATATGGGAAGACATCAATGGGAACCATGACGTACAGCGCGTCGGCGAGATGCTGAAATCCCATCCGGAACTTCAAAAGGTCTTTTCGGAACATCGCGACAGCGATTGGGCGTGGATCCATCCCGAGATCATTCCCTTCGACGGGGTCATCGACTGGGTGAAAGAGTTGCAGAAACTGCTGACGAGCCTGCAGCAGACGAATGCCGCGGGACAGTGACCGCGGTCCTGCGCGTCTCCTCAAAATACCCCGCTTTTTTTGAAAGGGGATGGGGGCCCGGGGGAAGGGAAAAACTTTTTTTCACGGGCAAAAAAGTTTTTCCCTTCCCCCGGTATCCTCTTCTCAGGAAATCATGGCCTTGGCGGCGGCTTCGGCGAGTTTGGCGTGTCCGAAGCGGCGGAGGTCGAGGATGAAGACATCCTGTCCGGTGCGGCAGGTGTCCAGCAACCGGGTGCGGCTTTGGGACGTCTGCCATTCCCGGAGACCGAGGTAATAAAATTTCCGCAGTTTTTCCGCGATGACGAAGGGGGTGATGCCGTGTTTCAGGCATTCCTTCAGCAGGATGAGGCGTCCGACGCGCCCGTTTCCGTCTTGGAACGGGTGGATCTTCTCGAAGCGCACGTGAAGGTCGATGATGTTTTCGAATGTCTTGTCGGCGTCCCTGTACCACGCAAGCAGTTTTGCCATTTCGAAATGAACGTCTTTCGCCGGACAGGTCTCCATGTCGCCGATCACGTTGTCCAGACGTTTGTAGTCCCCGACGGCGAACCACGCTTTGCGGCTGTCGCCCGTGCCGTTCTTGAGCTGGGCGTGAAGCATCTTGACATAGCGTTCGGTCAGCGCGGCGCCCGCGGATTCTATCACAAGATCGATACAGCGGAAATGGTTTGCGGTCTCGACGATATCATCGACGGGCAGGTCGCCCGGCAGGTCGCCGATCGTCTTCGTCTCGAAGATCCAGCGCGTCTGTTCGCGGGTCAGGCGGCTTCCCTCCATGTGGTTCGTGTTGTAGGTGAAGTCGATCTGGAGCCGATGGTAAAGCCCGCCCGGAATATGGCCGCGCTTTTCCGATTTCAAAACGTCGAGAATGCTTTTCGGCAGAGCCCCCGCGCGGGACTTGCGCCGGGGACGTTCGGCGTCCGCGGGGATCCGCCAGGTCTTGCCGAGCATATTCACGCCGGGGATGTTTCCCTTTTCGCAGTGGAGCTGGACGCTTCGCGGCGTAAGCTGCCACTTCTTTGCGGCTTCGGCGACGGTCATGTATTTCATTTGTCCTCTCCCCGGCGAAATCCCGTTGCGGCGAAACGAAATGTTTTCCGGGATTTTCAGGTTCAGTTTTTCATATTTTATTTCGCTTCCTCTGCGTAATATACCCGGAAGTCGGCCAAATGCAAGAGCCCGGTCGAAAAAATCGGCGTTTTTTCCGCAGGGGCTGAGAATGGGAGAACGGAATAGTACGGATGAGTACGGATGCCCCCGCGGCCCCGCGCGTCTCCTCAAAACACCCCGCTTTTTTTGAAAAGGGATGGGGGCCCGGGGGAAGGGAAAAACTTTTTTTCCCGTGAAAAAAAGTTTTTCCCTT
>JAFSTC010000042.1 GCA_017450705.1 Lentisphaeria bacterium | reverse complement strand
GAAGGGAAAACCTCTTTTCACGGGGAAAAGAGGTTTTCCCTTCCCCCGGAATCCCCTCTCTTATCGTGAGCGCCGGGCGAAGGCGGCGAGTTCGGTCCAGAAGGTCTCGCCGAGGCGGGGAAAGAGGTCGTTGTGGCCGGTGTCGTCGAGAGGGATGAATTTTTTGGGAGTTCCCGCGGCCATGGCATAGACTTTTTCCCCGTTGCGGAAGGGGATGATGCGGTCTTTCCGGCCGTGGAAGACCAGCAGGGGGCGGCGGGTCGCGCTCATGCGCCGGGCGTTGGGAAAGCGGTCGAAGGGCAGAGGAAAGGGAAAGACGGTCTGGAGTGCCGAGGCGAAGGGGGCCAGCAGGACCACGGCGCGCACGGGGTACTTCTCCGCCGCGTAGCAGCTGGGACCGCAGCCGATGGAGAAGCCGACCAGCGTGATCCGCTCGGGGGGAATGCCCTTCGTCCGCGTGAGGAACGCGTAGGCGGCGTCGATGTCGCGGCAGGCCTGCTCCTCGCCGGCCTTGCCCGTGGAGCCGCCGTACCCGGCGTAGTCGTAACCCAGGACGCCGTATCCCCTGCGGGCGTATTCGGACAGCAGTCCGTGGATCCCCGAAAGGATCTCGCCGTTGCCGTGGCTGTAGAGGATCACGGGACCGCCGGGGCGGCCGGGAAGCCAGAAGGCGTCCAGTTCGGCCGCGCCCGAGCGGAGCGTCAGGTTGCCGGTCCTGCGCCCGGTATGGGGCGACGGGAACATGACCTTGTCCACGAGGGCGTTCCACGAACCGGCCAGCAGAAGAGCGGCGATCAGGACCGCCCCTGCGGCGATCCCCGCCAGCAGGTACTGGGGAACGCTTTTCCCGCCGCTCATGCCGTGGGCCCGGAGCCTATTCCGCCCGGCGGTTGAGTCTGCCCGTGAAGCCCATCAGCACCGCCATCAGGATCACCAGAACGCCGGAACCCGCCAGCAGCGCGTAGTCCTCCAGCCGGAGGATGACGAAGATCACGCCGTAGGAGAGCATCATGACGCAGAACATCCCCAGCGCGGTTTTGAGACTGCCGAAGATGAGCCGCGCGTAGAAGCCGCCCAGCGCCGCCACCACCGCCGCGGAAACGGCGTAGGACGCGTTGAACGAAATGTGTTCGCTGAGGGCCAGCAGGACCGAATAGAAGAGCACCAGCGACAGGCCCGCGACGAAATACTGCAGGGGGTGGACCCAGCTGCCGCAGAGCTTTTCGGCCACCAGCAGAAAGAGCAGAACGATGATGAAGATGAGCAAGTCGTAGGAGACCGCCCGGGCCACGAGGGCGTAGGGATTGACGGTCTTGAGGAGATCGACCCCGGCGTACTGATCGTCGCTGAAGGAGACGCCCGTCCCGATCCACGACGCGGGGCAGTCGCGGTTGAACTCGTTGATGACCCACGACGCCGAGAAGCCCTCGGGGGTGATGGTGCGCCTTTCGGGGAGGAATCCGCCGGAGAAGCTGGGACTGGCCCAGGTGGAGGCCAAGTCCATGCGGGTGGTGCGGCCCACGGGGTAGACCAGAAGCGACCGGCAGCCGTTCAGCCGCAGGCGGATCTCGAAGTTCAGCGGGCGTCCGGAGTTCCCGCCCGGAGTCCCGGGCAGAGGCACGTCGATGCCGCCGGAGAGCGACCGGCCCTTTCTGGGGACGCCGATCCCGGGCAGAGCCCGGCAGACCTTGCCGTCGATCATGACGGCGATGTCGGTGATGCCCTTGATGTCGCCGACGCCCAGCGTCAAATGGCCGCCCTCTCCCGAGATCTTCCAGTTCCTGCCGTCGTCGGGGACCCGGCGGCTCCCGGAAAAGGTCCCGCGCAGGGTCAGTTCGGCGCGGTAGAGGATGACTTCGTAAATGCCCCGGTAGCGGATCTCGGGCGCGAGAGAGCCCTTGATCTCGATGTTTTCGGGAGAGACGTGGAGCACGTCGTGCTCCGTGACGGTCCGCGGCCCCTCCTTGCGGGTCTCCACCACCTTCTGCCGGGAGACGGGCAACTCCAGCAGCGGCCCCGTGATCTGCTGGGCCTTGCCCCACTTGGAGGCGACTTCGGACTCCACCGAGGATGCCCGGCCCATCCGTTCGAGGCGCAGGCCCGAGATCATCGCCACTGGGATCTGACACAGCAGCAGAACGATCCCCACCACGACCAGCTTCGCCGTGACCGAACTGCGGACCTTGCGCCGCACCGCATCGACCAAGTTTTGACTTTTTTCCTCTTCCATGACATCCCCCTTTCCCGGCTTGAAAAATGAAACGAACGAGACCCGGTTTTAAGATAGAGGCGCAGACGTCAAAAGTCAAGGGGGCTTCGGGAAAAACAAGTCGGCCCTGTCGGACCTGTCGGACAAGTCCGACGATTTTCCCCGGCCCCCCGGGGGGCGGGTCACGGCTGTTTGCCGTAAAAGGCCAGAAGGTTTTCTTCGGTGATCCTCCGCCAGAGGTCGTCGGGGAGTTGGGGGTACAGATCGGGATTGTTCCTCGATTCCTCCGCGACCTTGCCGATGAGCTTTTTGTCGAAGTCCAGCCAGAAGGCGGTCTTTTTCACGTCGTAACTGTTGAAGAGGCAGTCGGTCCCCCAGATGATGTCGGAACAGGGATTCGCGTATCCCGACAGCAGGAGCATGCGGAACATGTCATGCCGTCTGAGCCGGGTCACGCCGGGGGTGAGGTCGATGAACATCCGCAGACGGCGCACCCCGGGGGCGTTGCGCATGGCCGCCTGGAACTTGGCGTAGAGCAGCACGTACTCGTCGACCCACGGATTGCCCACATGGGCCAGCGCGAAGCGGATGTTCGGGACTTCCAGCAGACACTCGTAGGCCCCGGGACGCGTGAACTTGCTCGACGCGTAATGGTCGAAGAGGATCCCCGTGTGGAAGTGGATCGGCAGCCCCGTTTCGGCCATGGCGGCAAACTGCTTCAGACACGCTTCGGGCGCGTAGCGGTTGCAGATGCACTTATATCCCCATATCCCCGCCGACGCAGCGCTGGAGATCTGCTCGAAAGCGTCCGGCTCGGTGGGATCGATCCAGAAGAAGGGATGAAATCCGGGCGTATGGGAGGTGTATTCCAAAATGTATTCCAGCCGGTCGCGCCAGTGCTGACTGCGCCGGCTGTCCTCTCGGTAGGAACTCGGCGGGAGACTCATGAGCGTCCCCCCGTCGATCCCCGCGGAAGCGGCCTTTTCAATAAAAACCTCCGGCGGATCGACGGAAGCGACGAGCGACGACAGATGGATGTGACAGTCTTTCATTTTTTTCTGATAAAGGTTGTGTTCCGGGGGAAGGGGAAATCCTCTTTTCCCCGTGTAAAGAGGTTTTACCCTTCCCCCAGGCCCCCATCCCTTTTCGAGAAAAGCGATGTATTTTTCAGGGGTCCTTTTTTGCCGTTACTTTTCGGGGACCAGCAGCATGAAGTTGTGGCCCTTGAGCGTGAATTCCGCCAGTTCCTTCTCCGTAAAGACTTTGCCGGACCAGAGATCCTTCAGCTTTCCGGAGCGGGGGATCCCCAGTTTCTTCCAGTCGATGACGAGCTCCGTCCTGACGGCGGGACGGCCGATGTTGACGACGGCGAGCATCCGGTCATACGGCGCGCCCTCTTTCCACGCGTACCACGACGTCTTGATCGCGGGGGCGCCGGTCGTCACGGGATCGATCCAGTAGCCGTGAAAAACGGAATCGGCAATTTTGACCTGTTTGCGGATCTTCCACAGCTTGAAGAGGGGGGAATCCTGCTTGTCGGCGCCGAAACTGCGCAGACGGTAATCATACAGCATGGAGGGCGCCAGTCCGTGGACGCAGTATTCGGCG
>JAFSTC010000041.1 GCA_017450705.1 Lentisphaeria bacterium | reverse complement strand
CCTCGTCTCTTCCGATGACGGGATCGAGTTTGTCCTGCATGGCGAGCTGGGTGAGGTCGCGGGAGTACTTTTTGAGGGCCTCGAAGGTGGATTCGGGATCCTCGGAGGTCACCCGCTGGTTGCCGCGGATCGCCTGGAGCGCCGAGAGCATCCTGTCGGTGTCGATGCCGCTCTGTTCCAGAAGCGAAGAGGCCTCGCTGCGGTTTTTGAGCATGGCCAGGAGCAGGTGTTCGACGCTGATGTATTCGTCCTGCATGCTTTCGGCGGCTTTGGCGGCGTCGGAGAGCAGGGTCAGGACTTCGTTGGAGTTGTAAAGATCCTGGCCCGCGGACTGCATCCGGGGCAGGCGGTCGAGGGCGGTTTCGACCTGGCCCCCGAAAAGTTTCCGGTCGACCCCCATGCGGCTCAAAATGGAACCGGCAAGGCCGTTCTCATCCTTGAGCAGCGCGGCGAGGACGTGGATGTTTTTGAGCTCGGTGTTGTGCCGCTCCAGGGCGATCTGCCGGGCTCCGGAGAGCGCTTCGCGCGTCTTGTTGGTCAGTTTTTCCATGTTCATGATACACCTCCATATTTTATGACATTTTCGGACTTTCACCTGCGATGGAGCAAAAAACATGCCAAAGGCCCCTTGACAACCACCTGAGGGTGCGTGTATATTTCAAGGCGTGACAAAATGACGCAACATCCGGATAAAAAAGACGCGGGATTATGAAATTCGAACTGATCACAAGTGCGCAAAACGACGCGGTGAAGCATCTGGTGAAACTGCGGGACCGCCGCCACCGCGACCGGGAGAAACTCACGCTCCTCGAGGGCTACCGGGAACTCACCCGGGCCGAGGAATACGGCATGACACTTTCCGAGTGCTTTTTCTCGCCCCGGCACTTCCTCGGCACCAACGAGTTCCCCCTTCTTGAGCGGCTGGCCGCCAAGGGGGTGCGCGTGCGGGAACTCGCCCCCCATCTGCTGGAAAAGGTCTCCTACCGCGACCGGCCCGAGGGACTTCTGGCCATCGCCGGCATGAAGACCCACACCCTCGACGACATCCCCGTCGATCCCCGGGGCCTCTACCTCGTGGCCGAAACGGTGGAGAAGCCGGGCAACCTCGGTTCCATGCTGCGCAGCGCCGACGCCGTCAACGCCACGGGGGTGATCCTGTGCGAAAAGGGGACCGACATCTACAACCCCAACGTCATCCGGGCCAGCACCGGGGCGCTTTTTTCCGTGCCGCTGGCGGAGACGGACAACGCTTCGGCCATGGCGTGGCTCCGGAAAAACAACATCAAAATCCTCGCCGCGACGCCCCATACGGATCTTTGCTACACCGACGCGGATCTCACCTGCGGCGTGGCTCTGGCGGTGGGGGCCGAACAGACGGGGCTCACCGATTTCTGGATGGACGGCGCGGACATGAAAGTCGTCATCCCCATGCTGGGGAAGATCGACTCCCTCAACGTGGCCACGGCGACGACGCTTCTGCTTTACGAGGCCGTGCGCCAGCGGGGATTTCCCCGGGCCGGGGAGAGAGCGTGATGGCGACCGTCTTTTTCGTGCGGCACGGCGAGACGACCGCCAACGCGGAGGGCATCCTTCAGGGCCAGCAGGATTTCCTCCTCAGTCCGGCGGGGCGCCGTCAGGCGGCGTGTCTCGCTTCCCGGCTGGCCGGGAAGCCGTTCGACGCAATTTTCACCAGCGACCTCTCCCGGGCGTCGGACACGGCAGAAATGATCGCGGCGGGCCGTCCCGTCATCTCCGCGCCGCTGCTCCGGGAGTGGTGTTTCGGCGACTGGCAGGGGCGGAAAATCGAGGATCTGCGCCGGGATTTCCCGCAGGAGTTCGGGCTCTTTGCCGCCGACTCGCCGCTTTTCGTTCCCCCCGGCGGGGAGAGCGCCGGGGCCTTCCGCGCCCGGGCGGCGGAAATTTTGAGCCGTCTGGCGGAAAAACACGCTGGCGAAACCGTCCTCTGCGTCACCCACGGGGGGCTTCTCAAACAGATGCTGAAACTGATTTTGAACACGGAGAAGCCCCCGCTTCTGCCGGTCTGCGGCAACGCCTCTCTCTCGTGTTTCCGTCTGGTCCGCGGCCTCTGGCAGCTGGTTTTTTGGAACGACTGTTCCCACGTGACTTCGGAAGCGGAGGAACGCTTCGCGCGTCCCGTTTCCGCCAACCGGGAGCTTGCCTTATGAATCCTCGGGAAAAAAGGGAAGGCGCGGGCATGGGACACCTTTACATCGTCAGCACCCCCATCGGGAACATGGAGGACCTGACCCTGCGGGCCCTGCGGGTCCTCCGCGAGGCGGATGTCATCGCCGCCGAGGATACCCGGCACACCCGCCTGCTGCTGGATCATTACGAGATCCGCGCAAAACAGCTGGTGAGCTGTCACGCCTTCAACGAGCACGAAAAGGTCTCGGGCCTCGTGGAACAGGTGAGAAGCGGATCTGCCGTGGCGCTGGTCTCCGACGCGGGGACGCCCTCCGTGGCGGATCCCGGGTTCCTGCTGGTGCGCACGGCCGTGGAGCAGGGGATCGAGCCCGAGGTCGTTCCCGGAGTCTCGGCCCTGACCTTCTCGGTGACCGCCTCCGCCCTGCCTGTGGATAAGTTTTGCTTCCGCGGGTTCGCCCCCGTCAAGTCCGTTCAGAAGGAGAAGTTTTTGCGGGAGATGCTCTCGTCGGGCATGACCTGTTTCTTTTTCGAGTCACCCTACCGGGTCGCGGCGACTCTCGCGCTGCTGGCGGAACTGGCCCCCGGCTGCCGGACGGCGCTGATCCGCGAGGCCACCAAGGTCCACGAGGAGATCCTCCGGGGGACCGCCGCGGAGCTGGCCGCTCTCCGGCGGAACTGGAAGGGCGAATTCGTGATCGGCATCCATCCGGAGGAGAGGAAAAAGACCGGGGAGGATCCCGGAGCGTGAAAGATCTCGAACACCTTCAGGGGCAGATCGTTGCCGGATTCAAACTGCTGGACCTGATCGGCAGCGGCGGCAACGGCGTCGTCTACCTGGCCCGCCAGCTGACCATGGACCGCATCGCCGCCTGCAAGATACTCCACGCCGACCTGGCCGGAAATCCCGTGTATATCCGGAATTTCGTGCGCGAGGCGCGCATGGCGGCCCGGCTCGACCACCCCAACATCATCCAGGCGCTGGACGTGGGCAGCAGCGACGGGCTTTACTACTTCGCCATGGAATACGTGGACGGGACCTCCCTCGAAAAGATCCGCACCGGCGATCCCGGCCGGATCACGCTGCCCTTTCTGCTGGACATCGGCATTTCTCTCGCCGACGCCCTGGACTACGCCTGGCAGAACTTCCACGTCATCCACGGCGACATCAAACCGGACAATCTGATGATCCGCAAGAGCGACAACGCGCTGAAACTGGCCGATCTGGGGCTCGCGAAGGTCGCCGGCAGCGACGAGCCGGGCGGAGAGATTATGGCCACCCCCCTGTACGCCGCGCCAGAGGTCATCATGGGCAGCACCGGAAGCGTCGGCGTCAAAAGCGACATCTACAGTTTCGGCATCATGCTCTACGAGCTCATCTCCGGCGCGGCCCCCTTCCGGGGGAGCATGGAGAGCGTTCTGCGTCAGCATCTCGAAGTTGCTCCGCCGCCGCTTCTGGATGCCAAACCCGGTCTGGATCCCGAACTGGCCCGGGCCGTGGACGCCATGATCGCCAAGGCCCCCGCGGACCGGCCTGTGGACTGGCTGGAGGTGAAGACGACGCTTCTGCGCATCCGCGGGCGCATGCGCACCCTTCCCGGGACCGGCATCTCCGCGGGGAAGGGAGGGCGATTCGATTTTTTCAAGTACATCCCTCTGGCCCTCGGGATCCTTTTCCTCTTCCTCTGCGGCGTGGCGCTTTTTCTGCTGGTCCGGCTGCTTTGGGATTGACAAAGCCGTGTTTCCGATATAGATTATGCCGTGCCGCCGATCGGGCGGAAAAACAGAGAAAGGCAGGCATCATGAAACGCTGGGGGATATGGCTCTGGCTCCTCTGCATCTGCGCGGGAGCCGCCGCATTCGAGATCGATTTGAAAACGGCGCAGCTGCGCAACGCCAAGGGGAAGATTTCCCTGCCCGAAGTGAGGACGTCGAAAACGTCCCGTTCCGCCGAGGTGTGTTTCGATCTCGGCGCTCCCGGGGACCTCGCCCGGATCAACTGCGCGAAGCTCGAGATCACGCCGCTGGAAGGGCGCTTCTCCCGGCGGGATCTCGCCTTCAAATTCTATTCCGGCAAGAAGGAGGCCGCCCGTTTCCATCCCAAATACGCCCCCGCAAAGAAGATCCTGAAAAACGGAGAGAGGACCGTCCTGGAATACGAGTTCGACCGCAAACTCGAAAACATCACCGGCGTGAGTTTTCTCTTCAACCGGGAAATACAGGAAAAGGCGGGCAAGGCTTTTCTGCTCCACAGCCTCACGTTTTCCAAACGCTTTGTGCCGCGGCGTTCCGGGTCGTCCAGCTTTCATTACAAGGTCAATACGCCCGTTTGCGCTCTGCTGGCGCCGGACGACCGGGGCCTCACGCCGGAGGAGGCCCGGTATGCCGATTTCGGCAAGCGGACCTTCCCCCGTCCCGCGCCCATCGCGAAACTGCCGTGGGACGACACGGTCTCGGGACGCGGCAGCGTGGAAAAGGAGTCCGTCTCCCTTGAGCTTCTCAACGAATCCGGCGAGGCCCGGGACGTGCTGCTGCGTTTCGGCGTGCCTTTTTCCCGGGGCAAAGTCTTCGGTCTCGACCGTCTGAGACTGCTCTCCGCCAAAGGGGAGCCGGTCCCGGCGCAGTTTTCGGCCCTGTCCCGCTACGACGACAAGTCGCTGCGCCACCTTTTCGTCACCGCCCGGACCCGGCTGGCCGGAAACGAAAAAACGCACTTCACGCTCGAATTCGGCAACGCGGTGAAAGCGCCCCCCGTCAGGGAGGGCCTTTCCTGGACCTTCAAGGACGGCGTCCTTGCCGTCGATGCCGGACGCCTCAAGGGGACGGTCCGGCAAAAGGGCTTCAACTTTGTCGACGACATCACGCTCGACGGCAGAAGGTGCGGCCGTTTCCTCCCGGCGGAGATCGTTCTGGCCGACGGCTCCCGCTTCACGCCCGCCGATCCCGACAGTTTCGAACTCATCGAGGCCGGTCCTCTCCGTCTGACATTGCGCGCCGCGGGCAAGTACACGGGCAACGCCGGATCCTACGTCGCCCGCATCGCTTTCGCTTACGGCAGGCCCGGGTTCGACGTGGACTTCACCCACATCGACAGCGTGCTGGAGATGGAGTTCACCGATTTCAAGTCCCTGTCGCTGGTCTTTGCGCCCGCGGATCCCCTGAAAAAACAGTTCCGCGCCTTTCAGGAGACGGAGAGGGACTTCTCCCTCGACGGCGGCCCCCGGCAGAAGGGGAAACTCTCCGGCGCTTTCAATTTCACGCCTTCTTTCGGCATCGCGCTGGCCGACTGGCACAGGCGTTACCCCAAGGCGGTGACGGCGAAGGAGGGAAAGGTTTTCATAGAGCTGCTCCCGCTTCAGCCCGGAAAGGATTTCAACGCCGATCTGCCCCTGAAGCTGAGCTACGTCTACAGCGACGGCAACTACCGGATGAAGTGGGGCATGAGCTTCACCGAGCGGATCACCTTCGACTTCGGCGGCACCTCCGAGAAGGTCCTCGCCGCCGACAGGGATCTGCCCGTCATCGCCGTCCTGCCCTTCGACTACTACCGCAAGGAGGGTTTTGCTCCCGACGACGGCGGTCTCGCCCCGGTGGACGCTTCCTTCACCGAGGCCTTCGGCCGCTACCTCGCCCGGCAGGAAAAGGAGCGGGAGTTCGGCTTCTTCAACTACGGGGACTCCTTCGGCGAGCGGGGCCACAGCTGGACCAACAACGAGTACGATCCGGCGCAGGCCGTGGCCGAGGCTTTTCTGCGCACCGGCAACCGGGAGATGCTCCGTTACGCCGTTTCCGCCGCGCGGCATCAGGCGGATGTGGACACCTGTCACGCCTATCCCAACGCCTTTTTCGTCGGCGCCAATCTCCAGCATGCCGTGGGCCACTCGGGCGTCGGCCGGGAGTGGTCCCACGCCTACACCCATTTCACCACGGCGGGCAACGGCCACAGCTGGACCCGGGGCAGACTTCTTGTCTGGCTCCTCGCCGCCGATCCCGTGGTGATGGATTCCACGCTGATGTTCGGAGAACACTGCGTCTTCGGTGCGATCCCCAACTACAAGGGCATCGTCGCCCGGGCCCGGGCCCGGGAGGCGGGCTGGATGCTCCGCGCCCTGACGGCGCTGTATGAGGTGACCGGCGACCCGGCGTACTTCAAGGGCGCGAAGACCCTGGCCGACATGGCCGTGCGCGAGTGCGCCTACGACAAGGGCGCGTGGCCCGCGATCAACAGCCGTCTCCGCGACGGGTACGGGATCAAAACGCTGGGCAACAACTGCTTCCAGGTCAGCATCCTCATCCAGGGCCTGTGCGATTATTACCGCATGACCGGAGATCGGGACGTCAAACGCGCCCTCGTCTCGGCGGCCCGGTGGCTGGCCAAGGGCTTCAATCCCGGGAACGGCGCGGGGTTCAACTACGACATCGCGGCGGACGGGACCGGGCTCAACTGGCCGGTGAGCATGACCAATCCGCTTCTCGCGCCCCCGCTGGCCGGGGCGGCGGTGATCGCCGACGATCCGGCGCTTTTCGCCGCGGCGCAGCGGGCGATGGCCCGGGTGCTCCTCGCGCCCCACGCGGTGGACCACAAGCACTTCGGACTGGAATTCACCTTCCTCGCCGAATATCTGCGGGCCGAGGCCGAGTGGAACAAGAAGCACGGTCTCAAGTCCGACTACGGCGAAGAGGCCCTGCGCAGGAAACTCTATGACGGCGCCGTCCCCGAGTGGCGGGTGCGGGGCAGCAGCCGGTGGCATCTCGTTTCCACGGCGGACGACGCGAAGATCCTCCTCCGCCGGTGGATCCGCAGCGGCATGCCGAAGAAGGAGGCGAAGTTCGTTCTCCGTGACGAAGCGGGGAAGATCCTTCTCGCGAAAACGGTCCGGCCGGACATCCTGCGGCAGGACATCCCCCTCGTCCTCCCGGGGAAACGGGGAAGCCGGTTCTTCCTCGAGTTCGCCGACGAGTTCGGCGGCGACTGGAGTCTGGACGGCTCCTCGCAGGCGGTCTATGCCGTCTTCATGTCCTCCGCGGGGCTTCCCGTCTCCCACATGGGGCTCCGGCGCTTCTATTTCCGGGTCCCCGCCGGGAAAAAGGTCGTCGTCTCCTACGCCGGGAACCACGTGGGGCTCTGGCGTCTCCGCCTGAACGACGGCGGCACGATCCATGTCGAAAACGGCAAGGCCGACGACATCCAGCTGAAAAAATTCCGCGACGGCGCCGCCGTCGTCGCGCTCCCGGTCCAAGACAAGGACCGGCTCGTCGAAATGGAGTGCTTCGCCGCCATCGACGGCCGGATCCTCCTCCGGGGGGCCGACCGCATCTCCGCGGACAGGAGATACTTCGAAAGCGGATCCGCCCGATGAAGGAGACGGAGCTCCCTCCCCAGTTCAAAAAGATCCGGCGTCTCGCGGGGGAGGCGGTCGTCCGCTACGGCATGATCGGCGAGGGCGACAGGGTCCTCGTCGGTCTCTCCGGCGGCAAGGACAGTTTCATCCTGCTGGAAGTGCTCCACAAACTCCGGGCGGCGGCCCCCATTTCTTTCGACGTCGTCGCCGTCACCTTCGATCCGGGGTTCCCCGAGTTCAACGCTGCCGGGATCCGCGCCTTCTGCGTCGCCCGAAACTGGGAGCATCACGTGATCGAAATGGACATCGCGGGCATCGTCGCCGAAAAGGATTTTTCCCGCGCCCCCTGCGTGCTGTGCTCCCGTCTCCGCCGGGGGCGGCTGTACCGTCTGGCCCGGGAGCTGGACTGCGGCAAACTCGCCCTCGGCCATCACTTGGACGACATCATCGTCTCCTTTCTGATGAATCTGTGCCGGGGGCGGGGCATCTCCACCATGGCTCCCGCCGTCCCGCCGAAAAGTCCCGGCAAGCCCTGGGTCATCCGCCCGCTGGCCCTCGTTCCCGAGAGTCTCATCGCCGCGTGTGCGCGCGAAATGGACCTGCCCCCTGCCGGGGTCTGCCGCTACAAGGAACAGCTGGACTGCGGCGACCGGAAATACTTTGCCCAAACGGTCGATTCGTGGGAGAAGCGCATCCCGAATCTGCGGTCCAACATCGTCCGCGCCCTCATGCGCCCGGAGCCGGAGCATCTGCTCCGCCCCCTGGAAAAAGTTGATTTCGACGCAAAACGTGATATGTTGACGGAACGAAACAAAAACTCATGACAGGAGGATCGTTATGGACATCGTCATTGCCGGCGGAGGCGTCTCCGCTTTCGAAGCCGCTCTCGCCGCCCGCAAAAACGCCCCCGACGCCCGGGTGGCCGTCTACTCGGAGGAGTCCCTGCCGCCCTACCGCCGTCCGGCCTTGCCGGGCCTGATCTGCGCGGAGAAGGCCGAGGCGGAAAAGATCTTCATCCGTCCGGAATCCTTTTACCGCGACAACGGGATCGAACTTCATCTGAGTTGTCCCCTCGAAGCTTTGGACCTCCCCTCCGGAACGGCGATGTTCGGCGGCGCGGGCGCCGTCAAGTACGACCGGCTGGTCCTCGCCGTGGGGGGCCGCGCCTTCGTGCCGCCCCTGCCCGGGGCGCGGGGGGAGAACGTCGTCACCCTGCGCAATTTCGCCGATTTGCTGGACATCCGCGCCCGGCTGGCGGCGGGGGCCCGGGAGGCCACTCTGGTCGGCGCGGGCATCCTCGGGCTGGAGGCGGCGGACGCTCTTCTTGCGTGCGGCGTTCGGGTGACGCTTCTGGAACATGCCGACCGCCTCCTGTCGCGCAACATCTCCCCCGAGGACTCCCTGTTCATGACGCGGACTTTGGCCGAAATGCCCGGTCTGCGGCTCATCTGCAATGCGGACACCCGGGAGGTGACGCCCGAGGGGGTGGTTCTGGCCGACGGGACCCGGATCCGGAGCGACTTCGTGCTCTTTTCCACCGGCAGCCGCCCGGCGCTGGAGAAGATCCCGCCGGAGATCGCCCGGGAGAGAGCCGTGACCGTCGACGCCTTCATGCGGACGAGCGTCCCCGGTGTCTTCGCCTGCGGGGACTGCGCGCAGTTCGAGGGCAAAGTCTGCGGCCTCTACACCACCAGCCGGGCCATGGCGGCCGTCGCCGGCGCCAATGCCGCCGGAGCTTCCGTCGCCTACGTTCCCAAAAATGACGCCATCATGCTCAACACTTTGGGCTTTAAAAAGGCAAGTGACGGCAAAGTGACGAAAAAGTGACGGCGTAACGGGCGGGCGGATAACGGCGCGCCGCGCTCCCCGGCCGTGCGCGTCTCTCGGGATGTCCTATTTCTTTTCCGTATTTCCCCGTTCGATTTTGAGGAGCCGGCAGCCGTCGCCGTCCCCGGAAAAGACGAGAGAGAGCCGCCCTTCGGCCAGCGCTCCGGCCGCGAGGGCCAGAAGCCGCTCCCTGTTTTCGCGGCCGCTCTCCTGAAGATCCACGTTGCGTTCCTCCGAACCGATGAGCAGATAGTCGCTGTCTCCCAGCGCCTGCACGAATTCCTCCGGAGATCCCGGGATCGACGTGAAATACTTTTCCTGAAAACCGGGATCGGCGACGGCGTGGCGGCGGGGGACGTAGAGACCGCGCTTTTCGTACAGCAGGAGGATGCGGCTGTCCCTCGGCGTCCGGCCGACGGCCTCCAGGGCCCGGATGAAGACCGGATCCTTCTGGGCAAAGGCGAGAAAGCGCAGCGGCTCACGCCGGGCGGTCCCGGCGATCCGCCATGCGACGGGAAAGTGTCTGAAGTGGGCCCAAAGGGTCGGCGAAAGGAGCGTCCCCGCGAGGACGCAGATCAGGACGGCTCCCCGGCATCTCACCGGCAGAAGCCCCCGGGAAAACGCGGCCAGCCCCGCCAGACCGATGAAGGCCGGCAGCAGGAAGCGGGTCTGCTGGGCGGTGAGACCCCAGAAGAGGTACATGACGGCGAGCGCCGCAAAGAAGACCGCCGCCATCTTTCCGCGTTTCTCCCGGAAAGAGAAGTGGAGCCCCAGAAAGAAAACGGCCAGCATGACGAGCTGCTGGAGCCCCGTGACGATGCCGTCGTAGAGTTTCCCCCCGAAGGCGGTGGCGATCCAGCCGAAGACCGTTCCGTACAGCGGCCCCATGCCGTAGCGGGCGCTTCCCAGCAGCAGGTGATGGGCCTCCACGGCCCGGGAGGTGCCGAAGACCGCCGCCGCGAAGGGGTACACCGGGTTGCCCGTACAGGCCCAGACCCGGAAAAAGAAGGGCAGCGCCGCCGCCGCGCCCAGGAAAAAGAGCGGCAGATACCGGCGCCTTTTGGGATCCCACGCACACAGCAGGAGCAGCGCCAGCGCCGCGCCGCCCGAGGTGAGTTTCACGGCGACGGCGGCTCCGGCAAACACGCCGGCAAGAGCGCAGGCCTGCTTCGGTGTTTTGCGCATGCGGTAAAGGGCCAGCATCCCTGCCGCGACGAAAAGGGCCGTCGTGTTCTCCGCGTAGACGGCGCGGTTGACGACGAGGAAGAGCGGCGACAGCACCGCGGCCGCTGTGAAGACGAGGCCCGTTTTCCGGCCGAAGGCGGACAAGGCGGAAAAAAGGGTCCCGGCGAGGACCGCGCCCGTGAGGGCGTTGAAGATCCTGGGGAAATCCAGCCCGCCCAGCGTGCAGCCGCCGAGGAGAAAACTCTGCAGGAACCCCGGCCAGGCGCTGTAGGGATTGTCCGGCAGGACCGCCTGAGAGCCGTTCCGGAGGTACCGGGAGAGCAGTTCCACCTGATAGACCTGTTCGTCCCAGCTGTAGGGCGGCAGCAGGGCGGACCCCAGAAAGAACGCGAAAAGAAGGCTTCCGCAGATGACGGAGCCGGCGTTTTGCCGCAGGGCGCGGACAAACAGGTACCCGCCGAAAAGGGCGGGCGGCACGAGGGAAAAGTAGACCGCCGCCAGCGCTCCGCGGGAGCGGGGGATCGGAAAGACCGCCGCAAAGACCAGTCCGAGGACGACCATGCCGAGGGCGAAGGAGATGCCGTCGCAGCGTTTCGTCAGCGCGCCCCCGATCCCCGGACAGGCCAGGGAAAAGAGCAGAACGACGCCCAGCGCGGGGAGGAGACCTCCCTGCATCAGGAGGATGTATTCCGAAGCGCTCACTGCTTGTCGGCCTCGGTTTTCAGGGGATCGTCGTCCCGCTGCTGGCTGCGCAGAAGCAGCGGCAGGTCCTTCGGTTCGAGGCCGCGCAGTTTCATCAGGGCGGCGAAGCGGGCGCTCTCCCGCGCGATGCTCCGGCTGTCGGACCCGGCCTGCTTCAGGACCGAGAGCCGCAGTCCGGAAGCCGCGGCGCTGAAGGGATAATTGACCAGTTCCCTGTCGAAATATTCGAGGGATCTTTCGTAATTCCCCCTGACGGCCCAGGCGCGGCCCAGCAGGGCGTTGCTGTGATAGACCAGCGGCAGTCCCGTTTCGTGCTCGATGCGCTCCAGGTGCCGGATCGCGCCGTCGGGATCGCGGAAATCGAAAAGCGCCACGGCGCCCGCGGTGTAGAGGGCGGCGGGGGAGACGTGGTGTTTCAGGCTTTCTTCGAGGCTCTGCCGCGCCTCGGCGGTCTTCCCCGCGAGGAGCTGGAGCCGGGCTGACCGCAGATATGTTGTCCCCTGACAGATCCTCACCGCCATGACGGCGGCGAGGCAGAATCCGGCGCATCCGGCGAGTTTCAGCAGACTGCGGCCGATATTTTTTCCGCGGGGAGTGACCGCTCCGCCCTGACCGCCTCCGGCCAGCGCCCCCGCGCCGAGGAGGAACCAGCCCCCCGTCAGCGGGACGGCCAGCAGAACGTCGAACTGCCCGTGGATCGCCAGCAGCAGGACGGCCCAGCCCAGCCACAGACCGCAGCGGTCGCGGAAACGGATTCCCCGCAGGACCAGCAGGATCAGCAGGATGAAGAACACCGCGCCCGCCAGTCCGTAACCTGCGGCGTAGTTGAGAAATTCGTTGTGCGGATGGGGATGCCGCGCCGCCGCGAAGGGGGTGAAATAGTAGATCTCCGGCAGATAGGGCAGCACCATGCTCTCGAAACGGTCCGGCCCGAAACCCAGCGGCAGGCCGGCCAGCGTGAAGTCGAGACTGCCGCGCCAGAGCTGGAAGCGGGAGTCCCGGATGCTCTCGAACATCGTTCCCGCGGCGCCGACGAAAAGGACCAGCGTCAGCGCCGCCGCCCAGAGGGCGAAGGCCCAGCGCCGCGCCGGAACGATGTTGCGGAAGATCAGGATGACGGCGGTGGCGCCGAGGAGCCCGGCGAAAGTCCCCCGGGGCGCGATCTCGGGACGGAGCACGGAGACGACGGCCAGCCCGATCGTGACGGCGGTCAGCGCCAGCAGGGCGGTCTTGCGCAGGCTCCACCGGGGCACGAGGAAGAAACAGGCGGAAAAGGTGACGGCCAGCAGCGAAAAATTCCAGTTCCAGTTGCCGGCCCATCCGGAGAGATCCGGCGTGCGGCAGGTGACGAGGAGCGCGGGGAGGAACAGCGCCGCGGCGAACAGGGGGGCCAGACGCTTGATCTCGCAGGAGAAGACGGCTCCCGCCACGGGCAGGAAAAAGAAGAACCCGGCGGTGCCGATGAAGTCGGCCGGGCCCCCGTAATGCAGATTCTGAAGTCCGGCGACCCAGACGCCGAGCACGGAAAAGACCAGCAGAAAGCGCAGCCGGACCACGCGCCAGAGCCGGAGCAGCCGCTCCGGGAAGAACAGCATGGCCGACAGGGCGCAGACGCCCAGGACCGGAAGGGAGACGCACTGGACCTCTCCCCAGTAGGGGACAGTGCCCAGGATCAGTTTCTTCCAGACCAGCGGATACGAAAACAGCGGCAGGGCCAGCAGGACCGCCGCCGCGGCAAAGGCGGGGAACGACCGCCTGACCGTGTTTTCTTTCTCCGTCATGTCACAGCTCCAGCATCAAAGTCACGGGACCGTCGTTTCGGATGGAGACCAGCATGTCCGCGCCGAACTCCCCCGTTTCGACGGGGATCCCCAGCTGCCGCAGGGCGGAGACGAACCGTTCGTAGCAGGGAACGGCCAGATCCGGCCGGGCCGCGCCCGAGAAGGAGGGGCGGTTGCCCCGGGAGGTATCCGCATAGAGAGTGAACTGCGACACGACCAGGATCGCGCCTCCCGTCTGCCGGATGTCGAGATTGATCTTGCCCTGTTCGTCCTCGAAGCACCTCAGGCGGGCGCATTTTTCGGCGAGTTTCTCCGCCGTCGGCAGCTCGTCGCCGACGGAGACGCCGAAAAAAACCACCAGGCCCGGTCCGATCCGCCCGGCGGTGCGCACGGCGCCGCCGGGCTCCCTGACGTCCACCTGACCGGAGGTGACGCGCTGGACCAGAGCCCTCATCGGATCAGCCTTGTGAACTCGTTCCGGGTGGCCAGACTGGCGCGGAAACTGCCCTGCATGGAGCTCGTGGTCGTCACGGAGTTCTGCTTTTCCACCCCGCGCATCTGCATGCACAGATGCTGGGCTTCGATGACCACCCCCACGCCCTCGGCGTCGAGGATGTCCATGAGCGCCGTGGCGATCTGGCTTGTCATGCGCTCCTGGATCTGGAGCCTGCGGGCAAACATGTCGACGATCCGGGCCACCTTGCTGAGGCCGAGGATCTTCTTTTTGGGGATGTACCCCACGTGGCACTTGCCGAAGAAGGGCAGCAGATGGTGCTCGCACAGACTGAAGAACTCTATGTCGCGCACGATGATCATGTCGTCGGAGACGGCGTCGAAGAGCGCGCCGTTGACCACGTCTTCCAGTTTCTGACTGTAGCCGCGGGTGAGGAACTGCAGACTTTTTTCCACGCGTTCCGGCGTTTTCTGCAAACCCTGCCGGTCGGGGTCCTCCCCGAGGGCGGCGATCATCTGTCGGATCAAATCCTGCATGGCGTTCACCGTTTCGAAGTCACGTCTTTCCGGTAGCGTTCGATCTCGGCGTACCAGTCGAAGGAACCGGGGACGCCGCAGCGGCGGCAGAACTCCTCCCAGACGGGGGCGAAGGGCAGGGTCCGGCACTCCTCGAGGAGGGCCAGACGGCGGGCGTTATCGCCGCTCTCCTCCGCCGCCCGGAGCAGGGATGCGGGCTCCAGCGCGGCCTGGAGCAGGGCCTTGCGCATGTTGCGGCCGCCGACGGCCCACGCGGCGATGCGGTCGATGGAGCCGTCGAAGTAATCCAGCCCGATGTGGACTCTTTTGTCGAAACCGTGGCGGATGATCTCCTGGGCGATGGCCAGAAGCTCGTCGTTCAGCGTCACCACGTGGTCGCTGTCCCAGCGGACGCCCCGGCTCACGTGCAGAAGGATCTCGTCCAGATAGAGCAGACAGCTGGAAATTTTGTCGGAGATGACCTCGGTGGGGTGGAAGTGGCCCGCGTCGAGGCAGAGCAGTTTGCCGCGGCTCACGGCGTATCCCATGTAGAACTCGTGGGAGCCCACGGTGCAGCTTTCGGCGCCGATGCCGAAAAGTTTGGACTCCACGGCGTCCAGGTTGTATTCGCGGGGGATCTCCTTTTCGAAGATCTCGTCCAGCGCGCCGCGCAGCCGCTCCCGGGCGGCGAGCCGGTCGTAGGGGGTGTCCTTGAAGCCGTCGGGGAACCAGAAGTTGGTCACGCAGGGATTTTTGAGGATCCGTCCCATGGCCGCGGCGATCTCCCGGCAGGCGATGCAGTGGCGGATCCAGAAATCCCGGACCCCCGCGTCGGGACTGGAGACGGTGAAGCCCTCCGAGGCCAGGGGATGAGAGAAACACGTGGGGTTGAAGTCCAGGCCCGAGCCGCTGGATTTGGCCCAGTCGATCCACCGCGAGAAGTGATCGATCGTCAGCTCGTCCCGGCTGACTTTTTTGCCGCCCGTTTCCGCGTAGATGGCGTGGATGTTCAGCCGTTTCGGACCGGGGACGAGTTTCCACACTTCATCCAGATCGGACCTGAGTTCGTCGGCGTTCCGGGCCCGGCCGGGATGGTGGCCCGTCACCGCGATGCCGCCGTCCAGGGCGCTGTCGTTCTCGAACCCGTTGACATCGTCGCCCTGCCAGCAGTGGATGCTGACCGGTATTTCGTTCACGCGGCCGAGAGCGGACTCGACGTCGACGCCCAATGCCGCATAGACCTCTTTCGCCAGATCGAATGCCTTCATGTCACCTTCTCCCGTGAAAATCAGTATCTTCCTTTAATATACCTTGGATTTGCGAACTTTGCAATTTTCTTTTCCGCTCCGCCCGGACTTTACCACCGCAGAAGCGTCAGGGATTCGAAATGGGCCGTCGCGGGGAACATGTTGAAAAGCCGGGTCGAGACGATTTGCGCGCCGGAGGAACGGAGGATTTTGATGTCCCGCTGGAGCGTGTCCGGCGCGCAGGAGACGTAGATCATATTTTCGGGGGGCCGCCGGACGATCTCCCGGAGAAGGCCCTTGTCCAGTCCGCCCCGGGGC
This sequence comes from Lentisphaeria bacterium, assembly GCA_017450705.1. Taxonomy (GTDB): domain Bacteria; phylum Verrucomicrobiota; class Lentisphaeria; order Victivallales; family Victivallaceae; genus UBA1784. The sequence continues at coordinate 29,786 of JAFSTC010000041.1, read as the reverse complement.
GGGTCGGCCAGCAGAAGAGGAACTTTTTTCCTCTCGCGGTAGAACGAGGCGGCGTCCCGGTGAAAGAAGCGGCATCTCGAAGAGAGTCCCCGCTCCCCGGCGGCCCGGCGGGCACAGACGACGGAAGAGGCGGTGATCTCGGCCCCCGCCGCCGTCAGGCCGGGGAGCCTTTCCGCGGCGCACAGCGAGAACACGCCGACGCCGCAGTGCAGCTCGGTCAGCTCCTCCCCGCCGCTTTCGCGGATGAGCCGTATCACGTCTTCCGCCAGCAGGGCCGCCACGGCGGGATTGGTCTGGAAAAACGCCCCCGCGGGGACGGGAAAATCGCCGAAGCCCGGCAGCGTGTCGGACAAAATCTTCTCCCTGTTGTTTCCGTCGAGCCGCAGGACGCCGTCGCGGGGCGTGTGGCGCAGTTCGACGGCATCGCACCCGGCGGCATCGGTCTTTTCCAGCGCGGCGTTGATCTCCGGTACGGCCAGCAGACAGGCGTTCACGGGGACCAGGGAGTGATTGTCCTCGCCGCGGTATCCCGTGACGCCGTTTTCGACGGCCAGATGCAGTTTGTTGCGCCAGCCGAAGCGCGCCGGTTCGGCGCAGGGGGGCCGGATCGCCTCTTCGGGCGCCCCCGCGCCGGCCATGAAGCGCGCAAAGATCTCCTGCTTCCAAAGAAGTTCGTTTTCGGGTGAAACGTGGCCGAAGGAGCATCCGGGACACTGTGCGGCAAAGGGGCACGCGGGCGCGATGCGCCGGGGATCGGGGGTCTCCACGGCGACGAGTTTCGCCCGGACGAACCGGGCGTGCTCCGAGACGATCTCGACGGCGACCCGTTCCCCGGGGACCGCGCCGCGGACGAAACACCCCTTGCCCGAAGGGAGAAGGCCAAAGGCCTCCCCGCCGAAGGCGAAGTTGCGGATCTCCGCTGTCTCACGGGAGGCCATGGTTCAGAAAAGATCCTCGGTCAGCTGCCACACCAGGAGCAGCAGCAGGATCAGTATGATGATGAGAAGATAGTGGCGGACGACGAACAGCCGCGACCGCCTGAAGGTGGAGGCCCGTTCCGCCCTCGTCGCGAAACCGGCGGAGAAGGCGCTGATGTCGTCCCGGAGGTCTCTCACGCTGCTGTAGCGGTCCAGGGGGTGGGGCGACATGGCCTTGAGGGCCACGGCCTCGAGGGAGGAGGGGACGGTCCAGAACTCGGGCGCCCGCTTCGAGGGTCTGGGGATCCGTCCCGAGACGGTCAGGCGGGCGATCTCCTCCATGGATCCCTTGCCGAAAGGCGTCTCCAGCGCCAGGATCGAATAGAGGATCGCCCCCAGAGAGAAGATGTCGCTGCGGACGCCGGGGGAGAAGCCGCTGCGCATGTCGAACTGCTCCGGCGCCATGAAGCCGGGCGTTCCGCGCATGCCGTCCAGATCCTGGGCGATGGAGCCGTCTTCATCCAGCCGGCAGGCCAGGCCCCAGTCGAGGACGAAGGTCTCGCCGAAGTCGCCGATCTTCACATTGGCCGGTTTGAGATCCAGGTGGCAGACGCCCCGGGAGTGGGCAAAACCCACCGCGTTGCAGATGCGGATGAAAATGAGCAGCAGCCGGGAGAGGGGGAACTCCTTCAGTTCCCGGGCATCTCCCCGCTTCAGGCGCTGGAGCAGCGTCTCCAGCGAGAGACCGGGCAGATACTTCATGGTGAAGAAAGGCGACCCGGAACTGTCGATGCCGATGTCGTAGACGGGAACGATCCCGGGATGCTCCAGACTGGCGGTGAGATAGGCCTCCCGGGCGAAACGCTCCAGCTCCGCGGCGCTGCGCTCGCGGAAATCCGGCATGATCGCCATGGCCATTTCGCGGTCGGTGTCGCGGTCGTGGACCAGCAGGACACCCTTCATGCCCCCGAATCCGATACTGCGGATGAACTTGTATCTGTCCTGAGGCTTGAGGGGGAGCCGCGCGAAAAATCCGCCGCTCCCCGCCGGACCGGAATCGGACGACTGCGTTACGATCAGCGTCTTCCCGGAGGAGGCGTTGTCAATGGTTCCCATCACTTCCCGGCGCGTTTGACCGCGGCGGCCTTGAGTCCTTTGACGACGTCGGCGTCGATCCGGCACACGCCCCCGGGACCTCCGGGCGCGTCGTACATGACGTCGAGCATCAGATTTTCCATGATGGCGCGCAGGCCCCGGGCGCCCGTGCCCCGGTCGATGGCCTGATCGGCCAGCGCGGTCAGCGCGTCGGGCGTGAATTCCAGATCCACCTTTTCCATGGCCAGCAGCCGCTGGTACTGCTTGACAAGCGCGTTCTTGGGCTCGGTCAGGACCCTTGCCAGATCGTCCCGGTCAAGAGGCGTCAGGGAGGCGATGACCGGCATGCGTCCCACGAGCTCCGGGATCAGTCCGAACCGGACGAGATCGGCGGGTTCGCAGCGCTCGAGGGGATTTTTCGCCAGTTTCTCGTTTTCTTCGGCGACGGAAACGGCTTCGTCGTCCACCAGACGCTTGAAGCCCAGCACCTGTTTGCCGCAGCGGCGGCGGATGATCTTGTCGAGCCCGACGAACGCGCCGCCGCAGATGAAAAGGATGTTGGTGGTGTCGATGTGCAGACACTCCTGCTGGGGATGCTTGCGTCCGCCCTGGGGCGGCACGTTGGCCACGGTCCCCTCGATGATCTTGAGCAGGGCCTGCTGCACCCCCTCGCCGGAAACGTCCCGGGTGATGGAGGCGTTCTCGCTCTTGCGGGAGATCTTGTCTATCTCGTCGATGTAGATGATGCCGATCTGGGTCCGTGCCATGTCGCCGTCGGCGGCCTGATAGAGCCTGAGGAGGATGTTCTCCACGTCCTCGCCCACATATCCGGCCTCCGTGATGGTGGTGGCGTCGCTGATGGCGAAGGGCACGTCCAGCATCTTGGCCAGGGTCCGGGCCAGCAGGGTCTTGCCGCAGCCCGTGGGGCCCAGCAGAAGCACGTTGCTCTTGTCGAGCTCCACGTCGGCAAAGGGATCCTCCGCCCCGCCGCCGCCCGAGCGGGCGTCGAGAACGGTCTTGATGCGCTTGTAATGGTTGTGGACGGCGACGGCCAAAGTCTTTTTGGCCGCGTCCTGACCGATGACATATTTATCCAGCTCTTCCCGGATCGCCGCGGGGGAAGGCACCTCCAGCTTGAGCGGGGCGGGTTTGCCGGCCCGGGCGGTCTCCGCTTCGCGCATGACTTCGGAGACCTTGCGGGAACACTCCGAGCAGATCGCCAGCCCCTCGTACATGCTGGGGATGAACAACTCCTTGCTCTGGCGTGAATTGCGTCCGCAGAACGCGCAGACGAACTGGTTCTTTTTCTCCGACATGAGAGAATCCCGTTATTTCTTCGCTTCCGCGCTGCCGGGACGGCTGACGACCGAATCGACGAGACCGTAGGCAACGGCCTCTTCGGCGCTCATGAAGAAGTCGCGTTCGGTGTCCTTCTCGATCTTCTTCACCTGCTGGCCGGTGTGTTTGGCGAGGATGCCGTTGAGCATGGCCTTGAGGCGCAGGATCTCCTTGGCCTGGATGTCGATGTCGGCGGCGGTCCCCTGGGCGCCGCCCCAGGGCTGGTGGATCATGATGCGGCTGTTGGGCAGAGCGAAACGCTTGCCCGCGGTCCCCGCGGCCAGCAGCACCGCGCCCATGGAGGCGCACTGCCCGAGACAGTAGGTCTTGACGCCGCAGGAAAGCACCTGGATCGTGTCGTAGATGGCCAGTCCCGCCGTCACCGAGCCCCCGGGACTGTTGATGTAAAGATCGATGTCCTTCTTGGGATCTTCGGCCTGGAGGAACAGCAGCTGGGCGATGATCAGATTGGCCACATCGTCGTCGATGGGCGTGCCGAGCAGAATGATGCGGTCCTTGAGCAGACGGCTGTAGATGTCGAAAGCGCGCTCCCCCTGACCGGTCTGCTCGACCACCATGGGGACCATGTAGGATCTGGTCTTCATACGGGCGTTCCTCCTCAGTTTCGGTATTGCGGGAAAACTACTTCAGGGCGCTTTCCACGAGTTTGTCCAGCACCTTGGCGTTGGCGATGTCGGCGCGGAATTCGTCGATGGCGCCGTTTTTCTCCATCATGCTCTTGAGCTCGCTGGCCTTGCAGCCGTACTGGTAGCTCATCATGGCCAGCTGGGCCTCCAGCTCGGAGTCGCCCACGGAGATGTTTTCGAGTTTCGCGATCTTGCGAAGGATCAGACTGCGGCGCAATGCGGTGCGGGCGGCGGGTTCGGCCTCGGCGCGCTTGGCGTCGATCTCCTTCTTGAACTTTTCGGCATCCTCTTCGCTCTTCACCTGGGCGCGGGCGGCCTTCTGCACCTCTTTGCCGATCTCCTCCGAGAGCAGGGCGGGGGGCAGTTCGAAGTCGCCGGCCATCTCGTCCAGACGCTTGTAGACGGCGTCGGCGGCCTTGGTGCGGCGGGCCTGTTCGTTGTCGCGCTCCATGGCCTTGCGCAGCGTGTCGCGGAGCTCGTCCAGGGACTTGACCCGGAGCTTCTCGATCAGGGCAGCGTCGTCCAGCTTGGAGCGGCGCTGGACGTCCTTGACCTTCACCTTGTAGGCCACGGTCTTGCCGGCGAGGGCGGCTTCGCGGTAGTCGGCGGGATACTCGGCCTTGAACTCGTACTCGCCGTCCTTTTTCGCGCCGGTGAGGGCGGCGATGACGCCGGGGATGGTCTCGGGTTCATTGAGCCACACGAAGGTGTCGGAGGCGCCGGCCTGACGCTTGACGGAGGCCGTGGCGTCCTCGGCGGGAACGAAATCGCTGGAGTAGTCCACCTTGAGCATGTCCTCCGCTTTTGCGGGCTCGTCCACGGAGGCGTAGGAGCCGTACATGGAGCGGTAGAAGTCGATGCGCTCGTCAATGGCGCTCTCCTCGACGGCGTCCAGCGGGATCTCGACCTTGATGCTCTTGTAATCGCCGGGATCGATCTCGGGGGCCACGTTGGCCTCGAAGGTGAAGGTCAGATCTTTGCCGGGATCGATCTCGCCCACGGGCTCTTTGAAAACCAGGGTCAGGACGTCCAGATCCTTCTGCTCGCCGACTTTCTCGAAGGCGGCGGAGAGGACGCGGCTGCGGAGCTCGCCTGCGATCTCGGAAGCGTACTTGCTTTTGACCATGCCCATGGGGGCCTTGCCCGCGCGGAAACCCGGGATCTGGACCACGCCCGCGAAGGCGGCCGCCGCCCGGTCGGACTCCGCCCGGAGCTGATCCGCACTCACTTTGAACTCAAGTTCCCGCACGCAGGTCTGCGGCGCTTTGACCTCAAGACTGATGGAAAGTTTCTTCGCCATTTTGAACCGATGCCTTTCTCTATTTCCAGAAAATGTTTTCTGCTGACTTTCAAAAATCTTCGCACAATACTGCAAGTATATAATATAGCACGGGCAACGGACTTTTACAAGAGGTATGAGGTATGAGGTATAAGGTAAAAGAGATGAGAGATGAGAGATGAACTGCCCGGAAACGGGCCGGGTGGGAGTTACCGCTGCCCGCGGGCAACGAAATCGTCGAGAGGCTTGCCGTCGGACGGCCCAGCGGTAAATAAAACCGCAGCGGTTTCGCTGTCACCATACGGGGTATTGATGGCCCAGTCAAAATCCCCGACTTGTCTTGGCGCGCCTTGCAAAAGAGCGAAACAGCCGTTTCCTCGGGGTGTACCGCAGAAGGGTACGCCCCTCGAAACCGCCAGTCCCGCCATTTTTGCAATGCATCACCAATCCGGCGTCGCTGTTTTTGCCAGGTCCATCTTGCGCGAGTAACAGAGAAGATAGGGGGTGAAGGGGGAAAGAAAATCGCGGCGGGCAGCACCCTCTGGCGTATAACGGCGCGTTGCCCTTGCGGGGACGCGCCGGACAGAAACATGACCGCCCTTTCCTGCGGCTCCCCGAAGGGCAAGCCGCAGTTACACCGGAGCCGACGTTCGGCCGGCGCCAGCGCCTCCCCGGCTCCCGCAAGCGCAAGTGCCTTCCGCATAGAGGTTTTACCGCGAGACGCCTTCCTTGAGAAGACGGCGTTCCATTTCCCGGCGGAGGGAGAAGTCGCCGCGGAGTTTTTCCAGATCCCGGGAAAAGTCGGCGAGATCCAACCCCGGCGTCGCCGCCAGCGCTTCGATGCGGGCGAGTTCGCAGGCGATGCGGTCGGCGGCGGCAAAGTAAAGGTGCACGGGGTCGTCCGCGAATTTCCGGTCGAATTCGGCGCGGGCCTCATCCGAACGGCGGATCCTCAAATACGCCTCCGGGTGGGGGGCAAGCTTCGGATCCGCGGCGGCGCGGCGCAGGTCCTCGGGGGAAACGGGCCGGGCAAACGCGGCGTTTTCCGCGGCCGTGCGCAGGTCCCGCCGGCGGCGGACTTCCCGATCCAGTGCGGGCATCAGGGCGGTGAACCCGGGGGTCGGGGGATTTTGCGCGGCAAGCTCCCGGGCCGCCCGGGCGTAGGCGCGGATGTCCAGCCGGGGTGTTTTCACGGGGGCCGAAATTCCGGGGGGAACGGGCCGCCGCCCCGCCATGAACAGGAGGGCGGCGAGGATCCCCGCCGTCAGGACCGCCGCCGCGATCTTCAAAAGAAAAGAACGCCGGGTCGGGGCGGGAGACGGGGTGAGCGGAACGGCCGGTGCGCCGGAATCCCACTTGTTGTAGAGGGCGATCAGGTCGGCGCATTTTTTCAGATCCAGTTCGGCCGGGAGCGAGGGGAACTTCTCGGGCGGCAAGCCCGTCAGCGCGCAGTAAACGCTTCTTGCCAGAGCGTAAAAATCGTCCGCGGGGGCCGCCGGACGCAGGCCCGCCAGCACTTCGGGGGGCATGAAACCGGGCGTCCCGGCCGGGACGGTCCCGCCGGGCGGGGCGATCAGGCCGATGTCGCCCAACGTGGCCCGTCCGGCGATCCAGAGGATGTTTTCGGGCTTGATGTCGCGGTGCAGCAGATTTGCGCGGTGAAGGCGCGCGAGGTCCTCCGCCAGATCCGAAGCCATCTGCCGCACGGTCTCCGGCGGCAGAGAGCCGTCGGAAGCGAGGCGGTTGGCGAGGGTGTCGGGGATATAGTTTTCCCCTTGGCCCCGGTCGTCGGCGGCGTCCATGGTGTAAAAGAGGACGTCTTCCGCGGTCCCGACATGGTAGATTTGGAGCAGATTGGTGCGGCGGCAGACCGCCTGATAGGCGGTGAGTCCCCGGATCTCCCGTTCGCAGGTGCGTCCGCCGAGAGGGATCATTTTGAGCGCGACCCGGCGGCGGGTGATGCGGTTCTCCGCGAGGAAGACCGTGCCGCAGGCGCCCTGTCCGCATTTGCGGAGAAGGGTGTACGCTTCGAAAGTGTCTCCCTCACGGCAAGTCAAGATGGAGTTCTCCGTCGGCGCGGTTGAGCCGGGAAACGATCTCGCGCAGGATCGCGGTGCAGCGGGACTTGGCCAGATAGACCTGATTGCGGGTCAGCGACAGGACCGCCGTGACGTCGGCGACGGGACGGCCCTGGAGCGCGTACCACTCGAAGGCCTGATAGGTTTTGCCGTCGACCCGGAGCCGGAGTTCGTCGAGGGCCTCGTCGAGGACCGCCTTGCGCCACTCCTCGAGGAAGCGGTCGCCGAAGGGGTCTTCGCCGGGGGGCTCCGGGAGACGGGTCCCCGCGGGCGAAGCGTTGGCGCGGATGTAATCGACGGCACAGCTGCGGATCACCGTCGCAAAGTACGTGCGGAACTTGACTTTTCCTTCGCGGTAGGTGTAGCGCTCCCGGGCTCCGAAGAATTTGGTCATCACCATCTGGACGACGTCGTCGCACTCGTCCGGGTGGAGCCGGTAGAGCGCGGCCACGGCGCGGACGACGGGGGCGTAGCGGCAGTAAAACTCGTTCCACGAGACTTCGTCGCCGCTCTGCACCCGTTCCAGCAGACTTTTCCGTGTCGTGGGATAGCGCATGGCAAAATTCCGTTCCTTCGACGGCTAATATAGAGCCGGAGCGGCGCTTTTTCAAGTTTTCCCGGGGCGGGAAAGCGGGAAACGGCCGCCTTCGGCTTGCGGATCGTTCCATTTTGCCGCGAACGCGCGGAACAGGCCGTCCGGACGGCGGCGGAGGGCACAGGTTTTGCCGTGTTCGGCGACTGCGCCGTCTTTCAGAACGAAGATCTCGTCCGACACGGCGGCGAGAAAGTTCACGTTGTGATCCGCCGCGACGATGAGCAGATTTCGTTCTTTCAGGCGTTGGAGCAGGGGGACGAGATGATCCCGGATCGTGGGGCCGTCCACGCCCGAGGAGGGTTCGTCCAGCAGAAGGATCCGGGGATGGACGGAGAGACACCCGGAGAGGGCGAGCAGTCTTCTCTGCCCGCCGGAGAGGTTGTCCGCGCCGAGGGCGAGTTCCAGATCGGGGATCGCTTTTTCGGGCGTGTCCATGACGGCGGCGAATCCCGTCTCCTTGCACAGACGGATGATCTCTTCGTCGGAGATCTCCGGGGACCGGAGCCTGAAATTGTCGCGGACCGTCCCCTTTATGAACAGCGGGAACTGCGAACAGAGGACGCATCTTTCGCGGTAGATCTCCTCGCGGATGCGGAAAATGTCGGTCCCGCCCCAGGTGATCTCCCCGGCTTGGGGCAGATAGAGTCGGCCGAGCAGTTTGAGAACGGTCGATTTTCCCTCGCCGGAAGCGGAGAGCAGTCCGTAAGTCCCGCCGGGCCGCAGCGACAGGCCGACCCCCTTCAGGACCGGCGGCCCCTCCGGATAAGAGAAGGAGACCCCGGCAAGCTCGATCCCGCCCGCGGGATCTCCGGGGCCGTCGAGGGTCCCGGCGGGAAGGCGCTTTTTCTGCCGGAACAATTCGTAGACCGCCGCGACGTAGGGTTCCCGGTCCTTGACCCCGTTGTACATCTGCTGCAGCTTGTTCAGATGATTGAACATCAGCGGGATCAGCAGAATGGAGGAAATCAGGTCGCGGACGACCGTTCCCTTCAAATCGTAATTCATCAGAACGGAAATGACGATGGCGAACTGGAACAGCAGGATCAGCAGACTCATGGAGTAGCGGCTGGCGATGTGCAGCAGCATGGCTTTATCCATGCGCAGGGCCAGCAGATGCTGGACGGCGAACATTTTCTCCAGCCGCCGTTTCACGGCGTTCAGGAGCCGCAGCTCCGCCGGCGCGTGGAGATCGTTCAGGATCTCCTCGTTGATCTGCGTCCCGCTCTCGCGGACCTTCACGCAGGCCTTTGCGATCAGCTTCCCGAAATACCAGGTCTGGAACGGCTGCGCCGCCATGGCCGCGACCAGCGCCGCCACCAGCCAGCCCGGGAGATGGATCCCGCTCAGCGAACGGGTCAGCAGGATCAGCCCCGCGATCATGCCGCTTCCGTAAAAGACGGGGAAGCAGATCAGCTCCAGCAGTTCATAGGCGATCCCGCTTCCGGAGTTGATGTTCAGCAGCATCTCCCCCGCGGCGTGGGTCTGATAGTAATCGGGATCCATCGTCAGGAGCTGTCTGTGCACGGCGCACCAGGAATCCCGCTCCAGACGGTCTTTCAGCAGACGGTCGAAAACGTCGTTGCTCACAGCGAACAGGAACTGGACGATCCCCACCCCCAGAAACAGAAACGCGGCGCTCCGGAAGGCCGTCCAGTCGGCGAGCGAACCGGCCAGGTTCCCGGTCAGCTGAGGCATGAGCATGGCCAGCGTTTCGGCGAAAAATCCCAGCACCAGACTGACTGCCAGCAGTTTCTTCAGGTCCCTGAAAAAGATCTTCGCCAGAAAGAAGAGCTGTTTCGCGACCAGAAGATCATGCGAGAAAACGCCGGACTTCATGCCAAACTCTCTCATAGGTCATGTCTTTGCGGCAATCGCGCGTTTCACACCTGCGGCAGGAAACGTAGTCGGCGCAGTCCGCGTGAACGACTTTGTGGATGTCCGCCGCGTAGGGCGCCCAGGTCAGACTGGTGTCCTCGAAACAGACCGTCACGCTGGGGCACCCGCAGGCGCGGACGAGATGCATCACGCCGGTGTCGTTGCCGACGGTGAAACCGCGATGCCGGCACGCGAACGCCAGGGCGGCGATCGAAGTCAGCGGAAGGTCGAGCGCTGTCTCGAACCCGGCTCCTTCCGCCGGTTTCCCGTAAAGATCTTTCTCCTGCGGGCCGAGAATGAAAACCGGTTTTTTCCCTTTTTCTTTCAGGTCGGCGGCCAGACGGAGGTAATTTTCGAGTCCCCAGTCTTTGTATCTGCTGCTGGCTCCGGGGACGATCAGCACCGTGTCGCGGTCGAGCAGACCTTCCGGCAGTTCCGCGAAATCTGTGCACAGCGTGTTTTCCGCCAGGGAGACCGCGTTGCAGTGATACGCCGGATCGACCAGCCGGATCAGAGACGCGCCCTGTTCCGTGACGCTGGTGTAGCGCCGCAGTTTCACGTCGTCCCACATCGAGAGCGGCAGATATTTCGTGAAGACCTCTTTGCAGACGGACTCCGGGAAGTCGATCTGTTCGTAACCGTAAGCCGTCCGGTATTTCATCCGGCGCAGGAGCTCCAGCGACGCCGTGTCGTAGCGGTAATTGAATACGGCGTCATATTCCCGGTCCGGCAAAACCGTCTCCGCCCCGCGGAACTCGATCACCCGGTCGGCAAAGGCGTATGCCCGAAAGAAGGGCGCCATGGTCTCCGTCGCGAAAACGGTGACATTGCACGGCGCGCAGATTTTCGCCGCGGCCTCGAGGGCGTCGATGTTGACGAGGGAATCGCCGATGCGGTCCTGCACCATGAAGGCGACCTCCCGGATCCGCGGCTGCGGGAGAGCCAGTTTTTCGAAGAGTTTCCGCACCACCTTCTCCACGGAGATCTTCCCGATGCAGGTTTTCCGACATGAGTTGCATTTTTCTTCGCTTGCGCAGTCCGGCATGACAAGCGAGTGGACCGGTTCTTCGTAGGGATACCAGTTGAACGCGGAGCCGCTGGCGATGATGTGGATCGTTTTGCGGTGGAACGCGGCGGCGAAATGCATGGGCCCCGAATCGTTGCCGATGACAAGCTCCGCCCGATCCGCCACATACGCCAGCTGGGAAAAGGGCAGCGTGTCCAGCACGGGGAAGCCGCTCTTTTCCAGTTCCGGCACCAGAACCCGGTCCTGCGGGCCGATGGCGAAGACCGCATCCACGCCCGCGGCTTTCAAAGTCTTTGCGGCCGCGAGATACTTCGTGACCGGCCAGTATTTCCCGATCCAGCTGGTCCCGGGCAAAAACAGCACGAATTTTTCCGGCAGTTCCCCGGGATAGGGCTCCAGACGATAGGTCTCCGGCGTAAGCGTCGGATAAACGAAATCGAACTCCGGATCGACCAGCCGGATCGGCTCCGCCATCTGTTCGCAGACCGTCCGGTATTTTTTGAGCGTCACGTTGTCCCAGTATTCCTGACTGACCCACTTGTCGAAATTGGCTTCGCACAGTTCCTTCGTGATCAGCGGCTGACACTCGGAGCCGTACCGGACCTTGCATTTCAATCTTTTCTGCAATTCGACGTAGACCGGATAATAACTCATGTTGAAAACAACGTCGAATTCCGTTTCCGGGGGGACGAAATCACTCAGCTCGAGGTCATAACGGACATTGCCCTTCAGCACGACGACCTCGTCCACCCATGCGGAGTTTTTCATCAGTTCGGCGATGAGCGGGATGGCGAAAACCGTGATCCGGCAGGGGGCGTAGAGCTTTTTCAGATGCTCCAGCTGGTTCATACAGCAGACAACGTCGCCCAGGGGGCAAAGCGAAATGTAGGCGATCTCCTTCATTTTTTCAAAAAATCCCTGAAGTTTTCGAAGCGTATTTTCGAGGAGGAAAAGCCCCGCAGGGTCTTCCGCAGATAAGCCGTCAGCGGCAGATCGGCAAGTCTCTGCTGGACGGGGATGTCGCTGCCGAAGAGGATCCGGTCCTCCCGCGCTCCGGCGTCCAGCCATCCTTTTACGACGTCGGCGGAACAGTAGGCGCAGTCCACGTAGACGTTGCCGTTGTCGTTGACCGCCCGGGGGACGTCCCCCGCGGGCTTGCCGTGGGCGAGATCGAATCTGACTTCCGGGTATTTCCGGCAGTACGGCAGATAGCCCGAAATCGGATTGGCGGACTTGTCGTCCTTTTCCCCCGTATGGATCTGGACGGGGAATTTGCGTTCCCGGGCAACGGCGAGGACCCGGGAAAGGAGCCGGGGATGCTCCAGCCACGGGGTCTCCCCGCCGTGGAGCTTGAATCCTTCGTAAAAAAACGGCAGCTTCGCCAGATCGGGATCGCGTTTCAGATATTCGTCCGTGACCCAGAAAAAGGCGTGGGCGCGTTTCCCGGCGAGACGGCGCATTTCCCGGGCCTCGCGGTGCATGGCGTCGCCTTCGAAATCCCAGACCGCGTTGGTTGAAGAGAAAATGAATTCATCCACGCCCGCCCGGTTCAGGATCCCCAATATCCGCCGCGGCGAGTAGTAAAAGGGTTCCTCCCGCCCCTTGCGGGGAAAATAGCCGACATGCACATGGGCGTCGCAGATCATTTCCCGTGTTCCGCCCGGTACTCTTTTTCCAGTTTTGCATGGAGCTCGTCCACGATCTCGTGATTGAGACGGGCCACCTTGCAGAAATGCTCCGCGACTTTCAGCATGTCCCCGGTCTCGTTGAAATTGCGCACGAGACACATGGAACAGTAATTCCGGTCTTTGCAGTGGATGCACTTCGGGATGTCCTTGCCCCGCAGTCCGCGCAGATACTTGATCTGCGGAGAATTCTCCCACACGTCCCGCAGGGTCTGTTTGAAACAGTTTCCCAGCGGGAAATCCTGAAATCCGGAACAGGCGTAATAATTCCCGTCGGCATTGAGACACATCTTGTCGGTCCCGGCGCCGCACATGTGCTGTTCGGCGCGTTCTTCCGGCGTCTGCAGTTCGTCCTTCACGTCCGGGTTGAAATACTCCTTCATCATGGGCACGTCGCGCAGAATGATGTCTTCCAGCAGACATTTGGTCTGCGGCAGGGTCAGACGGTTGACCAGGTTGCTGGAATCGTGATCCGCCTTCGCCATCATGATGAAATCGGTCTGCGCGAACATGTGCATGGATTCCGCGTATTTCATGACCTCCAGATAGCCCTCGAAATTTTTCCGCATGGTGGGACAGCTGATCGTGACAGGCACATTGGCTTTGTACAGTTTTTCGATGGCTGTCTTCGTTTCCAGCCACGACCCTTTCCTTTTGGTGATGCTCTCGTGGATCTCCGGATCCATGCTGTAAAGCGAAACCTGGACTCCGCAGTCCATCTCCTTCAGCAGAGCGACCTTGCCGTCGTCGCACAGCGTGAGATTGGAGAGGATGCCGCAAGTGCAGTCCTTGCTCCGGATGTACCGCACGATCTTTTCGAAATCCGGATGCAGCATGCACTCCCCGCCGGAGAGCCCGACGTGCAGTCCGCCCATCTCCCGGAACTCGTCAATCACCTCGCGGATCTTTTCGTACGGCAAAAAGAGCGGATTGTACTCCGGCACGTAGCAGTGGATGCACCGCTCCGTGCAAGCCTGCGTGATGTCCAGCTGGATGTCGAAGAGCGTCGGATGCTCCTCGAAGTATTTCTTGAGCACGAGTTGAGGCATCTTCTCCGCTTCTTCCTTCGTGACCGGCGTCGTGTCCCGTTCGGTCTTCGGATCCGGCATGTCGTAGCGGAAACTCACCTCCTGCGCGTCCAGTTCGGCGGGCGTGTTTCCCGTCAGGACCGCCCCCGCCGCGATCATGGGGGCGATGAACTCCTCGAAATCCGCCGCGATCTCAGCCGGATCGGTCTCCGTGTAGACGCCGCAGATGTTTTTCAGGATCTCCGACTTCTCCCGCGGTTCCCGGGTGATCCACCGCATGAACACCTCCGCCCCGTCGAACATCTCGTCGTAGGCGTTGAGTTTGTGGAAAACGTAGGTGAAGTTCCCGTAATTGCGGACGAACGTGTTTTTGGAAAGACGGATCAGCATGATTTTTCCTTGCAGAGTTGATATTTGATTTTCGGCTCCATGCAATATTCGGGGCGATGCCGGTAAAGGTCGCCCGTTTCATTGAAATTGGCGGCGGGACAGGCCAGACAGAAACATCTGCTTTTGCATTGGAAACACTCTGGGAAATCCCGCTGTTTCAACGCGCGGAGTTTTTCGGCCAGTTCACTGTTCCATGCCTCCCGTATGGTCACTTTATGGCAATTCCCCAGCACGAGACCGCGTCCCGCAACGCAGGGATAATAATTCCCCGCCGCATCCAGACGCAGTTTAATGGTGCATACTTCGCACATCGGGTCATCCGGCTGTTTATTGAATGTTCCGGGCCCCCACGGATTGCTGCTCTGGCAGGATGAGAGATACGAGTGCATCTGCGCGGCGCTCAAGCCGTGGTCGAGATTTCCGCAGTCATGGTTGACCCTGGCAAGCAGACTCGCATTGCTGCTGAATTTATAATTCTGGTCCGCGCAGAACTCCTCGACGGTACGCCACGATCCAAAATTTTCTTTTAAAACGGGGGTATTGATCTTCATAGGGACATCGTACTCCCGCATCAAAGCGATCCCGCGCATGGTTTCGGCGAAAGACCCCGGGCGCTGCGTGATCGCATCGTGCACTTCCGGGATCATACTGTAAACGCTGGTTTGCAGATATTTGATTCTTACATCAGACAATGTTTTGACGGTTTTTTCGTCCAGCACTGTCAAATTGGACAATACCGTGATCATCAGGTCGCAGTTCCGGGCGTATCTCAAAATCTCGCGGAATTGCGGATGACACATCGGTTCCCCGCCGGATAATTCCACTTCGAGACCTCCCATGTCCCGGTATTCCTTCAGAACTTTGCAGACGGCATCGAAAGACAGGGTTTTTGTTCCGTATTCCGGCACATAGCAGTGGACGCACCGTTCGGTACAACCATCCGTCAGATCGATATGCAGGGATGAGATCTGTCTGTGGGCGATCAGAAAATCATTGATGCCGCTGTCACTGAAATTATCGGTTTCCTGTGATCGTTCAACTGAAAGGGAAACGGATCTCGCTGTTTCCGCCTCGGCTTCCTGTCTCGTATAATAACGGAACTCCGGTTCCTGCGTGGACAATTCCGCTTCGGTTTCTCCCCGCAGAAGCGCTCCGGATATATTTTCTGCAAATGCCCGGAAGTCTTCCGCCACATCCTCCGGCGGACACCCGTAGACGCCCGCGATGTCCCGGATGATCTCCTCCTCCTTCCGAGGCGTGCGGTCGATGAACCGCAAAAACGGTTCGGCATCCTGGAGCCAGAATTTGGCATCATTGCGCTGATTGATGACTTCCGACATATTGCCAAAATGCCGGACAAAAGCGTGGCGGGAAAGTTGAATGAGCATCTCACGGTTCCTTGAAATACGTTCCGAGAACATATCCTCGTGAAATAGCAAAATTGACCAGTTCATGCCATATCCTGACCGTATCAAATGATGGATTGACCGGGCAAGGATGAATTCCCCGCCGCGGGTTCAAATTCAAATCGATCACTTGGGAAAGCAATGGCAGATAGCGCATATCTTGAGCCGTAAAGGTCAGTCTTTCATAGCCGATGTCGCCATTGCCGCTGGCTGATTTCGTCAGCCCGGGAACTTTTATGGGAACAAAAGAATAGATTGCCTTCCACGGCCGTTGAAAAGATGCTCCGAAATACAGTGTAAAGTTTGTCGGCAAACATACGGCTCCGGGATAAGGTTGTCCGTTTAGAATCGGTTTGAGCACTGTCTCTTCAAAATTGCGCGTAATCAGGGAACCGCATCCACGTCTGATATCGGACAGTTTTTCCCCTTTGCCAATTTTATAAGCAGGGATATCCCCCACAATAAAAACGGTATCCAGCATGAAACGGGGCGATTGGAGGTTACTCTTCATGGATCCGAAAAGGATCATGTCGCCCGGCTGAAAACGGATGCGCCTCAATACCCGATTATTCTGCCGGCAATTGCTGTAAATGAAATGCGGCCCGAAAACATACGGATCCGTATTCTGTCCATACGGACCGGTAAAGACGGGCGGAACGGGACAAAAACAATGAAGCCAACCCGGATATATACTGGTTGCGGGAACGTTGGGGAGCTGACTCAATCGCCTTGCCATGGTATTCCATTCGGCTTCGCACCAGAGTGCAAGATCCTTTCGGACAGTCTCTTTCCCGCTTGCCGGAATAACATATTTCCCCTCATCCTGCAGGAATTTTCTGCCATGATTCGGGGCAGTTGTCCAACTCCGTTGATAATAACCGGAAGGAGCATTCGGCTGGGGGATGAAATGTCTTGAATGAAGCGCCAGTCTGTCAGGAATTTCTTCCTTTCCGGAATGGGAAAACTGGATGGCAATATTCATTGATTGTTGTCTCTTCAGCAAAATTTAAGATAAAAATGAGGTGGGGAAGACTTCTCCCTGCATCTGTTCAGGGATGCCGGGAGAAGTCAGTATGACTGTGCGGAATTACTTTACACGTCTGATTTCGCAACTCGGCTCGTTCCAACAGGCCGTTCCGTTGCCAATTGTCTTCTCCGGACATCCGGCGACATAGGATTTCTTCGCGACAGATTTCGCGACCATCTTGGGTTTCTTGTAGTTCATAATAAATTCCTTCTGCAATAGTTATTTGTGGTCAGTCGCGGGGAGCAATTTCACAAGAAGTGTTGTAAGCACTACAGCAGGTTGCACCTGAATTTGCCGGGCAACCGGCGACGTAGGACTTCTTCGCGGAGGATTTCGCGACCATCTGGGGTTTCTTGTAAGCCATGACAAGGCTCCTTTCCGAGGGATCTTCCCTCATTGCGGCGGCATCGGCCCCCCGATCCCGCCGCGGGTTGTATTTCCGCCGGGGAATCCCTTTCCCCGGATAACGGACAAGACCGTTCGAAACGGATCCGCGTCCGGGGGGCACAAAAAAGGCGCACCCCCGTTTGCACTGCAAAGGAGGCACGCCAATGCCCGTTCTCCGCGCAAGACAAGGGTGCGTCACTATGCGACACACCTTGCAAGCGGATGGAGAACCATGAAATTTGGCGTTTTCCTTTGCAATCCATCCCTTGAAGATATCGCGACTCTTCAAGTCATATGTCTGTGATCAAAAATATTTTTCCGTGTCTTCATTCCTTTCCGGAAGTTGAACCGAGGAAATAATATAGCATCACAACCGTGACTTTACAAACCCGATATCCCGTCCCGCGCCGGGGAACCGGCGATCGGCGTACCTTTCGAACAGCCCGATACCCGCCCCCTTTCGGGCGGATCTACTACTTGAACGGCCCCGATCATGCGAATCTGTCGGCAAAAAAACAAATTTTCCCGAAAACGGGGGAAAAGAAAAGGTATGAGGTATGAGGTATGAGGTATGAGGTCAAACCGGCCTTTCGCGCAGTCATGAAACGCGGAGCGCCGTGAGGTGCGAGCAGCCGAACGTCGGCACCGGTGCAACTGCGTCTTCTGCTGACGCACGAGGCGCAGGAAGGCCGTCCACCCCTGCGGCTCCCCGAAGGGCAAGCCGCAGCTATACGCCGGCGGGTGCAACCCGTGACGGAGCGCGGGGACGTGCGAAAAGTACCCGAAGCCCCGGCGGAGCCGGGGTGAGCCGCCTCAAACGGCGGCGAAGGCAACTTTTGGGGGAGTCGAGGTATGAGGTATGAGGTGGGGCCGGGGGGCTGCCGCCCGTCCGGCCCATAGGACCTATAAGACCCATAAGACTTATTCGGCCTGTTGGGCCGACGGCCCGCGGGCTCCGATCGTCACGGAAGTAAACTCAAACCGCTGTTTCGGCGGAGGCGCGGGACGCCTTTCTTTGGCGGACGAGGTACCTTGCGGAAACCAGTTTGGGATTTCCGTTCCGGTCGGCGACGACGGCCTTGTAACCGAGTTTTGCCTTGCGTTCCAGTTCGCGGTCGACCGCGAGCTGAAGAGCGATGGCGGCCTTTTTCATTTCTTCACTCATTTTCCAGCCATTTCCGCAATGCCGCGAAACGCCCGGCGTCATGGATCTTCACCGAGGCTGTCTTTCGTTTTTCATGGGCTCTCCGCAGAATCGTTCCCGTCTGCCGGATAATATACCATTTTCCCCTGATATTTCAAGGAGTGTCGCCCTTGCCGAAACAGAGCATGCGGGAAATCATGCCGGACATTACCGCTGCCCGCGGGGCGAAGAAGTCGTCGACGAGACCGCTGTCACCCGGCCCAGCGGTAAATAAAACCGCAGCGGTTTCGCTGTCACCATACGGGGTATTGATGGCCCAGTCAAAATCCCCGACTTGTCTTGGTGCGCCTTGCAAAAGAGCGAAACAGCCATTTCCTCGGGGTGTACCGCAGAAGGGTACGCCCCTCGAAACCGCCTGCCCCGCCATTTTTGCAATGCATCACCAATCCGGCGTCGCTGTTTTTGCCAGGTCCATCTTGCGCGAGTAACAGAGAAGATAGGGGGTGAAGGGGGAAAGAAAATCGTGGAGGTACGACACGATTGTCTTGCCCCTTCCGGCAAGCCGTTGCAAAATATGTAGCTCCTCTTTCCGCAGAAAAGCGGGAAGAGGAGCTATTTATTTTGCAACACGCATTTCCAGCCCGCGGCCCTGCGTGCCTCCGGCCTACCCGCCTCCCCGTGCCACGGGGCGCCGGGGGGTGCGGGGGGCGGCGCAAGCGCCCCCGCATGACTCCCACGGGTCAAGCCTTCTGGAGGGGAAGACCGAAGAAGTCGATGGCGTTGTTGCGGCAGATCTTTTTCCAGACGGTTTCGGGGAGGGCGCCGGAGTCGTGGAGACGGTCGAACCAGAGTTTGATCTCGAAATTGGCTTCGCAGGTGCTGTTGCAGCAGTCGGTGCCGAAGAAGAGGCGGTCCTGGAATTCTATCATGAATCTCACGGCGAAGGCTTCGTCGTTTCGGAGGATCCAGTAGGCATCTGAGAGTTCGCCGTAGAGGTTGGGGAATTCCCGGAGGAGTTCCCAGGCGACGCCTTCCTCGGTGAGTTTCTGATGACGTTTGCCGGGGGAGCCGTGCTGGAGTCCGTCGGTGCCGAAGACGGGTTTGCAGAGGGCGGGTCGGCGGCGGAGGGAGATCTCTCCCCAGAAGACGGGACCGTGGGCGATGAATTTGAGTTTGGGGAAGCGCTGGAGGGTATGTTCGAGTCCGGGGAGACCGGGGGCGTCGCAGAGGCCGAAGTCGGCATCGGGGCGGTCGGAGCCGTCGGTGGTGACGGGGAGCCCGACTTTTTCGGCGCAGCGGAAGAGGTTCTGGACGCGGTCGTCCATGAACTCCATATTGGGCATGATCTCGCCGACGCCCTTGCATCCGGAGTCCTTGTAGTACTGGAGCACGATGTCCAGGGGGGCGTCGGATCGGTTGATGAGGGCGCGGGGGTCCACGTTGCAGAAGGGGAAGAGGCGGTCGGGGTGATCTTGGACCATGTCGAGGATGTCCTCGTTGGCCTGGGGCAGGTAGACTTCGGCGTTGACGACGGGGAGGACGGCGCCCATTTCGATGCCGTAGCGGTCGTAGCGCTCCAGAAGTTCCTCCGGGGTGCAGAAGCGGGTGACGAAGGGATAGGGTTTGCGGAAGGCGTGGGCGTGGATGTCGACGTATTTCATAAGTTCAACTCCTTGTCAGAAGCAGTTTTCGGGAGCGGGGAAGCGGCCGTTGCGCACGTCGTCGGCGTAGGCGGCCAATGCGGAGGTGATGATCTTTCCGGCCTCGGCGTAGCGGCGGCTGTGCTTGGGGGTGAAGCCGTCGAACATGCCGATGACGTCGTGGAAGACCTGGACCTGGCCGCCGCACTCGGGACCGGAACCGATGCCGATGGTGGGGATGGAAAGGGCTTCGGTGATGTTTTTCGCTGTTTCGCGGGAGACGCATTCGAGGACAATGGCAAAGGCTCCGGCCTCTTCGAAGGCTTTGGCGTCGCGCATGAGTCGGTCGGCGTCGCCGCCGCGGCCGGTGACCTTGTACCCGCCGACGGCCTGGATGCGCTGGGGGAGGAGCCCGATGTGGGGCATGACGGGGATCCCGGCGCTGACAAGGCGGCGGACAAGTTCGGCGTACTCTTCTCCGCCCTCGAACTTGACGGCGTCGGCGCCGGACTCCTTCATGGCGCGTCCGGCGTTTTCGAGGGCCTTTTCCATGCTCGTCTGGTAACTCATGAAGGGCATGTCGAAGACGATGAAGGCTTCGGGGGCGCCCCGGCGGACGGCCCGGGTGTGATGGATCATTTCGTCCATGGTGGCGGGAAGGGTGTTGTCGTAGCCGAGGACCGTCATGGCGAGAGAGTCGCCGACGAGAAGGATGTCGATCCCGGCGCGGGCGGCGGCGGCGGCCCCGGGGGCGTCGTAGGCGGTGACCATCACCAGCTTTTCCCCGGCCGCGCGGCGTTTGGAGAATGCGGAGACTGTTGTTTTTTTGTTCATGATCGGGAACCTCCTGTGATCGGGACGGAGGAAGGAGTCCGTCCCCTTGAAGTTAAAGAAAATCGCCGTCATTTGCGGCAGCGGTAGACGAAAGCGGGGGGCAGGTTGCGCCAGACGACGGGACTGCACTCGACCTCCCTGAAGAGCTGCTCCAGTTTTCTGCGGAACCGGATCCCGGCGGGCAGGACGACGCCCTGTATGTAAGCGAAAGTGGCGAATCCGCCGCCGGGGGTCAGGCCGGAAATGACGCCGTCGAGGATCGCGTCCTGAAGGTCGGGCGGAAAGACGGCCCAGGGCAGGCCCGAGAGGATCACGTCGGCCCGGGGAGATCCGGAGTCCTCCAAAATCCGCGGCAGTTCCGCGGCGCTGCCGCAGCGGACGTCGGCCCGGGGGAAGGCGGCGTGCAGAGAGGCGGCCATGCCGGGATCCAGCTCCACGGTGAGGAACCTGGCGTCCTTCCGGAGCCGGGGAACGATCTCACGGGTGATTGCGCCCGTTCCCGGGCCCAGTTCGACGACGGTCCGGGCGTCCTCCATGCCGATTTTTTTGGTCATTTCGACGGCGAGGAAGCGGCTGGAGGGGCAGAACGCGCCCACCTGTCCCGGGTGGCGCAGAAACCGGACGAACAGAGAACTCATTTTTGTCCTCCTGCGCCTGCGGGATAGTATTTTGCGGCGATGTCGGAGTCCGAAAAGGTCAAGGCGGGCGCGACGCCGGGAACTTCGATCGAGGAACGGTCGCTCCAGTGGAGATAGAGCACGTCTTTCCGGTCCTTTCGGCGGATGAAGTTTCTGAAGTCCGCCGTGTTCATGGTCAGGGGGGAGCGTTTTTCCTTTTTCGCCCGCAGGTCGGCGTATTCCATTTCGCCGACGGCGCCCAGCAGACGGATGTCCGTGACGCCGAACTCCCAGGCGGCGGCGTGCATGAGCGACGGGATGGTCACGATGACGGTCTTCTCCGGAACGATCCCGAAAGACCGCCTGATCTTGCCGAAAATGGCGGAGGGCATTTTGCTTTCATTCACCTGCCCGCCGATGAAAAAGGGCACGACGGCGAGGGGAAGTGCAAAGAGAAGCGAGAAGACCCACAGTCTCGGACGGACCGCCTTTTTGCGTGAGAGCAGCAGCAGTGCCCCCGCGGCCGCGAAACAGGCTCCGGCGGCGGTGACGGCCGACGAGACGGCCGAAAGTTCCTGCGGCGCCGGAACGAAACGGAATCTCACCGCGTACCCGGTCAGGACGGCGAGAACGCCCCCCGCGGCCGCGATACAGCCTGCGATGTCGAAGAGCAGGCAGACGCATTTCTCCCCCTTCCGGTTCTCCCTGAGGGAAAGGGCGACGAATCCGGCCATCAGAACCGCGGCCGGCGGGATGCAGGGCAAAATGTAGGTCGGCAGCTTCCCCCGGGAACAGGAAAACAGGACGAGCGGCAGGACCGCGGCACACAGGGCGAAACGGTAAAGGGGAACGGCGGCCATCTTGCGCAGGATCATACGGATGCCGCCGATCCCCGCGGTCAGCAGGAGCGCGGCGGGGAAGAGACCGCCGAAAAAGAAGGGCAGCAGGTACCACCAGGGCTGGGGATGCTGGCCGTCAGTCTCCTGCGAGAAGCGCTGCAGATGCTCGACTTCGATGAAGTAACGCCAGAAGTCCGGGTCGGCCCGGTGGACGGCGATCCCCCAGGGCAGGACCGCGAGCAGGGCGAACAGCGCCGGGATCCACGGCATGAGGAACAGCTCTTTCCAGCGCCTTTCGAGGAGGATGAAGCCCAGAGCGCCCAGCGCCGGCGCGACCAGCGCGGGGAGACCCTTGGTCATGAACCCCAGACCGCAGCAGACGCCGCAGAGCATGAGCAGAAGGATCTTCGAGACCCTCGACCGCTCCCGCTGGAGATACCCGAAGGCGCAGAGCATGGCTCCCGTGCTGAAGGCGGTCATGGGCGGATCCAGCACGACGAAGGTGCCCAGCACCCAGACGACGGCGCATCCCAGGTACATGGCTCCCGCGAGCAGGGCCTGTCTTTTGTCGTACAGCGCGGAAAAGACCCAGAGCATGATGAAAAGCGCGGTGATCCCGGTGGAGAGGGCCGCGGAGAGACGCGCGGAGAAGGGACTTTCACCGAAGAGGAAGAAACTCGCCGCGGTCAGCCAGTACCCCAGCACCGGTTTTTCGAAATAGGGGCGGCCCATCAGACGCGGAACGGCGAAGTTGCCCGAGCAGAGCATCTCGCGGGGGATCTCGGCGTACCTGAATTCGTCGGGGGTCACCAGAGGACGCTGGCCGAGGGGCAGGAGATAGACCGCCGAGAAAAACAGCAGGAACAGCAGGGCGTTCTTCATCTGGACGTCCCTCCGAAAAAGGCCGCCGCCATGCGTCCGGAACGGACCACGGTCTTTTTGGGCGGCATCTCCTTCAGCCGGTTTTTCGAGCGGGTGAGGACGACGATCTGCCGGCCGCTTTTTTTCGTTTCTGGGATCATTTTTTCAAGGTCTCCCGGCGTCACGGGGGGGATTCCCGCCCGGTCGAGGCCGTTTTTGAATTCCCCCGGCTTGATGTAGACGATGACGGGATGTTTCAGCGTCCACGCGGCGGCGGCGGCCATGCCGCCGTCGGCCAGGATGACCGCGCCGGGCCTGAGACGGGGCATCACCGCCCGCCGGATGAAGCTTTCGGGATCGGCGTCGCGGAGAAATTTGAAGGGGATCAGCTGATTGACCGACAGCATGGCCACGGCCGTCCCGATGCAGAAATAGAGGAGCTTCCGCTGAGGATAGACGTCTTTTTCGCGGGCCGCCATGCTGTACCAGAGGAGCATCAGCACGACCGTCATGAAGGGCGGCACGGCCGCGACGGCGGGATAGAGCTTCCACTTTCCCGGGACGGAGGGCAGGAGATGCCAGACGAGAAAGAGGATCGCCGCGGGCGCCAGAAAGGTGCAGAACCCCGTGAGAACGCGGTCGGCGATGTAAAGAAACCCCTCCTTTTCCGCTTCGAGAAGCGCGGAGGCGGCGAGGACCGCCAGAAAGGGGAACAACGGCAGGATATAGGTGGCCAGTTTCGCCCTGGCGACGGAGAAGAAGAGAAACCACAGCAGCGCGGTCACGAAACAGAAGCAGTTGAGGTCGTCTCCGAGGAAAAATGCCTTTTTCTTTTTCCACACCGCGGCGATCCCGGAAGGGAGCAGCGCCAGAACGGGCATCGCGCCGCCGATCAGGACCGGGAGATAAAACCACGGGGGCTGGGCGCGGTCATCCGCCGCCCCCGCTCCGGAGAGGCCCCGGCGGATATGCTCGATGAGGATGAATTCCTTCCAGAAGTCCGGGGCGGAGTGATGCATGAAAAGCGCGCCCGGCAGCGCTGAAACGGCCATGCCCGCCAGCACGGGCAGAACGGCCGCGGCCAGCTGCCGGTATCGCTTTTTCAGCAGAAAAAAGGCGGCGACGGCCGAACCGGCCAGGAGCGGCGCAAGCAAACCCTTGACCATGATGCCGCATCCGATGAAAAGTCCGGCGAGGAAGAGCCAGAGGAGCCTTTTGCGCCGGATCTTCTCCGTGTGATAAAAGTACCCCGCGGCGGTCCCCGCCGTCACGAAAAAGGCGAAGAAGGGATCCAGAACGGCGGAAGTGCCGATGGCAAAGACCAGCCCCGAAGAGAGAAAGAGCGCGCAGGCCAGCGTTCCCGTCCGGCGGTCGCGGCCCCTGACGCCGAGGAGGAAGACCGTCCCCGCGGTCAGCAGCGAAAAAAGCGCCGAAGGGAAACGCACGGCGAAGCGGTTCTGCCCGAAGAGCGTCATGCCGGCCGCCGTCAGCCAGTAGCCGAGGACCGGTTTTTCGTAGTAGGCGAGACCGTTGAGCGTGGGGACGGCGAAGTTGCCGGTGACGAGCATCTCGCGGGGGATCTCGGCATAACGGATCTCATCCGGAGACAGCAGAGGCCGCTGCCACAGCCCGCCGAAATATACCAGCGCGGCGGCGAAAACGGCCAGGATCGTCAGTTTCCGCGTGCTCATATCGCGTCCTTGTTCAAGATGTTATACGCAGTCTATTAATATAGCACGGTTCGGCGGAGACTGCAAAAAGTTTTATTCCCCGGCGAGCCTGCGGCAGACCCGGCGGGCGCGGTCGATGATCTCGGCCTCTCCCGGGATCTCCCTGCGGCGCATGAGGACGCGTCCGGCGCAGATGACGGTGTCGATGACGCTGCTGTCGGCCGAATAGACCATGTTGGCGGTGATGTTGTAGTCGCCCACCATGAGGGGATTGTCGAGATCGACCAAAATCGCGTCGGCGAGCTTTCCCTCGGCGATGACGCCCGCGTCGATGCCGAAGGCCTCCGCGCCGCACCGGGTGGCGAGATCGAAGATGAGACTGTCCTTGCCGGCTTCGGGATCTCCCGTGACCTGCTTGGCGAGGAGGGCGGCGAACTTCATCTCCTCGGGCATGGAGAGGTTGTTGTTGCTGGAGCACCCGTCGGTGCCGATGGTGACGCGGCAGTTCCCGGCCAGCGCGGCACGGAGATCGAAGGAGCCGCTGCACAGCTTCATGTTGGAGACTGGCATGTGGGCGATGACGCTTTTTTTGGCCGCGATGAGCTCGATGTCGCCGGGCGTCAAATGCGTGCAGTGGGCGAGGAGCGTCCGGGGGGTGAGCAGACCCAGCTTTTCCAGATAGGCGACGGGAGTGCAGCCGTGGCGGGCCCGACACTCCTCCACCTCCCGGGCGGTCTCCGAAACGTGGATGTGGATGTCAAGATCGTGCTCCGCCGCCGTCTCCGCCGCCTGGCGCAGGACTTTTTCGCTCACGGTGTAGATGGCGTGGGGCGCGCACGCGAGGGTCGTCTCCTCGGGCCATGAACGGGCATCCTTCAGGATCTCCGCGTTGTCGAGCCGGAGCTTCTCAAGGGGCTCCCCGTCGCTGCCGCAGATGAAGAGCATGCCGACGGAGGCGCGCACGCCCATTTCGCAGGCGGCGCGCTGCGTCTGGCGGGGATGCCAGTACATGTCGGCGAAAAACACGGTCCCGCTCCGGATCATTTCGAGGATGGCCAGCCGGGAGCCGTCGTAGATGTCCTCTTCGGTGAGCTTGGCCTCGGCGGGCCAGATGTAGTCGTTGAGCCAGGTGAAAAGCTCCATGTCGTCGGCGTAGCCCCGCAGCAGGGTCATGGCCGCGTGGACGTGGGTGTTGTAAAAGGGCGGCAGGACGGCGAGACGTCCTTGCCCGTCGATGACTTCCGCGCCGGCGGTGTCCAGACCCGGGGCGATCTTTTCGAACCGCTTGCCGGCGATGGCGATATCCGTGAGGGAACCCTTCGAAACGACGTTTTTGAGGATCAGTCTTTTCATAATGACTCCTTGTGTTCGAAACAGTTGGAGATCACTTCGGCGTCGGAGAAATGATTTCTGACGCCTTTGATCTCCTGATAGTTTTCATGGCCCTTCCCGGCGACGAGGACGATATCCCCCGGTCCGGCCAGGGCGCAGGCGCGGCAAATGGCCGCGCGGCGGTCCGGAACGGTCTCGAAAGAGGCGCCCTGCGGGATGCCGGAAACGATGTCTCCGATGATTTTTTCCGGCTCCTCCGAGCGCGGATTGTCGCTGGTGACGATGAGGTGATCCGCGGAAGAGGCGGCCAGCCCCATGCGGGGACGCTTGGTCCTGTCCCTGTCGCCGCCCGCGCCGAAGACGCAGAAGAGCCGGTTCCGCGTCAGGGGCCGGAGCGTCGAAATGACGTTGCGCAAAGCGTCGTCGGTGTGGGCGTAATCCACCACGAATCCCGCGCCCGAGGGGGAAGAGAGGAACTGCATCCGGCCCGGCACGGTGATGCCCCGGCGCAGGGCGTCGTCGATCTGCGAAAAGGGGACGCCGCAATCCATGACGGCAAGGATCGCTCCGGCCAGATTGCAGGCGTTGAAGGCCCCGATGAGGTTGGAATATACGGGCAGAGACGCGTCCCGGGACCTCAGCACGAAGGAGAGACCCTCCCGGCCGCTTTGGAGTTCTTCGATGCGCCATTGGGCATCGGGGGAGCCGAAAGTCGCCACGCGGCGCTGCCCGGCCAGCTCCCCGGCCAGCCGCGCCCCGTAAGGGTCGCCGGTGTTGACGACGGCGATCCCCCCGGGGGAGAGCAGTTCGGTGAAGAAGCGCTTTTTCGCCTGATAGTAGTGCTCCATGTCGCCGTGGTAGTCCAGATGGTCCCCCGTGAGGTTGGTGAACACCGCCGCGCGGAAACGGGCCCCCGCCGTCCGGCGCTGGGCAAGGGCGTGGCTGGAGAGCTCAAGCGAGCAGAAGTCGAACCCGTTTTGCGCCATCTCGCGGAGCAGGGAAAAGAAGGTCTCCGCGTCGGGGGTGGTGTGGGTGGCGGGCAGATCGGCCTTCCCCGTGCGGAAGACCACGGTGGAAAGCAGTCCGCAGCGCTCTTCCCCCAGCAGGCGGCGCATGAGAAAGGCGGTGGTGGTCTTGCCGTTGGTCCCGGTGACGCCGAGGAGTTTGAGCGACTTGTCGGGGGATCCGTACTTCGCCCGGAAAAGCAGCGCGGCGGCGGCGCCGGCGTCGCTGACGAAATAATAGGTCACGCCCGGAGCGTACCGCCGGGGCTCCCGGACGAGAACGATGGCGGCCGCGGTCTTCTCCGCCTGAGGAATGGAGTCGTGCCCGTCGGTCCGGCTTCCCGGAACGGCGACGAACACGCCCCCGGGAACGACTTTGCGGGAGTCCTGCGCCACGCCGTCGGGCAGAGGGATGTCCGGCCCCCGCCGGGAGAGGAGAAGCTCCTTGAGTATTTCACCGCACGTCACGGGATCCGCACCTCCCTGTCCCCATGGAATTCAGCGGGCTTCGGGCGGCAGGACCTTTTCCATGCCGATCCCCCGGGAGCCCTTGGCGAAGACGGTCTTGCCGGGAACGGCGATCCTTGCGAGCATCTCCGCCGCTTCGGCGGGATCCTCGAAAAAGGAGACGCCGAGACGGGATGCCGCTCCGGCAAAGGGCGGCCCGAAAGCGAATATCTGCGCGCCGGGAAACCTCCTCAGGGCCGAGGAAAGGAGCTGTTCGTGCATGGCGTCGGAGGTCTCCCCCAGCTCCAGCATGCCGCCGAGGAGCAGGATCAGGCGTTCCGGCGGGACGGTCTCCTCCAGATAGTCCAGCGCCGCCGCCATGCTGGCGGGGTTGGCGTTGTAGGCGTCGTTGATGAAGACCGTTTCGCCGAGACGGGTGATCTTGGACCGCATGCCCGGCAGAACGGTATCGGGAAGGGCGGCGCAGATGTCTTCGGGGGAAATGCCCAGACTCCACGCGGCGGCGGCGGCCGCCGCCGCATTCAGCGCCTGATGTCTTCCCGGCAGACGCCAGTCGATGCGGTAGGTTTTCTCCCCCCTGAACGCAAGTTCGAAGGTGCCGCCGTCGATGCGGCTGCCGAGGCTGGAGGCGCGGACGTCGCAGTCCGGTCCCGGGCCGAAGTGCAGCATCCGATGGGGGGCCGCCGCCTGCTCGAGGATCCCGGTCTGGGGAAGGTCCGCCGGAATGACGGCGCAGCCCGCGGCGGACAGGCCCTTGAAGATGTCGCCCTTCTCCCGGGCGATGCCCTCCAGGGAGCCCAGATGCTCGATGTGGCACGGCGCGATGGAGTTGACTACGGCGGCGTCGGGCTTGACCAGCGAGACAAGGGGCAGGATCTCCCCCGGATGGCTCATGCCGATCTCCAGCACGGCGAAGCGGTGTTCGGGGGTGAGTTTGAGCAGATTCTGCGGGACGCCCACGTGATTGTTGGTATTGCCCGCGGTGGCCAGGACCCTTTCCGCGCCGCAGACGCGGGAGAAGACCGCCCGGAGCATCTCCTTGACGCTGGTTTTGCCGACGCTGCCCGTCACGGCCACCGTTTTGAGGTGCAGCAGACGGCTTCTGTTGCAGGCGCCGAGGGCCTGATAGGCGGCGAGGGTATCCTCGACCTCCAGAACGGGGATATCCGGCGGGACCTGAGCATTTCTCCGGACGCAGAGGGCGGCGGCTCCGGAAGAGACCGCGCGATCCAGAAAATCATGGGCGTCGAAACGCTCGCCCGCCAGAGCGAAGAAGATTTTTCCTTTCCCGTCCAGACGGGTGTCGGTGAAGACGCCCGAGACGCCGATGCCCCTGCCGCCGCGCCAGACGCCGCGGACGGCCTGCTGCAGTTCATCCGCCGAAAAGCTCATGACGCCCTCCTCCCTAAAGATCGACGGCGATGACCTTGCGGACGATATCGCCGCGGAAGACCAGGCGGATGGTCTTGGAATCCGAGACCCAGTAGATCCAGGTTTCGTTCTTCCTGTCGGGCGTGCGGACGGCGGCCGGAGCGCCGAAGGCCAGGAGCACCTGACGGCGGTCCATGCCGGGCACGACCTCGCCGCGGACGATGCGGATCCGGGCCTTGTCCGGGATGTCCTTGAAAAGTTCGTCCCGGGTGCTGGTGGTGAAGGTCTCCTCGATGTAATCGCGCATGGAGCAGAGCCGGATGCCGTTGTCGAAGCGGATGGAAAAAGTCTTTCCCGCGGCCTTGAAGGTGATCTTCTCGCTCCATTCGTCGGTGCCGACCGGTTCGATCTCCGTTCCCACCGGGATGAAACTGCCCTGCTGGATGTTCCGGCAGTCGATGTTCTCCGGATCCGTGTACCAGATGTTGCACGCGGTATAGATCTTCTGGTCCTTCCTCAGCTGGAACACCTCGGCGAAAACCACAGGTTCCACACAGCCGCTCCCGGCCAGCACCGCGGCCGCCGCCAGCATGATCCAAAATCTTTTCATCATGAAAATCTCCCGAAATCCAAGGAAAAATACGAAAACAACGGTTGTCCATGCATAGTATAACCGCTCCCGACCGATTCTTCAAATGAATATCGCTAAATTTCAACACAAATTTGAGACGGGAGATGAGGCAGGGCCGGCGGGCTTCCTCCCGACCGGCCCATAGGACCTACAAGATTTGTAAGATTTATTCGGCCTATCCGGCCTGTCGCCCCGGACTCTTTTGCTCAGATGGCGGCGAGGCTTGTGCTCCACTCGGCTCCGACGGAACCGTAGTAGCGCCATTCGAGGGTGTCGGCGGCACGGACGAGTTGGGAACCGATATCGCCCGCGGCGGTGCGGATCCGCAGATCGTCTTTGCCGTCGCCGTCGAAGTCGGCGATCTGTTCCACCGTGACGCCCCCGAGGTCGCCGATGCCGAACCAGCTCTTGACGCTGCCCGCCTCAACAAGCCATGCGCCGTAGTAGGAGCCTTTCTTGAGCAGCACGTCGTCGACGCCGTCGCCGTCGAAGTCGCCGCATCCCACGACGGCGAAGCCCGCCGGAAGGGTGTCCAAGTTCGCCCAGGCCATGGTGCCGTCAGACTGGGTGAGCCAGCTTCCGGCGAAGCCCGCGTCGTGTT
>JAFSTC010000040.1 GCA_017450705.1 Lentisphaeria bacterium | reverse complement strand
TCTGTTGCCGAAGCCGGACATCCTCAGCTGCTTCAAATTTCCGGAAAGGAGCCAGACGGCGCTCCCGTTCCGTCTTCTCCGCTTCGGTAAGCTGGTATTTTTTGAGCAATGCGGCAACTTCCGGCGCATAGACGACCGGCGCGGGAGGCTTCACCAACGGAGCTTTTTCCGGGAGTGCAGAGGATTTCGACGAGGAAACGGCGGGAGGCAGGGGTGTGACGACAAATCGCAAAATAGCAAGCGCGGCAAGGGCAGCGAGAAGCGCTCCGATTCCGATGGCAGCCCATTTCCACGCGCCGCGTTTTTTGCCGGATGAGGCCGGACGGTCCAGCCGTTCCAGGAACGCGGAGGCGTCCGGAAAACCGGGCGGCGTACAGGCTTTTTCCGCAATCTTCAACAGATGCAATGCCGCAGGATCGCGCAAGGTTTTCGGGACACCGGGAAAGTTGCTCGGCGGCTCGCCAGTCAACATGCAGTAGAGCACCAGCCCCAATGCATAGCAGTCATCCGCCGGAGTCATGGACCGATGGCTTTTCAGAAGCTCCGCAGGCATGTAGTCGGGCGTCCCGATCAGACTTGCGGAAGCGTCGTCCGCCACCAGCCCGATGTCCGCCAAAACCGCCCGACCGCGGATGAACAAAATGTTGGCGGGCTTGATGTCGCGGTGAAGCAGACGGGCCCGGTGGAGTTCATTCAATCCGGCGAGAAGTTCCCGGAGTATTCTTTCGGCCTCTTCCGGCGCAAAGGGTCCTCCCGTCAGCCGGGCGGCAAGGGTGTCCGGAGAATATTCCGGAGAGCCCTCTTTCGGATCGGCCAGGTCCATGGTGTAGAAGATCCGCCCGTCCGGAAGTTCCCCTATATGCAGTACCGTCAGCAGATTCGGATGACGGCAGGCGCGGAACCGGATCAATGCGTCAAGTTCCCGTTCCGCGGCTTTTCCGGGCGGCAGGAGTTTCAGTGCAAGTTCCGCACCGAGAGAACCGGAGACGCGGTAAACCTCCCCGTAGGCCCCTTGACCGCAGAGACCGATGACCGTATATCCGGCGATGACGCCGCCCGCATGAAATTCAGTCAAAATCCAGCTCCATTTCCGGATCGTTCTGCTTCATCTCCGCAACGATCTCTTTCAGGATGGCCAGTGTGCGGGATTTGTTTTTGTCCAATTGGTTGCGGGAAATACCGAAAAGCCGCATCGTGTCGGCGGCGGAGTGATTTTTCAGCACATAATACTCGAAGATCCGGTACGTTTCCGGTTCGATCCTCATTTTCAGCTTCTGCAAGGCTTCTCGAAGGTAAACCTTGCGGAGTTCCGCCTGACAGGTCAAATCGAACAACCGGTCCGGCGCTTCGGTTTCGGCGGGGACGGACGCCAGTACCTCTTCGGGAAGCGCGGGCCTCCGTTTCCGCAGCAGATCGACGATCTTCCCGTGGATGATCTTCCCGAACCATGTGCGGAAATGCGCTTTTTCCGGCTGAAAATGGAAATCCTTCGCTTTTTCGAAGAAGAGGATCATCACCTCCTGAACCAGATCGTCGCACTCCGCACTGTTCAGTCCTTTCAATGAGCCGAGCGAGACGATCATTTCCCGGTAAAGAGCATAAAACTCCGTTCGGGAAATCTCGTCGCCGTCACGCAGCTTTTCCAGCAGTGTCTTCGGGGTATCGGGAATCGGCACGCCCATGTGGTGTAAACTCCTTTTAGGATAAGATACTCCCCGGAGTGTGATATTGCAAATATGTTTCAAGCACAATTCCGCGGAATCTCTTTTTTCTGTTCAGGATGGCACTCCGCGGTACCTGAGGCCTTTTCCGCGGCGGCATCTCAAGAAGGCCGCAAACCTTCCCGCGCCGCCTTCTTCCCCCGGAAAAAGCCATGAAAAAACCCTCTCAAGATCGCTCCTGAGAGGGAAGATATTGGTACACCCATAGGGATTTGAACCCCAAACCTTCTGGTCCGTAGCCAGACGCTCTATCCAATTGAGCTATGGGTGCTCGAAAGATTCCTTCGACGCGCTTAATATAGCATTTGAACGGAAAAATGCAAGCGCAGCGGAGAAAAATTTAACGCTTCGAG
Source organism: Lentisphaeria bacterium (assembly GCA_017450705.1). Taxonomy (GTDB): domain Bacteria; phylum Verrucomicrobiota; class Lentisphaeria; order Victivallales; family Victivallaceae; genus UBA1784. The sequence continues at coordinate 2,142 of JAFSTC010000040.1, read as the reverse complement.
AACTGGAACCGTCTGCGGGCTCCCGGCTGACCGGACTTCTTGCGTTCCTTGACGCGGGCGTCGCGGGTCATCATGCCGTTGGCCTTGAGGATGGCGCGATAGGACTCGTCCAGTTTGACCAGCGCGCGGGCCAGACCGTGACGGAGCGCCCCGGCCTGTCCGGCGATGCCGCCGCCGTCGAGGTTGGCCGCCACGTCGAACTTGCCGGCCGTCTCGGTGACCTTGAACACCTGATTGACGAACCCGCAGAGCGCTTCGCTGGAGAAATATTCGGCCATGTCACGGCCGTTGAGAACGATTTTGCCCGTCCCGCTGGTCAGACGAATGCGGGCGACGGCGCATTTGCGGCGCCCGGTAGCGAGAACTTCATCACTCTTTTTGCTGATAGCCATGATGCCTTACTCCATTGTGATCTTGCGCGGGTTCTGGGCGGCGTGAGGATGCTCTTCACCGGCATAAACCTTGAGTTTTGCAAACTGGGCCCGGCCGAGACGGCCGTGAGGCATCATCCCCCAGACGGCGTCCTTGATCAGACGCTCGGGGTGCTGCTCGCGGACCTTCGCCGCCGTCGTTTCACGGTAGCCGCCGCTGAATCCGGTGTAATCGGCATACACCTTGCGCTCGTCCTTGTGACCGGTGAACACGGCCTTGGACGCATTGATCACCACGACGAACGCGCCGGTGTCGATGTGCGGAGTGTAAGTCGGTTTGTCTTTGCCGCGCAGGGCGTTGACGATCTTCACCGCCAGACGGCCGACGGGCGCCTCGGAAGCGTCGAACACGATGTGCTCGCGCTGGATCTCGCCAACTTTAGCCAGATAAGTCTTCATGATCTTTTACCTTAAACAAGCTTTTCTTTTCATCAAGCTTCGCCGCCGGCAGCCCCCGGTTTCGCACTTCCCGGAAGCGGACGCGGCCTTCAATCACGGCGTTCGAGATCCTCCCCGCGCCGCCCCCGGGAGATGATCGGGATTCCGGGTCCCGGCGCAGGAAAACATTTCAAACGTCCTATAAGATACTCCCGTTTCGCGAAAAAGTCAAGCTTTTTCCGGCGTCCGGGGAGAAAAAAGGGGCCGAAAACGTCTTTCGGGGACCCTCAGCAGGGGTCTCCGGCGGCGCGGAATCGATCCATCAGGGCCCGCTCCGACCGCAGTCCGGCCTTGACCAGACGGTAGTCGCTGGCGCCGCACAGGAACCGGAAGCCCTGGGCAAAACGCATTTCCGCCTGTTCCGGCGTGCCGCAGGCGATCCCGGGCGTCTTGCCGTGCCTGCGGCAGGCGGCCAGAACGTCCTCGCAGGCCCGGACCACCTCCGGGCAGTTCACGTCCCCCGGATGCCCCACCGCCAGCGACAGGTCGGCGGGACCGATGAAGACCACGTCCACCCCGTCGACGGCGGCGATGGCGTCGATCTCCCCCAGGGCCTCGACGGTCTCGATCTGGGCGACGACGAAGGGCTCCTCGTTGGCGCGGCGCAGATAATCCTTGAGGGGCAGAAGACCGAAGTTCGCGTCGGCGCCGATGCCGTCGATCTTGCGGCGTCCCAGCGGCGCGAAATAGACCTCGTCCACCAGTTCCCGGACCTGACGGGCGCTTGTCAGCTGTGGCAGCATGAGGCCGTTGGCGCCCATCTCCAAAACCTGGATGATGTCGGTGTAGTTTTTGGGATGGATCCGCACCATGGTGTCGATGTTCCCCGCCCTGCCGGCGCAGACCATGGACTCCAGCGTGGAGCGGTCGTTGGCGATGTGCTCGTTGCAGATCCAGACGCAATCGAACCCCATTCCCCCCATGAGCTCCACCACCCGGGGATCCCGGTAGGAGGCCTTGACGACGTAAACGACTTTCCCCGCGGCCAGGCGGGCCTTGACTGTTGATCTTCTCATTTTTCCCTGTCCCGAATCTTCCCCGAAATGTGTTTCATTGGCTTGTAATATAATATGACAAAAAAAAAAAAAAAAGCAAATCGTTTTCGGCAAAAAATGTGTTTTTGCCGAGGTATAGAGATGAGAGATGAGTTGCTATGGTAAAAGAAAAGCAGCAACCGGGAGTAAAAAAAGTGGCTGAACCTTAAAAAGTGTGTTACTGTAGATAGGGCGACGGCGGCTGGAGACGTCTCGCAACAGAAATCACACTCAATTAG
>JAFSTC010000039.1 GCA_017450705.1 Lentisphaeria bacterium | reverse complement strand
GGTGGTGGGCGACGGCGTCAACGACGCCCCGGCGCTGGCCGCGGGCGATCTGGGCATCGCCATGGGCGCCATCGGCAGCGACATCGCCATCAACAGCGCGAGCATCGCCCTGATGACCAACGATCTGCGGCGCATCGCCATGCTGGTCTTCCTTTCGCGCAAGTCCCAGATGATCATCAATCAGAATCTGCTTTTCGGCATGCTCTTCGTCTTCGGCGGCATGATCCTCTCCATGGTGGGCGTGATGACGCCGATCTGGGCGGCGGTCCTCCACGCGGGCAGCACGCTGATCATCATTTTCAACAGCGCCCGTCTGGTGCGCACCGGAGAAGAGCTGACGCTGGAGGAGTCCGGCGGAAACGGCGGAAACTGATCACAACTTTCTTTTCAGGAGCAGGAATACAATCATGGCAGAGATCGAACCGGTTGTCCGTGCGGTGGGACTCACCAAAGTTTTCCGGGATTTTTGGGGCCGCCCCAAGGCGCGGGCCGTCAACGACATCGACTTCGAGATCCGTCCCGGCGAGGTCGTGGGCCTGCTGGGACCCAACGGTTCCGGCAAATCCACCACCGTGAAGATGCTGCTGGGTCTGCTGTATCCCACCGGAGGACGGCTCTCCGTCTTCGGTCTCAGTCCCCGGGCGGTGGAGACCAAGCGCGAGATCGGTTATCTCCCCGAGGAGTCCTATCTCTACAAATACCTGACCGCCGAGGAGACGCTGGATTTCTTCGGCGCCCTCTTCAACCTCTCCGCGGCCGACCGCAAAAAGCGCATCGACCAGCTGCTGGAGATGGTGGGCATGGCCCACGCCCGGCGGCGGCGGGTCGGCGAATTCTCCAAGGGCATGGCGCGGCGCATCGGTCTGGCGCAGGCCATGATCAACGATCCCTCGTTCCTGATCCTCGACGAGCCCACCAGCGGACTGGATCCGCTGGGCTGCCGCGAGGTCAAAGACCTGATCCTCGCCCTCAAGAAGCGTGGCAAGACCGTGCTGGTCACCAGCCATCTGCTCAGCGATGTGGAGGATGTCTGCGACCGGGTCATCATCCTCTACGGCGGCAAGATCCGCGCCGAGGGCGAGCTCTCGCAGCTGCTCACCGTTTCGGATTCCAACCGGATCGTCGCGCCCTCCCTGCCGGAGCCGGCCATGGAGGAGATCCGGCAGATCCTGCGCCGGAACCTCAAGGACGGCGAATTCACCATGGACCACCCCCGGCGCTCCCTGGAGGAGTTCTTCCTCAACGTCATCTCCGCCGCGAAACGCGACAGCGTGGAGACCGCGGGCGTCGTGGGCGGCGGCAAGATCGCCGATTACCTCGAAAAGGGCGACGAGACCAGCGCCGTTCTGGCCGACCTCATCGCCGAGCCGCAGGCCGGGGCCCCGGCGGCCGCCCCCGCGGAACTGGCTCCCGCCGAAAAGAAGGCCGGGGACGTTTCGGAAAAACTGGAGGCTCTGACCTCCGGCGTTCCGGCACCTCCCGAGGTCTCCGACGCGCCGGCAAAGCCCAAGGAAGATCTCTCCGCCGCCAACGCAAAGCTGGACGACTTGCTGGGGAAGAAGTAAATGAGGTCCTTTTCTGCCATCGTCAAACTGACCTGCCGCCACGCGCTGCGTTCCCACATCTTCCATCTGCTGCTGGCGGTGCTGATCTTCGCGGTGACCTTCATCCCGGGGACCGTGGGCGGCGGGACGGCCAGTGACTTCATCAGGGTCTCCCTGCTGTACAGCCTGTGGGCGGTGAGCCTGATCCTGGCCCTCTCCTCCATCTGGCTGGGATGCTTCGTCATGACGACCGACGTGGACAGCTACCAGCTCCACATGATCGTCTCCAAGCCGGTGTCGAAGATCACCATCTGGCTGGCCAAGTGGACCGGGGTCAATCTCATCAATCTCGGACTGCTGCTGCTCTCGGCGTTCCTGATCTACGGGATCATCCTCTACCGCTACAACAACGGGGATTTCCCGCCGGAGGAGCGGGAGAAGATCCGCAACGAGGTCATGGTGGGCCGCCGGGTTTTTCCCGCGGCGCGTCCGGATTTCGATCTGCTCTCTCAGGAGCTTCTCAAACGGCGCATCGCCCGTCTCCGTCTGCAGGGGGCTTCGGTGGACACCAGTCCCTCCTCGCAGGAGAAGATGCTCAAGGACGCCCGGCGCGAGGTCGTCTCCGCCGACTCCGAAGTCAAGGCCGGCCAGGTCAAAAGCTGGCGCTTCTTCGGTCTGCCCGAGGGCATCAGGACGCCGGTCTATCTGCGCTACCGGCCCTACGTCGGCAAGGTGGCCAGCGAGGATCAGCGCATGACCCGCCTGCTGCTCTTCGCGGGGGTCGCCCGGCAGAAGGAATCGGCGCCGGGCGCCAGCGTCTTCGACGCGAAGAAAGCCAATTACGACGTCTACATGATCCCGCTTTCGCAGAATCCCGAGCAGGTCATGTCCGGGGAGTTCCACGAGAAGATGCTGCGGCCGGAGTGGAACGTCATCGCTCCGGACAACAGCGTCACGGTCGCGGCGCAAAACTTCGACCCCTCCCGGACCAGCCTCTTCTTCCAGCCGGCGGACGGGCCCAAACTGCTCATCCGTGCGGCGGGATTTTTCGAAAACTACATGCGCGCGGTGCTGATCATCGCGCTGGAGCTCGTGATCCTCTCGGGGTTCGCCTGTTCCTTCGGCGGATGCATGTCCATGCCCGTGGCCGTGTTCGTCGAGGCCGGATACCTGCTCTTCGGCAGTTTCGCGGTTTACATGACGGGTCTGACCTATCTGGCCGGTGCGGCCGACAGGTTCGGCGTCTTCGTCGCGAAGCTGCTGCTGGTGGTGGTGATCCCCCTGCAGGCCTTCGAGGTGACGGGGGCGGTAGCCAGCGGCGAACTGATCGAGTGGTCCTTCGTCTGGACTCTCACCTGGTACTATCTGCTTTGCCGCGCCCTGCCGCTCTATCTGCTGTGTATCTGGATCTACCGCAAACGTGAACTGGGGTTGATTATCCGCAAATGAACAAATTCCGCACATTGGTGATGTACACGGTCCTGGCGGCGGTCACGATCGTGATGCTGGTCGGCGTGCACCGCTTCGAAAAGCGGCTGGACGCCCAGGTGGCCGAGCACCGTCTGCGCTTCACGGGGGAGATCCGCAACGCGCCTCCCATGGTGATTTTCACCACCGTGGCGCTGGGCAGTTTCCGGGGACTGGTGGCCGATCTGCTCTGGCTGCGCGCCGGAGCCCTTCAGGAAAAGGGCAACTACTTCGAGATGGTCCAGCTGGCCCGCTGGATCACCGATCTCCAGCCCACCTTCTCGGGAGCCACGGCCTATCTGGCCTGGAACATGGCCTACAACATCTCCGTCACCTGTTCCAGTTTCGCCGACCGCTGGCGCTGGGTGAACGAGGGGATCCGGCTCATCCGCGACCAGGCGATCTACTACAATCCCGAGGATCCGGTGATCTACAAGGAGCTGGCCTGGATCTTCTCGCACAAGCTGGGCAACATCCTGGACGACGCCAATCTTTACTACAAGAACCGGCTGGCCATCCAGATGGCCTCCATCGTCGGCGACGCGGGCTATCCCGACTGGGAGAAGCTGGCGTCGGCCCCCGCCGGGGAACGGGCTTTCCTCAAAAAATACCCCGCGGACCACGCCCTCTGGAAGGCCGCCCTCGCCGCCGGATTCAAGGATTACGCCGAACTCTACAAGGCTTTCGAAGCGTCGGCGCCGAACCTGCCCGAAAAATTCGCCGCGCAGCTGGCCGGGAACGACAAGCTCAAAACGGATCTGACCCTTTATTTCCGCGCCGAGCTCCTGCGCCGCAAGCTGAAGCTGGAAGTGTCGCGGATCGTCGCCATCAACAAAAAGTACGGGCTCCTCGACTGGCGCGTGCCGGAGTCCCAGGCGATCTACTGGGCGACCATGGGAGCGGAGAAGGCTCCCGGCGGGCACGATCTCTCCTGCGACCGCATCGTGACCCAGTCCCTCTACGAATCCTTCCGGGCGGGCCGGCTCATGATGATCGACGAAAAGAACTTCGAGAGCATCATCGTCGTTCCCAACCTGGCGCTGGTGGATGCCGTGTTCGACACCTTCGTCGAGGTGCAGAAATATCACGACGGGGCCAAAGACAAGTTCTCCACCTTCCGCAGCGCCCGCATCAATTTCATGAAGGAGGCCGTGACGATCCTCTACAACTACGGCAAGTTCTCCAAGGCCGCGGAGTACTACAAAAAGCTGGAGGAAGAGGACGGCAAGCAGAAGGAGGGCAGTCTTGAAAAATTCATCATGGCCCAGTGGGCCGAAGATGTCCGCGACGCCAGCGTCAAGAAGGCCAGCGAGATCATCAGCGGTCTGATCTTCCGCAGCATCAACTACCTCATCTACAACGACCACGACGCGGCCCTCGCCAACGAGCGCATCGCCCGTTTCATCTACAGGAGCTACATGTCCGACATGGGGGCCAGCGACCGGACGAAGCTGCCGCCCTTCAACGAGATGAAGAAAACCGTCGTGGACAACTGCATCCGGGTCTTCCCGCCCGCGGTGGTGGAGATCCTGAAAGCCAAGATCGCCGCGGAACAGGCCGAGGCCGCGATCGACGCCGGGATCGCCGGTCAACGAAAGCGAGAAAAATAAATTGTACGAATGGTTCATATTCTTCACGAGTATTTCCGTCGCCGTCATAACCTCGCACGTCTGTTCCCTGCTTGAAGCCGCCGTGCTGAGCCTCTCGCCCAGCCAGGTGGCTCTGCTGCGGCAGCGCGATGCGCGGGCAGGCCGGCTCACGGCCGGCCTCAAGCGGGAGATCGACAAGCCCATCGCCGTGATCCTGATCCTGAACACCGCCGCGCACACCATCGGCGCGACCATCGCCGGCGCCAGTCTCAACGAGATCTTCCACGGCCGCTACATGGGGGTGTTCTCCCTCATCTTCACGCTGATCATGGTGCAGTACACCGAGATCCTGCCGAAGACCCTCGGAGTCCGGTTCAACATCGCGATCATGAACAGGGCCGCCCTGCCGCTGCACATACTGACCATCGTCCTGTTGCCGCTGATCAAGCTCACGCATTTCATCAACCGGCCCTTCGAACCCCGCGCGGTCAAGCGGGTCAGCGCGGCGGAGGAGATCTCCGCGCTGGCCGCCCTGGCCCGGAGCAGTCAGGTCATTTCCAGCCGGCAGGAGCGGATCATCCGCATGGTGCCCCGTCTTTCGGAGCGCACCGCCATCAAGGTGATGGTGGAGGCCGAGAGCATCTCCTTTTTCGACGCCTCCGTCACGGTGCAGGACGCGATCAACTCCTGCGGCAAGGATTACCACACCCGGTATCCCGTTTGCGAGGACAACGACATCAACAAGGTGATCGGCTACGTGAATTTCAAGGAGCTGGTCGCCACCGATCTCGCGCATCCCGGGGTCACGAAGATCGCCGAGGTCATGCGTCCCGTCGACTTCGCCGATCCGGACGACACCGCCGCCGAGCTGATGGACAGTTTCGCCAGCCAGCACAGCCAGATCCTGATCGTGCGGGATCCGGCCACGGGACACACCCTCGGACTCGTCACGCTGGAGGACATCATCGAGGAGCTCCTGGGGGATCTGGACGACGAATTCGACCGTCTGCCCCGGACCTTCTACTCGCCCAGCGAATCGCTGTGGGTCGTCGGCGGCGGCGTGCCCATGACCCAGCTGGTGCGGGACACCCATCTGGATCTGCCCCGCCGCGCCGAACCCGTGGGCCTCTGGTTCGCCCGCGAACTGGATCAGCAGCTGGACCGTCAGCCCCGCGCGGGCGACGTGATCCGGCACAGGAACGCGGAACTTTACGTGAGAAAGGTGCGCCGCAATCAGGTGTGGGAACTGAACGTGAAACGCGCCAGACAGGATTGAATCATGAAAAAGACGGCTTTTTTCCTCAGATCGGCATCCGCGTTCCTCGCGGCCGTGCTTTTGGCGGGCTGCATGGAGTTCGAGTACACCGGCCGTGAATTCGCCCCTTCGATGCGTCTGCCGGAGTATTACGAAAAGAAGGAGGCGCTTCCTCCGGGCGAGTACGAGATCATCGGCCGGGCGAAGATCACGTTCCCCGCTTCCCGGGACCGGGAGGATGTCCGCATAAGGCTGCTCGACGAGGCCGCTGCCCGCGGTGCGGATGCCGTCTGTCAGGTTTCCGCGAAGGAGATCCGCGTGGGCCTCTACGGCAGCGACGGGGAGTTTTCCGGACCCTCCGATCCCAAGCTGGACCGCTACAATCTCACGCCCGACGGGGCGCCTGTCCAGGAAAATCTGGCGGGGGAGACGGTGTCTCTCCAGCCGGAGGCCAGAACCGCGCTCAAGATCGTCGTCAAAGCGCTTTTCCTGAAGAACAGGAAAGAGCTCGAAAAAATCATCTCCGACCGGGAAAAACAGCTGGATAAGATCATCGGCCGCCCCTCCGCTCTGCCGGGGGAGCCGAACTGATCGTCCCGGTTCTCCGGGAAAATATCCCCGACAGGACAAGACGGCAACGTGAAATACGAGCTCATCAGAAATTTCTGCATCATCGCCCATATCGACCACGGCAAGTCCACGCTGGCTGACAGGATGCTGGAGATCACCGGGACCGTGGCCAAGCGCGATCTTCAGGACCAGCTGCTGGACGGCATGGACCTCGAACGGGAACGGGGCATCACCATCAAATCCCACCCCGTGCGCATGCACTACGATCCCGGGGACGGGAAGACCTACGAACTCAATCTCATCGACACTCCGGGACACGTGGATTTTTCCTACGAGGTCAGCCGCAGTCTGTGCGCCTGCGAGGGGGCCGTGCTGCTCATCGATGCCACGCAGGGCGTCCAGGCCCAGACCGTGGCCAACATCAATCTGGCCATCGCCCAGAATTTGAAAATCATCCCCGTCATCAACAAGATCGACCTGCCCGCGGCCAATCTTGATCTGTGCTTCGAGCAGATGGAGGAGGTCCTGGCCATCCCCCGGGAGGAGGCCCTCAAGGTCAGCGGCAAGACCGGCGAGGGCGTGGCCGAGCTTCTGGCGGAGATCATCCGCCGCGTCCCGCCGCCGGAGGAGTCCTCGGAAAAAGGAACGGCGGCGCTGATCTTCGACTCCCAGTACGACACCTTCCGCGGCGTGGTGAATTTCGTCCGCGTCCGCCGGGGCGCCTTCCGGCGGGGAACGAAGATCCGCCTCTTCAGCAACGGCGTCACCAGCGAAATTAAAGAAGTGGGTTTCTTCAACCCGCAGATGCTGCCCTGCGACGAATTGCGCGCCGGCAGCGTGGGCTATCTCATCCCCAACCTGAAAAGCCCCGCCGACACCCGGATCGGCGATACCGTCACCGACAGCGACGATCCGGCGGCGGAACCCCTGCCGGGTTTCCGCGAAGTGCGGCCCATGGTGTTCAGCGGCATCTACCCCATCGACACGGACGAGTACGATCAGCTCAAGGCCAGCATGGGCAAGCTCCAGCTCAACGACGCGGCTTTCGTCTATCAGGCCGAGAGCTCGGCCGCCCTGGGCTTCGGCTTCCGCTGCGGCTTCCTCGGTCTTCTGCACATGGAGATCGTCCAGGAGCGGCTGCGCCGGGAGTACAACATGGACATCCTGGCCACCTATCCCTCGGTGATCTACCACGTGTACCTCAAGTCGGGGGAGATGCTGAACGTGGACAATCCCGTCTATCTGCCGGATCCCTCCGCGATCGACCGCATCGAGGAGCCCTTCATCAAGAGCCACATCATGACGCCGACGACCTACATCGGCGACGTGATGAATCTGGTCATGTCCAAGCGGGGCGTCTGCACCGAGACCGCCAGCGCCGATGCCGGACACGTCATCATCACGGCGGAGCTGCCCATGCACGAGATCCTCATCGATTTCCACGACAAGCTCAAGTCCATGACCCGGGGCTACGGCAGCATGGACTACGAACCGGCGGGCTACCGGGCCGGGAAAATGGTCAAGCTGGACATCCTCGTCAACGGGGAGCCGGTGGACGCCTTCAGCTCCATCGTGCACACCGATTTCGCCTACGAACGGGGCCGCCAGATCGCCGAACGGCTCAAGGAGGCCATCCCGCCCCAGATGTTCCAGATCGCCATCCAGGCCGCCGTGGGCGGCAAGGTCATCGCCCGGGAGACGATCCGCCAGCTGCGCAAGAACGTGCTGGCCAAATGCTACG
>JAFSTC010000038.1 GCA_017450705.1 Lentisphaeria bacterium | reverse complement strand
GACGGACGGTTTGTTCAGCTTCGCCTTCGCGCGTGGAACTCTGATCCGTCAGAACCAAATGTGCGAAAATATCGGACACTGCCTGCAAAAAAACGCAAAAAACAGGTTCAGGCCCTTGACTTTTACATAACAGAGATGAGAGATGAGATGGGGCCGGAGGGCGGTCGCCCGTCCGGCCCATTTTTTTGCGGTCATCCGGCCTGTCCGGCCTGTTGTCCGCAACCCTGCGGACGGGGGGAAAACCGTCTTTTTTCCGCCTCTAAGACGTCAATGCCGGAGCGTGCAGTTGTCCGCGGTGTCCATGTCCGGCGTGAGAAGGGCCAGCGGCACGGCGAGCACGGCGGTCTCCCCGGGAGAAGCGCCGGGGAAGGCGTAAATGCGCCGGCCGCAGGCATCGGTCGCGGAGGAGCCACGGCTCCTGAGTTCGTCCCAGTACGGCAGTCGAACGGGATCCCGTCCCGTAAGATCATCCAGAATGAAAAGCCTGTTCAGAACACACACCCACCAGCTGCCGCCCTTGTCCGTCGCCGTCCGGATCACCTGACGTCTGTTGACAAAGAAAAAATCCGTTTCGTCTTTGGAAAAACGGCAGGGGCCCACCAGCAGAAAAGGTTTGCAGGGAGCCTTGTAGATGTCGAGACGGCGCATCCTGCCGCCGATCCGGTAAAGGGCCTTTTCGCCGCTTCTTGCGTACACGCTGCCGCCGAAAAGCAGGCAGGGACCGATGATCAAGGCAAGCCACAGGACATACAGCGCCAGCGGCACGGAAACGACCGCCGCGGCGGTGATCCGGCAGATGTGCAGAAATTTCTTCATAAGGCCAAAGGTGCCGCCGCCGGGACGTCAATGTCTGCGCGTGCAGCTGTCCGCGGTGTCCATGTCCGGGGTGAAAAGTTTTTGCGGCAGGAGCAGCCGGACGGGACGGCCCCGACAGTCGAGACGAAAGGAAAAAACGGTATATTCTCCCCGCGATTTGACGGAAGACTCAGGATCTCCCCGCAGTTCGTCCCCCCAGGGCGCCCGCAAACGGTGATCGTCGTCGCCCGTCAGGTCGTCGACGATGTAGAGCCATCTTCCCAATCGCAGCCATTCGTCGCCGCCCTTGTCCGTCGCCGTCAGGACCACTTGGCGTTTGTTGACGAAGAAAAAATCGAAGTCTCCCGACTCGAACCAGCGAGGCCCGACCAGCAGGAAAGGCTTGTTTTCCGCCTTGTAGACGTTCAGCGTTTCCCTCTTTCCGCCGATCATGGCCGCGGCCTCGCCGCTTTTCCGGTACAGGCTTGCGCCGCAAAGCGCGTAAAGGATCATTGTCCCCGCAAGCCACAGAAGGTACATTGAGAGCGGCACGAGTATGACCGACAGTACGGTAACGCGCAAAACGTATAGAAACTTTTTCATGGAACCGAATATAGCACGCCCGCAACCTTATGTCAATGACGACAATTTCGGATTTTTTTCGCGACGGCCCTTGCATTGGAAAAAACGGGGAGTATATTAATGGTATGAACCAATAAAACCAATGGCGGGAGATCGATGGACGGCGCGGCGATCAGACAAGTCTTTTCTCTGGACAGGAGTTCGCGGGAACCTCTGGTGAACCAGCTCACCCGGAAACTGGAGGAATTCGTCTCGCGGTCCGCGCCGGGAACGCGCCTGCCAGCGGAACGGGTCATGGCGGAGGAACTGGGGGTCTCGCGGGTGACGGTCCGCAACGCGCTGGCCTCGTTTTTCCTCTCGGGCAAGGTCATCCGGCAGCGGCGCAACGGAACGGTCGTCGCCAAAGGGAAAGAGCCCGCCGCCGGGAAACTGGCCCTCGGCCTGCCGTGGAACGTCCCGCCGCCCAAGCGCAAACTGCGCTTCCTCTCCTACGAAACGCTCCCGGAACAGATGGACTTCTGGCAGGACGCCGTCGGGCGCTTCAACGCGCAGCAGACCCATCTCGAAGTGGAACTTGTCCCCATGGCGGAACTGCCGCTGGAGACGCACCCTCTGCGGGAAGAGATCGAACGGGACAAAATCGACATGCTTCTGTATTCCCCCCTGTTCGATCAGGACTATTCCGAGCTTGTCCGGCCCCTGCCGGAAAGTCTGCGGAACTTCCGCAAAGAAGCGGATCCCATCCCCCGGCTCTTTTCCGGCCGGGAGGAACTGAGCCGGTATCTGCTTCCGGTCAGTTTCGAGTTCTGCCACACGATGTGGAACCCGGAGTTGGCCAGCCGTCTGGGCCTGACCGACGTCGAGGCGCGCCTGAAGAAAGGGGAAAAGATCCAGATGATCGCCGAGGCCGCGCCGAAACTCCCCGGAAACGTCTGGGCGGGGTCCCACGTCTGGTGTCAGCTGGCCTATCACGGCGTCCGGCCATTCCCGGAAAAGCGGGCGATCCTGCTGGAGGAATTGCAGAAATTGGCCTCCGTTTCCGCTTTCCCGAGGGCGTACTTCACCTCTCAGACCAGTTCTCTGGACGATGTGGAGAAATTCGCGGCGGGGGAACTCCTGTTTCTGGACGCGATCATGACGCAGCTGCAATGGGTCGGCCTGCCCTCCTTCCGTTTCCGTCAGGCCCCGTGTCATCAGGTGAAGGACGGGCGGTTGATCATGTCGAGCGTCGACATCTGCATCGCCCGGCGGTGCCTGTGCCCCGAAATCGCGGCGGAGTTCTGCCGCTTTCTGCTGAGTCCGGAGATCCAGAAGAGCGTGGAAACGAAAAAGATGTCCCAGCCCGTCCGCATGGAAGCGTACCTTGCGGCAATGAAAAACCAGTGCGGCTTCTCGGCAAACGAGAGCCGCTGTCTGCTGAGAAACGGCTTTTTCTTCCGGGACATGGCCCACAAAGAGGAACTGGCGCAGTATTTCATGATCTACGAGATCCGTCAGGAGCTGGCGGCCCTTTTCGAGGGCAAGCTCACGCCCGAACAGGCCGCTGACCGGATCATAGAAAAATGGCGGGAGTTTTCCGCGGGGAGGCTGTCGGCATGAGCGGCAAACCGATCCTTTCCTTCGGGGTCATGACGGACAACCACCTGGATCCGGCGCACCCGGAACTGGCGGAGCGGACGCAAGCGGCTTTCCGGCTCTTCGGCAAACTCGGGCCCGATCTGCTCATCGACGCCGGGGACATCACCGACTTCTGGCAGCCGGAAGAACTCGAGCGCTTCGACGCGATGTTCCGGAAGGCCTTTCCCGGAAAACGGCCGGAGACTTTGTGGCTGCTCGCCGGACACGACGTCACCCGGCACCCCGCCTACTGGGGCGCTTATCCCGAGGGCATGGCGCTCATCGGCATGGAGGACACGATCCCGGTCCGCCGCGTCAACGGCATCTGTTTCGTCGGTGTCTTCCAGTGCGGAGACTACGAAAAATTCGAAGAGCGTCTCAAAGACGCCGTCTCGGACTCCCCCGGACAACCGGTGTTCGCGGTCACTCACGAACCGGCTTATGGAACGGTCCTGAACAGCGACTACAACGGCGACAGGGAACTCTTCGAGATCTTCCGCAAATATCCTTCGGTCATCCAGATCAGCGGCCACACCCACACGCCGATTTTCCACGACCGCAACATCTGGCAGGGCGAATTCACCGCCTTCAACGCCGGGTCCCTCACCTACTGGAAGGACCTCACCTTCGGGCGGGAGAGCCGCCGTCACCAGTCTCACGACGCGCTGTTCTGCCGGCTGTACGAAGACCGCCTCGAGATCGCGCGCTTCGACGTCATGTCGGAAAAAGAGGTCGCGCCCCCGTGGATGATCCCCCTGCCCTTCGACGAAAAAACCGCGCCTTACCGGCCCTCGCGCCGCAGGAGCGAACTGCCGGTCGCGGAACTGCCGCCGACCGCGCCCGTCCGTTTTTCCGGAGAGGGTTTCGGCGCGCTGACCATCGGGAACGCCGTCCCGTTTTCCAGTCTCCAGCGTTACCGGGTGACCCTGTTCGAAGAGGAGCGGGAACTTGCCGTCATGGACTTTTATCCCGGGACATGGCCGGAAACGCGCCGGAAGGACGAGGAGACGTTTTATTTCCCGCCGGGGATGCTGCAAAGCGGCGGCCCCTATCGCTGTTTCGTCGTCCCCATGAATCACTTCGACCGCGAAGGGAAGGCCGCCGAACTGCGTTTTTCCGCGCCGGACATGAAGCTTGCGGAGCTTCCCGTCCGGGGGATCGCCGGCGTCTTTGCCGGGGATGCGCCCATCCCTGTGGCACAGGATGGGGCTTTCGCCGTCGACGCCCGTTACCCCCACGGTTACCGGATCGTGCCGCCTCCGGAACTGATTCCTTACTATTCCCGTCCCGTGGTGATGGTCTGTGATTTTTCATGCCGCCACGCCGGACGTCCGGCCGTGCTGATGGCCTGCGGGGAACGGCCGGATTACGGACGGCACTATTTCCCCTCCGGAGAGGAAACGAAGCACCGTCACTGCTTCGATCTCTCCGCCCTGCGGGGAGACCGCCGTTATCTGCTTCTGTGCGAAGGCGAAGCAGGGCAATACCGTATCGAAAATGTCAGATACTTCACGTATCCGGCTTAACCACAGAAAGGAGTCGATTCCATGAAGACAAACCGTTTCCAGACCGTTTCCGGACAGGAAAGAAGACACGCCGAGGTCCCGGAAAAATCAGACGCGCAGGGCCGCACAGCCGCCTTCTCCGCGTCATCCGCAAAAAATTTCACGCTGATCGAGCTCCTGGTCGTCATCGCGATCATCGCCATTCTGGCGGCGATGCTGATGCCGGCCCTCCAGCAGGCCCGGGAACGTGCCCTCGTCTCCCAGTGCGTCAGCAACCTCAAGCAGGTCGGCGTCGGCATGTTCAATTACACGCAGAACTACGACGACTACTATCCGGCCCTGCGGACCGCCAGCGGCAACACCGACATCTGGAGTTACGTTCTGGTCGAAAAGGCCAAGGTCCTCTCCGCCAGCGTTCTGGTGTGCGACGGCGCCAACAAGTTCTACGACAACGTGAACACGTTCCGCAACAGGGTCGCCGCCATGCGCAAAGGCGTCTCCCTGACGTCGGACCAGTACGTCAACACGACAAGCTACGGCTTCAACACCTATCTGGGCTGGCAGATCGCCGGAGACGCCCTCAACGACCCCTACGCCCCCGGGACGCCCGCCGTCGGCCGGACCAAAGTGACCCAGGTGGCCCGTCCGTCGATCACGATCTCCGTCGCCGAACAGCGGGAGGTCACTTCGGGCGACGGGCACAAGTCCGGCCACGCCTCCATCTCCCGCTACCCCAAGACGGAACAGAACTACCATGCCACCTCGGCCGGAACCTCCTGGTGCGACGGTCACGCCACCATGCAGATCGATCCCACGACGAGAATGCTCCGGGCCGACATGGGGGCGGACGTTCAGCGCATCTATTGGCATTTGAAGAGCCGCAAATAGCCGCGCGGAGCCGACAATGAAGAAACTGCTTCTGTTCGTCTGCGGTGCGCTCGCGGCCGGGCGCATCGCCGCGCTGCCGGTGTTCACCTTCGAGCCGCCCTCGCCCAAGTCCTTCGATGCCGAGGCGCCGGGGATCACGCTGAAAGCGTGCCGGCTCGACAATCCGGAACGGGGCATCACCGTCATGGCGGTGCTCCGCCGAACGAAAACTGCCGACAGTTCCCGGAGCGGTCAGGCCCGCGGCACGATCGTCCAACGCGACAAACAGTTTCTCTTCGGCTTCGATCAGGGAAAGATATACCTGGATCTCCACGACGGACAGGGCTGGAACAACGCCGTCTCGGCCCCCCTGCCCCGGGACGACCGGGCGTTTCACGCCGTCGCCGTGACCGCCCGCAGGATCAATGACGTCACCCAGGGCGACAATTACCTGCAGGTCAAACTCTATTTCGACGGCGAACTGCTCCTGAGCCGCAACCTGACGAAGGGCGCCGTGCCCGACAGTTCGTTTCCGGTGACGGTCGCCCGGCATTGGGGCGGAGAACTGGCCGACGCCCGCGGCTTCAACCGGGTGCTCTCTCTGGCGGAGATCCAGAAATACGGTGCAAACTTCGACCGGATCCGCAAAAAAGACCGCGGACTTTCGGATAAGGACGAAGAACTTCTGGCGCAGCTGCCGCAAAAGGACTGCGCCGATTTCCTCCTCGCCGCCGGGTCCGCGCTCCGCAATCTGGCGGCAGGGAACGCGTCCTTCGACTGGCGCGGCGCAGCCCGCGCCGTTGCGAAGGCCGCAAAAGAGAGGGCAAAAGAACTTCCGACCGAAGCCAATCTGCGGCAGTACAAAATCAAAAACGCCATACTCACCGTCACGGCAGCCCCGGGAACGGCGGCGGCGGTCTCGCTGTACGACACGCTGGCCCGCCGGGAATTGCTCTGCCCGGACAACCCCTGGTTCCGGGTCGGGATCGGCGACAGGCGGGTCTCGCCCCTCGACGGGGAGTTCTCTTCGGAGCTGAAGATCTTCGGGAAGGACAAGTTCCGCCTGACTTGGAAATCGCGCGACCTCACGGCGGAGGCCGCTTTCGACTGCGGCGACTATCTTGCCTACACTCTCGAAGTCCGCCCCGTCCAAACGGGGACCACGCTTCAATCCGTGGAGTTTCCCGCGCTGGAACTGCGGCCGCTGAGCGGAGACGGAACGCTTTTCTCCCCCGTCATGTCGGGCATCGCCCAGCCGGAGGCGATCAAAAACAAAAAGAGTTTCGAGTGCACCTATCCGCGGGCGTTCGGCGCCATGCAGTACGGCGCGTTTTACGACAGCAGGAGCGGCGTCTACTGGTCCAGCGCCGACCCGCTGGCCCGGGTGAAGATGCTCTATCACACGACGGCCGCCGACAGGATCAAGGTCCGCTACCAGTGGACGCCGACGCACGGCAAACCCTTCCTCCCGGAGTGCGGGGCAAGGCTGGCCGTGTTTTCCGGGCACTGGTACGACGCCGCCATGCTCTACCGCAGGCAGATATGGGAGATCAAGGCCCGGTGGCTGCCCGAAAAGGGCCTGCCCCGCACCGACGTAGCCTCGTGGTTCAGGAACAACCCCTTCTGGGGCAGTCTCAACATCATCAGCGCCGACGATCTGCACGGGCTCAAAGCCATGCGCCGGTATCTGGGGCTCCCCTTTGCCGTCATGCTCTACCGCTGGAACGCTCTGGTCTGGGACAGGGACTACCCCCACCACAAATCCCAGCCGGAGTATCTGGACGCGCTGGACGAGTGCCACCGCCTCGGCGTCCGGGCGGTCCCCTACATCAACGGCCGCCTCTGGGAGGAAAAGGACCGCCGGGAGCATGACTATCTTTACAGCAAACTCGGCAAACCCAACTGCGTGAAAAACGCCGACGGCACCATCGCAAGCTCCGTGTTCAACGGCAAAAAATTCGGCATCATCTGTCCCTACACGGAGATCTACGACAAAATGATGCAGACCGCCTGCCGCGACGCGCTCCTGCCGGGAGCTGACGGCGTGTACGTCGATCAGATCGGCGCCGCCGCCCATATCCTCTGCTACGACCCCGCCCACGGCCACGCCGTCCCGGACGACACGTCGTGGTTCGTCAAGGGCCACGACAAAGTCTTCTCGCGCATCCGGGCGGAGTTCAAGGCGCGGAATCCCAATTCGGTGTTCACGACGGAGGACAACGCGGAGACCTGCGTCCGCAACTTCGACGGGCTGGATGTCTGGCGCTGGACCTGCGATCATCAGGTCCCGGCGTTCCCCGCCGTTTACTCCGGCTACAGTCAATTCTACGGGATCAGTTTCAACCGGCGCCATCCGGAGGCGTTCCCGGCGATCCTGGCGTGGCAGTTCGTCACCTCCTGCCAACCGGGAGGCGTGAGCCCCACGTTTTTCACCGACCCGGCCAAGCACGACTTCCGGGTCTGGGCCATGCGACTGATCCGTCTGCGGATCGCCCTGCTGGACTTCTTCAACGCCGGAATCATGGCCCGCCCGGCGGAGTTCGCCGAGCCCATCCCCTCGAAACGGCTCCGCTGGGGCGACCTCGGAACGGCCTGGGTCACCACGCCGGACATCTACACCTGCAGCTGGTCCCTCGATGGCATGCTGGCCGTTTCCGTGCTGAACATCGCGGAGACGCCCCGCGGCAACACGATCCGCTTTTCGCTGCCCGGCAAAGGAAAATACACGCTGTACCGCTTCTCCGCCGAGGATCCCGCCGAAAAGACCTCCGCCGTCTCCGGAAGCGTGGAAACGGCCGTAAGTCTTGCCCCGAGATCCTTCGAACTTTTTCTGGCGGTCCCCGAGGGAAAGGACGCGAAACGTCAACTCGACCGGATCCGGGGACAGTTCGGGATCATCGCCCGGCTTCCCAGCGAGAAGGATCCCTTCGTCGCGGAGAAAAACAGTCCCATGGCGGTCCGGGAGGAGGAGACGGGCTTTCTCCGCATCGACGGCGGGCACTTCAGGTGTCTCTTCATGCGCGGCAGCATGTTCCCCATCCGCTTCATGACCTCCAAGTACGAGGCTCTCGGCAAGATGCGCTGGGGCGACAGGATCCGGATCGACAAGAGGTTCTACTCCCTCTACGTGGACCGCCACGCGGAGCAGAAGATCGTCGAAAACACGCCGGACCGTCTCGTCATCGTGTGCTCGGGGACCATGTGCAGCCGCGGCCGGGAGGAGGAGCCGCCCGGTCCCGTCAAGGCCGTCTACACCTACACCTTCGTCCGCAACCGCAAGTGGGTGGATGTCGCTTCCCGGCTGGAGATCGGCGACGGCACGGCCCAATGCGACGCGCCGGAACTGCTTGCGATCGCCTGCGCTTCTCTCGACGGCCGGCTGAAAGCGGAGGCGGATAAAATGGATTCCAACGGCAAAGTCTTCACCCGCACGGGGAAAATCATCGTCAAATAAAGGAAAAACTGCAAATGAAACACCTCGTTTTTGCGCTTCTGCTGACCGGAACGATCCTTGCGGCGGCGGAACTCCCCCGCTCCATCGAACTGGAATCGGGCAATGTCCGGCTGCGCCTCGCCGCCGAAAAAGTCTGGAACATCAACCGGATCGACTGGAACGGCCGCCAGCTGGCCCTCGACGACCGCCGGGCGCACTACGGCATGGCGTTCCAGCCCCAGCAGAGCCGCTTTTTCATCGGTTCCGGCCACAGGGAATCCGGGGTCGGCGAGGAGCTGACCTCCCTCAAAATCACCGTGGACGGCAAGGAAGTCACGCCCGAAAACGGCAAAAAGATCACGGGCAAAAGCATCACGGTCGACAAAGTGAGCCGCATTTCGGACTTCGTGGTCGCCTACAGCTTCACGCTGGCCGGGGACCGGCTGGACGAAAAGATCCTCGTCACGACGCCCAAGCTGGTCAAGGTCAACTTCCTCTACTGCTTCATGCACCCCTGGATGACCCGCTTCACGGATTTTCTGTGCATCGGCGCGGACGGTTCGACCCAGGCGCTGAAGTTCCGCTCCGACGAGAAGGATCTGGCCATGGGCCCCTTCCCCGCGGGCGTGTGGTACGATCCCGAGTCCGGCATCGGCGTCGTCACCGTCGTCCGGATGGAGGAGGGAACGCGCAACGCCTACCGGACCGTCTGGGACAGGAGCATGTACCGCAAGGATTACGCCGTGCCCTTCAGCCGCGCCTACTTCCGTCCGGAAAACCGGCTGCGGCTCTCCGCCAGCACGGGATTCTTCCTCGAAAAGGACGCTTCCAAATGGCATGACGCCGGCAAGAAGCTGGCTTCGGAACTCAAATAGAACGCGGACTTACCCCGGTTTCCCTTTCCTTATCGGAACTTTTTCCGCAGGGCGCAGGCGTGGTTGCATGTGAGGGCGTCGACACCCGCCCGGGCCATGGCAAGGCCCAGTTCGTCGGAGCTGACGCCCCAGCAGACGACGCGCAGACCGAGGCGGCGGAGTTCGTCGACGAAGGGCCGGTCCGCGGAAAAGGCGGCCTTGAAGCTCACGCCGGTGGCGTCGAGAGAACGGATATACGCCAGCACTTCCCCCGCGGAGGGGAAACGGCCGAACTTCTGTTCGAGATCGGTCAGCAGGAGGCGGGGGAGATCGGGGAAGTACAGCGCCGCGCGGCGGATCGTCTCCTCTTCGAACGAGCTCAGCGCCAGCATTTTCCGCTCCCCCGGCCAGACGTCGAGGATGCGTTTGAGTCCGGGGGGCAGGCCGGAATCGCTGCCCTTGAGTTCGATCTGCACATGCTTCCCCGGCTTCATCAGGGCCAGGACCTCCTCCAGCGTGGGCACGGGGTGGAGCGACCGCAGACGCCCCAGGGTGCTTGAGGCCACATCCGCGTCGATGCCGCAGACGCGCTTCAAGTTGCCGTCGTGGACCACGACGACCTCGCCGTCGCGGGTCAGCCGGATGTCCAACTCGACGCCGTCGGAATCCCTCTCCATGGCGAGGGCAAAGGCTTTCAGCGTGTTCTCCGGCGCGTCGTCGGACTCGCCCCGATGGGAAAGAAAAAGCGTCATTATTTCCCCTCCTCCCCCAGATACCTGTCGCGGACCCGGGCGATCTGCCAGTAATTGTTGGTGAGGATCGTGTCGATGCCCATTTTCAGCACGCCGAGGGCCTCTTCGGAATCGTCGCTCCAGAAGAGATTGCACCTGATCCCGTGCCTGTGGGCCTCGTCGATCAGCGCCTGATCGAAATACGGCTTGAAGAACTGCACCTTCTGACAGCCCCATCTGACGGCGCGCTCGACGATCTTGAGCTCGGCCATGTCGGACTCCGCCGCCATGCAGCGGGCGATGCCGGGGGCGGCTTCGATGGCGGCCTCCTGAACGGAGCTGTCGCCCATGAAGTAGGCATGATCCGCGCAGTCGTACCGCCGGAGCAGATCGGCGATCTTGCGGATGAACGGACGGGAGAAAAACTCCCCCTCCACAGATTTGATGTGGATATTCATCACGGTCTGCCGGGCGAACTGCCGCAAGATCTCCTCCAGCGTCACGATCTTCAGCCCCTTCAGTGAGGGATGGGCCTTGACGCCGAAATCCAGCGCGCGCAGTTCGGCAAAGGTCTTTTCCCTGACCGTTCCGCTGCCGTCGGAGACCCGGTCGAGGGTGGGATCGTGGATCGACACGGGCACGCCGTCGGCGGTCTCCCAGAGGTCGAATTCGATCTCATCCGCGCCCATGGCCACCGCCGCGCCCAGCGCGGGCAGCGAGTTCTCCGGCAGCGTCACGTGAAATCCCCGGTGGGCGCAGACGCGGGGATAGGGCATACGGCGGTCGTCCAATTTGACGAAGGGACCGCAGGGGCGGTAGGCCCACGGCGTGCGTCCCTGCTCGACGAAGAGGTCGTCGCGGATGAGATCGCCGCCGAAGCTGTTGCTGCGCATATATTTCCACTTGGGATCGGCGATCTCGCAAAAGAGTTTTCCGGCAGAGTCCCCCATGTCGGCCAGCACCTTCCCGGCGGGATCGACGACGAGGGACGTTCCGCCGAGGCCGGGGGTCTTTCCCATGCTGTAAGAAGCGCGCACGACGAAGGCGTCGGTCCGGAAGGCAAGCATCCGGTTGAGCAGAAGCAGATTATCATGGGTCTCCCCCCGCTGCATGGCGCAGACCAGCACGATGTCGGGACGGCAGGAGGCGAGACGCTCGATATACTCCAGAAAATAGGCGTCGTAACAGGTGACGAAGGCGAAGCGCAGACCCTCCGCCTCGACGACGGTGGGCGTCCGGGGACGGAGGGCGTAGGAATCGTCCACCAGATGCCCGCGGGGTTCGGACAGGACAAGCTGCTGTTTCCAGTATTCCCCGGCGCATTCTCCGGAGGGCAGAAAGAGCCGCGTCGTGTTGCGCACGCCGCCCGTTGTCTCCGCCCGGAAACTCAATGCGACAAGGGCGTGACAGCGTTTCGCCGCCGCGACGGCGGCCGTTTCGAGCCTTTTGCCCCAGGGGCCGGAGTATTTGCCGATCTCCTCCGGCGTCAGCGACCCCGGCGTATCGGAATACTCCGGCGTGACGACAAGATCGACGGAGCCGTCGCAGGACTCCAGCGCGTTCACGAGAAAATCGACCGCTTTTCCGGCCTGCTCGAGATCGTAGCCGTAGGGCGGCTGGATGGCGCAGATCTTCATGGTTCGTACCTCACTTGCGTTTGATGGCCGACATAAGATAGCACGGCGGCGAAAAAATGCAACCGGGAGCCGTCCTCCCCCTTGAAAAACCGGGCGGGCAAGGTATAGTAGAGGAGAGCATTTTTTTCGATCAGGGAGATTCTGTTCATGTCGACTTATACCGACCCTGTTTTCCGGTGCAGCGCCACCGGAGACGCGATGATCACGCGCCGGCTTCCCGCGGAAGGGGAATACCCCGGCTTCCGCGAAGTGAGGGACTTCATCATGCGGGCGGATTTCCGCTTCGGCAATCTGGAGACCACGGTCCACGATTTCGAGTCCTGCGCCGGGGCCCGCAGCGGCGGCAGCTGGCTCTGCTCCCCGCCGGGCGTGCTCGAGGATCTGCGGCGCTTCGGGATCAACATCCTCAGCACCGCCAACAACCACGCGCTGGACTACTCCTACGGCGGGTTGGAGAGAACGCTGCATTACATCCGGGAGGCCGGATTTCCCTTCTCGGGAACGGGAGAAAACCTCGCCGCCGCCTCACGTCCGGCCTACATCGACACGCCGAGCGGGCGCTACGCCCTGATCGGCTGCACCATGAGTTTCAATCCCGAAAACATGGCGGGGCCCCAGACAGCTTCCCTGCCCGGCCGCCCCGGCGTCAACGGGATCCGCGTGACAAAAAAGTACCGCCTGCCCCGGGAGGACATGGACCACATCAAGCGCATCGCGGGGGCTCTCGGCATCAACGCCCCGTCGGACATCATCCGCGCCGAGGGCTATCTGCCGCAACTGGCCGAAACGGAACAGCCCTTCGGGGAACTTCTCTTCGAGGAGGGGGAAAAGGCCGAGATCGTCCCCACGGTCCACCCTGAGGACATGAAGAGGATCGCCGACGCCGTGGCCGAAGCCCGGTTCATGGCCGATTACGTCGTGGTCGCCATGCACACCCACGAGCTGTGGGGAAAATCCAAGGAGACGGTGGACCCCGTGTCGCGGGATTTTTCCCGCGCCTGTATCGACGCCGGAGCGGACGCCGTGATCGGCACCGGTCCCCACTTGCTGCGCCCCATGGAGTTCTACAAGGGGAAGCCCGTGTTCTACTGTCTGGGGGACTTCATCATCCAGCTGGAGACTGTTCTGCGCGCGCCCGGGGACATGTTCGCCAAGCAGAAGCTGGACGGGAACGCCCGGCTGGACGTGCTCTTCAACACCCGTTCCGGCAACGGCAAGCGGGGACTCTGCTACGATCCTGTGATGTACGAAGCGGTCATCCCCTATTGGGAGGCGGAAAAGGGCGTGGTGACGCAGATGACGTTCCTGCCCGTCGAGGAGTATTTCGGCCTGCCCCGCGCCCGGGGCGGCTGGCCCCGTCCCAAGGCAGACGGCAACATTCTGGAGCGCTTCGCCGCCATGTGCCGCCCCTTCGGCGTGGACGTCGCAATAGAAGACGGCCTGGGAAAAGTCAAGCTTTAGGTTTTCCGGCTTGATATTCCCGGCGGCATCGGCTATATTAGGCGGACACCTTCTTGCGGGCGATTAGCTCAGTTGGTTAGAGCGTTTGCTTTACACGCAAAATGTCGGGGGTTCGAGTCCCTCATCGCCCATGATTTTTGTACGCAAAAATCATGAATGAAGCCCTCGGGCTTCGCTTCATACCGCGGCGGCGGTGCTTCATATTTTGCGGCGAAGCCGCAAAATGCTTCATGCGCCGTCAGGCGCGCTTCATCACCTTTCTCGCTTTCGGGCGAAAAACGCGAAAAAAAGCGTCTCCCGGGTTTGAAAGTCCGGGGGAAAAGGCTTATATTAATGAGACGCCGGGATCGACGGATTTTTACGCACGGGACACATGAAAAAGCACACCTTCAATTTCACAAGCATCAAAACTCTGGTCGCGCTTTACTGTCTCCTGGTTCTGTCGACGGGCATGCTCATCTATTCGTCCGTCATGATCAACTCGATCACCTACAGCCAGAGCGTCAACTACAACAACCATTTCCGCTATCACGTGGCCAACGACTGCTTCCGGCAGGGAACGGATCTGCTGACCGAAGCCGTCCGGCGCTACGTGGTGACCATGAAGCCGCAATTCATCGAAGAGTATTTCGACGAGGCGCAGAAGATCCGGCACCGGGACCGGGCGCTGGAAATGGTCAGGGATCTGCCGATCGACCAGTCGCTTAAAGATACGCTCACAAACGCGATGAAGGCTTCAAAAAGTCTCATGAGCACGGAATATCACGCCATGCACCTCATTTCCCTCAAAAGCAACAGCGAAAGGCTCCACAAGGAGGTCAAGGATTACCCGCTGACGCCCGAAGAACAGAAGCTGACGATCGATCAGCGTCACGAACGAGCGGAAGAGCTGCTGTGGGACGACAACTACATCAAAATCAAGTCGGAGATCTATTCCCATCTGGCCCGGGGGCTCGAAGAAGCCAGTCTGCAGTCGATCACGCGGCATCTGGAGTTGAGAAGGCAGCTGCTCCACATGCTGACTTTGTGCGGCATCAGCCTGACGGCCCTGATCCTCACCATCTGCGGGTTCGTCTTCTACCGCCGCAGCCAGCATGAGCAGATGATCGAAATGCAGGTCGCGGAGAATGAGCGGATGAACGCCCAGCTGATGGAGGAACGGGACAAGTCGATCAAGGCGGAGAAGGCGAAAAGCTATTTCTTCTCGAGCGTCAGTCACGATATCCGCACGCCGCTCAACTCCATCATCGGCTTCTCCGAAATGCTGCAGCTGGGCATCGACGACCCGGAGGAGAAGGCAAAGGCCCTCGACGCCATCGTCACCAGCGCGCAGACCCTGCTGGAGCTCATCAACGACGTGCTGGATCTCTCCAAGCTCGAGTCGGGCAAGATGGAGCTGCACCCGGTGCCCACGGACGTCGCAAAACTTGTCGGCAAGGTGACCGGTTCCTTCGAAGTGGCGGCCAGCCGGACGTCCATCATGCTCCGCACGGAAGTCGGCAAAATGCCCTACCTGAAACTGGACCCCCAGCGGATCCGCCAGATCCTCTTCAACCTCATCGGCAACGCCGTGAAATTCACGGCAAAGGGGGCCATAACGGTCCGCGCCTCCTACGAGGGGGGCACGTTCATGCTCTCCGTATCGGACACCGGCCGCGGGATAGCCCCCGGGGACATCGGGAAACTGATGTCGCCCTACGTCCAGCTTCAGGAGCACGACAGTTCCAACGGAACCGGGCTGGGGCTGGCCATCTGCAAACAGCTTTCGACGCAGATGAAGGGAACGCTGGAACTCAAGTCGACGCTGGGGAAAGGCTCCACTTTCACGCTGCGCATCCCCCATGTGGAGGCTTTCTCGGAGATGGAGTCCGAGGCCTACTTCAGGGAGCACCGCGCCCCCGAAGCCGCGCCGCAGCTGGATGGATCCATTGCGGAAAAGTGCATCCTCATCGTCGACGACCAGAAACTCAACCTGCGGATCCTCCAGACGATGCTCTCACGCATCGGCATCAAAAAAGTGCTGACGGCCGAAAACGGCCAGAAAGCGCTGGAAGCGCTGAACAACTCGGAAAAAACGGATCTCGTTCTGACCGACATGTCCATGCCGGTCATGGACGGCGCGGGACTGGTGAGAGAGATCCGCAAGTCGCCCCGGCTCGCAGGGATCCCCGTTTACGTCATCACCGCGGATGTGGAAATGCAGGGCGAATACAGACGGCTCGGGTTCGACGACATGCTCATCAAGCCGGTCACTCTGGACAAGCTCAAAGAGCTCCTCGGGAAATACGCGCCGCTTCAGCCGAAGAACGGCGGAACGGGCGCCTGAGAAAATCCCGCCCCGCGGGCGGCCGCCCGCGGGAAAGAAGAGGGAACGACCGTCAGATATCCCGGGCAAATGCCTTGAGTTTCGCGATCAGGGAACTTGCGGCATCCTTTTCGGACATCTTCGCGGCGACCCGGAGATCGATGGCCGTGTTGGCGACATCGGTGTCCCCCGTGGCCAGCGCATTGCCCTTGACGGCGTGAGCCAGGGAGTCCAGCGCGGCCCAGTTGCCCGCCGCCAGCGCCTCGTCGATCTCGGGCAGTTTTTCCCGGATCGAACTGGCGTATTCCGCGTAAATTTCGGCAACGACTTCCTCGTCGCCGAACTGTTCCATCAGGTAATCCTTGCAGCACTGTTTCATTTGCGATCCCCCTCTCAATCTGTCTTTCCACTTTCCGCCGCGATGCGGTAGGTGGTCTCGTTGAGATTTCCGAAAACCTTGCGTTCTATGCTCTGACATATCTTGCGGACCATGAGCCTCCCGCGGCCACGGCCGCTGAAGTCACGGTTTTTGAGCTCAAGTTCCACCTCGGTATTGCCGGCGGAAACGAAGAGACTGGGCTCCTGGGTCCCCCAGTCCCAGACGGTCAGCTCCACGTGCGCCCCGTCTTTTTTCAGCCTGAAACTGGCCTGTTCGCCGGAGCGTTCGCGAATGTCGTAGCCGTGGTCGAAAAGATTCATCATCTTCTCCTCGAAGACCAGTTCGACCTTGGTGATGATGTCCTGATCCCAGCCCTGTTCGGTACACCAGCGCTCGATATCCTGAGCCGTTTTGTCGATGACGGCGGAATCCATGGGGATCGATTTGGCCAGAAGCCCCGGCTTCATCAGGCGCGCGCCGAAGACCAGTTCGGTCACGTCATCGACAAAGAAAGAGTAGCCGTAAGCCTCGCAGGCCATCTGGAATTTACAGGGGAAGGTGATGACGGTGTCCTTGAGACGCGCCTCCGACAGCAGCTGGGTCTGCAGATCCAGACGGAGCTGATCGGGCATCGGTTCGTGGCCGTCCTCGTCCCTGTACACGTCGAAGACGCCGTCGGTGACGGCCAGGCACAGCGCGGACTCCGACAGGTTCGTCCGGACGACGTCGTCTTCGGTATAGACGGTGTCGGCCCGCAAACCGATGGGCAGACCGCCGCGGCCTTCGGGGTTGATGCTCCCCGACTCCGGGATCTTGGGATCGATCACAAGCAGATCGGGCGCGCCGCAGCTGATCCAGTCGACGATCCGCTCCGCGGGCCGGTGCATGCAGATCAGCGCCGTCATGTAGGAAAACGAACCCAGATTGTTCGCGAAGAACCGGTGGATCTGATTGGCGACCGAAGCCGGCGTGGCCCCGTCAAAACCGTCGCTGGAGGGAAGCTGCTTGAGGAAACTCTGCACGGCCATCATCGACAGCGAGGCGCTGGTGCCGTGCCCCTGGATATCCCCCAGTATGTAGAGATTGCCGCCGTCCTTGAGCGGGATCACCTCCACAAGGTCGCCGGAAACGATGTCTTTGGGCTCCCACCAGTAGGTGTAGAAATCGGTATCGGTGATCTTGATGCGCGGGGGGAGCATGCTGCGCTGAAGATGGGCACCCAGAGTCAGGGACTCCGTGACTTCCCGGTCCTTCGCGGCGATGATCTCGTCGATCCGCCGGGAGTCCACGATGCACTGCACGCGTTTGAGGAGCATGTCCGGCCTGAGGGATTTGGGGAGATAGAAACTGTAACTGTCCTCCATGATCCGCTTGAGGAATCCGCTTCCCTCCTCGGGATCCAGCGCGGTCATGAAGAAGATGGGCATGGTGGGATCCATACCGCGCACGATATCCCTGAAGACGAAGCCGTCCATATCGCCCATCATGATGTCGGTTATGATGGCCTTGAACTGCTTGCAGCCGCCGTCATTGAGCAGCGTGACGGCTTCGTTGATGGAGGCGACGCAGACGGCCGTAT
Organism: Lentisphaeria bacterium; assembly: GCA_017450705.1. GTDB lineage: Bacteria > Verrucomicrobiota > Lentisphaeria > Victivallales > Victivallaceae > UBA1784. The sequence continues at coordinate 40,625 of JAFSTC010000038.1, read as the reverse complement.
AGCCGATCAGCTTGAGTTTCGCGCCGAGCATCAGCCTGATGAGACGTTCGTCGTCGATCACCAGGACCTTGGTTTTGTCTTTTTGGGCAGCCATAAAATGTTTTTATCCCGCCTTGCGGCTCTCCGGCGGAGACCGCCGGATTTTTTGAAAAACTTCCGGTCCCGCGCGCCTCCGCGCGCGAGAGAATACGACTATCGAGTTACTATAGCACCCTTCGGGAAAAATGCAAGTCGAAAATCGCAGCGGCCCGCTCCGGCCGGGGAGGGCTTCAGCCGTTGCCGGACCGGGACGCGGGCGCGGGAGTTCCCTCCCCGCCCCGGCGGAGCATCAGGGAGACGCCGGAGATGATCAGCGCGGCGGCGGCGGCAAAACCCCACGTCACCTTTTCCCCGAGGAAGATCACCGAGAAGACGACGGCGCTCAAGGCGCTGACGTAGCCGAAAGCGCCCAGTTCTCCGGCGGGCAGGTACTTGAGCGCCTGACGCCACAGCCCCACGGCAAGGCCGCTTGGACCGCAGCCGAGGTAGACGATCCCGATCCAGACGAGAAGCGGAAGATCGAAGCTCACGGGACTCTTGAAGACGATAAGCACGGGGATCAGCAGGAACAGTCCGAAAAACCGCATGACGGCGACGGTGAAAAGACCGTCGTATTTTTCCGCGACTTCGTTCCCGGCGACGGTGAAAAGGGCCCACACGACGCCGGAGAAGAGGGCCAGCAGATCACCGCCGAAGAGGGACGCGCCCGAGGAAAAGACGTCCCCGCCACGGACGAAGAAGGCAAAAACGATCCCCGCAAAGCCCAGCAGGGCCCCGGAGATCTTTTGCCGCGTGAGCGGCTCCTTCAGCAGGAAAAAGGCGAAGAGCACCGTGAAGATGGGCGACGTGTTGGCCATCACCGACGCCCGGGCCGCCGTGGTGTATTTGAGGGAGACGAAAAGCAGCAGATCCTCCGCCGCGGCGCAGAGGGCCAGAAGCAAAAATATCTTCCAGTCCCCCCGCCGCGAGCTCTTCATCTGCAGAAGATTGTTCTTCCTGCAGGCGAAGGGGAGCAGAAAAAGCACGGCGACGGCATTGCGGAGCCAGGCGACGAACCACTCGTCGAAGTTTTCGGCCTCGCGGCCGAAAAGGAACCTGCTCGCGGGATAGACGCTGGCCCACATGAGCGTGGCGGCCAGCCCGCAGAGCAGTCCTCTGGTACGCAAAGACGGCGTCATGCCCGGTTCGCCTCGAAGACCCGCAGGAAATTCTGCCCGAGGATCTTGGCGATCTCGTCGTCGCGGAATCCCGATTTGACCAGTCCCACGGTGAAAAGGGGCCAGTTCAGCCACGCGAGACTGCCGTAATAACTTTCGACGCTCTTTCGAGCATCGTAGGGATATTTGTCCCAGTTGCCCCACCAGCGGGAAGAAAACTCCGCGTTGTCGTAGTCGGAAATATTGTCCGACGTAGGCCAGGGGTGCATGTACATGCCGTCGGTGCCGATCCCCACATGATCCACGCCGATCAGATCGGCGATGTAGCGGATGTGCCTGAGCATCATCGGCAGATCGGAACTGCCGCCCAGCAGATCAGCGCAAGCGCAGACGCCGATCAGGCCGTCTTTCTCGGCGATGGCCCGGAGCGTTTCGTCGTCCTTGCAGCGGATGTAGTCGAAGAGCGCCCGGGCGCCGGTGTGGGAGGCCATGATGGGTTTCTCCGAAACGCGGGCGGCTTCGATGGAGCTTCTCCTGCCGGTATGGGGCACGTCGACGATGATCCCGGCCCGGTTCAGTTTGCGGACAAGTTCCCGGCCCAGATCGCTCAATCCTGCGTCGGCGCTCTCGGCACAGCCGTCGGCGGCACAGTTTCTGCGGTTGTAGGTAAGGTGCATCAGTCTCACGCCCATGCGCTTCCAGACATCGACCCATTCGAGTTCCTCGTGGAGATCGCAGAGCGTTCCCGCAAGGGGCGGACCGTTGACGCTCCAGATCACGGCGATCTTGCCCTCGTCGTTGATCTGCCGGATGTCATCCGGCGTTCCCGCCTGAACGATGGTGTCGCGGAACACCCGCAAAAGCTGCATGTTGCACGACATGCGCTTGAAATCCGCCTCGTGTCCCTTGCCCTCGGCGACGGTGTGGACCATGCACTTGAGTCCGCTGGCCCGCATGACGGCGCGGAAACGCCGGGCGCACGCGTCGTCGAAACAGCATTGGTCGAAATGCACCGGGTTCATGCGGTCCTGCAGTTCCCGCTGACCGATGTTTTTGGCCTTGAGCTCGTTCCACGTGTCGACAAAGGCCTCGTTCCACGTCCCGTAGGGCAGAAAGGCGAAATTGTCCATGGCGAAAAGAGTCCGGTGCAGTTCCAGCCCGTGTTCCAGTTCCGCCTGCGTGGGGTCCAGCAGTTTCAGGGCCTTCTTCCAGGCATTTTCGTGACTTTCCGAAATGAATTTCATTTTATATCGGCACCTTTTCCTTTGGCGGAAGACTGGGGCTTGAGCCGGAAATCTCCCTTTTCGACATCAATGAACTGCGGGTCGGCAGCGATGCTTTCGCGGTCGAACCCCGTGGCTTTTTGCCAGTGGGGAAGATTTTCGCTTACGATCAGATTCTTGCCGTTGCTGTTGCGGACCTGTCCTCCGGCCCGGTGGTTCCGGCAGGGCGAAAAATATACGTTGCGGTCGCTGACGATCTTTCCTTTGATATTCTGCAGCATATACGCGGGATTGTTCTTTCCCGGAATGCACGGACGGTAAAAGATATTGTCCGTGATCGTGATATTCTGCGCATTGGCCGCGAAAATGTGGAAAAACGTTCCGTTGACGAGGGTGTTGCGCCGGATGACGTGGTCATTCCCCAGCAGCTGGAGCTGATAGGTCCCGCCCCAGGCGATGTTGTTCTCGATGACGAAACGGTCGCCGCGCCCGTAGATAAAAGGCCCTGCCATGTAGGGAAACTCTCTGAAATTTCGGCAGTTGCGGACAACGATGTCGTTGGAGCCGTCCATGCGGACCAGTCCCGGGCGGGCCGTCTCTTCGGGGTTGTCGAAGGTGATTCCGTCGACGATCCAGTGATCGAGTCCCGTAAGATCGACCAGAGGTCCGTAGAAGAACATGCCGTCGATGACAGCGCCCTTCTCTCCCTTGATGGTGATCTTTCTGTCGGGCAAACCGCCGCACACGGGAACGAAACTGCCGTAATGACGGCCGGAGAGAAGAAGCACCGTATCGCCGGGACGGGCCATCTGCGCCGCCTCGTCCAGTGACATTTTGCCGGGGTCCACGGTGATGGTCATGGGCGCGCGGTTGCTCTTTCCCGTTCTGAACGTCAGGACTTTTCCCCGGGCCTTTTCACCGCGGCGGCCCTGAAACAGCAGCTGATACTCGTATTCGGTGTCGCTTTTCAGTCCCGAAAGCGCCAGCACGTGTCGGACGCCCTGACGGCGGGATTTGACGGTATTCCATTTCTTCTCTCCGCGGGCCCGGTAAATGACGCTGCCCCAGCCGTCGTTGCGCACGGTGAAGAATTCGATGACGGCGCTTTCTTTGTCCGCATATTTGACGGCAATGTTCGAGAAATGGCACCAGGGGAAGGTGATCTTGGGCTGCGGCAAAGCCAGCTTCAGCGCCTCAAGCGCATTTTTGTTTTCGGGCTTGAAATCCTTCATGTTCCGAACGTTGCTTTCGAAGGTGATGCCGCTCCCGGCAAAATCCTTTTCCCAAAGATCGTTCCCCAGACTCCGCCACGATATCTTGCCGCCGAAAAAATTGCGCCGGATGACGACGGGATAGGGTTCGCTTTCGGCGTGAAGCCGTCCCTCGAGGATATTGTCTTCGAAGCGTCCGTCGGGTTCGGCGATCTTCCAGCGGAAAGCCAGCTGATCCGCCATGACATTGCCGATGATCCGGTTTTTGCCCCTCCCCTCACCGCCGTACCGCTGGATGGCGAATCCGTAATCATACGGTTTCTGCTCGCGCCGGGTCTCCGGACTCGGTCCCGCCCAGTTGCCGGTCAGCAGATTGTCGTGACAGTCGCCGTGGACGAGAAAGGAGCCGTACTCCCCGTTGTTCATCGCCTGATTGCCCGTGATCAGAGCCTTGGTCATGCGCCGCAGAACAACACCGGAATAATAATTGTTGAAAAATCCGCAATCCTTCACGGTCAGATGATCGACGTCGCGGGTGATTTGCGCATTCTGCTGGGCGAAGACCGCTTCGCAGTAATGGGTGAAGGTGATGCCTTCGATCGAGACGTAACTGCCCCGCACGGCCAGTCCGATGCGGTCATAGGAAACATTGACGCCCGTCTGATCGTTTGCGACGAAATGGACCGTCAGCGTTTTCGTCGCCGGATCGAAGTGAAAGGTGCCGGGATACTCCTTTACCAGCCGGGGGAAACGCACTTTCTGCAGTTTGATCTGCGAGGGGTGTTCCCACACGGTTTCGTACAGCGGCGGATATTTGAGTTTGTACTCCATGGTCCGGTCCGCGCCGACCCGTTTGGGATTTTTATAATGGATCGCCCCGGTCAGAACGGTCTTTCCCCGGCCCGCCCCCCGGATACGGATGGGAGAACCTGGCTTTCCGTCTTTGTAGATGGAGCAGTAGTCCGGCTGCCGCCGCAGCGAATCGCCTTTGCCGGTCTGATAAACACCTTCGGCGATCTCCAGCGTCACGCCCGCGTCCAGATGTTTGACGGCGTGTTCGAGCGTCCGCCACGGGGTCCGAGGCGTGGCACCGTCGTTTTTGTCGTCTCCCGTCAGGGAGAGATAGAAGGTTTTTCCGGGTGTCGTCATCTCCCCCGCACCGTATTCGGCAAACACGGGAGCCAATGCAAGAATGCCCAACAGCGAAATCGTGAACTTCATAAAATGATTTCTTTCCGAAACGTGTTACTGGGCTGGAAGTTCCACGGGAACCGTGCCATCCCATTCGCAGGGGTTCCAGAACAGCGCTTTCCATGTGTCGGAGTTGTAGAACGGACTTTGAGAATTGCCGGAGGGGATCCTCGTCAGCATCGCGGCATGGAAATCGCAGAAGAGGACAGTATTTCCCCCATTGTGGCGGAAGGGCGGCAGGGTGTTCGGTCCCTCACTGTGCGACCCGTCCAAGCTGAGACACGTTTTGCTCGGTTTTGTCCAGTTCACCTGATATTTGAACTTGCGGGTGCTGACGGTACTGTGCGCAAGGAACAGACGCGTGTTGGTCGCAACCGTCATCGTTTCGGGAGACTGGGGCGTGGCCGACGGACAGGTGACTTTGCTCGTTCCCGTCCCGACATACCACCCCTTCGAATCGGAGCCGAAATCATCCCCCAGATAACCCGCGAAGATCCGCTGGCTCTCGCGGCGGCTCCACCAGCCGCGCTTTTCCTCATTCTGGACCCCGACCTTGCCGCCGTTGTCGTCGAGATAAAACGTATAAGCCTTTCCCATCGTCATGAAGTTGTTGAGACAGGTTATCGCCTTGCCCCTCTCGCGCGCCTGCTGAAGCGCCGGCATCAGCATCGCGGCAAGGATCGCGATGATCGCTATGACGACTAATAATTCGATAAGTGTGAATGATTTACCCGCGTTTTTCATAAAAACCTCCATACAAAAAACCCAAGACCCCCGTTCCGGAAGACCGGAACACAATCCGAAAAATCCTCCTTTCTTTCTTCGTAAAAATCGAATACCGAAGCGGTCAACTCCGCCAAGACACTTTCACGAACAACGGATCACCCGCCGAATTCAGAAGTCAACGGCCGCGGCGCGCGCCATGAAATCATCGAGCGCCCGACGGCGTTTTTCTCCGAACCGGTAACTGTCTTCCACCTCCCGCAGGAATTCTTCCCGGCTGATCTGACTGTTGACGAACTTCTTGAGGACCGTCGAAAAACACAGATCCATGGAGTCGGACATGTGCCGGTGGGCGTAATCCACGTTCTTGATCTCGTTGAGGAAAATATCGTCGCGAAGAATGCTGCTGTCGAGGGAGGACGCGGCAACGGCGGCATCAGCGGGAATACTCCGCTTGACCACGCCGATGCTCTTCTGGATCTCGGGTCTGAACAGAGCCTCGGCCATATCGAAGAGCAGTTCCTGATGGCACGTGGTGTTGCGCACCATCAGCGCCTCGGAACCTGCATGACAGGGCCGCCGTCCGTCGTAAAGCGGCATGGGGGAGATGTCGAAGTCTTCGGTCAACTGCCGCGACATATAGCGGCTGCCCTGCGAGAACAGCGCTTTTCCTGCAAGAAAATCATCGAAACTGCCGCAAAATTCGATGGTCCCGGTCAGCGATACCGCCTTCTTGAAGATATCGGGATTGGCCATGCCGCAGCCGGAAAGATTGTAAATGAGAGAGAGAAGAAGCGAATCCCCCGGACCGCTCCAGAAGGCGACGCCGCGGGGCAGTTTCGTCCGCAGTTTGAGGAACCGCTCGAAAGAGAGGGAATAGGGCTCGAAACCGGGATCGATCCGCCGCATGATCTTTTTGTTGTAAAGAAGAACGTCGGGCGAAAACAGATAGGGCAGTCCCCAGACCGCGCCGTTGACGTTGTGAAATTCGAATATCTGCGGAAAGAGCCGCCCCTCGTTTTTCAGACGGTTCAGCCGTTCCTGAGGCCACGGCAGAAAATACTCGCCGGGGAAAAAGGGGACAGTGGTGGAATAGACCGCCGCGTCCGCCTCCATGATGTCGTTCACGGGCTCCACCGTCACATTGGGGAAGTGCCTTTCGAGCATGGGGAAAAGTTTTCCGGCAAAATACCGGTTGAACGCGATCTTGACGACGGTTTTGCCCCCGCCGATCACGAAGGTGCCGCGGCCCGGCACGCGCTCCACGACCCCCTTGTCCCGCAGGATGTTCAGCGCCTTGGCCGCCGTCACCGGCGAAACGCCGCACTGCCGGGCCAGCTCCTGCTCCGCGGGCAGTCTCCCCGCAAGCTCCCCCGACACGATCTTCGATAAGATCGACTCCGCTATCTGCTCGCTTTTCCCGGGCATTCCCCAGCCTCCGTAAATTACCATAGTGCGCCCTATGGCAATTAATATAGCACGTGAAAAACCCCTGTCAAGCGCCCCCGTGAAAAAATTCCGCCGATTGCATATTCCCGCGCGGCGTGCTATATTAAGGGCGTCCCGCAGACCGCGGGACGGACAATCATTTCAAGGAGGATCCAAATGAAAAAACTGTTGACGATCGCGCTGGCCGCGGGGTTCGTCCTCGGCTGTTCCGCCGCGGAAAAGATCTTCAAGGGCAATTCCAAAAACGACAAGGATATGCTCTGCTGCTACATGGGCGGGAAGTTCTTTGCCGACGCCGCCAGAAAGCAGCAGATCTATCATCACCCCGGCAACATGGTGAGCAAAGAGGCCAAGGCCACATTGAAAAACTGCATCTACCGCCTGACCGGCGACCGGATCTACAAGGGCTCCTCGACGAAGAAAGAGGACTGCATCGCCACGATCCTCGAGACGAAGACCAGAAAAGGCGACGCCCTGGCGGCCAAGATCTTCGAGGGCTTCGTCGTCGTCCGCGACGTGCAGAAGACCTACGACAAAAAGACCAAGACCGACACCGTGACCGGATACAAAGTTACCGCCGACGGCGTCAACGAGATCCAGCCCAAGGTCCTCTTCACCATCGACAACAACAAAATTTTCCGCGGCGACTCCACCGACGGCAAGGACTGCCTGCTGACCTACACCGGAAAATTCACTGCCGGACGTCTGCTCTTCATGGCGATCGAGCTTGCCAAATAAGGCGCTGCCCGAAGACGCAAGTTCCTCTTCAGCCGGCCTTGGGGCCGGCTGATTTTTTTGTCAAAAAAAAGCCGCAGGGAGAAACTTTCCCTGCGGCCGGATTTTGTCACGGATTTCAGTTGGCGGCCGCGGGAGCCGCCGCCTGTGCGGGAGCCGCTTCCTGAGCGGGAGCCGATTCCTGTGCGGGAGCCGATTCCTGTGCGGGAGCCGCCTGTGCGGGAGCTATGATGGAGGGATACTTGTTCGCAAGATCGGTGAGCGAACGCGCGAGGGCGTACTTCATCATGCGGGCGTAGAGATCGGCGTCGGCGCCGATCCGGGCGTACATCCAGTGCCAGAGGCTGTCGTCAAGGTCGTTGCGGAAAGTCCAGACGACCCGGCCGGAAGCCCGCTCCACCAGTTCGAAGTCCACATCCAGGCGCGAGGAGGAAACGCCGTCGGGGAAGCCGATCAGCCACAGGAAGGGGGCGCCGATGTAGGTGATGCCGTAAGTGATGAGAAATCCCCGGTAGCGGCTGTCGCGCAAAACGGTCCGCCACAGATAGGTGCAGCGGCTGGTCCGGGGATCGCGCACCCGCTCCACGCGGGAGAAGAGCCGGGATTTTTTGAGGCTCAGCGCGGCGGCTTCGGCCAGATCCTCGGAGGGGTTGAAGTCGAACTGCGACAGCGTGGCGAACTCCCCGCTCTGCTCCGGGTGGCGCATGGTGCGCCAGCCGAACGGCATGAAGGGGATCATGCCCAGATAGTAGGAGCCGAGACTCTCGTTGGCGTTGTCGTCATCGGCATAAGTCGCGGCATCGCGATTGTCCTGAGCGGGCAGGACCCCCACCGAGGGATCTCCCGGCAGCGGCGTCAGTACGGGCATGGCCCCGTAGGCCGCCGAGTAATTGAAGCGCGACGTGTTGGAACACCCCGCGGCAAGGACCGCGGCACACACCGCCACGGCAAGGATCGGCAGATTTTTCATTTTCATGCTCCGCTGAACTCAGTATCCGAAGATATTGACGGTTTCCTGCTTGGTGATCTCGAAGTTGTCCTCCCATGTGGCAAGTCCGGTGGCGAGGTCGGTCAGCACCACGTGGAAATAAAAAGTGTTCTCGGTAGTCCGCCCGGCGCGGGTGGACTGGTTGATGATCTCGCCGGAGAGACTCAGGTCGGGGGAGATCACCGTGCCGCGCTTCTGGACCGTCGCCTGATTGAAGAGGTCGTCGTTCTCCAGCTCGCGGACCTGGCGCGTCGCGTTGTCCTCGGGGCCCCGGCCCCCCACCGCCGTGGTGGTGAGCGCCTTGCCCGAGGCCAGCATGGCCTGACGGAGCTTGTTGGTGAGGATCTGCGTCCGCGCCCGGGAACCGGTACGGTTCTTGACCTGGTTGATCATCACGATCGCCTTGCGGCCGTCCGGACGGACGAGGGCCCCGGAGGCGATCAGGGAGTTGACGGCCCGGGCGGCCACGTCGTTCCAGTCCCGCGTATTCACGTCGCGGACCGTCGTGAGTCCCTGGGTGGTGGGATCGATCCGCCGGGCCGGCGTACTGCAGCCGCAGAGAAGCGCCGCGGAGAGCGCGGCCGTCATGAGAAGAGTGGAGTGTCTCATCGTGATACTGATCCTTGTTTTGAAGGGTTGAAAAATCTTATCTTGCGGAGGGGTCCTCGCGGACGCTCAGCACGAAATCCCTGCAGCGGGCGTTCGGAGCGACGCCCTGGATGAACTTGACTTCGCCCGGAGCGAAGATCAGCGGCTGCCATGCATTGGCGGCGGTGGAGACGGCCATGCCGCTCCCGTCCAGCCAGTCGAAGCGGTAGAGCACATGATAGGGATTGGTCCCCGTCATGCCGCTCCAGAGTTCCGACCAGAACCCGTAGCGCTCGCTGCGGATCTGGGCCTGCACCATCATCACGCCGCCGGGCGTCGTCGAACGGCGCATGGAGATCAGGGCCAGCCGGTCCCGGCAGAAACTGTCGGTGCTGAAGGCCCGGGTATCCACGGAATCGGGAGTCATGGCCGGATCGCGGTTCTCGACGGTGTTCACCGTATCCTGACAGCCGACGGCCCCCAGTGCGAGGAGCAGCGCCGCCGCGGTCGTTAAGAAATGTCTTTTCATACGAAATCCTTTCTCCTTTCGGGGATCTTTTACAAGAGAGGCCGGGTGGCCTGTTTGGCGAAATCGACGGTCTTCTCCCACACGGCGACGCCGGTTTTGAGATCGGTCAGCGTCAGGTGGAACATGTAGTAGCTCTCTTCGGTGCGCCCGGAAATGGTGTTCTGCTGGATGACAGCGCCCGCCAGACTGAAGTTGGGCGCGACCACGGTGCCCCGCTTCAGAACGGTCGCCTGATTGAAGAGATCGTCGTTCTCGTTGTTCCGGACGCGGCGCACGGCACGGTCGAGATTGCCGCTGTACCCCACCGCCGAAGTGACGCGGGCCTGGCCGGACGTCAGGATCGCCTGCCGGAGCTGATTGGTCAAAAGCCCCATTTCAAGATGGATGAGCGTGTAGTTGCGCACCCGGCCGATCATCACCACCGACGGCGCGCCGTCGGTGCGCTTGAGCGCGCCGGACGAAACCAGCGACTGGGCGGCCTCCCCCGCGACACGCTTCCATTCGGCGGGATCGACCGCGCTCACGGTGACGAGGGCCTCGGGACCGCCGGGCTCGATGTAGCGGGCGCTCGAGCCGCACCCGGAGGCCGTCAGCGCCGCCAGAAGCCCGACGGCGGACGGCAGGATCTTCAAAAGTCGTTTTATCATTCCATGCTCTCCCATTTTTTAAGCACAAATCTGCCGTTTCCGATATCGCGCAGATAGACCACGGCGCGATTGGTCTCGGGGGCGAAGTCAAGGTCGAAAGTCTGCACCGATCCGCCGTCCGTGTTGGCGGCGAGGGTCATTTTGCGGGAAGATCCCGGCAGAGGCAGACGCACGTGGGCCACGCTGTAGCTCCGGGGGAGCGTGATCCAGCGCCGCCACTCCAGCTGGTTGACGGAGGCGCGGCTGGTGGCCGCCACCGACGCCCGGGCCGCGGCCACGACAATGGGTTTGTAGTCGCTGGAGGGCATCGCCAGAGCCGTGGCCAGAGAGGCCTTGGCCGCCGTGTGGGCGGCGGTCATCGCCAGCGTCGCCTTGTAGGCCCGGTCGACCATCCCGGGAAAGATCTGCTGCCAGTACTCCTCGTTGGCGATCTCGGACAGGTCGGCCAGATGTGACCCCGCGGCGACGGTCCTGCCGCCGCACTGCACGGAGAAACCGGGATCCTTCTGCGGACGACGGTCGGGATAACTGAAACTCCAGTCCGTGGGGACTTTCCCCGGAAGCAGATAGGTGAGTTTACGGCTGGCCCAGGCGTCGGGACACCCCCGGCCCACGATGAAGCAGACCACCTGATCGTCGGGAGCCGCGGTTTTCGGCGTCCCCTTGAGCTCCTCGGGAAGCCCGTCGCCGAGAGCCGTGAGCAGCGCGGCGCAGTCCTGCCGGTAGAGGGGATTCAGGGGATCGAGCATCAGCAGATAGCGGAAATCGATCACGGCCTCCTCGTAGTCGTTGTCGAAGGCATAGGCCAGCGCCGACAGGTAGAAGGCCAGCGGATTGTAGAGCAGCGGCAGCCGGGGACGGCGGCGCTGACTGTACTCGAGGAAGGCGTCGTTCAGCTGGGCCGCCCAAAAGATGAGGCTCTTTTCCCCCTTCCCCGCGGCGAGGTCGCGCATGGCGAAGGGAACCACGCCGGAGCGGCCGGAGTTCTTCGCCTCATAGAGCCGGATCCCCGGATCGGCCTCGTCGAGCACGTAGCGGAACTGCTCCGCGCGCAGACGGCGGATCTCGACGAGAAAATCCTCCAGCTTGTTTTCTTCCAGGTAGTTGAAGCCCTTGAGCAGATGCAGCAATATCCGGTCGGAACGGGTTCCCCGGTAAGTCCCGGGGCCGGGCCGGTGGAAACGCGGAGCCGACCCGTCGAACAGATAAAGGAGCTTCTCCGCCCGCTCAAGACAGCTTTGGGACTCTTTGAAGTTTCCCGCGTCCAGATTGACGCTGCCCGCCTCGAGATGCCAGAGCAGCGCCTGCCCGGAAGTGTTGTCCTTCTCTTCCCCGCTGATCGCGGAGGCGTACCGGGCGGCCCCGGCCACGTCTCCGCCGTAGTAGAGCCGGGCCAGTTCCTGCTGGTGCGCCGGCGTATGGACGGCACGGCATCCGGCGGCAAGGAGCAGAAGGAGCCCCGCCGCCGCGATCAGCCGCAGATCAAGTTTTTTCTCCATAAGCGCCCCGGATCAGTTCGCCATGGGATAGGCGGGTTCCTGCGGCGCCGGCGCGGGGGGAACGCCGTACTGCGTTCCCGCGGCGGAGGGCTCGGCGCTGCGGCAGAGCGCCCCCTGGGCGATGGGCTGCTCCGCCTTGCCGCAGACGGCCGCGATGCTCATATCGGGCGCCACCTGGATCACCTGGACCGTGGCGGCGAAACGCTCGGCCGAGCCGAGCACACGACCGGTCTTGGGATGCACGATCTGCCGACCCGGGTTGAAAACGTGGAAATACTGCCCCGTGTAGATGCCCGCCCCGGAGCCGCGGGTGAGGTAGACCGTGTTCCCCTCGACGGCGGCCACCAGCACGGGATCGAGCCGCATCAGGAGGTAGTTGCCCAGCGCGGCGGAAGCCCGCTCCATGAAGGCGTTGTCGTAATCCGCGACCGTCCAGTCGCGGCGGGAGGCCGCCGGGATGTCGGTGCTCCTCATGGAGTCGCGCAGACTCTCCGCGGCGATGATCTTGCCGGTCTTGACGTCGACGATGCGCAGGGTCATCTGGATAGTCAGACGGCCCGCGGGGGAAATGCTGCCCGCCATCGCCGTTCCGCCGCTCACTTCGTAGTGGTCGTAACGCTCCACCTTGACGACGGCGAGGTAATCGGCCAGCTGAAGCTGCCCGATCCTGGCGAACTGCCCGGAGGCGGCCAGGTGACTGTCGACAAGGGAACTCTCCTTGGCGATCCGCTCCAGGTCATCGCGGCTGACCAGCTCGAAGGAACCGGACTTCAGAATGAAACTCGACAGTTTGGCATGGAGCGCGCCGGGTATGTTCGCCTGGACCCCCGACGCCGCTTCGACCGGCAGGATCGCCAGCTTCTTCACCGCCGGAGCGGCGCTGCCCGCCAGCAGTCCCATGGACTGGAGCGCGGTGTCGATGCGGCCGATAAGTTCATCCAGCGACAAGGCGGTCACCGAGGCGCGCTGCCCCCGGCGGATCTCCCCCGTGGAACTGTTCACGACCATCATCGAAAGCGACAGGCGCGACCCCAGTTTGGAGATCGAGTAGACCAGCAGGCAGTCCACCGATTTCTGCGCCAGCTGCTGCCGGAGACTGTCATCGACCACGAGCCCCGATGCGGCGACGAATTTGAACTCGCCGAGGATCGCCTTGAGCGCGGTGCGCGAGAAGATGTCGTACTGTCCGCCGAGTTTGGTCTCCAGATATTCGGAGATGCCGTTGATGTCGGCCTCGGTCACGCCGCTGACCGCACGGGGCTCCGCCACGGCGATCCGTTCCCGCCGGGGAGCCGCCGGCGCGGCGGATGTCTCCGAGGGCGCGAAAGCGAGAAGAGCCGCGACAAGTTGAACGCACAAAAACAGTCTTTTCATTTATTTTTTCTCCTGACGGTCGAATTTTTGGTCTATCGCCTGCGCCGCCTGGGCGACGGCGCTCTTCATCAGACGTTCGAAGCGTTCGGAGTCGATCACCTGGACGCCCTCGAGACGGAGCTCCCGGTCCTCGCCGGTGAAGACGCCGGAGAAGACGATCCGGTTGCTCTCAAGCTCGACGATCTTGACGATCACGTCCAGCTGGTAGATCAGCGTGGCGGTGCTGACGCCGTATCCGGAAAAGGTCTGGCCCGACGTGCGGAGATCGGCCACCGTGCCGTAAAGCACATGGGTCGCACCGTGGACCTTCAGCTGGTCAGGGAGGGCACGGGGCGCCCTTCCCGCCTGCCGCGCCGCCATCTCGCGATAGGCTTTCGCGATTTCGCCGCGGTCCGCGAGCTCGACGGCATTGTAATTGCCCAGAGCGGCCTCCATGTACGCGGCGCCGATCACGACCGCCCGCTGAGGAGTCTTGAGCAGTTTGTCGGCCAGTTCCGTCTGCCGCGCGAGATTGCGGTCGTTCTCGGCATCGAGGCGGGCGCGGTCATGAGCGCGGCGGGCGCGTTCCTCCTCGGCGTCGACGAGCTTCACGTAACCCAGCATCACCTCGTCAACGGTCTCCAGCTCGGCTTCGCTGAGGGAGTTCTGAGGGGAAACCCTTTCTTTCCTGTCCGTGAAATCACGGAAGTGCTGTCCCTGGATATCGATGGTGGTGAAGGGAAAGACGACGATCCGGGGTTTGCCGGAATGCCGGGGCGCCGGCGCGGCGGCCTTTTCCTGCGCGACGGGAGCGCTCTGCACCGGCGCGGCGGCCTTTTCCTGCGCGGCGGAAGCGTTCCGGGCCGGGGCAGTTTTCCCTTCTTCCGCGCCGAAAACGCCACCGCTCAGGGCGACAGCTCCGGCCAAAAACAAAGATTTGAACTTCATCGTTCCCTCCTCAATCCTTTTTGATGACGACGGTCTTTTCCGGGGCAAAGAGATCGCGGCGGTCCACCGTGATCCGGTACCGGCGGCGGTTGCGGAACAGCCGCCCCTTGACGCGGCGTCCGCTCTCCAGCGTCACTTCGACGAGGTAACTGCCGTCCGCCAGTTTTTCCTTCACCGTCACGGGCCCGACGTGCATCCTGACGCCCGCCGCATCCAGCAGGGCCCGGCGCGCCAGGCGCCGCAAGGACTCCGCATTAGGCAGCGGAACATTTTCATGAACGGCGGCGGCGGGCTTTTCCTGCTCCGCGGCCGCACCGAAAAGCGCGGGAGAGCACAGCAAGAACGCCGCGACAACCAAATGCCTGAGAACCATCATCATCCTCCCTTTCCTGAAAAGCGCGGGAAAACCGCGCGGCGGCCCGACGGAAACAACCTAAATATAACACCTGATCCGCAACAGTTCAAGTAAAAAATCCCCGGCCGGCGACACGCCCGGGGGCCTTCCTCCCGCTCGCATGAAAAAAAACCGGGAAGAAAATCGTTCTTCCCGGTCTCCTCTCCGGCGGACGCCGGCAGGTCACTTGACCTGATTGTTCTCAAAATAGGCCGTGAGTTTTTTCGGAAGCGGCGGGATGTCCTCGCGGCAGCACCCGTTGCGCATGGACTTGTGCCCGAGGACACCCACGGCCACGGCCTGCCGGGCCGCCACGGGCGACGTGTTGGTCTTCGCCCCGAAACGGACGAAGTCAAGAAAGTTCCGCGTGATGGGGTCGTCGGCGCCGCCGTGACCGCCGGGTACGGGTTTGAGCTTGTAGATGATGTCCGGCGTCTGCCGGGGACCGCGGCGGTTCCACACATGCACCTCGCAGGCCCCGGAGTCGCCGATGTTCTCCACGCGCCCCTCGGTGCCGATGAAGGTGTAGTTGCGCTCCGCGTCGGGCGCGTAGTGGCACTGCATGTAAGTCATCTGCGCGCCGTTCTCGAGCTGCATCATGACCATGTTGTGGTCCTCGACGTCGATGATGGGGGAAAATCCCGTCTGGGTGAGCGGAGGATACTGATTGACGTCCCACTTGGCGCATCCGGGGGTCTTGGGCGAGCGGCGCTTGCAGCGGTTGTAGACCGAGAGCATGCCCATGCCGACCACGGACTTGGTGTAGCTGCCCATGAGCCAGTGCATGACGTCGATATCGTGAGCCCCCTTCTGGAGCAGGAGCCCCGTCGTGTAGCGCTGTTCGGAGTGCCAATCGCGGAAGTAAGCGTCCCCGCCGTAGCCGACGAAGTGCCGGCACCAGCCGACCTGGACCTCGCCGATCATGCCCGCGTCGATGATCTCCTTCATCTTGAGGACGACCGGGAAGTGCCGCATGTTGTGGCCGACGAAAAGTTTGCTCCCCGTCCGCATGGCAGTTTTGAGGATGCGGTCGCATCCCTCGATGGTGATGGCCATCGGTTTTTCGAGGTAAATGGCCTTGCCCGCCTCCAGCGCGGCGACGGCCATTTCCTCGTGCATGTAATCGGGCGTCGAGATGAAGACGGCGCCGATCTCCTTGACCTTCAAGAGATCGCGCCAGTCGTCGAAGAGCTGCGCATCGGGGAACTGTTCCTTGAAAGCCTTCTGAGCCTCCGGGTTGACGTCCGAACCCGCAACGATCACCTCGCCCTTTGCGGGATCGTGGGCGCTCCAGCAGTGACGCCCCCGTCCGCCGGTGGCGATCAATCCGATCTTCAACGTTTTCATAATCTCGTTTTCCTTCTGTGACGGATCCCCGAATCTGAGGATCTTCTATAATGTAACAACTGAAACGCCGATATCAAGCGTCCTTCAGATTTTTTTAATATAAAAAAGGCACCGGATGTAAAAAATAAACATCTTTTCGGACATTCAGGCCCCGTGAGAACGAAAAGAGAGGGATCTCACAGCCAGACGGGCTGGGTGCAGAGCTTTTCGTTCCGGCGCCCGTAACGGGCGTCGAGCCGGAGATATCCCGGTCGAGCGCGCCGACTCTCGGGCACGTCGAAGGAAACGGACATGCCGGTATGTTCGAGCCCGACGCCGCGCCGGGGGGCCTCCTTCAGATGGTCCTGAACGAAGAAGCCGAAACACCGCCGCCCGGAAAAAGGCACAAAAAACGGCCCCCTTTCCGGGAGCCCTTGCCGCCGCGGCGCCGCGCCTCAGGAGCGATGGAGCTGATGCTTGATCTGGGTCACGGCGCGGCGGAGGGATTCGTTGGCCTCGCACAGCTGCGGGACCTTTTTCTCGGCGTAGAGGATAGTGGCATGGTTCTTGCCGAAGGCGGCGCCGACCTCGGTGGAGGAGCAGCTCGTCAGCTCCCGGCACAGGTACATGGCGACCATGCGGGGCTCGGCGATGTTCCGGGTGCGTTTTTCCCCGAGGAGATCGGCGATGGAGATGCCGAAATGGGCGGCCACGGTGCGCTGGATTGTCTCGGGGGAGACGTTCCGCGAGGCGATCTCCTGTTCGATCTGGGCGTGGAGCAGATCCTCGGCCCGGGAAACGGTCACTTCCTCGCCGGAGAGGGAGGCGCAGGTCGTCAGCCGCAGGAAGGCGCCCTTCAGCCGCCGGACGCTGGAGGAGATGTTCTGCGCCAGGAACTCCAGAAGCTCGTCGGAGAGAGGGGCTTTCGTCAGGGCCTCGCCGCGCCACATGCGGAGCATGGTCAGACGAGCCTCATACCCGGGCATGTTGAGCTCGGAGATCATGCCCGACTCGAACCGGGTGGAGAGCCGCTTGTCGATGTCGGAGATCTCGCAGGGCTGGCGGTCGCTGGTGAGGATGATCTGCTTGTGCTGCCGGTAGAGGGTGTTGAAAACGTTGAAGAACTCCTCCTGCATCTGGGGTTTCTTGGCCAGACGGTGGACGTCGTCGACAAGCAGGACGTCCACGTTCCGCATGGAGGAGCGGAATTCGGAGAGGCTCTTGTGCTGGGCCAGCAGTTCGTAGAAATCGTTGAGCATCTCGTCGCAGGTGGTGCTCCGGATGCGGATCTTCGACGATTTTCCCCGCATGTAGGCGGCGACGGCCTGGAGCAGGTGGGTCTTGCCGATGCCGTTGGTGCCGTAGATGAAGAGGGGATTGTAGAGCCCCGGCTCCTCGGCCGCGGCGCGGGCGGCGGCGAAGGCGATGCGGTTCTCCTCGCCGACGATGAAGTTTTCGAAAGTGTGCTCGGTGGAGCTGTTCATCCGCGGACGCTCGCCGGAGACGGAAGAGCCGACGCCGCTGCGGGGCCGGACCGGTTCGGGCTTTTTGGGCGCGGCCGGCTCGACCGCCGGGGGAAGCGGGGCCTCGTGACCGGCTTCGAACTCGTAGGTGTAATCGACGCCGTCGATATCCGTCAGGGCCTGAAGAATAAGGTCGCCGAACTGATTTCTCACGATATCGCCGAAGAAATCATCGGGCACGCCCACCGTCAGGACGCCGTCGGCGCACCGCAGAGGAACGAGACGGCAGATGTACTGCCGGAAACAGGTCTCGTTCATCTGCCGCAGGCGTTCCGCGGCGACAGTCCATATCGCTGAAAAATCCGTTTTCATACTGTTCTTCGTCAAATCCAATCCAACACAAAAAAACGCTTCCTCCGAACGCGCGGCCGGAACAAAACGCATCCGCCCTGCCCCGCGTTCGTCACCCGGAGACGCGCCCGTGACCCGGACACCTGCCCCGCGTTCGTCACCCGGACGACCGGGCCGGGACAAACAGACACCTGCCACGGATCTCGTCTCCTGAAGATGAAACCGCAACAAACAGGCATGCGCCCGCCCGAAAAACACGGCTCCACGACCGGCGTGAAGCAAAAGTTATTAACAATTCCGCACAGCCAGGCGCAACATCAACCAGTTACGGCGACATCCGCCGCTCCGCGCCCCCTGAAGGAACCTGAAAAGCCCCCTCCGAGGACCGCCCGATCTCGAGCTGTTTTGAGCTCAAAATCAGGTCAGCGCACCGCTTTCCGGCCCCCCGGCCGGGCAGAAGGAACGTAAAGTCCCCGTCTTTCTGCTCCCGTTGGCCAAGTTACAACGAAAATGCGGTTTTTGTTCACAACTTATTGACAACTTATTAACAACCTCCGCCCATCTGTCCGGGGCGAAACATTATCAAAAATAACCCGCTTTCGGCAAATTTGCAAACGGAAAATTTGGAGAATTTTTAAAAAATCTTTCAAAATACGAAATATTTTCCATCGGATCACAGCCCCGTCGGCAGGTCGATGAATTCGGTTTCGAGGTCCCAGGTTTCGGCGACCTTGCGCATGAGGGCCCGGGGGCCGACGGTCTCGCTGGCGTAGTGGCCCAGGGCGATGACGCCGATCCCCAGTTCCCGGCGGGGATGGAACATGACGTGCTCGAACTCGCCGGTGACGAGGAGGTCGCATCCGGAGGCGGAAGCGGCTTCGAGGCAGTCCAGCCCGGCGCCGCCGGAGACGACGGCGATACGGGCGGCTTTGCGCAGGGGATCGCCGAAAAAGAGGGGTTCGGTCCCCAGTTTCTCCCCGAGGTACGCGGCGATATCCTCGGAGGGAGCCGGGTCGGCGAGCCGGCCGGAAAAGCCGATCTCGCTGCCGTCGTACTCGAAAAACGGGACCCGTTCCTTCAGACCGATCATATCGGAAAGGGCGGCGTTGTTGCCGAAGACGGGATGGGCGTCCAGCGGCAGATGGGCGGCGTAGAGGCTGATCCCGGCGGAGAACAGCGTGGAGAGGCGCTTGGCGGTGGTTCCCGTGAGGCGGCGCAGTCCGCCGCCCCAGCTCAGGCCGTGGTGGACGAAGATGAAGTCGGCCTTTTTCTCCTGCGCCGCGTCGAAGAGGGCTTGACAGGCGTCCACGCCGAAGACGGCGGAACGGACCGCGGCACGGCCCTGGACCTGAAGACCGTTGTTGGCGTGATCGGCGGCAAAGCGTTTGAGATCCAGCTGTTCATCCAGCCAGGAGACGAGCTCGACAAGTTCCATAAAAAAGCTCCTTTCTTTTGGGTGAATATCTTCAGGACTGCGGGGCATCGGGGTGCTCGGGCCAGTCGTGTTTGGGGTATCGTCCGCGCATGTCCCGGCGGACCAGGCTCCAGGAACCGCGCCAGAATCCGGGCAGATCGACCGTGACCTGGACGGGCCGGCGGGCGGGAGACAGGAGTTCCAGCCGCAGGGGGAGACGCTGCCGGCCGATGACGGGATGGACAGTCATGCCGTAGAGTTCCTGGATCCTGACCGCCGCGGTGGGCGCCTCTCCCGCGTAGTCGATCCGGACCCGGTACCCGCGGGGGGTGACGAAAAACTCGGGGCAGAACCGGTCCAGCAAAGCGCGCTGCTCGCGGGAGAGACCGCAGGAGATGATGCGGTCCCAGTCCAGCCGGGCGAGATCGTTCAGGGAACGCACCGGGGCGAGGTACCCCTCCAGCAGATCCGGCAGAGCGTCCTCCCAGTGGTCGGCGGACCAGTCGGGCAAGTCGGTCCCGGGATCGTTTTTCCGGGCGAAGCGGACCCGGTCGATGAGCTGGCCCGCGGCGCGGCACTCGGGCGGAGGCAGCTGGATCCTGCGGCGGAGCGCGGCGGCAAGGACGGCCCGGCCGAGAGCGCCCGGCGGCGGCGACACGGGGCGGGTCTTCAAAACGAGGGCGCCGAGACGCAGCTCCTCCTTCGCCGTGACGCGGCCCGAGTCGGGATCGAAATCCACGCCGACCGTGCGGGAAAGTTCCTCCGAGAGATCTTCCTCGAGGATCTCCCTCTCCAGCGGCGCGGCCAGAAGGATCCGGGTGCGGTCCGCCCCGCCGCCCAGGAGGGCCACGGCGAGAAATTCACTGCCGCGCAGGGGATCGTCGGGCAGCAGTTCTCCCGACCGGCCGCCCGCCATGCGGTAGAGGCAGGAGTCCGGCTCCCGGCGCTGGGCGATCCACTCGGGGAAGGCGAAACTGATGAGCCTTCCGGCGGAAGCGGGGTCCACGGGGCGACGCGGCGCCTCCATGAGCGCGAGCAGCTGCGAAAAGACCCGGGACTGAAGGAAAAAATTCCCGGGATGACGTTCGAGACTGGTCAGCAGTTCCCGGATATCGGCGCTGCTCCGGACAGGGCTCCGGCATTCGAGGAGCGCGGCGACGGCGGCGGCGGTGGAGAGGAGGTCTTCGTTTTTCGCCCGCAGGAGCATGCTGCCCAGCCGGGGGTGGAGAGGCAGGCGGTCGAGTTCCCGTCCGAGGGGCGTGAGGCGGCCGCGGCCGTCCAGAGCCCCCAGACGCCGCAGGAGCTGCCGGGCGCTTTCCAGACCGGCGGCGGGAGGCGGTTCCAGCCAGCGCAGAGAGGACTCCCCTGCCCCCCAGTCGGCCAGATGCAGGGCCAGCGGAGCCAGGTCGCAGACGGTCAGTTCGGGGGGACGCTGGGGAAGAAGCGCGTTGTATTCCCAGAGCGTGTACAGCCGCAGGGCCGTTCCGGGCCGGGTCCGGCCGGCACGGCCGGCCCGCTGGTCGGCCGAGGCCCGGGAGATCCGCTGAAGTTCGAGGAACGACATGCCCGCGCCCGGGGAATAGGTCATCCGCTTCTCCCAGCCGGGATCGATGACGACGGTCACGCCGTCGATGGTGATGCTGCTCTCGGCCAGATTGGTGGCGAGGAAGATCCTTCTTGCGCCGCCGTCGGCAGGGCGCAGGGTCCTTCTCTGGGCCTCGAGCTCCAGCGCGCCGTGGAGTTTCCGTATGTCGGCCGCGGGCAGGAGAGCGGCAAGTCTCTCCGCGGCGGAATCGATCTCGCCCGCGCCGGGGAGGAAAACGAGGATGTCGCCCTCCTTTTCCCTTCGGAAGGTCTCGACCGCGGCTTTGACGCACTCCTGAACGACGTTCCGGGCGTCGGTGGAACAGGGCGAAGGGCGGTTGACGATCCTGACGGGGAATTCCCGCCCCGGGGCTTCGATCACGGCGGCGTCGGGGAGAAAGGTCCTCAGCTGCTCCAGTCCGAGGGTGGCGGACATGATGACGATCTCGAGATCGGGCCGCAGGGCGCTCTGGATGTCGAGGGCCCAGGTCAGCAGAAGGTCACACTCCCAGGATCGTTCGTGGAATTCGTCGAAGATGACGGCGGAGACGCCTTCGAGGGAGGGATCCAGCTGAAACTCACGGATGAGGATGCCGGGGGTCACGGCGAGGATCCTGGTCTCCTTTCCCCGGCGGACCTCCCCGCGGACGGCGAAGCCGGAAAATCCGCCGACGGGCGTTCCCGCGAGTTCGGCGATGCGGCAGGCGGCGGCCCGGGCGGCGACCCGCCGGGGCTCGATCAGGCGGACCCCGCCGGAGAGAGAGGCGGCGGTCTCGGGCGGGATGAGCGTGGTCTTGCCCGCGCCGGGGGCGGCGGAGACGATGATCCTGTTCCCGGCGCGCAGGGCGGCGCGGTACGCGGGCAGAACGGCGCTGACGGGAAGGGTGTCCGGCGGGATCATTTCGCTCTCGGATGGCTCTTTTTGTAGACCTGACGCATCCGCTCGGCGGTGACGTGGGTGTAGATCTGGGTGGTGCTGAGATTTTCGTGTCCGAGCATCTCCTGGACGCTGCGCAGATCCGCGCCGGCATCCAGCAGGTGGGTGGCGAAGGAGTGCCGCAGTTTGTGGGGCGTAAAATCGGGCGGAAGTCCCGCCGTCTGGAGGTAGTTTTTGAGGTTCCGCTGGAATGAGCGGGCGGTGATCCGTTCGCCGAACCGGTTGACGAAGAGGGGCGAATCGGACCGGCGTTCGGCGCCGACGCTCCGGCGGCGGGGGAAATAGGTCCGGAGCGCGCTGCAGCAGGGCGTGCCGATGGCCGCGAGGCGTTCTTTTTTGCCCTTGCCGCGAACGCGGACCACCCGGCTGTTGAGATCGACGTCGCCCAGGTTCAGTCCCACGGCCTCGCCGATGCGGAGCCCTCCGGAGTAGATGAGTTCGATCATGGCGGCGTCCCGGGCCTCGGCGAATTCGGCGGCGTCCTCGGACTTCGAGAGTCCCGCGGCGGCGGCGCTTGTCCAGTAGTCCCGGACGCCGGAGATGAGGCGGTCGATGTCGCTGACGCTCATGACGACGGGCAGCGGCTTGTCGGATTTGATCGGGGCCAGGCCGGAAAAGGGATTTTCGGTCAGCTGTTCGTGCTTGATTTGGAAACGGAAAAAGGAGCGCAGGGAAGAGAGTTTGCGCTGGACGGAGCGTTTGGAGTCTCCGGCGTCGAAGAGCCGCATGACGAAAGCGCGGGCCTGATCGTGGTCCACGGCGGCCCAGTCCGAAAAATTCCCGTCGTCCCGGATGCGCAGTCCGAATTCGGCGATGTCCCGCCGGTAGGCGTCGATGGTGTGGGGAGAAGCATTGCGTTCCGTTCCGAGATAGTGGAGAAAGCTCTCCAGAAGGGGATCTGTCATAAAGCGCGTCCTGTCGAAGGTTCTTTTTTGAGTTTCATGCAAACTTCGCCGTCGATGTCCAGAAGGATGAGATGCCCGTCAGCGTCGATCCGGCAGCTTTTGACCGCCTGAAGATCATCCAGGAATTTCTGTTCGTAACGGAGATGCGGCGTGGCCATCCGGGTCGCTCCCAGCATTCCGACGGAGAGCTGCCCGTCGGGCCCGAAGGAGGCCGGTCCGAAAAAACGGTTGGTGCCGCAGCAGCCGACCACCCGCCGCCGGTCGGGCGTGAACAGAAGGAACACGCCCTCCGGCGCCCCGTCCACGGGACGCCAGCGGATATTCACGACCGCATCCGGCCCGGCGCATCCCGCGGCCGCCAGGAGGGCGGCGACGGGAAAAAACAGCGCCGTCAGAAGGGAAGCGGCGGCCTTTTTCACGCCACTCTCCGACAACAAAGCGCGGACTTTTTTCATAGATATATTTGTACCTTCGCTTTTTTAAGCTATATTATCACCGAAGCATGGGGCGTTCCGCCCCGAGTGCAGGCGGAACGGAAACGACATGATAACAATTTAACAGTGAAATCCGGTTTTTTCAAGGCGGGAGAGTGACACAATGAAAAAATTTTTGCTGACTGCCGTGCTGGCCGCTGCGGCCGCGGGACTTTACGGGGCGGGGACCACGGGAAAGATCAACACGCGGATCCTCAATCTGCGGCTGGAGCCGAGTCTGAAATCCCCCGTCGTCGGACGGGTCCGGCGGAACGAACAGGTCGTCATCACGGGAAAAAAAGGCAGCTGGCTGGAACTGGCCGCACCCGCCGCGGTCAAGGTCTACGTCTCCGAGGCCTACATCGAACAGGGAAAGGCGATCATCGAGCTCACGATGCGCTCTGACATGTCGGGCAAGGCCCCCGTCTACGGCAAACTGCCGAAGGGAGCTCAGGTCCAGGTCCTGCCCGAGCGGGCCTACGGATGGGTGCGCATCGCCCCGCCCGCCAATCTGCGCGTCTACGCCGCCGCGACCTACATCTCCCACGATGCGGCCGCCGTGGAAAAAATGACGGCCGCGGCCGCCATGGCGGAAATCAGAAATGAGACCAAGCCTGAAGCCAAGCCCGAGGCCAAGCCCGAGGCCAAACCCGAGGCCAAGCCCGAGGCCAAGCCCGAGGCCAAGCCCGAAGCCAAGCCCGAAGCCAAACCCGCGGCCAAGCCTGAAGCCAAGCCCGAAGCCAAACCCGCGGCCAAGCCTGAAGCCAAGCCCGAAGCCAAACCCGCGGCCAAGCCTGAAGCCAAGCCCGAAACCAAACCCGCGGCCAAGCCTGAAGCCAAGCCTGCGGCCAAGCCTCAGGCCAAGGGTCCGGCGCCGATCAAAGCCTCCGACAAGCGGGTGAAGGCCCTGACGGAGTTCAACATCGACGCCGTCAAAACGAAGGCCCCTGCCGTCGATCTGCAGGGCGTCCTGCTCAAGATCCCGGGCAGCAAAAGCATTGCCACCAACTTCGCCCTGGGCGGCGACAACGGACAGAACCTCGGCTTCATCTGCGCCGAGGAGCCGGGCATGCTCAATCCCTTCGTCAACAAGCGCGTCCGGGTGTCGGGACGGAAATTCACCGTCAAGGGCTGGAAGGCCCCGATCGTCTGGCTGGACGGGATCGACAAGGCAAAATAAGGAGGGCCGGGGAGTCGTCCCTCCTCCGCCGAACATACTTACCACGAGGTCACCAAAACAGGAGAACGGCATACTTTATGGGAAGAACCGTCGCACAAAAGATTTTCGACGCACACGAGGTCGCCCGGCCGGGCGCCGGTGTGCGGATCATCTCCCTGGACAGGGTTTTCTGTCATGAGATCACGACGCCGATCGCCATCAACGATCTGGTCTCCATCGGAAGAGACCGGGTCTTCGATCCGGAGAAGATCAAGGCCGTCATCGACCACGTGTCGCCGGCCAAGGACTCCAAGACGGCCGAACAGGGCAAGACGCTCCGGGACTGGACCCGCCGTCACGGGATCAGGGACTTCTTCGACGTGGGCGCCAACGGCGTCTGCCACGCCATCTTTCCCGAAAAGGGATTCGTCCGTCCCGGATACACCATCATCATGGGCGATTCCCACACCTGTACCCACGGGGCCTTCGGCGCCTTCGCGGCCGGCGTGGGGACAACCGATCTCGAAGTGGGGATCCTCAAAGGCGTCTGCGCCATGCGGGAGCCCCGGACCATCAAGGTCGTGCTCAACAACAGTCTCCGTCCCGGCGTCTACGCCAAGGACGCCATCCTCTGGATCATCAGGGAACTCACGGTCAACGGCGCGACGGACCAGGTGATCGAATTCGCCGGACAGGCCGTCTCCGAACTCTCCATGGAGGGCCGCATGACCATCTGCAACATGGCCGTGGAAGCCGGAGCCACCTGCGGCATCTGCTATCCCGACATGGTCACGGTGGACTACCTCTGGCCTTTCATCAAAGAGGAGTTCCCGAGTAAAGAAGCCGCCCTCGCCGCCTATTCGGGATTCCTGCCCGACGCGGATGCCTCCTACACCCGGATCCTCGAGATCGACGCTTCATGCATCGAACCCGTGGCAACGGTCAAATACAAACCCGATCAGGTGAAACCGGTCCGGGAGCTGGAGGGAACGAAGGTCGATCAGGTCTACATCGGCAGCTGCACCAACGGGCGGATCGAGGATCTGCGGGTGGCGGCCCGGATCGTCCGCGGCAAAAAGATCGCCCCGGGGATCCGCGCCATCCTCGCCCCGGCCACGCCGCTGGTCTGCAGACAGGCGCTGGCGGAAGGTCTGATCGCCGACTTCTTGGACGCCGGTTTCTGCGTCACCAATCCCACCTGCGGCGCCTGTCTCGGCATGAGCAACGGCGTCCTGGCCTCCGGAGAGGTCTGCGCCTCGACGACGAACCGCAACTTCAACGGCCGTATGGGCAAAGGCGGCATGATCCACCTGATGAGCCCCGCCACGGCGGCCGCGACGGCCATCGCCGGGCACATCACGAACTCCGAACTTTTCAAATAGGGCAGGAAGGATCCTCCGACATGAAAAACTTCAACGGCAAAATACTTTTTCTCGACCGTTCGGACATCAACACCGATGAGATCATCCCCGCGAAATACCTGACGGAATCCACCAAGGCCGCCCTCAAACCTTACTGCCTCGAAGACCTGATCCTGGAGGGATTCGATCCCAAGAGGGATCTGGCGGGCAAAAGCGTGGTCGTCACCCGCGCCAACTTCGGCTGCGGCTCCTCCCGTGAGCACGCGCCCTGGGCGCTGGAGTGCAACGGCATCGATCTGGTGATCGCCGAGAATTTCGCCCGCATCTTCCGCCAAAACATGTTCAACTGCGGCATGCTGGCCATCTCCCTCGATAAGGAGAAGATCGATGCCCTCTTCCGGGAGTTCTCCAAAGAAGACGCCTCCCTCGAAATGGACCTCGACAACAAAAAGTTCACCGTCTCGGGCGGCGGCAAAAAAGCCGTCTTCGACTTCGAGATCGGCGATTTCGATCTGGATCTGGTCAAGGCCGGCGGCTGGGTCAGCTACGTCGACGCGAGATTTTGAATCGGAAACAACCTGAAACGCTCTTGAAGGGAGAGTGCAAATGGAAAAAAATTATCAGTTCCGCACCCGGATGGACCAGGTGCACAAACCCGGCGTGCGGGATCTTGCGGCCGTTCCGGCGGCGGACGAGACCGTCATCGATGAAAACTGGGTCATCAGTTTCGACGGTTCCGCCCCGGCCTCCGTGGTCGATACGGCAAAGGATCTTCAGGATTATTTCCTCGTCTCCATGGGGATGGAACTCAAGCTCGCCCCCGGGGAGAAAAAAGGCATCTACCTTGAGATCTCCAAAGACGTCACCGGCGACGGGACCTTTGTCCTCACCGTGACGGAAGACGCCGTAAAAATTTCCGCCTCGGGCGACCGCGGCGTCCACTTCGGCGGCGTCTATCTCGAGGACATCATGAATCTCCGCGAAGCGCCCTTCCTCAAGCACGGCACGGAGAAGCGCGAGCGCCTCATCACCCCCCGGATCGTCCACTCCGGCTGGGGCATCGACAAGTTCCCCGACGCCCACCTCAACGCCATCCTGCACGCCGGTTTCGACGCCATCACCATTTTCATCAAGGACATCGACCTCACCCAGACGGGCTACCTCGACATCAACGACGTGATCTTCCGCGCGGCGAAGTACGGGATCGACACCTATCTCTACAGCTATCTGCCCGCCTACAAGCATCCCGACGATCCCGACGCGGACAAATTCTTCGAAAACGTCTACACCCGGCTCCTCAACTACCACAAGGGCGTCAGGGGCGTGATGCTGGTGGGCGAGTCCGCCGTGTTCCCCAGCAAGGACCCCGCCACCACGGGCCGCCGCAGCGGCGAGAACGACCCCGGCGACAACCGCCCCTGCCCCGGCTACTGGCCCTGCACCGACTACCCGGCGTGGATCACCAAGGTCCGCGACGCCATCCGCAAGGCCATCCCCGACGCCAAGGTCATCTTCAACACCTACAACTGGGGCTGGACGGACCTCGAGGTCCGCAAGCGCTTCCTGAAAAACCTGCCGGAAGGCGTGATCATCCAGGTGACCTTCGACATCTTCTCGAAGATCCAGCGTGAAAATCTCCCCTGCGTGGCCATGGACTACACCGCCAGCGTCTGCAAGCCGGGGTATTACTTCGACAGCGAGTGTCACGCGGCGGCCGAATACGGCGTGCCCCTGCTCTCCACCGCCAACACCGCCGGCATGACCTGGGACTTCGGCGACATTCCCTACGTCCCCGTGCCCCAGCAGTGGATCCGCCGCTTCAAGGAGCTGGACCGCTTCCGCCGCGAGTGCGGCCTCACCCGCTTCTACGACTGCCATCACTACGGCTGGTGGCCTTCGGTCATCACCGAGGTCGGCAAGTGGTATTTCCAGAGCCCCCAGTGCGATCCCGACGAGATGCTGGGGCGTCTCGCCGTCCGCATGGCGGGCAAGGAGGGCGCGCCGCACCTTTTGGCCGCCTGGAACTTCTGGAGCGACGCCATTCCCCATCTGCCCTCGACCAACGAGGATCAGTACGGTCCGCTGCGGGTCGGCCCCTCCTATCCCCTTATCTTCGGCCCCAGCATCACCCGGACCATGGCCAGCCGTGAGATCAAGTTCCCCACCGCGCCCCACGCCCACTTCGGGTACCGCATCATCAAAACTCTCTACCAGCCCTTCGAGAACATCAACCAGCCCGCGGGCGGCATCCGCTTCCCCGTTGAACTGAGGGAGCTGGCCACCTTCCTCGACCTGTGGGACAAGGGTTTGGCCGCCTACGAAAAGGCCGTTGCCGCCGCGCCGGAACGCAAGCGCGCCGAGCTGGAGACCGAGCTCAATCTCGGCCGCTTCATCCGCTGCTCGGCAACCACCTGCCGCAACGTCAAACAGTGGTGGCTCCTCAATCAGGAGCTCCTCATCAGCTCCGACAAAAAGCGTTCGCTGGAACTCCTCGACAAGCTCGAAGCGCTGGCGCTGGCGGAGATCGAGAACGCCCGCTCCGCCATCCCCTTCGTCGAAAAGGATTCCCGCCTCGGCTGGGAGCCCAGCATGGAGTACGTCTGCGACAAGTGGCACATCGACTGGAAGATCGACCAGACCACCCGCGTCGTTAAAAACGAGATCGGGGATTTCAGGACCATTCTCAATCTGGCCAAGTAAGACAACATAAAGGAACAGCATCATGAGCGAAACGGCCGTCAAAAAAACCGAGTTCTGCCAGCCGGGCTGGGAGATCGCAAGCAAAAAAGTCACTTTCTTCATCACCGAAAACGGCGGCCAGACCGCCCCCGTGACCTTTGCCGGTGACGGCAAAGCCGTCCGCCCGTACTTCGTCTCCCCGTGGCAGACCGAGGGGAAAGACCTCTCCGGCTGTCCGGTGCTGGCTCCCCTGCGCGGCGACTTCTTCTGTCTCCCCTTCGGCGGCAACGGCGACCCCGTCAAAAACGTCACCTTTCCCTGCCACGGCGAAAGCGCCACCGCCAAGTGGCATCTCGTCGATTCCAAGCGCGAAGGGACGAGAGTTCAGCTGACTCTCGGCATGAAGTTCACCCTGACCGAGGGCGAGATCCGGAAGACCGTGACCTTGGACGACCGCCACGAAGCCATCTACATCGAGGATAAAGTCTCCGGTCTGGAAGGCGCCTTCCCCATCGGACACCACGCCATCCTCGATTATCCCGCCCCCGGCGAAAAGGCCTATCTCGCCACGGGCAAGTTCGATCTGGGCATGGTGCACCCCGGGATCTTCTCCGATCCCGTCAACAAGGAGTTCCAGTGCCTGCTGCCCGGAGCGGAATTCACCGATCTGGCCAAGCTGCCCAGCCTCTTCAAAACCCCGGACACCATCGACGGCACCACCATGCCCATGCCCGTGGGCTACACCGACATCTACGCCTGGTTCCGCAAAGGCGCTTCCCTCCCCGGCTGGACCGCCGTCGCCTTCCCCGAACGCGGCTACATCTGGTACGCGCTCAAGGACAACGCCGTCCTGCCCGGGACCGCCGTGTGGAACGCCAATCAGGGCCGCTACGGCGAACCTTGGAATGGCCGGACCAGCTGCCTCGGCATCGAGGACTGCTGCGCCTTCTTCGCCGCCGGATGCAAGCCCTCACTCGAGGCCAACGAACTGACCCGCCGCGGCTGGAAGTCCGCCTTCACGTTCAGCAAAGCGGCCCCCGCCTCCATCCGCGTCATCCAGGGCATCGCCCGGATCCCCGCCGACTTCGGCCGGATCGCCGACGCGAAATTCACCGACAACGGCATCGAATTCGTCGGCGCCAACGGCCTCTCCGCTCAAGCCGCCGTCGACTGGAATTTCATCTGACCCTCTTTCGGTAAAGATCAGGGGAAACCGGGGGAAGGGGAAAACTTTTTTTCCACGTGAAAAGCCGAACGTCGGCTACGGTGTAACTGCGGCTTGCCCTTCGGGGAGCCGCAGGGGAACTCGGCAGTATGTTGCCCGGCGCGTCCCCAACGGGCAACGCGCCGTCATCCGCCAGCGGGGCCACCCGCCTTCCCCCGGGCCCCCTTCCCTTTTCAAGAAAAGCGAGATGTTTTGAGGGGGGAGCCGGGGCGCATGCTGTCCGGTGCGTCCCCGATTTGTCCCTCCGTACCCATCCATACCCTCCGTACCGGCCCGGGGGATGTTCTCCCTCTTCGAAAGGCCGTCTCTCCCGCGCCAATAATCCGATTCTTCATGGAACGGCTTGAATTTTGCGGAGGGACGCGTTATCTTAAGAGCAGGAACTCTAACGGAAGGAGTCTGCTTCGAGAAAAACTTGAGATAACCTAACTCTCTCAGCAAATACTCAAAGTATCTGCAAGAACGATTCTGTCACAGAAAACGCCAATTTCAAAAAAGGATCGTCGGTTGCTTGTCGGATACGCCGGGAACGGCGTACTCTGTCTGCATGACGATCGGGTGTATTGGCGTACCTCTGTGACGATGTGGTCAGGGTGCGCCTTTTTTTGTGTCCTGACCGGAAAACACAACAAGGAAAGGACAAAAAATGAAGTGCTCGATCATCACGAAAAAAGTACTTCCGGCAATGGCGGCGGCAATCGTCAGCGTCATGACCGGATGTGCATCGGTGGAGGAAATCCAAAGGAAAGCCGATGCAGGCGACAGGGAAATGCAGTACGATATGGCGATCCGTTATAAAGAGGGGAACGGTGTCCGCCTCGCCCCGGCAAAGTCGGAAGAGTACCTGAAAAAATCATTTGAAAACGGATATATTCCGGCGGCTTGTGCGATCGCCAATGAGATCCACGGTAAAAGGAACATCGAGGCCTCTGAAAAGCTAATGAAATGTTACGATATCATTTTCGGGACATCCCCCCTTGATATAGCCTCGATCATCGCACAAAAAAAATTCGGTTATGCTTTTCCCCAAATGAGTCGCTCCTACTTTCTTCAACTTGTAGAGGCAAAAAAAGAAAAGGAAGCAGTTCGGTACAAAAAATGCGTCCTCGCGTATCTGAATCAAGAGTGTTGCCCGACTGAGGCGAATATCGACACGTATCGCCAGACACTGATACAGTACGTAACCGAAGAGGAAAAACGACTTGCCGAACAAAAACGACTCGTCGAACAACAGCAGGCGAAAAGCAAATTTCAAGAGTTGGATCAGAATCAACAACGAAAATACCCCAACAGCGAATTGGGGAAGGGGATCAAACTTTATAAAAACGTATATGCAGGATCCTCTTTAGAATGGCTCCGGGCAGACGCGGCTGTTTCGAACAAAAAAATCAAAAGTATTTCCAGACCGATGTTCGAGGATGAATTTCTCCCGGAAATTCCGGAAATATGGAGGGGACAAACCTTCAGGCAAAATTATGCCGTAGATGATGACGGCTCTTCCGAAGTTTCGTACATTTTCGCTGGCTCGGGCAAGGAACAGACGATGATCGGATGCTGTATTATTTTGCAGAATGTCCAAGTCAAGAGCATAGTCGAAAAATACCAAAAGGAGTTTCCCGGATTAAAAATCCAGGAAAAGAGGGTACCTCGAATAAGATTCATCGCCATGCACAGCAAACAAGTCCGGATTTCCGTTGTTTTGATGCAGCCGGGCAATTTCGTTTCCATATTTATTGCCGACCCAAGGTATATTGACTGGTACAGGAATATGATCAGGAAAACAGAAGAAGCCGCTTCGAAGAAGGCTCTCGATTTTTAACTGCCTCATCTGTAAAAAAACCGGAGATCAAGACCATGGGCAAAAAGATGGAATTCGGCTTCAGGCCGTATGTCGGGAAAGATTATTACAAGGCAAGCCGGAACTTGCTGATCGTCGGGGCATCGCATTATTGCGCCTCCGATGATTGCGATATCGACTTCACAAGCCGCTGCATGGAAAAATATCTGGCTTACAAGCAGGGGGTCGCGGAGAGTCCGGGCGGATGGATCGGAACTTTCACAAAGTTCGCCAATGCGGCCGCCGGGAGGAAACTCGCCCCGTGGGAACTCGTCGCATTCTATCAGCGGGTCGCCTTTTACAACTATCTGCAGGAGCCGGAAGGGGCAACGGAAAAGGAAAAGCACCCGGAAAAATTCAACGATCCTCGGCATTTGTGCCTGTTCAAAAAGGCGCTGCACGAACTTGAGCCGGGTATCGTCATTGTCTGGGGAGAAAAAGTTTGGCAGGCCCTTCCGGAGGATTTGGGAAAGGGCAGAAAACAATTGAGCGATGACGGCTTGCCCGGTGAGCTTCACGGCCGCTTGTGGGAGTATTACATGGCAGACGGTCGTCCCGTAATATTCTGCGCAGTCGATCATCCCAGTTCACCCTTTTTCAGCCATGAAAGATTCTCGCCACTTCTCAGGCGTTTGAATCTGAAATTCTGAGGCATCAAAACCGATCTTTGCACGGTGCAGAGGTGGGAAATAACGGCATAAGGAGGAAAAATGTCATGGAAAATGAAAATGTAACCGTCACAGTTAAAACGCAGCAACACAAGTCCAATGCACCATGGATTCTTGGCATCATCGCTTTTATGGCAAGTATTCCCAACATTCTGTGCGCCACGGTCTGTGCCGCTGCGATCGCCGGGCTCAGCGAGACGGCAAAAGAAGAAGCGGCCAAACAGGGCGATACGGCCACTCAGGCGGCCGCAGCCGGAACCAGCGACGCGATGGCCGGGATACTGGCAGCACTGGTAATCGTCAGTCTGATTTGTTTCGTTCTTTCGTTTTTCGGGAAAACAAGGCTTTCGGTCGTCACCGGACTCCTGATGATCATCGGAGCTCTGTTCATCGTGCTCAACAGCTTTGTCGGTCCGGGCAATATTCTGTGGGGATGTGTTGCGGGAATCTGTTATCTGATTGCAGGCTGTTATTCCATCATCAACAAAAAACGCATTCCCTGATCTTCGGTGCATAAGGCGAAACATGTTCCCATATATTGATCTGTTCGGCAATAAGTTGGGCATGTTTCCCCTATGCACGGGGATCGCCCTGCTGGCAATCACTCTGTCAGTGCGTTTTCAGCTGAAAAAAATATCGCAGGAGCCGGATCTTGAAAACAAGATCATGATTGCAATTCCCCTGTCCATGCTGAGCGGCGTGTTTACCGCATATTTATCCGATGTGATATTCCGCGGCGGGTGGAAGGCATTGACCATGCCCTGGGGGTTCGGTTTGACCTTCTACGGTTGGCTGACTGGCTGCATTATTTTCTATTTGGTCTATGGGAAAGTCTGTCGGATAAAGCCTTCCCTGCTTTTCGACTTGTTTCTCCCTGCATTTTCTTTGGCGCAGGCGCTGGGGCGGATCGGATGTTTTTGCGGAGGGTGCTGTTATGGTTTGCCTTCGGCTTGCCTCGGGGTTGAATTTCCTCCGGGATCGCTTCCTTATCAACGATACGGAAATACTCCGCTGATACCTGTCCAGCTGATTGAATCGGTTTCTCTGCTGGCGATCTTCCTGATTTTATTTCAGAAAGTTCCTTTTCACAAGCGGGCCGCATGGTATTTGATTTTAATGCCCGCGGAACGATTTTTACTGGAATTTCTTCGGGGAGACAATCGGGGCGATATCGGGGGATTTCACCAGCTGTCACCCGCGCAAATGCTCAGTGTCGTCTTTCTTTTTGCCGGAGTTATTTCGCTGTACGGAAAAAGACAGCGGCATAATACTGCTCTCCCATGACAAAACCGGATTTCAGTGCTCACGGCAGAGGAGAGCCGGGACTCGAAAGACATTTTTCCGCCTGTTCCCGAACGGGAAGCGGGCCGGGAAACTCAAACGGCGTCCGAGGTGTTTACCTGCGGATGCCGCTTGCTTTATCGAGTTGCTCTGTTCCACATACAGGTAAGTTTAATGCGGACCGTTGCTGAAATACGGGCCGTCCTGCCGGGGAAGAGACAACCGCTTCGCGGTTTTCCCTCCCCGGACCCCTCCTTTTATTCCTTCCCGCGGAAAAGCGCGGACCTCGGGGTAATTTTCTTCTGAAGTTGCGCGCCTGCGCTCAGCCGGGCTTTGCCCGTCTTCGCTCACGGCTTACTGCTCGACCTACGTTCATCTGCGCTCAAATACTTGAGCGCATCCGGCTGCCCTTCGGTTGCCGGTCCATTCACATTCGGTCTGCGCGCTCGGCGGCAACCGCCTCGCGTCCCGTGGGCAAAGTGTACCGCCGAGACGTTCTTTTTTCGTTACCTACCCATGTGGGGAACTGGCCTATCGAATAAGCACGATGTCCCCCCATGGGGGGCGGGGTCACTTGCTCTGGGCGGGAGAAGCCTCTTCCAGTTTCTCGAACTTGGCCTTGTCGGAGATGGCGACGTGACCGTCGACCATGCCGTTGTCAAGCGGATTGGCCACGCGGTGCTTGAGGTCGCGGAAGAGACTGATGAGGTCGCGGGAACTGCCCCAGGTGAACCACACGGCCGTCACCGCCGCGGCGATGCCCGGAATGACCAGACTCACGATGAGGAAATAGTGGCCCCACCACTCGATCGGCCACGGCGAGAAGAGGTTCCACACCACCACGAAGACGAAGGCGATGAAGAACTTGTAGACGAAGGAGTAGCAGAACACGCTCCAAGCGATGATCCTGTCGCCGCGGGTGTATTCCGGCGTGATGCCCACGAGCTTGCTCCAGACCGTCTTCAAAGTCCACGCGGAGTGGATCTTCTTCTCGCCCTCGACGGCGTAGATGCCGCGGTGCAGCATGCGGTCGAGGTTGAAGGGTTTCTTGTAGGTCAGCAGAGAGACCGCGCAGTAGACCACCAGCGACGTGAACATCGCCAGGAAATAGACTTCATAGGAGTTGATCGGGAACTTCAGCCGGTTCATCTCCCAGACGATGAAGGGATTGAGCGGCCTCGAAACGGTGGTGAGGAAACTGGCGACGCTGTCCACCAGACCGGCCTCCTCCAGCCAGGGATAGATGTACCGGGCCCAGTTCCGCTGCATGAGCATGCCGCCCACGTTGATGAACATGCCCGACACCAGAGAGGCCCACGCGCCCGCGGCGGTCCCGAAGCGGCTGTAGAAGCCGAAGACGATCATGGGGCCGCATCCGCCCATCCACATGCCGTACATGATGCTGACGAACATGTTGATGTAGTCGATCTGCGCCATGAAGAACGATCCGAAGAAGAAGAACACGCCCACGCCGATGGAGATCCCGCGGATGAGTTTGATGTGTCTTTCGGGGGTCAGGAAGTCGCTCTTGAAGAAGGGAACGACGCAGTCCTGCACCAGCGTGGCGCTGGCGCTGTAGATGCGGCTGTCGTCGGTGGAGATGATGAAGAGCACGATCATGAGACAGAAGAGTCCGGCCAGACCCACGGGCAGGATCTGACGCATGGCCATGGGCAGCATCAGCTGCTTGAAGATCGTGTTGTACTGCTGGGCCTTGGAGCTGCCCTCCCCCGAAGTCCCGAAACTCTTCTCGGCGGTCTTGTAGTAGACGGTGTCGATGTTCCGCTTGTCGGAGAGGGGCCGGTCCTTGCCGATGGTGTGGTTGTTTGCGGGGATCGCCCGGATGGCGTCCATGAATTTCGCCCGTTCCGCGGTGTCGGGGATCAGTTCGTTGGCGATGCTCTGGGAGATGTTCGTCCGGACCGCCTTGGCGTCGGAAGCGAAATTCTTGTGGTTCATCACGGTGATGATGCCGATGGCGATGACGATGTAGAAGACGCTGGTGAAGGCGCCGCGCCACGCGCCGAGGATGGAACCCATCTTGCTCTCGTGGGGACTGACGGCGCAGTTGCTGCCGCCGGTGACGCCGCTGGCCGCGTGAAGGAACATGCCGAAGAAGGTGACGAACAAATAGAAGAGGTTGAAGTCGCGCAGTTCGGAAATGTCGTAGGGATTGATGAAGCTTTCTCCGGCTCCCCGGTCCATCATGACCTGAACGATCTCGCTGGGCCAGGAGAACTTGATCAGGATGAAGAGGACGAAGACGACGATCAGCGGGAAGCACATCAGCCCCTGGATGGTGTCGGTGACGATGATGGCCAGCGTGCCGCCCCAGCAGATCAGGGAGATGGCCAGCGTCAGCATGACGGCCGTGATGATCATGAACGTGGGGAACGGGAAACCGAAAATATTGACGGTCCGGGGCAGATCGAGATAAGCGATGAAGAAGCGAGCGGCGATGGCGGGCATGATGATGTTGGCCATCATTTCCGCGATGGAGCGCAGGAAACAGGCGAAGATGCGCAGACTGCGGTTGTAGCGCATCTCGAGGAACTGGCCGATGCTCAGCGCCCGGGTCTCGCGGAAGCGGTAGAGACAGTAACCGGAGAGTGAGATCATCACGGAGATCGGCAGTTTCAGACTCTCCCAGAAGGACAGGGCGAATCCCGTCCGGTAATGGACTTCGATGAAGGCGGCCAGCGTTATGAGCCCCAGCGCGTTGGCCATGTTGCCGGTGGTGATGACGTAGCGCCGGCAGACGCGCCCGCCGACGACGAAGTCGGCCACGCCCGTGATGTACTTGCGGATGTTCCACCCGGCGTACATCACGATGAACACCGGAATGACGACGATGACCCAATCGATCCAGGACATTCTTTCAAAAACCTCCATTTTCTCCCGCAGGACCGCTCACCGGGCCCCCCGAAAAACGAGGCCCGCCGCCGTCCGCGGACACACCCGATGCGGAAAGGAACCCCTTCCGCGAAAAAAGACGTATTTCCTTAAATTAGCACGCCGACGAAAAAATTACAACCGGGAGGGGCCGAAAAGATTGCTTTTTTTTAATTTTCGCCTTCCCTGTTGGCGGCAAGGACGCGGAGAAAGTTCCGGCCGAGGATATCAGCGATCTCTTCGTCGCTGAACCCGGATTTGACCAGACCGACGGTGAAAAGCGGCCAGTTGAGCCAGCCGAGGCTGCCGTAGTGGGTCTCGTTGGGAACGGGGATGTTTTTGTTGGGATTGGGGAATTCCCGCCAGTTGCCCCACCAGCGGTCGGTGAATTCGGCGTTCTCATAGGCCGAGATCCTGTCCGACGTCGGCCAGAGATGCATATACATGGTGTCCGTCCCTATGCCGACATGCCGGCTGCCGATCAGATCGGCGATGTAGCGGATGTGCCGGAGCATCATCGGGAGATCCCCGGTGCCGCCGAGCATCCGGGAACTGGCGTAGACGCCGACCAGACCGTCCTTGTCGGCGATGGCACGGAGCGTTTCGTCGTCCTTGCAGCGGATGTAGTCGAACAGGGCTTTGGAGGCCGTGTGGGAGGCCATGATCGGTTTTTCCGACAACTGCGCCGCCTCGATGCTGCTGCGGGCGCCAGTGTGGGGCACGTCGACGATGATGCCGACCCTGTTGAGACGGGCGATCAGTTCCCGGCCCAGAGCGCTCAATCCCCCATTGGCGCTTTCGGCGCAGCCGTCGGCGGCGAAGTTCCGCCGGTTGTAACTCATGTGCATCAGGCGGACGCCCATGCGCTCCCAGACGTCGATCCACTGCATCTCCTCGTGGAGATCCTCCAGCGCGCCGACGAGCGGCGGCCCGTTGACGCTCCAGATCACGGCGATCCTGCCCTCTTCGTTGATTTTGCGGATATCGGCGACGCTCCCGGCCTGGGAGATCGTGTCGCGGAAGACCCGCAGGAGCTGGACGTTGTCCGCCATGCGCTTGAAGTCCGCCTCGCGGCTCTTGCCTTCGGCGACGGTGTGCACCATGCACTTGAGACCGCTGGATCGCATGACGGTACGGAAGCGCGCCGCGCATTCGGGGTCGCGGCAGCACTGGTCGTAGTGGACGTGGCTCATGCGTTCCTGGAGCGCGCGCTGACCGATGTTTTTCGCCTTGAGTTCATTCCACATCTCGACGAAAGCCTCGTTCCACGTCCCGTAGGGCAGAAACCCGAAGTGGTCCATGGCGAAGAGCGTGTCATGAAGTTCCAGCCCGTGCTCCAGTTCCTTTTGGCTGGGCTGCAGCAGTTTCAGCGCCGCGTTCCAGCAGTTTTCGTGATTTTCGGAAATGAACTTCATTTGAAACAGGCTCCTTTTCCCTGCGCGGGGGACCCCTCCTTCAGGCGGAAATCCCCCCGTTCCATGTTGACGAACTGCGGATCCGCGCAGATGCTCGTGCGGTCGAAACCGCTCTTTTCGCGCCAATGCCCGATCGTCCCGGGCGGCAGAATGACTTTTTGATTCCTGTTACGGATCATCCCCCCGGGAGGGTGGTGTTCATGCGGCGAAAAATAGACGTTCCCGTCGCAGACGACTTTGCCGAGGATGTTTTCGAGGAGGATCGCGGGATTCTTTTTTTCCTTGACGCAGGGCCGGTAGAAGATGTTGTCCGTGACGGTGAGGCCCTTGACGTTGGCGGCGAAGATGCTGAAGAACGTGGCGTTGACGATGGTGTTGCGCCGGATGACGTGATTGCTCCCGCGGATCATCAGGGGGTAGCTGCCGCCGCGGGAGAGGTTGTTCTCGATGAGGAATCCCTCCCCGCTCCCGGTGAAAAAGGGTCCGCCGGTGTAG
Organism: Lentisphaeria bacterium; assembly: GCA_017450705.1. Classification (GTDB taxonomy): domain Bacteria; phylum Verrucomicrobiota; class Lentisphaeria; order Victivallales; family Victivallaceae; genus UBA1784. Next base: position 2,486 of record JAFSTC010000038.1, on the reverse strand, counting down.
GGGTGTTCGGCCCCGCGGCAGTTGCGAATGGTGATGTCGGAAGCGTTTTCCGCCCGGATCAACCCCATCTTTCCCAGCGGGGCCAGATTGACGAAGGAGAGGCCGTCGATGATCCAATGCTTCAGGTTCGAGAGATCGACGAGCGGTGTGTAGAATCCCATGCCGTCGATCACCGCGCCCGGTTCGGCCCGGAGCGTGACGGGACGGCCGGGGTCGCCGCTGCGGGCGGGGATGAACTGGCCGTAATGGGTCCCGGGCAGGAGCACCACGGTGTCCCCGGGACGGGCGCGCAGACCGGCCTCGAAAAGACTCATCTTGCGGGGATCGACCGCAATCGTCTGCGGCGCGGCCTTTTCGGCGGCGGTCCGGAATTCCATCCACGGACTCTGGGCACTTTCGCCGCGCCGGCCGGAAAAAACAAACCTGTACTGGTAGACCGTGGCGGGCTTCAGCCCGGTCAGGCCCAGCCCGTGGCGGGAACCCTGCCGGGGAGACTTGAACTGGACCGTCCGCCCCTGCCCCTTCTCCCGGAGACGGCAGCTTCCCCAGCCGTCGTTGTCGGGCGTGCGGAACGCAACCACGGCGGCGGTGTCGTCCGCATACGTCACGACGGGATCCTCGAAGACGACCTTGGGGAAGACCGGCGCTTCCCGTTCCATCTTGAGTTTCAAGGCCCGCCGCAGAGGCTCGGAATCGATTTTGAAATCCTCTTTTCTGCGGGCGTTCTCTTTGAAGACCACGGGCGAACCGGCAAAGTCCTTTTCCTCGAGATTCCGGCCGATGCTCATCCACTGGACTTCCCCCGCAAGAAGGTTTCCGCGGACGAAGATCTCCGTCGGCTTGCTTTCGGCATACAAAATGCCCGTGAGGATGTTCTCCTCGAACCGGGACCCCGGATCCGCCAGAGGCTTCCAGCGGAAGGCGTAGACGTCGTCCATCACGTTGCCGATGAAGTGATTTTCCCTGTCCCCGGTGCCGCCGTATTTCTGCATGGCGTAATTATGCGCATAGGGCCGCAGGTCCCGGCGGGTCTGGGGGCTCCTGCCCGCCCAGTTGCCCGTGATGAGATTGCCGGAGGACTGACTTACCCGGATCGACCCGTAATCGCCGTTGCCGATGCAGCGGTTGCCCGTGACGAGCGCCTTGTCCATGAAGTGGAGGATCACTCCCGCCTTGTAGGTGTTGGCGAACGTGCAATTCCTGATCGTCACGTGATTCACCCTGCGGGTGACGGCCATGTTCTGCTGGGCGAACAGGGCCTCGCGGTAGTAGGTAAAAGTCAGGTTCTCCACGATCACGTAACAGGCCTGGAGACTCAGGCCGATGCGGTCGTGAGAGACGTGCACGCCCTTCTGCCCGGCCGCGGCAAAATGGACCGTCATGGTGTTGTCCGGCGCCAGGTAATAGGTGCCGGGATACTCTTTGACAAGAAAGAGCGCCGGGACCCGCTGAAGCATGAGATCGGAGGGGTATTCCCACACGGTGTCGTACAGCGGCGGGTCGGCGAGTTCGAACTCCGCCAGCTGCGGATCGGCTCTTCGCTCCGCCGCGGGCAAATACACCGCGCCGGTCAGGACCGTTTTGCCGTTCTCCGCGCCGCGGATGCGGATCGGAGAACCGGGGACGCCGTCGGTCCTCAGCGTGGCAGTGTCCGGAACGAAACGCTTTTTTCCCGGAAGCATGATCTTTTCCGGGCCGGTCTTGTGGATGCCTTCCCCGATCTGCAGCGTGTCTCCGGCCTTCAAAAATTTCAGACCGTGCTCGATGCTTTTCCAAGCCGTCCCGGGCGTTTTTCCGTCGTTTTTGTCGCTGCCGCCGACCGCGACGTACCACGTCCTGCCGGGCTTGAGCAATTCCCCCGCGCCGTGGTCCGCCCGCAGGGAAAGGACCGCGCCGGCGAGGAGCAGGATCATCATCGTTTTTTTCATAGCCTTTTCCTCCGATCGTCACAGATGAGAGATGAAGTTCGGCAGTATTTTCACCGGGCATAAAAAACAAACGGTGAAAATGCGGTCGACTCAAATATGACCGATGTCATCCCCCTTTTCTCCGGCATTGGCGAGATCTTTGGGAATCAGGACATCGTCGAAGTGGATCATCACGTTCTGTTCGGTCTGCTTCTTCTGGACTTGGGCCACATCGACTCTGTCGATGCCGCAGTTCGAATCGAGGGCGACCACGGCTGCGTTCCCAGCCGCCTGCCCGGAAATGATGGCGGGGGGAATGACCCGGATCACATCCCAGGCATACCCTTCGCCCGAGGCGCAGCGCCCGGCGGTAATCAAATTGTCGTAACCGGAGCGGATCAGGATGCGGTAGGGCATTTCATAGAGAAAATCCCTGCGTTCGAAGTCACAGATGGCACCGATGGAGTCCTCGAAATGACGGTAGGCATCGGATTCCCGCAGGGTATAATCTCCCTCGATGCAGCAACTCGTCCGCAGCTGAGCCATTCCGGGGAGCGTCACGATCTCCCGGCTTTCGGG
>JAFSTC010000037.1 GCA_017450705.1 Lentisphaeria bacterium | reverse complement strand
TCGCCGAGGCCGAACCAGCTCTTGACGCTGCCCGCCTCAACAAGCCATGCGCCGTAGTAGGAGCCTTTCTTGAGAAGCACGTCGTCGACGCCGTCGCCGTCGAAGTCGCCCGCGCCGATGACGGCGAAGCCCTCGGGAAGGGTGTCCAAATTCGCCCAGACCATGGTACCGTCAGACTGTGTGAGCCAGCTGCCGGCGAAACCGGCGTCGTGCTTGAGGACCACGTCGTCCCGGCCGTCGCCGTTGAGGTCGCCGACGGCGGCGATCTTCCACTCGTCGCCGAGGCTCTGGAAGTAGTTCCAGCCTGTGGTGTCTCCGCTGGTGAAGAAGCATCCCACGGCGCCGTTGACGTTGCGGAGAAGCAGATCGGTCTGGCCGTCGGCGTTGAAGTCGCCGAGGCCGAGGATCTGTGTCGCATCGTCGAACTCGCCCACGGTTTCCCAGCCCGAAACGTGTCCCGTGTTGTTGGTGACCCAGGCGCCGATGACATTGTCGGAACTCTTCACGTAGACGTCACAGGTCGCTTTGCCGGCGGTCGTGACGCCCGTGCCGAAGATCTCCCAGCCCGCGTTGCGCTGGCTCAGGTCGCCCCAGGCGGCGGTCTGGCCGGACTGGATCAGCCACGCGCCGGTGGCCCCTTCCGCGCCGTGGCCGGACTGGGTGATGGACATGATGACATCCGCCCGCCCGTCGCCGTTGAGATCCCCGGGGGAGAGGAAGGCAACAGGGGGAGGCTCCGGCGTTCCGGAAACGGTGAGAGAGAGGGTGGAACCGGCGAGGTTCAACGTGAAATCCTGCCCTGCAAGTTTGACCGTACTGCCGACGGTGAGACTGCCGCAGACGTTTGCGGTATTGCAGATGGTGACGGTTTTGTCGAATCCCGCCGCGCCGTCGGCGAGTTTGTAAGTTCCGCTCTTCCGCGGCGCGAATACGGAAAGCGCGGTGTTTCCCAGCAGCGCATAATTGCTGACGAGGACGGCATCGGCCGCCGTACGGCCGCCCAGGTCCAGCGTTATGACGGCCTCTGTCGCGCCGACAGCGTCCCGGAGGTTCATATAGCCGCCGAGACGGATATCTCCCTTCAGCACGGCACCGCTCGAAAGATACATCGTGCCGCCGCTCGCGATCTCCGCGCCGGAGATCAAGCCGCCGCTGTGGATGCGCAGCGTGCCGCCGGAGAGAATGGTCGCATTGCAGGCGGAGCCGTCCGTATTCACCATCAGGGTACCCGGGCCGGCGATCAGCGTATCACAGGCCACACCGCCGGAGTAGACGCTCTGGACCCCGCCGTTCCGCACCGTTGCAGAATAAGCATAGCCGCCCGAGGAGTAGACCCGCTGCAATCCGCCGTCGATGAGAGCGTTGTAATCGTAACTGGGGTTGCCGTCGTATAAACGGACCTTCTCCTCTCCGCCGGAGAGTATCACCGCATCCCGTGCGACGCCTCCGGCCAGCAGAATGCTTCCTCCCGACAAAACGGTGGCATTGGAAGTAATGGCGCCGGAATATACGTCTTCGCCGCCGCCGGAGGAAACAATGGATTTCTCGGTCAATCCTCCCGAAAGAAGGACCAGGACAGCCCCGCTGGAAAGAACGGTTTGCCGGGCTGTCGCGCCATTTCCGATCGACATTTTTGCCGCAGAGAGCGTCGTGCCGCAAAGTGCATTTCCCGAATAGCAAACAAGGGATCCGCCGGACAAGACGATTGCGGAGTTCAGACAGGTGTTTGAGCCGACCACCTGGCACCATCCTCCGGATTCCACGATGAGATCGGCTTGGCTGCGAACGAGAAGTTCCGTTCCTGAACTGACAACCACGGCGTCACCGGAATGGTGAACATTGATGTTCTTGCTGAAGACGTTGTTCTGTTCGTAGTTTTCCACAACATTGTCTTCCGAGTCGATAACGATTTTTAGCGTATGGCTGCCTTCGTTCAGTTTCCCGATGTCGTAACGGAGACCCGCCGATATCTTGTCCGGTTCCAGCTGATCAACCATGAAAATCTGAGACAATTCGTTGTCGACGTAGAGAGACACATAAAAGGCGCCGGCTGTTGCCACACCTTGGTTGGTGACGGCGAAACTGACCAGCAGATTATCCGAGTCATAAAGGATATCCGCCTCGTCCGCCGTATTCGTTCCGATGGTCAGAGCCGAACTCCAGCTGTCGGGACGATACCAGATCAAATCGGCAGCGCCAGGCTGATCCAGCACCTGGTACAATTCGATAAATGCGAAAAACCCGTTGTAATCATCTTCGAGACAATAGATCTCATTGTCGGGGTCCCAATGGATCCCTACGATTTTCAGTTCCTTCTCGCTGTTCTCGGAAAGACTGAATTTTCCGTTGTAGTTGTTGTCCGCAATGACGACTCCGCAGTAATAATCCATGTCATCGGCAGATCGGCTTTCATCCGTGACAAAACCGTAGATGGTGACGGCATGACTTCCTGTGACATTGCCGATTTCACCTCGCGTAAACTGGAGATATCCTATAAATTGCCCCGTCGCAAGGTTGGCGGCCGCATTCGACATGCCTGTGACATTATGGGTGCTCACATGGTAACTGTTGAAACGCTGGAATCTCGTCTTGAAATATGTTCGAAGCTCAGGATGTTCTTCAAAAAAGATGGTATGTCCGAATTCAGTATGGCTGTTGAGATATTCCCTGAACAGGTCGTCCTCGTCCGTATACCCGGCAAGAGCGGCCAGTCCTGTCCACGACAACGTGTTGGCTTTTGTATAGGGTTCGCACCAGTTATTATCCCAGGAGGCAACGATCGATTTGTTGGCATCTACGATTTTTGCATTTCGGAAGATCGGATAGCTGCCGTCTGAAAACCAATCATCCGCCGTCAGGCCGGACACCCCGGCCACAGTGATCCTTTTGACTGTGCCTTTATATTCCATCTCGAATGTCGATTTCTGCAATGGACCCAAATGCAAACGGCCGGTTTCAGCATAAGGTGACAGCTGGATACAGTCATCTGTTTTGCCTTTTGGTGCAGTGGATATCGAAAGTGCGATATTGCCGTCTCTGCTTTTTCCCAGCGTGTAGTTTTTCCCGTTCACTGAATAAACGACATCCAAAGACAGATCATGTGCGGCGTCTTCTCCCTGAACCGTAAGGGCAATGGGCGAATCCCATTTTGCCGCCCTGCTTGCCAGTTTGTAAACGCCCGGCGTCTGATCGGCGGCGACAGTGATACAGAGGTTTGTTTCTCCCAGATAATCCAAGTTGACGATGGAGTAATCGTCCGCGCTGCTGCGCCCGACCAGATCCAGTGTGATGATGGCACCGGATGCATTGACGTTTTGGTCAAAACTCGCTTTCAGCTGGCCGGCCACATGAATATTTCCCGTGAGGACCGGTGCCGATTCGCGAAGGTCCAGCAGACCGCCGTACTGCACTTCGGCATCCTTCATGCCGCCGCCTCGCAAAAGATTGGTACTGGCCCCGGAAGCGATGGTGGTACGGCTCATGACGGCGCCGTCGTAAACCCGCGCGAAGCCGGAGACCACCGTGTCCACCGCCAGTCCGCAGGAAGAATAGACATACATGGATGCCCCGGATTCGATTCGCGTATTGCTGGCTGCGCCGAAGTTCCGCACCCGGACGTAACCGCCTTCGTGGATAACGGTCCCCTCGGCGGTGGAACTGTCATAGACATCCATGAAGCCGCCGGAGAAGATCTGTACACCGGAGGCATAACTCAAATTCGAACCGTTGGAACGGACATAGAGACTGCCGCCATTCGAGACGACGGTATCCAATGCCTGCCCTCCGGCCAGCAATATTTTACCGCCCGAGGAGACAACTGAACGCGACACAAGTCCGCCGCTGAAAACATCCTGGATGCCGCCGCCGGAAACGATGTCATCCACGCACGTCCCGCCGGAGACGGTCACCTTATTGCCGATGACAGTCACCCGGCTGGTGAGGCCTCCCGAGTAGACGTAAAGTTTGCCGGACGAGTCGATGAGGGAATCCGCGAGTGTCCCGCCCGAGGAGATGAACAGCGTTCCTCCCGAAGAGACCGTCGCCCCGGAGACGAGAGCGCCGCCGAGAGCCGACATTTTTCCGCCGAAAAATACGGTCGCGTCGACCGCCGTTCCCCCTGATGACACGACAAGGGAGCCTCCGCTGGAGAGGATCATGCCGGTTGCGATCTCCCCGTTGGATATGTTCAGACGTTCGTCTGTCAAAGTTCTTCCAGAAACGGTCGTCATGTCAACCTCCCTGCACTGAATGAGATATCAAAAATTAACCGGTTCTTAAGATAGCATTTTTCGACGGCCTGTCAAGTATTCTCCCGGTGTATGAATAAAAAATTTTTCAGTGGGGACGATACGGAATGAAAAGGTATGAAGTAAAAGAGATGAGAGATGAGATGGCAGGTGACGGGCCGAGGGGGAATTACCGCGGCCCACGGGCGGAGATGTCGCCGACGGGGGCATTGTCGGACGGCCCATCGGAGTTTCAAACCGCCATGGTTTCATCGTCACCATACGGGTATTGATGGCCCAGTCAAAATCCCCGACTTGTCTTGGCGCGCCTTGCAAAAGCGCGAGACAGCCGCTTCCTCGGGGTGTACCGCAGAAGGGTACGCCCCTCGAAATCGTCAGTCCCGCCATTTTTACAATGCATCACCAATCCGGCGTCGCTGTTTTTGCCAGGTCCATCTTGCGCGAGTAACAGGGAAGATAGGGGGTGAAGGGGGAAAGAAAACGGCGGGGGTACGACGCCGTTGTCTTTCCCCTTCCGGCAAGCCGTTGCAAAATATGTGCGCGGTCTTTCCGCAGAAAAGCGGGAAGACCGCGCATTTATTTTGCAACACGCATTTCCAGCCCGCGGCCCGCGTGCCTCCGGCCTATCCCGCTCCCGGTCGCACCGGGCGCCGGGGGGTGCGGGGGGCGGCGATAGCGCCCCCGCATAACTCCCGCGGTCACTTGATGCCGAGCATCAGGAAGTGGGCGCCGGGGAGGACGGTCTCGGCCAGTTCGGCGGGGGAGAGGTCCTTTTCGTTCCAGAGGTCGCGGAAGGTGGAGGCGGGTTCGACGCCGAGTTTCTTCCAGTCGATCTCAAGTTTCGGCTTGACGGGGTCGCGGCTGAAGTTTGAGACGATGAGGACTCTTCTGTAGGGGCCTTTGCCGGGCTCCCACTTGAACCAGCCGCAGAAGACTTTGGGTTCGGGGGACTTGACGGCGTCGCTGACCCAGTAGCCGTAGTAGTCGGTCACGTCGTCGATGTTGAGTTCGCGGCGGATCTTCCAATACTTGTTGATGACGCCGCGGTTGACGTAGTGGCCCCAGGTGTTGATGTCGTAGACGGCCAGAGCCGTGAGGGAGCGGATGGCGTATTCGGGGTTGTCCCAGATCTCCCTGCGGTACTGTTTGAGGGCGGGCATGAGGTCGCAGGCGCGGCCCTGCTGGAGGATCATGCTGAAGGGCACGCCCGCCTTGCGCCAGTTGAACTCGCTGAGATAAATATCGGGCGAGAACTCCTCGGTGTAGGCGTACCACAGATTTTTGCACGCGGCGCGGAAGGTGTTTTCGCCGGGGGCGAAGCTGTCGATGAAGGAATGCACGAAGGGGAGGAAGGCCACGTGGCAGTGGAGCACGATGTCCCCTCCCCGGTTGTGGATGACCTTGTAGACCCGCAGGAAGAACTCACGCAGGCCGAGGGCGTCGTTGGAGAAATATTTCTGACCGAACATGTCCACGCCGCCGCAGCCGTGGGAAGAATTTTCGCAGTTGCGCACGGTGGCCACGTCGAAGTAGAGCCCGCCGCACTTGGGATGGCGTTTCATGGTCTCGTCGATCCACCAGGTCCAGAGATCGGCGGGGGCCTGTGTGGCGTTGGTGCAGTACTGCCAGGTGAGCCACGGGCGGCCCAGGGTCGTGCCGCTGTGGGTGGTGCCGGGGACGTTGCGGTCGTTTTTGTCCCAGAGGTCCATATCCGGCTCCCAGGTGTTGAGGTGGCCGGGCATGGTGTAGATCAGAATTTTGATGTTCCGCCCGGGATACATGGCGTCGAACTTCTCGGGGTTCCGGGGGCGGACCATGACGGGACTGGTGGGCATGCGGCCGACGACGTCGTTGCCGAAGTCGTGGGTGACTTCGCTGCACTGGCCGTAACTGCAGAAGTTGAAGCGGCGGTGGTTCTTTTTTGGGGTCCGGGGCGGCGTGGGCTGGATGACGAAGGTGTAGCGGGCCGCCCGGGGCAGGCTGACCTTTTTGTCGATGATGCGGGCGAGGAAGGAGACCTTGTCAGCGGTCCGCCGGACGTCGAAGGAGGGACGCCCGGGGGTGTTGACCCAGTTGGCGTTGCTCTTGTTCCAGAAGCAGAAGCCCTTTTCGTAGCCGGTGAGCCACATGAGGCCCGCGGCGCGCTTTTCGTTGGCGTTGAAACCGCGGACGTCGGCGGTGATCCGGTCAAGTTTCCACTCAAGCATGTAGGGGTCGAGCACGTACCGGCCGAACTCCTTTTTGACGGCGGCGGAGAAGAAGAAGGTCTCGGCTTCGGGCACCTTGAGGGCCAGATCCATTTTGTACATGCCGTCGAACCAGAGTTCGCCCGCGAAATCCAGTCTGCCGGAGCCGATCGGGGCCTCGGCGGCGAAACAAATGCGGTCGGGCGCCCGGTTGGTGACGCGGAAGTCACGCCATTCGACGGGCTTGCCGCCGAAACTGAAGACAGGCTTTTCCGCGAACAGCTCCTCGCCCTTGACGGTGATGGAGACGGGCAGCGGCGAAGTGCCGTCGAAGGTGAAGACCCGGTCGAGGACGGCGTAGCGGCCCTTGCCCAGCTCCTTCACGGGGTGCCACGGGGCGGGGACCGTCTCGTCGGCGCCGAGACGCAGTTTGTAAGGGGTCATATCCGGCACGCGGTAGTCGATCTCGCGGACGAAATCCCCGGCGGTGACCCGGAGCAGGTGATCGCCCTTGACGAGGTTCTCCGGCAGCGGGATGGAGACCCGGGACTTGGTCTCCTTGACCGTCTCCTCGCCGCGGGAGAGGACGTTGCCCTTGAGGTCACGCAGTTCGGAAGTGACCTTCACGCCCGCGGGCAGGGTTTTCGAGAGGAACTCGCCCCCGGCGTTGCTGAAGTTGAGGAAAATGTCGATCTTCTTTTCCTTCGTCACGGTGTTGAAGACCGTTTCGAGGGGATAGTCGACGTAGCAGTCCATGCTGTACCGGAAAAGAGACTCCTTGCCCCGGGAGGCGTTGACGTTGAGCCGCAGTTTCCCGGCGGGCAGGTCGGTCTTCCAGGTTTTGAGGGCCCCGGGGTAGACGACGGGGGCCTGACCGGCGGGGACGTAGTCCGCGGTGACTTTGACGCCCTTGGGCGCGTCGGACTCGAGAAAGAGTTTGCCGGAATCCAGTTCCGGCCCCAGCCGGAGGGCCACGAAATCCGGACGGTCGAGGAAGCGCAGTTTCCCCGTGGCGGAGAATTTGCCGTCGAAGATGATGTTGCTCCAACGGTAGTAGTTGTTCTTGCTGCCGAGGCGCTGGGAGAGCATGAAATCGGCCAGCCATTCGCCCTCCGTCGACCCGAGGGCCGCGAGGGGGATCTCGAGGATCGCGCGCCAGCTGTTTTTGCCCAGTTCGACCCGGCGCTTGACGTCGGGGTTCCAGGACTTGTCGCCGTTCTTCGTGTGGAAGACCGCGCCGTTGCCGTTGATGATGAACTGGAACCGCTCGTTCCGGGGCGACACCAGATGCAGTTCGTAACTGTCGTCTTCCCACAGATCGCTGTCGTCGGCCTTGTGGGTCCTCACCAGACAGGGGTAGTCCGCCTCGAATTCGGCGTAAAAGACTTTGCCGTCGTGCCGGACCTTGGCCGCGGCATGGATCTTGCGCGTGGGTTCGGACATGGGCTGGCGCATCAGGGCGACCGAGGGCGTTTTCCCCCGGGGAACGGTGATCAGGTGAGGCTCCGCGACTTCGCGGCGGGGCGGCATGACGCGTTCGTACTCCTTGCGCATCTCGTTGGCGCTGAGGGGACGGTCGTAAATCTTGATCTCGTCCACCGCCGAGCGGTGGGTCTCGGGCACCTTGCTCCGGAAGACGTTGCCGAGGGTGATCCACCCGCCGGAGCCCAGTTCAGGCAGGGGGCCGGGGAAGGGTTTCCGGGAGACGGGATAATCCGGCGGCGCGGGCTTGTTGTTCCAGAAGCGGGGCCGTCCGGCCCGGGGAGGTTCGGGGATCAGCACGCCGTCGATGAAAAGCTGCATCTGGTCCTGATCCCACGAAACGGCCACGTGGTGCCACTTGCCCGCGCCCCACTCGGCGGGCTTGATCATCATCTGGACCTGCCGGGAATAAACTTTTTTTGTCCCCGGGGGTGTCCACTGGTACTGCCCGATGATGTAGGGGCCCCAGGAATGCTTGAAGATGCGGATGCACCGCCCCTTCTCGCTGAAGTTGAGGAAAGTCAGGCTCTCCAGACCGCCGAAGTCCCAGTTGACGGGAGCGATCCACATGGAGATCGTCCCCTTGCGGGGATCGAGATTGCCCTTCGCCCGGTACTGGACGCGCTCGCCGAGGTTCAGGACGAGGGCGTTGCCCTTGCCGTCGGGCCCGGGGAACATGCGCAATTGCAGATCCTTGTCGGGCAGTCCGGAGCCCTTGCCGTCCCCCGCGGCGAATTTGGCGTCGACGGAATAGGCGTCGAAGTCCGTGTGGAAAAGGAGCCCCTGTTCCGCGGCTCCCAGCAGGGACGCCGCGACGGCGAGGCACGTCAGCAGTCTTTTTTTCATATCGTTTCCCCCCTTTGGTCGGTTATTTTCCGCAATGCGTCAGGGAGACGGCGAAATCGCTGAGCGAATTGTCCCGGGCCCCCATGACGACGACGATGTCTTCTTTTTGCGCGTTTTTTTCCAGCCAGCCGGACAATTCCTCCCGGCCGCCGAAATCGAGATATTTTTCCGGATGCCCGGCGCGGCTCCGCCAGTCGGCCGCCACCTCCTTCGAGGTGGGTTTGAAGCTGGTCGTCCCTCCGGCGTAATAGGGTTCGAGCAGCAAAAAGCGGTCCTCCGGGCGCAGGGTCTTCTCCAGACAGCGGAAAAGTTCCTCGCGCATGAACCCCCACGGACCGAAACCGTGAGGCTGGAACACCGCGAACACCCGTCCGGAGGAGAGTTCGCGCATGGTCCCGATGCAGGAGACGATCTTTTCGGGATTGTGGGCGTAATCGTCGTAGACGAGGGCGCCCGAGGCCGTCCTCCCGGCGAGATCCGTGCGGCGGAAGAGGCCGTCGAAACGCTCCAGCGCCCGGAGCGCCGCGCCGTGTTCGAACCCCAGCATCTCCAGCAGGGCCGAAACGGCCAGGGCGTTGAGGGCGGCGTGCCGTCCCGGCACGGGGAGCGTCACCGCGTCCCCGCCCGAAAAGACCGCGCGGAAAGTCCCGTTCTCCGAAATGTAGCGTTCCAGGGCAAAAGGACGCCCTTCCCCCGGTTCGGAAGAGAAGACGGCGACCGGCAGACCGGCGGGGATGAAGGGCTTCACCGCTTCGTAAACCTCCTGCGACAGCACCGCGCCCCTGCGGGTGTTCCCGAGGAAACGGCCGAACACCTCGGCCAGCTCCTCCTTGCTGTAATGATCGGTCCCGATGTTGAGGACGATGCAGTAATCGACCCGGTAGTTGAGCAGGCTCTTGTCGCTTTCGTCGGCCTCGAAGACGAAATATTTCCCCTGCCCCGGGCGGAAATTCCCCGCGAAGCCGGGGCTCCTGAAACGCGTGGAGAGGGCGCCGTTGAGGCACATGGGATCCGCGCCGAGGTTGACCAGCGCCTCGGCCAGATACGCCGTGACGGTGCTCTTGCCGCAGCTGCCCGTGACGGCGACGGTGGTCTTGCCTTTCAGAGAGGTCATGAGCTTTTCCAGCACGACCGAGCGGTGGAGGCGGGGGATGCCGTTCCCGGCGGCGAAATCGGGATTGTCCTCCTCGATGGCGGTGGAGTAGACCAGATAGTCGGGCCGCCCGTTCCGGACGAAGGAGCCGTCCTGGGGATAGATGCGGATCCCCCGGGCCTCGAGGGCGGAGAAGATCCGCCGGTTCTCCGGACGGCCGGAACCCCGGTCGCTGCCGGTGACGTCGTACCCCAGCGTTTCGGCCATGGCGGCCAGTCCGCTCATGCCGATGCCGCCGATGCCGATGAAATGCAGTTTTTCCATCATCATTTCCTGTTTTTCGCGGCGAGTTTCAAGGTCAGCTGCTCCAGAATGATCCGCCGGTCGCCGCCGCCGGAGACCAGCGCCCGGGAAGCGTCCCGGATGGCGGTGAGCTTTTCGGCCAGCTCCCCGTCGGAGAAGCGGGCCGCGCCCTCGCAGACCTTGAAGGCCCGGTAGGGATGCAGTTTGAGCAGCGGGTTGTCGGGATATTTCTCGCGGACCTCCTGCGGCAGGGAAGAAAAGGTGTTGGGTCCGGGACGCTTCACGCCCAGTTCGGCCATGGCCAGACGGGTCTGGGCCATCTTCTGGAACTCGCCCGAAAGGATGGCCAGGATCTTTATTTCGGGCTCCCCGGCGTCGAGCATGATCCCGGCGAGCCTGAGGGCACGGCGGACATCCCCGGAGACGATCGCGCCGGTGTATTCCCAGCTGATGGTCTCGGGGGTGCGGCTGACGATCTCCCGGCAGTCGGCCAGGGTGATGTCGGGAGCCATGCCGACGTAACAGCGCAGTTTTTCGAGCTCGTTGGCCAGAACCCCCGCATCGCCGCCCACGGCTTCGCAGAGGAACTGCATGGCGTCACGGTCGATGCGCTTGCCGGAGCTGCGCATGAAGTCCTCGATGGCCATGCGGCGGCTGTCGGCGTAGTTGCGGTCGGTCATTTTCGCGGCGGCCTTGCTCTCGAGGACGGCGCCGGCGTTTTTGAGGGCCCGGGCGAAACTCTTTCTCTGATCCAGCCCCGGACCGTCGATCACGACCGAAAGCTCCTCCGGCAGCGGATCGCTGAGAAAGGCGATGATGCCGTCGTAGGGATCGACGGGCTCGGCCTCGCAGAAGGGCGCGAGATCGGAGAAATGCCGGAGCCAGACGATCTTGGTGTCGCTCAAAAAGGGCGGCGTGCGCAAGGCGTCGAGGAAACGCCCGGCGATGACGGCGTCTTTGGCGTCGCCGCCGTCGCCGGAAACGATCTCGAGCGCGGGATTGTCCTCCGGCGGATCGCCGGCCAGTTCGCCGATGATCTCCCGGGCCCGCTGCTTGCGGGAGAAATCGTCATCGCCCGATATGACAAAAAGTTTACCCATGATCCTCCCGGGTCCCTTCCGGCGGCAGGACCGCCGTGTTCAACATTTTTTCCGTCGCCTGAACGGCCGCAGCCAGCTGGTCGGAGTCTATGCCCGTGGTGACGAGGGTACGGCCCGGCCCCAGATTCCACGTGATGGTGGTCTCGACCAGCGCGTCGGTGCGGCCGCCGGGGGGGATGCGCACCTCGTAGTCCGAGAGGCGCGGACACTTCAAATTGAATTTCCGCAGACCCTTGCGCAGGGCCTTGACGAAGGCGTCGTAGCCGCCGTCGCCTTCGGACTTCGTCTCGACGATCTCGCCGTCCACGCGGAGCTTCAACGTGACCTTCGGCGCGGCGGCAAGACTGCTCACCGAGGTGAAATCCATCACCTGGATGCGCATCCGGCTGGGGGTGTGGAGCACGCCCGCGATGATGAAGGGCAGATCCGCCGCCGTGACCGTCTTCTTGCGGTCGCCGAGACGGACGACTTCGTTCAGCACCTTTTCGCGGATCCCGGAATCCAGTCCCGCGCCGCCGGGGACGCTGTCGATGTTCTGGTCGATGGAGGCCTTGCCGGAGAGCTTGCCCAGCGCGTAGTCCCGCTGGCGGCCGAAACGCTCGGGCAGCAGACGGTTCATGTAGAGGCCGCCCTTCCTGTCGCCGTCGGCGTGGACGCCGCACGTCTGGGTGTAGACATCGGCGCCGACCACGGGGGTGTTCCACGCGCAGCGCTTGCCCGAGAGGCTCTGGATGAGATCGGTGGCGTGCTGGAGCTCCCGCTCGGAGACCCGGGTCCTGCGGCCGGAAAGGTCGTTCACGGCGACCACCAGCTGCTGGAGCATCTGATTGCCGGCGCGCTCGCCCAGGGCATTGATCGTGGCGTGGACGCCATCGGCTCCGGCGCAGACGGCGGCCAGACTGTTGGCCGTCACGAGACCGTAGTCGTTGTGGCCGTGAAAGTCGAACCGCACGTCGCCGCAGGAGTGGTACATCCAGTCGAAATAACGCGTCACGTCCTCGGGAGTGAGCACGCCCAAGGTGTCGGCCAGCATGAAGCGCTCCACGGGGAAGCCCGCGAGACGGTTCATCAGGCCGCTGACGTAGGAAAAATTCTCCCGCATGCCGTTGGACCAGTCCTCCAGATAGAGATTGACCTTGAGTCCGGCGCTGGAAGCGTTTTCCACTTCGCGGCAGACGTCGTCGTAGTGGCGCGCGGGAGTGCGCTTGAGCTGGATCCGGCAGTGCCGCTCGGAGCCCTTGGCCAGCAGGTTGATGACCTTGCCGCCCACGTTCTTCACCCACGCGACGGACTTGCCGTTGTCGATGAAGCCCAGGATCTCCACGGCCTCCAGACGCTCCCGGCGTTCGGCCCAGTCGATGACCGACCGGACGGCCGCCCTGTCGCCGTCGGAACTGCCCGCAGAGGCGATCTCCATGCGGTCGACGTGGAGCCGGTCCAGCAGAAGCCGGGCGATCTCCAGTTTCTCGTCGGGAGAAAAGGAGACCCCTGGCGTCTGTTCACCGTCCCGCAGGGTGGTGTCCAGCACCTCCACGAGGGGTTCGCCGTGGCTCTTGCGGTGCATCGCTCTTACAGGAGCCCCGCGGCCTCGTCCAGTCCGAAGCGGATGTTCATGCACTGGACCGCCTGCCCCGATGCGCCCTTGGTCAGGTTGTCGATGCAGCTGGTCACGATGACTTTGCCCGTGTGGGCGTCGAAGTTGTAGCCGATCTCGCAGCAGTTGGTCATGAAGACGTACTTCGTGTCCGCCGTGCGCTTGGGAGGCAGGATGCGGATGAAGCGCTCGTTCCCGTAAGCCGCCTGATAGACCTCGGTGATCCGGTCGAGGGTGCACCCGGGCATGGCGTCCATGATGAGGGTGGAGTTGATGCCGCGGTTCATGGGCGCCAGGTGGGGAATGAAGTTGATGGCCATTTCGGGAACGCCCGCGGCGGCGGCCATTTCCTGTTCGATCTCGGGCAGATGGCGGTGACCCACGACGCCGTAGGCGCGGAGACTCTCGTTGCACTCGGGGAAGATGTAGGGCAGATCGACTTTTCTACCGGCCCCGGTCACGCCGGAACAGCTGGAAACGACGACGTTTTTCGTGCTGACCAGCTTGGCCGCGAGGAGCGGCGCGGAGGGCAGGATGGAGCTGGTGGGGTAGCATCCGGCACAGGCCACCAGATCGGCGGTGCGCAGCTGCTCGCGGTAACGCTCCGGCAGGCCGTAGACCGCCGTCTTGAGCAGTTCGGGAGCGGGGTGATCCGCCTTGTAGTACTCCTTGTATTTGGCCTCGCTGCGGAGACGGAAGTCGGCGGAGATGTCGAAGACCTTCACCCCGGCCTTGAGCAGGGGGATGGCGAACTCCGTGGCCAGGCCGTGGGGCAGCGCCAGAATGGCGGCGTCGCAGCGGCCCGCGATCTCCGCGGTGTCGGGGGCGACGAATTTCAGTCCCGATCCCGTGAAGCGGGGGAAGACGGTCTCAACGGGTTCGCCCGCGTTCTTGCGGGACGTGATGGCGGCGATCTCCGCGTTGGGGTGACGCAGCAGGATGCGCAGAAGTTCCTCTCCCGCGTAGCCGCTGGCTCCGAAAATGGCGACTCTGATTTTTTTGTCACTCATTATTTCGACCTCTTTGTCTTTCGATGTTGGGTGTTATTTTTCGGCGGAAGCGGCGGCGAAGGCCGCGTCGAACCGCCGGAAGGACTCTTCCAGTTCGGATGCGGGCAGCAGGCCCGCGTTGAGATAGGCCTCCCTGAGCTGACGGGGGTCGGCGGCGGGATCCTTTTTGCGCGCGGCGGCCTCTCCCGCGGCGAAATTGCCGAGGATGGCGGCCTCCAGTTCGGCGGCGAGAGAGAGGGGCTCCTCTTTCGCGGCCCCGCCCAGCTTCTCCAGAGCGGCAATGATCCGCTCGTGCTCGGCCCGGGCGGAGGCGAGGCACTTGTCGAGCCGCTCTCGGGCGGAGGCTTCTCCGGCGCGCAAAGCGGCGATGCACCGGGCGGCGGTCCGCAGTTTCGGGAAGGGCTCCAGCTCCGTTTCGCCGGGGAGTTCCGCACCGGGATCGTCGAGGGCTGAGGCGAGGCGTCCGGCCAGGGGCCGGAGCAGGTCGAAGAGGGATTCCTTCCGCCGCTGCCCGGCGGCCTCCAGGGCCTTGCCGAAAGCGTCGAGGGCGGCCCGTTCTTCGGCCGCAGTGGCGCGGCAGGCGAGCTTGCGGAACTCCTCCCGGATCTCCCGGGCACGCCCCTGCCCCGCCAGCGGATCGGCGGCCAGACGCCCCAGCTCCGCGATCAGTTCACGGGCAGAAGCCTCCTTGCGGGCAAAATCGTCCTTGCGCGAAGAGAAGAAGCTTTCCATCGCCGCATCGAAACGGCGGCGCAGTTCGCCCTCCTCCCGTCCGGCACGGGGACCGTTCATGTAGGCCTCGCGGAGCCGTTTGGCCTCGCGGATATCCCCCGGCGTCAGTTTTTCTGCGGCCGAGATCAGCGCCTCCCGGGCGGCCGCGGCCTCGCGGAATTTTTTGTTCCGCTCCTCGAAGACGGCGCTGCGGGCCGCAAAAAAGGCATCCGCGGAGGCCCGGAACTTGCCGAACAGCTCGTGCTCGGAAGCGCCGGCGCCGGGAAGTTCTTTCCACTGCTTCTGCATCTCCTTGAACGCTTCGGCGGAGGCGCCCCAGTCCGTGGAGGAGGCCAGCTCCGCGGCCCGGTCGCAGAGTTTCTGCTTTTCGGCGGCGGCCAGCTTCTGCTCCTGCCGGCGGCGGGAGAAAAATTCGTCCACCTTGTGCTGGAGACTCCGAGTGAGCTCGAGATACCGGGGATTGATCTCGTCGCTCTTCTCCCGCGGGACACTGCCGAGAGTCTTCCACTGCTCCCGGATCTCGTGCAGCCGTTTGGCGGCGCCCGCCATGCCGGACTCCGGCAGGGCGTTGAGTTCCTCCAGCATCTTGCAGAGGTCCAGCTTGCGGGTGTAGCTCTCCCAGCGGGCCAGGTCAAGGGTCTCGTAATGCCGTGCCAGCCTCACGGAGGCCTGCCGGTGCGCTTCGCTGTAACGGCGGGCGGCCGCGGCCGGGACTTTGCCCAGCTGCGCGTAGGCTTCCTCGATCTTGGCCTTGCCGTCGTGGAGAGGAGCGATATCCTCGGCTTCCGTGAGGGCAACGAGTTCGGCGGTCAGTTTGTCGGCCTGCTCGGTGAGCATTTTTTCCTGTTCGGCCTCGGCGAGGAGGCGCTCCCGAAGGGGAGAAAGTTTCGCAAACTCAGCCTCGGCCTCCCGGGCCGCGCCGGGATTCTCCGCGGAAAACCTGCGGAACCTTTTTTCCAGCTGTTCCAGTTCCCTGAGGGTGGCGAGCTCCCCGGCGGCCGCGAGGGCGGAGGCCTCGTTCTTCAAAGCGGCGAACGCGGCATCCCGGCGGGCGTTTTCCTCTTTCGAGAGTTCGAGCCGTTTCATGGCCGCCTCGAACCGCTTGCGCAGAAGCTCCTCGAATTCGGGGGGCAGATCGAGCACCTCTTCGAACCGCGCCCGCAGGGCCCCGGCGCCGGCGTCGGCGTTGGTGCCGGGGGATTCCGCCAGCGTTTCGAGCTCCCGGCAGACGGCTTCGCACAGATGAAGCTTTTCCTTCAACGCCTCCGGGATCGTACTCTCGGCATGCCCGGACGATTCGGTCTTGTTCGTTTCGTTCATAAAACTCTTCGCACAGCTCCCGTGATTGCAACAGCGCTCCTCCGCGGCCGGAACTCTTTCCGCCGCGATGCGGTCCATCTTCGGGACGGCTCGAGACCGTCCCTCTATAAATTATACCCCGCCTTTGCGTATTTTGCAACAGTTTTTCCCGTTCGCGACTTGAATTTTCCGCAAAAATCATTATATTCAGGTGAAACCATTTCAAGGGAGGAGCCACAACCATGACAAAGCGCTCGTGCGAATTCAAAACCGAAGTCAGCCAGCTGCTGAACCTGATGATCAACTCGCTGTATTCCAACCGCGACATCTTTTTGCGGGAACTCGTCGCCAACGCGGCGGACGCCATCGACAAGGCCCACTTCGAGAGCCTGACCGCCCCCGAACAGGCCCGGGAGTGGAAGATCGCGATCTCGGTGGACAAGGAGAAAAAGATCCTCACCGTCACCGACAACGGCATCGGCATGACCGAAGAGGAAGTGGAGGAAAACATCGGCACCATCGCCAAAAGCGGCACCAAAGCCTTCCTCAAAATGCTGGAGGAGAAAGGCACCGGCGCTGCCGACATGCCAGAAATGATCGGTCAGTTCGGCGTGGGATTCTACTCCGCCTTCATGGTGGCCTCCCGGGTGGAGCTGCGGACGAAGCGCTCCGGCTCCGATGCCCCCGCCGTGTGCTGGAGCAGCACCGGTGAGGGCTCCTACGACATCGAGTCCTGCGACAAGGCCGATCCGGGGACCGAAGTCAGGCTCTTCCTCAAGGACGACGCCGAGATGTACCTGGAGTCGTGGAAGCTGGAGTCCATCATCCGCAAGTATTCGGACTACATCGCGTACCCCATCACCGTTCCCGAGGTCAAGGTCGGCGAGGACAAGAAGGAGACCGTCACCGAGAAGGTGGTCAATTCCCAAAAGGCCATCTGGCTGCGCAAGCCCTCGGAGATCACCGAGGACGAGTACAGGAGTTTCTACAGCCACATCTCCAACTTCTCGGGGACGACCTATCTCAAGCCGATCCACGTCTCCGCCGAGGGGGCCAGCGAGTTCAAGGCCCTGCTCTTCCTGCCCAAGGAGGCGCCCTTCAATCTGCTGATGCCGGACATCCAGAAGAAGGGGCTCCAGCTCTACGTCAAGCGGGTCTTCATCACCGACGAGTGCAAGGCGCTCCTGCCGGACTATCTGCGTTTCGTCTGCGGCGTGGTGGACTCCAGCGATCTGCCGCTGAACGTCTCCCGGGAGATCCTCCAGGACAACCCCCACATCGCCAAGATCGAGAAGACGATCACGGCGAAGATTTTGGGCGAACTCAAAAAACTGATCGAGAACGACCGGGAGAACTACGCCAAATTCTTCGACGAATTCGGCCGCATCCTCAAGGAGGGGCTCCATACGGATTTCACCAACGGCGAGAAACTCAAGGATCTGGTCCTCTACGGTTCCATGAACACCCCCGCGGAGAAGAAGATCACGCTGGGCGAGTACGTGGACGCCATGCCGGAGAGCCAGAAGGAGATCTACTACATCACGGGCGACAAGCGCGAGTCGCTGGAGAGCAACCCCTCGCTGGAATACTTCCGCAAGCAGGGCTTCGACGTTCTGTTCATGACCGATCCCATCGACGAGTGGGTGATGCAGTCGCTCAACCAGTACCGCAAGAAGAATTTCGTCTCCGTCACCAAGGACGGACTGGAGCTCGACGGTGCCGCCGATGCGGTGAAAGCGGCGCAGGAAAAGTTCGGCAAGCTTCTGGAATTCCTCAAAAAGGAGTTCGAGGGCCGTGTGAGCGAAGTGCGTTTCTCGGTCCGTCTGACGGAAAGCCCCTGCTGTCTCATCACGGAGGGCGGCGCGCTGCCTCCGCACATGGAGCGCTTGTTCCGCGCGATGCATCAGGCGATCCCCGAGAGCAAGCGGATCCTCGAGCTGAATCCGGAGCATCCGCTGATCCCGGCGCTGAACGCGCTGCTGGAGAGCGCGGAAGAGGCGGATCTCAAAAAGTACGCGGACATCCTGTGGGATCAGGCGCTGCTTTCGGAAGGCAGTCCTCTGAAGGACACGGCGGCCTTCGTCAAAAACGTGACGGAGCTGATGCTCAAGGGTCTCGCCCCGAAAAAATAAGTTCCGACCGCGGAGAGATGGTCGAGTGGTTTAAGGCAGCGGTCTTGAAAACCGCCGAGGCGTAAGTCTCCGAGGGTTCGAATCCCTCTCTCTCCGCCATTTTTTTTGCTTCCATCAGATTCTTTAAATCAGAGTCAGCTTGCACAGCCGCCGCTAAAACCCGTTGACACAAAGGGTTTTACAAACCATATCGCCGTGTGTTTGAAACACACTCAGAACGCAAAATCAGAGCGTTTTCTCCCGATTTTCGGCCCTTCTCAGTCTGAATTCTGAGAATTTCGGGAAACCCCGAAAAACTGGAGTGTTTTCACAACTCGTTCATAATCAGCAATAATGCTTTCCGGAATCCTACCCAGCCGGGTGGCGGTTAAAAACTCGCCCGCGAGGGATTCGAACTCGGGGTTGGATGCGGCGGAGTTTTGAGGTCAGCAATCCTACCCTGTCGCGCGGGAATTGGCGGGGTGCGGTTTGAAACACGGTCGAGTTTAAAACCGCCACCCACGGTCTAACTGGTGATAATAGCGCCACGCTGACCTCAAAATCGGCTGTATTATCACTACCCAAAGGGTGGCTGGAAAAAACTCTCCTACCATTTTTCGTGGTCTAACAAAAAATCTGAAGAAAAATCCCCCAGCGGGGCCTCTGTCGGCAGATTCGTCTTGTCGGTGTTTTTCCTGAAGAAGCTTCCGATAATCGCCAAAATCCCCGATTACGGGTTGCAAAAGACAGCGCGGAAAGGTATATTACAGTGGATGGTAGTTGATTAAGGATGAATGGAAGGAGAGCCAAATTGAATACGGGGAATGAAATCAAGTTTTTTTATCCATTCTATAGGAACAACAAATGCGGTTTCATAGACAAGTCCGGACATGAAATAATTCCCCCGATGTATGAATACGGGACACATTCGACTGAAGGTCTTGCGGTGGTGCGGCAGAATGGTGCTTACGGTTTTATCAATTCAGACAATGTCATTGTGGTGCCCTTTTGCCACGAAGACGTCAATAACGTAAGGGAGAAATCCTTTTTCTCGTGGGGAAAGGGATTTTTTGATCTCGATAATAATTGTTTTTTCGAATGTAAGGAAGATATCATCACCTCTGGTTTTCATGAGGGCTTCGCATGCATAACGCGTTCCCCAGGTCTGACGACAAGCCGACAAATATCGACACCGACATGCGGACTGATTTCAAGGACAGGCGAGTGGATAATAGGACCGCAAACGAAATATTACTTTCATCTCGATGTTTGTCAGGGGTTACTTGCAACGAGCATGTGGCTCCCGAACGGATCGATGCTGTCCGGCTTTCTCAACACATCCGGCGAAATCGTCATTCCTTTCAATTTCACTTCTGCCCGTTCATTTTCAGAAGATTTTGCACCAGTGCGAGAGGTTGTGTGCAATGGCAAATGCGGTTATATAGACCTGCATGGAAATTATGCGATCAAGCCAAAATTCAATGACGCATGGGAATTCTCTGAAGGACTGGCGGCAGCGTCAGGCACAAAAAAATCAACCAAAATCGGGTTTATCAATAAAGAAGGGGAATTTGTCATTCCCCCGAAGTTTAGCGCGGTCGAGAAGTTTCATGCGAATTGTGCCCCGGTATCAATCGGTTGTAATCATAAGTGCGGATTGATCAACACCAAAGGTGAATTTATTCTGGAACCTTGTTTTTCTGAAATAAAGTATTGCAGTTCAGATATTTTCAAAGTGGTCGACAATGAGAAGAAATTATACTATATTAACAGTCTTGGTGATTGGATATACAAGGCAAAGTAAAGAGCAAAACAGAGTCGAATTCCCGACTGACGTGACTTACCTGAGAAAGACATTGCGCGACAGGCCCCCAGAAACGCAAAAAGGCGGCAAGATTTCTCCTGCCGCCAGGCGGTTCCCGCTATCACCGTGTCGGGAACCCGTAAAGCCGCCGCTGTTCGTTCCAGTCCTCCGGGATCGGCTGCTCGGTGAGCTTGGCGATGGAAAGCCTGTCCGGTTCGATCCCGGCGAGGATCGCCTCGACGATGTCCGCATAATGCGGCGTAAATCCGCAGCTGGTGGCCGTATTCACGATCAGAATGACTTTTCCCCTGTAATCCGAGAGTTTCAACTCCTCTCCCTTGCCGGTCGTGACGGTGTAATCGTAGATCGTCATCTTTTTTTTCCTTTTCTCATTTGCTTTCAATTCTGCGGAAGACTCTTTTCGGCAGCCCGCAGACGGGACAGACGCAATCCTTTCCCACGCTTCACATACTCATCGTAAGTCATGAATCGCAATCGTCAATGTTCCTCCAGCAGTCCGACGGAAAAGAGGGCGTTGCGGGTCACCATCGCCTGAAGGCGGCGGCAGAACGCGTAGTCGATCTTTTCGGTCGTCTCGAAGGTGTCGAAATCCGTCGCGCTGGCCGACATGTACGAACCGGGGGTGATGATGTTCAACACCCAGCAGAGCGCGGTCATGCGGTCGTCGTTGCCCGTGATGCGCCGGAAGACGTCGCAGAACGGGTCGAAGATGAACGTGTTGAACACCCGGGTCCTTTCCGGATCCTGGGCGGTGATCAACGCCCGCAGCAGAAAAAGGTTCGCCCACAGCGGCTGATCGTCGGCATAAAGATTTTCGTAATAAATGTCGATGAGGTCGGTCACGATCTGGCGCTTCCCGTCCCGGGTGGAAAAGAGGTGTTCGTTCTCCCGGCAGTAGCGGGCGGGGCGGTTGTCGCTCCAGCGCCGGAGACAGTAGTCCCACACCGCATCGGTCAGCGCCTTCTTGCCGCCGAAGTGATAGCTCACCGCGTTGGGCTTGGTCCCGGCGCGGGCGGTGATGTCGCGGACCGTCACCGCATCGGGACTGTGACAGGCGAAAAGTTCCCCGGCCGCCGCCAGAAGACGGCGGCGGGTTTCTTCTGATACTTTGTAGTGTCCCCGGGTCATGGGATCACGCCTTGTTGAATTTCCCTTTCGGCTGACGGCAGCGCGGACATTTCCAGTCTTCCGGAAGGTCCTCGAATTTCGTCCCGGCCGGGATACCGTGAGCCGGATCGCCGACGGCGGGATCGTAGACCGTGCCGCAGACGGAGCACACGTATTTCCCCGTCGCCTGCTTGGACTTGATCTCTCCGGGCGGGGGATTTTCGACCGGATTATCCAGATCCATGACCCGCTTCGCTTCGAGATGCTCATAGCCCAGCGGCGTATGGGTCGAGCAGTAGACGGTGGGATTCTTGCGGATGAAGGCGCGGACGCGGTTCAGCGTGTCCCGCGCCGCCGTCTGGTCTTCGAAGACGACGGAAAGTTTGTTCGCATACAGCGCCTCGTCGGTGTAGGTGACGTCGCCGTGCATCATGTAGAAAAGTCCGTCGCACTCGGCCACG
The DNA here is from genome assembly GCA_017450705.1 of Lentisphaeria bacterium. Taxonomy (GTDB): domain Bacteria; phylum Verrucomicrobiota; class Lentisphaeria; order Victivallales; family Victivallaceae; genus UBA1784. The sequence goes on along the minus strand of JAFSTC010000037.1, from coordinate 201 downwards.
ACGATGCTGTTTCCGGCGGTGTGCCCCTTGGCGGGCAGCAAATAGACGCCGTCGGCGATCTTTTCGGAAGCGTCGAAGGTGTGATAGGGGCCGTCCTTGTACTGCACGCGGACGACATTCGGACCGTCGAGCTTCAGCGCGTCCGCCTCCTCAGGGGAGAGATAGATCTTCGCGTTCGGGAAACTGCGCAGTTCTCCCGTG